>NZ_JAPPSU010000002.1:0-687155 GCF_026719175.1 Citrobacter sp. R4
GAAAATGTCGCACCGTTGAATTTCAGAAACACCATATCTGCCCATTCATCCATAACCGTATTCGGCATCGCAGAGGACGGCCAGAAGAACGGAATTCCTATGGCTGGCGCGCCTGCTCCCAAACCAAGGTTTTTGAGAAACTCTGAAACATCAGCAATGTCTTTGCCATTGGCTGCCTTGTCCATCTTTCCGGCAAGCGCATTTGTCATGGTGGTGGCAAAATTAGGATCATTTCCCAACGCCGCCGCCAGTTCGTTAAGCGTATCGAGTGCAGTTGGAGAAGATGCCACCAGTGCCGCAATTGCCGCCTGCACAAAAGCAGTGTTTGCTAGTTGCGTGGAATTATTGCCTGCCGCTGCCGTTGGTGCTTTTGGCGTACCAGTGAATGTCGGACTGGCTTTGGTCGCATATTGCGTATGAGGATCTGCAGCTGCAAGGTGTTTAGCCATCAGGTCATCGACATACACTTTTAGCTCCAGCACCTTGTCATCCACATACTTGCGAGTTGCCAGCACTACTGCAGGGTCAATTTTCAGGGTGATATTATCGGTGCTGCTGGTAATCAGCACCATGCGCACGGTCTGCGTGCGCCCGCTCCCCTCCGCGAGCTGCGGCTTGTAGCTCTCCGGGCAGTTTCCCACGGCAATCAATGCGCCGGTATCATCGAAAAGACCGACCTCACGAATCCACCAACCGCCTTCCGTTTCGGGGATCACCTGCTCAGCAATAATCTGGCTACTGTTTTGCGGATCGATATACAGCATATTCAGCGCGGCGCGTCGTTTTTCAGCAACTAACGCGGTCTGCTGCGCGCTTGGTGTGGGTAATACGCCGCCACCGTCGCCCACCGCCATCTGGGTAATTTTCAGCGGAACACCAAGCGCGGCGGCGCTTGCCAGTTTCGCCGCACCGATATCCGTCAGCAGGGTATAAAATTTTGCGCTCATGGATTCACTCTCATTGTGTCAATAACATGGACCGCCCCGCCCTCATAAGCGGTGCCGCCGGAAATAATGGTTTCGTTGATATACGGGTAGATCGTGATTTCTTCGCCGGTGTAGGTGGCGGCACCCACAAAATAAGGGCCGCTGGTCTGCAGGTTGATGGACATGCCGATCAGATGGCGGCTGCACGGCTTGGCGTCACCGATCAGGCGCTCCAGTTCCAGATAGGTTTCTTCCGTGATGCCCTGGTCCTGCACGCCAATATCCAGGCGAAACGTCCCCGGCATTTCTCCGGTCTGCCACCATTCAATGATGCGGATCAGGAAGCCGAATGGCTCAACCACTCTCCGAACGGCACTGGTTGTTCCCTTGTGCTGATGGATATAAAAAGCATCCTGTACCACACGACGCTTGACGCTCTCCGTCCAGCTTTCATCCCAGCGGTCAACGGAAAACGCCCACGCCAGATATGGCAGGAACCTGACCGGACACGTTGCCGGGTTCCACAGGTCGCGCAGCGATACCTGCAGATCGGAAATGCCGCTGCAGGTCTGCGCCAGTCGGCGCTCAAGCGGCGATGAACCTGGCGGCAGCAGGCTATTCATCCGTGCCCCCATTGGTTACGCTCCATTCCGTACATGACGCTGCCTGCGTCTTATCCAGCACAACGTCTTCCAGCGGTGATGCCAGCTCCACACGCTGGACACCCTCGACATGCAGCGCGGCATAAATCGCGCTGCGACGGATATCACGGCCCAGCCGCGTCTGACTGGCGATATACTTCTGCAGGCTGGCTTTTGCCGCCTCCATTACCGGCTCAGCTTCCGGCCCCGGATATAGAAAAATCGTCGCATTTACGCTGTACGGGATTATTTCGGCGCTGCGCACCGTCAGGCGGTCTGCCACGGGACGCACGCTCTCGCTGTTAAGCGCCTGCTCCACCACCGCCAGCAGATCATCCCCAGCCGAGCCGTCACCCTCACGGCTCAGAACGGTAAGCACCACCTCCGCCGGTGCCGGGCTGGTTGCGCTGGCATCCGCCACGCGCCCGTCCGCGCTTCTGGCGTGAAATTCATATGCTCCAGTCGGGCCAGCAACCGACAGCCCCTCAAATGCAGCAGGTATGCGCTGTCGCAGCGCCTCATCATCCTCCATCACTGCTGCGACCGGCGGTACCGCATCGTTATCAGCAGGCACTACCGTCAGGCGTTTCACGTTGCAGTTTGCTGCCAGCTGCTCAAGATCATTTCCCATCG
This sequence comes from Citrobacter sp. R4, assembly GCF_026719175.1. Lineage (NCBI taxonomy): Bacteria > Pseudomonadati > Pseudomonadota > Gammaproteobacteria > Enterobacterales > Enterobacteriaceae > Citrobacter > Citrobacter sp. R4. Next base: position 2,201 of record NZ_JAPPSU010000002.1, read on the forward strand.
AATAGGCGACCATCACCGCCTGCGCAGCCTCGTTGATACGCTGGCGCAGCAGGATTTCTCGGTAGGTGCTTTCCTGCAGTAGTTTGGTAACGGGTTCAGATTCCAGCGCCAGCGTGCGCCGCACCGCGTCCTGCTCATCTGCCGGATAGAGCGCCACAAAAGCGGCCTTGCGCTCAGCCAGCAGTGCCTCAAAATCCGGCATGTCCACTATCTGCGGCGCGGGCAGTTGGGAAAGGTCAATTACTGCCATTTTCTGCTCCTGTTGATACCGAAAGGGAAACCGGCTCGCCGTTATTGCGCTGCCCGGTAAGCTCAACCACCATGGAACCGTCAAAATTGCTGCTGATGGTGATGGAATCCAGCGTAAGCCGTGGCTCCCAGCGACTCAGGGCCACATAGACCGCAGACATGACCTGCAGGCGCAGCGCCGGGTTCTGCGGCTGGTCAATCAGGGCGGACAGCAGGGAGCCATATTCCCGGCGGGCAATACGGCTGCCCTGCGGTGTCAGCAGAATATCCCGCACGGACTGGCGCAGATGGTCAGTGTCTGTAATGCTCTGCCCGTCTTTCTGGTTCATGCCGATGTACAGCGTCATACCGGACCTCCGGTATTTGCACCACCCTTCGCAACACCAGTATGCTCATGGTCATCCACCACGATCCCGTTAGAACTCATCGCGCCGCCACCCTGGGTGACGCCGCCATTGATCACCACCTCGCTGTTAATACGCGTGGTGTCAGCTTCCACCACGAACGCACTGGTTTTGAGGGTGATATTGTCCGCCGCCTCGATCACCATGGATTTGATGCCCCGGACATGCCAGCGCCCGGTGGCGGGTTCATACTCAAACCAGCCCCCGTCCGGGTACTCCGTCACATCAGCACTTTCAGAGTCAGACGGTGGAGGGAATTCATTTGAATAAACTGCCGGTAGCGCAAAGGCGGTTTCCAAATTTCCCCCCAGACTGAACAACACGACTTGCTCACCCGGTGACGGGCACCACCATGTCCTAGACTTACCAGCGCGGTAAGTCAGCCAATTAATCCAGTTCGTTTCAAGCTCACCCGTTTTCACCCGGCACAGCCAGTTTTCCCGGTCCACTTCGGACACGGTGCCGGTGCGGATCAGGTTGGTGATAAGACGCATGATTTCGGTCAGTTGTGCATTCATAACGAAAGGTTGCCATCAGAGGGAAAAGGTAGGCAGTTCTGGCGGTTGTACCAGCGATGAAACAAAGATCACCCCGCCAGCCAGCGCAGCATGGTGTCACGGGTGACGGTTTCCACTTCTTCATTCACGCCCAGCAGGCGGCGCTCTGCGTAGCGAACCTCCGGGCCTTTTCGGCTGACGCGATCCCGCAGGCCGTAATGGTGAACACGGGCAATGCGCTGCACCTTGCCATCAAACTGCACGCTGGCGGAGTCCGCACTGGCGGTGGTTTTCAGGTATTTTGTTGTGCGCAGCTTTGCAAACATCTGGCGTTTGATACGCCCCTTTTTGCTACGGGCCGTCATCCGGCGCGGCTCATAGCCGCTGCCGTCGGGATTACGCTGCAGCCTGATGTTCTGCTGCTGCGTCCGGCGCAGCTGTTGCGCCAGTTGCCGCATCATACGGTTGCGTGCGGCAGGCTCCAGATTTGCCAGCAGCGCCGTCAGCCAGTCATCCACCCTCTGCAGCTCATCCACGTTTCACCGTCCACATTTCTTCGGGTTCGTCCGGTTCCGGCACAGCTTCAACGCTCGACACGCTGCCGTCAGTGCTGACCAGCACGCGCTCCGTCAGTTGCAGATTCAGGCTTATGTCACATACATCGTTGCGCAGAATATCCACTTCAAAGGTGAACAGTTTTTCGCGCAGCTCCGGGTTATTGATAGCATCCGGCTGGTTGTCACTTAGCCACAGCAGCACAGGAGCCATCAGCAGATTCTGGTCGCCGCTGAAATCCTCGATCACCACGTTCAGGGTGTAGCGGTACTCCCATGACATGGAGCTGGCACCTGTTGCCACCAGTGAGCCGTTATCAACGAAAAGATGCAGCTTGTCCGGGTTGTCGCGGACATAAGCAACCGCTTTATTCAGGGCGCTGCGTAAGGACTGCGGTTTGTTCACTGTCTCGCTCCTGACACGCAATAATCGTGTCCACTTTGTCAGCACAGACCGCCCAGGCGGCCTCGGTTTCATCCAGCACCGCGTTCAGATCGCCGTTACTGCGCGGCGCTGACCTTTCCAGACGGCACTGCGTCACTCTGGGACAGCCACTCACGGTAAGCTGCACCTCCGGCGAGGGCCGGACGCTCCCGCAGCCGGATAATGTCAGCAGGCAAAGGAGTATCAGCCCAGCGGCGCAAATCCTCATTTTCACGTTTCAGTTCCTCGATCCGGTGCTGGCGGCTGCGCAGAAGTGCGGTGGTCTGTTCCGCTGCAGCATAAAGCCGCGCCTGCTCCCGGCTGTTGGTTTCGGTCAGAATGGACAGGCCGATCAGTTGGCTGTTTTTCTTCGTCAGCTCCTGCGTTTTGCTTTTCAGCGCCGCGCCCTGCGTCTCGATAGTGTGGCTGGCATTGTTAAGCCGCCACGACTGCCAGCCCAGCGCCGCAAGTGCCAGCGCCAGCACTACCGCCAGCGCACGCATCAGGCCGCCATCGGCTCATGAAGCGGCGCGCGGGCAATCTGATACAGAACCAGCGTCAGCAGGTAAAACACCAGGGTGATCACCCATCCAGAAAACGCCAGGCACAGAACAATAAGCAGCCTGATTACCCATGTACGCACGGGTTTTACGGGGTGTGCCCTGAATTTCAGCAATGCCGCCCTGACCTCATCGCGCGCCCGATCTCCGGCGAACCACCCTACAGCGCACAGCGCAGCAAGCAGCCAGGCGAGAAAGCATGACACCCAGACAGACGCACCAACCAGAACCGGCGCAACGCTGCGCGGATACAGCAGGCTGATAACCAACAGCGCAGCCCATGCCAGCTGGAAAAAAACGCTCATGACTTTCTTTTTCATTCCGTTATGCTCCTTTTAAGCACCAGGCCATTTCCCGCGCGCGGCGGTTGTCCAGCCCCTGATTAAACACACCTTTGACATATACCCAGCGCGGCAGTTGATGGCAGGCATCCGCCCAGCGCCGCTGGTTCAGCAACTTAACCAGCGTGGAGTTGCAGGCGTTGCCGGTGCCCACGTTGAAAGCAAACGACACCACCGCGTCATAGACCTTTTGCGGCATCGGCTGTACCACACATTTTTCCAGCGCCCGCTCCACGCGCAGCACATTGGTGATAAGTCCCTGCGCCGCCTGCCGTTCAGTGATAGTTTTGCCCGGCACCACACCGGACGTATTGCCGATCCCGTCAGTCCAAACGCCCGCGCTGCACTGATAAGGCTGCAGGCGGCATCCCTCGTAATCGGCGATCAGTTTCAGCCCCTCAACGGAGGTATGAAGCGACTGGAAACCGGGCAGCGTGGCGGCGATAGCCAGCACCGCCCCGACAAGGCAGCGCTTAACGATTGAAGGATTCATATTCCCCCCGCGAAATTTTGCCGCCACGTAACAATTTGAAAGACTGGTGTTTGTAGTACCAGTTGATAGCCAGCATCAGCACACCAATCAGTACGCCGCCAACCGTTGACGCATCCTTGAGCGACAGATCGCCCAGCCATGCCAGCAGCACGGCGATGCAGTAAGTGATAAAGGCGCTGATTCGTTCAAGCGTCATAATTCAGTCCCATAGCTGGACGGTCTGCGCCGTGGTTGACGCCGTAATGTCCGGCAGCTCCACCTGCAGCCCGTGCGGTAAAAATGGGCCGTACTCAGCCAGCCCCGGATTTGCCTGCAGAACCTGCTCAGTGACACCCTGCGTACGCCCGTAATGACGCCAGCAAAGCGCGTCCACCGTGTCATACTGATGCGCACGCACTTTCATCAGATAAGCTCCACCGTACAGTGCGGTGCATCCTGCACCCGGCTGATAGCCCAGCGGGCATCACGCCACAGATCGCCGCTGGCCTCCGCCAGCTCCTCCCCTCGCTTCACACCTGACGCCGTGGCGTCATAGTCCTGATAACGCTCATTGAGCACGGCGCGCGCCCAGCAAAAAACAGCGTTGTGGTAGTGCCGGATACGCTCGCTTTTGCCGTCCAGCATTTCTGCGGGAACCTCAGCAAGTGTCCGCCAGCCCAGCATCTGCTGACGGCTGCGGAAGTCGAACAGCTCAGCGTTAACCTCAGAAATTGCCGTCAGCACGACCTGCTTTAAACGTGGCGGCGTCACCGTGCCGTCAGTGCGCATCACACTGCGAAATTCCGACAGATCCACATCAGGCCAGAACGGCGTATTTTTGATGACCTCCGCCAGTTCCGGTGCCTGTTCGGGCGCAACAAACTTCATGCGGCTTTCTCCTGAATAAGTGGGCGGTGGACGGGGTTTTGATGTGGCAGTGCCGTTCGCCACCCCGTGCCGCCCGTGCGCGGGGCACGTTCGTTAGCGGCTGTCATTGCGCAGTCTGCGCTCCAGCTGCTGCTTTTCTTTTTTCACGCCACAGCGGGGATCGAGCTGCAGCGCATGGGTAAGGTGATTCAGTGCAGATGCCGGGTTGCTTTCGCTCAGTACAGCGCCGATGGCTTTATGCAGGCGCGCCCGCGACTGGTCCGGCATATCCAGATCGGCGGTCAGGTCCAGCGTCTGCAGAAGCAGATCGGCATCAAAACCGATAGCGGCAAGCAGAGCGCTTTGCGCCGCGTCTGCCATTTCTTCTGCCAGCACGGTCTGCACGTTACGGTTGCCCAGCGGCATCACCCAGCCATGGCGCAGCGCATGACGCCCGATTTCCAGCGCACCGGCATAATCACCGGCATCGATACGCCACAGCATCACGTACATCAGCACGTCATCCTGCTGCGCACCTCCGGCAGCCAGCACGCCCTCCGCCCAGGCGGAATATTTCGGCAACAGTTCCACCTTGATTTCCGCCTTTTTCACCGTGGACTGGACGCCCTTGAGGCGGCGGCGGTCTTCTGCCAGCTGCAGCAGCATCAGGTCATAGCCCGACGCATGGCGAACACTGCCGCCCTCACGGGCGGCCTGTTCAGCCTGAATGCGCAGGCGGTGCTGCCGTGCGGGACTCAGGCTCATGCGTTATTCCCCACTTTCCGGTGCGGCAGGCGCGCTGAAATCACCGATTTCGATGTTTTCTACCAGCGCCGCGCAGCGGTAGTCCTCGACCACATACGCCTCGTTGACGGATTCAAAGTTTTCAATCCGGTCGCGTTTCGGGTTGTCGATAACTGAACGGCGGCGGGTATCTTCCTGCCAGTAGATGGACAGGTTATCCAGACGGGTGATCAGCAGGGCATTTGCCGGGAAGAAAGGCGCGCGCACAGCCTGCAGGCCGCCCATGCGTTTCTGGCTGATGATCAGATCGGCGGCGATTTTCTCGCTGTTGTCCTGCTCTTTGTTGACCAGCGGGAAATACTTGTCAGACAGCAGTTCACGTCCGCAGACGACAACCAGCTCGTCATCGTCCTGATAGACCACATCGATCAGTTCGTTAACCGCATCCATTACCAGTGCGTCCAGATTTTCGTAGCCGCCTTCAGTTAATTCAGAAGCCTTTTTACCGACTTTAACGGTGCCCGCTGTCGTAACACCGTCTTTTGTGGTGCTTCCCATGACATGATCCGGTGCATCTTCGCGAATTTTCTGCAGCCAGCCTTTATTGACGTCCTGCAGTAGCGGGTTTTCAGCACGGTTGGACGTTTTTGCACGCTTCACGCCGTTAAAGCCAATCATGATGCGGTCCAGTGCCTGACGCTTGACGATGGCGTTGCGGATACGCACCTGGAAGTCCTGGAATTTTGCCCACAGATCCAGCTTTGCGTAGGTTATTGCCGTATCAAAGTTGGTCTGCTCGCATTTATATTCCACGTCCTCCATCAGCATCGGATCGGTAGGTTCACGCTCTTTGGTGGTGGTGTCAGTGGTTCCGGCAATGGTTGAACCAACACCCAACCCCAGCAACTGACCGGACTGCTCAGTGACCGGCGTGATGTTAATTAGCGAAAGGAAAGCTACTGACTGCTGGATCTGGTCTTCCAGCGTCTGCTGAACAGAGGGTTCCACGGTGAACTTGCTGGAGAGTTCTTCAATCTCCACACCGTTCAGGCGCGCCAGCTGCTGCAGGTAAGCGTTAAAGGCAAAGCGGGTTTTCTTTTTCATCGGGTTTTATGCTCCATCAGCAATTGGTCAGGGTGCCTGCCGGTGCGTCACCGCCCGGCGCGCGCTGGCGGTAGTCTTTACGGCTGTCTTCGCTGCTCAGCTTTTGCTCAAGCTCGGCAAAGGCGGTCCGCTGCTCCTGCAGGGATGACTCCAGCTCAGAAAGGCGCTTGTCCTGTTCGGTCAGGGATTTATCCGTGCGCTCGCTCAGGTTCTGCTGCTCGGTGGCAACCAGTTCCACGGCTTTATGCACGTCGGAGAAGCGCGCCTCATCGGTCTGCTCTTTTTTGGTGAACAGCGCGGTGACGCGGGCAAAGAGGGACGGCTTTTCGTCCTGGGCTTCTTCCAGTTCGATCAGCGTTTCAACCGCTTCCGAAAACAGGTTTTCAGGGTTCTGCTTACGGTTCGCCAGTGGGTTGTGCGCGGCGCTGGCGCTGAATGCCAGCATTTCGGTGCCAAGGCTCGCCGGATCGTCCGTCGCACCCAGCCCCACAAGGTAGGCTTTGCCGGTGTCGGCAAACTTCGTGCTGACCTCCATGGAGGTGAAAAGCTTCTGGCCTTTCTTCACCAGTTCCACCAGGGCGTCCGTGGGTTCGATATCGGCATAAAGCGCCATCTTGCCCGCCAGCGGCCCGTCCTTGATTTCTTCTGCAACCAGCCCCGTCACCCTGCCGTAGCGGTTAAAGGTGCTGTCCGGCAGATAAGACTTGATGTGCTCAAGGTTAATCAGCGCGGTATAAACCGTCGGGTTGTAGCTGGCAGCCATCTGTACCAGCCATTCACGCTGGATTTCGCGCCCGTCAGTGGTGGCACCTTCCACCCCGATACGGAAACGCTTTGCTTTCACTGTCATGAGCCGTGCTCCGTTAGAAAAAACTTACTGGAGCCTTATGTTTGCGGTGATGGGGGGAGTGAAACAACGCGCGGCACTTGTACGGTAAACCACACAAACCGCAGCCGGGGAAAGCCGTCAGGCAAGGCCGTATGTTTGGGCCATGAACACGACACTGACCCCCGCAGACCTCGATCCCCGTCGGCAGGCCATGCTGCTGTACTTTCAGGGATACCGCGTAGCCCGCATTGCTGAAATGCTGGGCGAAAAAGTTGCAACCGTTCACAGCTGGAAGAAGCGCGACAAGTGGGGCGACTATGGGCCGCTGGATCAGATGCAGCTCACCACCGCCGCACGTTACTGCCAGCTCATCATGAAGGAGCACAAAGAAGGGAAAGACTTCAAGGAGATTGACCTGCTGGCGCGCCAGTCAGAGCGCCACGCCCGGATCGGTAAATTTAACGACGGCGGGAACGAAGCAGACTTAAACCCGAAAGTTGCCAACCGCAACAAAGGCCCGCGCCGCCAGCCAGAAAAGAATGTTTTCACTGATGAACAGACCGAAAAGCTGGAAGAAATCTTCCGCAACGGCATGTTTGAATATCAGCGCCACTGGTGGCAGGCAGGCGTAAAACACCGCATTCGCAACCTGCTTAAGTCACGCCAGATTGGGGCAACATACTTTTTTGCCCGCGAAGCGCTGATTGATGCCATCACCACCGGGCGCAACCAGATTTTCCTTTCAGCCAGTAAGGCACAGGCGCACGTCTTTAAGCAGTACATCATCGACTTTGCAAAAGAGGTGGATGTTGAGCTGAAAGGCGACCCGATGACGCTCAGCAACGGCGCGTGCCTGTACTTCCTCGGCACCAATGCCCGCACGGCGCAGAGCTACCACGGCAACCTGTACCTTGATGAATATTTTTGGATACCGAAATTCCAGGAGCTGCGCAAGGTTGCCTCCGGCATGGCCATTCACAAGAAATGGCGACAAACCTACTTCTCCACCCCATCCAGCCTGACCCACAGCGCCTATCCGTTCTGGTCCGGCGCACTATTCAACCGGGGCCGCGCCAAAGCAGACAAGGTGGACATTGACCTGACCCACAACAACCTTGCGCGCGGCGTGCTCTGCCCGGACGGACAGTATCGCCAGATCGTCACCGTGGAAGATGCGGTGCGCGGCGGCTGTAATCTGTTCGACCTCGACCAGCTGCGCATGGAGTACAGCCCGGACGAATACCAGAACCTGCTGATGTGCGAATTTATTGACGATCTGGCGTCAGTGTTCCCGCTCAGCGAGCTGCAGGCGTGCATGGTGGACAGCTGGGAAGTGTGGGCAGATTTTCAGGCGCTGGCGCTGCGCCCGTTTGGCTGGCGCGAAGTCTGGATCGGATACGACCCAGCGAAAGGCACGCAGAACGGTGACAGCGCCGGGTGCGTGGTGGTGGCACCGCCAACCGTACCGGGCGGCAAGTTCCGTATTCTTGAACGGCACCAGTGGCGCGGGATGGACTTCCGCGCCCAGGCTGACGCTATTAAAAAACTGACGCAGCAGTACAACGTGACCTATATCGGCATCGACTCGACCGGCGTCGGTCACGGTGTTTACCTGAACGTAAAAGACTTTTTCCCAGCGGTTCGGGAGTTTGTCTACAACCCCAACGTCAAAAACGCCCTGGTGCTAAAAGCCTACGACATTATCAGCCACCGCCGTCTGGAGTTTGACGCGGGACACACCGACATTGCGCAGTCCTTTATGGCAATCCGCCGTGCCACTACCGCCAGCGGCAACCGCCCCACCTACGAAGCCAGCCGCAGCGAAGAAGCCAGCCACGCAGATTTGGCCTGGGCAACGATGCACGCACTGTTTAACGAACCGCTGCAGGGCGAATCCGCCAATACCAGCAATATTGTGGAGATTTTTTGATGAGTGAACACGAAGCCTTAACCAGTACAACGCCAACAGAAGCTACGGCACCTAAAAACACAGGCGTAAGTGCCGAGGCTTTCAGCTTTGGCGATCCGATCCCGGTACTGGACCGCCGCGAGCTGCTGGACTATGTGGAATGCGTACAGATGGACAGATGGTATGAACCGCCGGTCAGTTTTGATGGGCTGGCTCGCACCTATCGCGCCGCCGTACATCACAGCTCACCGATTGCCGTCAAGCGCAACATTTTGACCAGTACATTTATCCCACATCCACTACTGAGCCAGCAAGCATTCAGCCGCTTTGTGCAGGACTATCTGGTGTTTGGTAACGCTTATCTGGAGAAACGAACGAACCGGCTCGGCGGCATTCTGTCGCTGGAGCCATCGCTGGCGAAATACACCCGCCGCGGGATCGACTTAGACACCTACTGGTTTGTGCAATACGGTCTAACCAGGCAGCCCTACGAGTTCACTAAAGGCAGTATCTTTCACCTGATGGAGCCGGACCTGAACCAGGAAATTTACGGCCTGCCGGAATACCTGTCCGCCATCCCTTCTGCTCTGCTGAATGAGTCAGCAACGCTGTTCCGCCGCAAGTATTACATCAACGGCAGCCACGCGGGTTTTATCATGTACATGACTGACGCGGCGCAGAACCAGGAGGACGTGAACAACATCCGCCAGGCAATGAAAAGCGCCAAAGGACCGGGCAACTTCCGAAACTTGTTTATGTACTCACCCAACGGCAAAAAGGACGGTATTCAGATCATCCCTCTGTCAGAGGTGGCGGCAAAAGATGAATTTCTGAACATCAAGAACGTGAGCCGCGATGACATGATGGCAGCTCACCGCGTTCCGCCGCAGATGATGGGGATTATTCCCAACAATACCGGCGGCTTTGGCGATGTGGAAAAGGCCAGCCGTGTCTTTGTCCGCAACGAACTGATGCCGCTGCAGAAGCGACTGCAGGAGCTTAACGACTGGCTGGGCGAAGAAGTGATTAAATTCACGCCCTATACCCTTGCTGAGGAATAATTCTTACCTTATTTATTTCGCCTTTGCTCACGCCTTATTCGGGCTTCGATAAGGCGCTGAGGTTCAGTATAAAGACGCTCTAAAAAAAGATAGGTAAAATCTTCAAGATCCTCAGCGGCAGCCTTATCTAAGATCCCTTCATGAGCGCCATCATTTCCATCATCTTTGACACATTCAGCCAGTTCTCTCAAGGACTCAGGTAAGAGTTGATTATCAAATAACCATCCCATTCTTAAACCTAAGCTTCTCTTGATTTTCTGTGCAGGCCCTTGCTCATCATTAGGAACAAGTCCTTTAGTTGCATAATCAAGACAAAGCCTAAACATGGTTGCCGCAGCGTTATAGCAGCCAATTGCCAAACATTTTGCCCCTTCCTCATATGCGCTGTTTATATGTTCAGGCAAAAATTCAGGTGGTTCATCTACAGCTATGTCAGCTGGTGAAATAGGCCTACCCACATTGACTACCTCCTTTAGCCCAAAAAGCCCACTTCCCCAATTGTAACCATCTAAAGTTTTATTTTTTTCCAAAGGCCAGCAGATAAACATAGTTGTCTTGCGACATTCGCGGCAAACACAGTAAACCTCGTACTCGTACGTTTTTGACCCATCAAGGTTTGTGTAAACTCCAGTAAGGTTCAATCCATTAACATCAAATGAAATTTTTTGCGAACCACACCTTGGACAGTCGTCCACTAACATCACCATGTCAGCCATCCTCCCACTGATGAAACACATGCCCAACTATTAACTTTCAACGGCTTAAAAAGCTAACCCTTTGATACCACAAATTCAATATTCCAACCATGAGCGCGCGCTCGTATCCCCGCCACGCCTGCCCGCTTTATGTAGTGGTTTTCATGCACCTGCATGACATGAGCAAAAGCCCGCCAGTTCTGGCGGGCCTCAGCAAAAACGATCCTCAAACGATCATGCGATCTCATGCAGCATAGCCATGCACCCACACGTGCAGGTCAAAACAAAGAAAAATTATCATCGAACTCATTGCTCAGGGCTTCAACTTTCTTAAGTTGAAGGAGGTAAACCAGACCGTCGTGCAGCGAAGTGGGGAATTCAAGTTCCAGCCAGAACAGCCCATCATAAGTACGGCCTAACCAGTAACCACCTCCACATTCCTTTGGACGTTGAAAGAACACCAATCCCCCCGGAATGTACACTTTAAGTTCTTCACCCCGATAAACTATCTGGTAGTTCTGGTCAACTTTACCCATTTTCTAACGCCTCGCCTTGCTCGTTGTTCAACCTTGCCAGCGCAAGAATTTAAATTCTTACGCTGGCAACGTTCCTCAATGCATCCAGCTGTCGTCCTCCCAGACCTGCTGCATAATTTCCATTACTCGCTTTTTATCTTCATCCAGTCTTAAGCCGCTCAGTTCGAGGCCGTTTGCGCTGCCCTTGCGAATACGAATAGCTGTTTTGGGATACAGAGGGCGCAAATTTCGGTAAAGCTCGGTTTCAAGGGCGTCCAGCGTGGACTGGCTAATCTTCTGCTCTTTATCGATCATTATTTCAATGCGCATACAGATTCCCCTTAACTGGTTACGTCCATTGACCGGCTGTATTCATGGCTGCGAATTTTCGCCATCAGCTCATCGGTCAGTTCAGACACCCACTGGATAGCCAGCCTCTTTTCTTCGTCGCTGCACTCACTGGCAGCTACAAGCTTGATAAAAAAATCAATGCGCTGGAGTTTCAAAGACTCCAAAAGATAGTCCTGCATCTTCCCTCCTCTCACTGCTACGGATACACAATACTGTATATATATCCACTGTTTATAATTACAGTATAGTAGGAAAAGGAAAATGTAAAACTGTTTTTGGTCAGTCAATTAGATGGATCTGATGCTGATCAATAAAGCACAAATTGTTAACCCCGCCTCAGCCGTACCATTGCCGCCATTTATCATCTTCCCGCAGGCGATGGTTGCGGTAAAAAATACGCAGCCCGGCACCTGACGGGATACTGCCGCCGCGCAAAAGTAGATCGATCTCAGATTCACTGCCATCGAACCCTCTGGAACTCAGTTCTGCCTCAAGCTGCAGGCGCTGCTGATCCGAAATAGTCTGTTTATAGGCTTTTTTCCGCTTCGGTTTTACCAGCCTTAGCCTGGCTGTCAGCTCCCGCCGTTCCTTCTGGCCCATGTTGTGGAGATATTCCTGCAGCTCCTTCTCATCCATGGTTTTAATATCGGGTAAATCACCCCCTGATTTGTTTAGATTTTCAACAGGGGGACAGTTATTGCCACGAGTCCAAGGGGCGCAAGCGCCCTGGTCGGCTGCCGCCTCCTGAACGTCAACGGCCTTACGAACCTTTTTCCACTTCATCGCGTGCGTGCAAATCTTGCCCTCTACAATAGGGGACCAGATGCCATAGATACGGATACCGTGATCGCCGTAGGCGCTCGGTTCGTCGTTAAGCTCATAAGCCGTGCGGACAAGGTGATGTTTGCGGGGAACCAGTACACCGCCCTGCTTCATAATGTAGGTGGCAAAGCAGCCCGCATCAGCCGCCGCCAGTACCGCATCCAGACGTGGATTATCCAGTACCGGCGCACCCGCTTTGCGTTCGCCCTGTACTCTCGCCGCCTGACCTGCCAGCAAGCGCAGCTCGCGGTATGCCTGACGCCCAGGAATACCAAAGAAACGAAATTGCTGAACACGGTGCAGTGACGCCCAGGCGCTGACATGCTCGGCGCTGTCACGCAGTGATCTGCCGGTTTCTTTGCTGATTTCTTTAGCCAGCCCACGCCCGTCGATGTTCTTACTGATGTATTTGGCGATATAGCTGGTCGGCGTTCCCTTGCGCGGATTGATTAGCTCGGACTTGAAGCGCGGCCCGGTATTGGTGCCCAGCTCCTCGCGGTCTTCACGGATGGCAAACTTACGCAGCAGTGCGGTGATGGAACGGCGGTCTTTTTTGCGCATGAAGCACAGAAGATGCCAGTGCACGGTGCCGTCATGGTGCGGCTCTGCAACGCGAACGCCATACCAGCGCAACCCGGCCTTGTGCATGGCCTTGCGGAAAGCGGCGAACGTATCAACCAGGTAGTCACTGCTCTGCCGGACAGTGGCACTGGTCCACTTCGGATTAGGTCTGCCGTTGTTGAGGGTTGCGTGGAAGCGTGACGGGCAGGTGATGGTATAAAACACCGCGCAGTCTCCGCGCATTTCCGCGATCAGCTCCAGTCCCTTAACACAGGCCATCATTTCATTACGGCGGTGTGCCGGGTTGCTGTTGCTGGCGTTCACCACGTCTTCCATGTCCAGCGTGTCGCCGTCTTCGTTGACCAGCTCATGCGAGCGGAAGAACTCCAGCGATTTGCGGCGCTGCTCGCGTTTGTGGATCACGGCTTCATAGCTGACATACGGGGACGCTTTTTTGTTGACCAGGCAGACGGCACGCAGCTGTTCCTCCCGCCACTCGCAGCGCATCTGCCAAAGTTTGCGATACCACCAGTCCGCGCACAGCATACGCGCCAGCGACGGTGGGATCAGTTCATAAGGCACCGGCTTGCGGCGGCGCTTTTTGCGGCGCAACTGCTCAAAGGCAGGCGGGATTACCTCAAGGCGCATGGCTTCTGCGGCAACCCTTTCCCATGCCTGGCGGATTTCTTCTGGTTTAACATCGTCACAGACAAACAAATCACCGCAGGCCGCATCAAGACACATGCTCATATGTGCCGCAACCAGCGTGGAAAGGCGCTTGACCTGATCCTGACTCATTTCAGGCAGTACCAGCAGCCCCTCCAGCCCGTCATGGCTCGCCATGAACCGGAAAGACGCAGACACCTGACTGTCACGCACGCGCTCCAGCCGCTCAAGACACGGCCTGATGGTTTCGCGCAGGTAGCGGGAATAAGCCTTTGCCCTGCCCAGGCTATGGAAATATTTAATCCGTTCCAGCAAAGGCTTGCTGATGTGGGGCGGCATGGCGTTAACGTCAGCCAGAATGACCAGATCGGGATTAAAACGCTGCTGCTCGCGCGCCATTTTGGCACGACTAATCAGCCGGTCCTGCTCCATTTCGCGCTGGACAGGATCACGGGATTCATTGAAGAAATAACGTTCCCAGACCTCATCGCTCAGCGCCTCACGGCGCAGCTGCTCCTGCTCGTTATCCGCAGCGTAAAGAGCGATCAGGTTTGAAAGCGCAGACTCCGGCGCAACTTCCGCCGGGTTCAGATAGGGGTTAACTGCGTTCCTGGGCAAATTCCACGAATAAGGCCCGGTAGCATTTTCAACACTACCGGGAGTTTCAGTAACAAATGGGGCGGCGAAGCGGCCTGTACTGATTTCCGTCACTCGCAGACTCCGGCATAAACACTGCTGCACACTGCCTTATCGTTCATGCCAGCCAGCAGATCGAACTGCACACCGCCACGAGTGGTTAAGGCCCAGTCGCGATAAGACTCAATGCCATAAGCATCAACGGTAATGACTTCAATACGTTTTTCAGCACGGCGCGGGTCATGCGTGGACGGGAAGAATGTTGAATTGCCACGCCGTGAACATTCCGCAACCATCCTCTCCCATTCAGCCACACGGCGGATTTCTTCAGGCCAGCGCTGGAAAATTTCTGCAAGCTCGGACTTGCGGGCGTGAATGCATGGCATACACCCGACACGGCTGCAGCCCTGCAGATAAAGTGGGTTAGGCTTAATGCCATGGCGTCTGGCAAGAGCGAACACATCTTCATGCAGCCAGTTGAGGATCGGACGATAAACATGAAGGCCCGGTGTATCGTCTGCGTCTTCCTCCCACTCAGGCAGCAAAGCACGTTCTGGGGATTCCTGTCCCCTGACGCCCTGCCAGCTGATTACCTCGTCGTATTTCTCCAGAGCCGGGACGATCACCTGCGTACGCACCGGCTCATGTTTCAGCTCAAAAGTACAAAAACGAACTTTTGTTGAAGGAAAACGGCCTTTCCACATGCACAGATCAAGAAACGGAATGCCGGTTGGTTTAAGGATTTCCAGTGCCCGGTGGATACGTTCTGCAGCCTCATCCGGCGACATACCGCATTCCTGAACCAGAGAAACAGGCCACTTTTCCGCAATAAATTTACGTTTCCCTTCTATCTGGCGTGTGAAATCAGCTTTAACGCGGATAACCTTGCCCAGCTTTGATTCCAGATAATCCAGATATTCCATCGTCTGGGGGTGTTCATGGCCCGTATCAGCAAAGACAGAGATATGCGGAACATCGTTTTCAATGGCTCTTAGCCACTGTGCAAGACTATCTTTGCCGCCTGAAATACTGATGGTGTTGATGGTGCTGGCAGCGAAGCAGCGCGGATCGATGGCATTCATACGCGCACCTCAACGGTACGGTCTGGACCTCTGGCTAAATCAACACCGAACCAGCGCACTGACTTCGTGGCGATGATTTCGGCTGCAGATTTACCATCACCCGCAGCCACACCCATGCTGCGTTTTGCGGTGATACGGTGGCGGGTGAAATTACGATAAAGGGAGCGTGTCAGGGATGTGTCGCTGTTGGACACGATAACCGGATGACCTTCTGATGAGCGGCGCTCAAGAATAGACGCCAGATGATACTGATCGTCCTCCGTAAAACCGGCAGTGTGATAAGCGGTAAACGTGCCGTCATATGGTGGATCACAGTAGACAACATCCCCCGCCTGCAGCAGCGCCAGTGTCTCGTCATAGCTGCCGCAGATAAACGTTGCGCGTTGTGCCTTTTCGGCAAAAGCGCGTATTTCATTTTCAGGGAGATACGGATTTTTATAATTACCGTAAGGGACATTGAAAATTCCACTTAAGTTATAGCGGCACAAACCGCGATAACAATGGCGATTCAAATATAGAAAATATGCTGCTTTTTCTACTTCATTAGAAAGGGAGTAATTGAAGTGCTGGCGGACACGGTAATACTGAACATCCGAATTAAAACCTTTAAATAACTCCCTCGCTATCTGAATGACAGCCTCATGATCTTTCTGAATCATCAAATAAAGATTAATCAAATCAGGATTAATATCAGCAACAAGATAATGAGGATAGTCTGTCGCCATCATTACAGCGCATGAACCCGCGAAAGGTTCAACCAGTCGCGGGCCAGCAGGAAGGTGTTTTTTCAGTTCCGGCATGATGACGGTTTTATTTCCCGCCCATTTCAGGATAGTGCTCATACAGCACCTCCGTTGTAATGTTTGCCTTTCAGCTCTGCTATTTCCTGACAAGTGACGCAGCACTGCACGCCCGGAATGGCGCGGCGGCGAGCTGGCGGGATCGGCGCATCGCAATCAATGCAGAGAACACGGGAAACGCCCGGTGCCTTATTGCGGGCGGTGTGGATGTGGCGCTGGCGTTCTTCTTCAACGCGCTGTTGTACGAGGTCCATTGAATCAGCCATCAGTGGATCTCCTGCGCTTCGTTCTGAATCTTCACAGCTTCCTGACGCAGCAGCTCAGCCGCTTCCGTGTGGTTAAGCTGACGTGACACGATACGGGCAGCTAAAGAATCCAGACGCGCAGCCATCACATCTGCGCGTCCCCGGCGTTCTTCTTTGCGTGCCTCAGTCAGCAGCAGGTTGAGTCCAGCATCATCTGGTCCTGTTTTAATGGTACGGGTTTCAATATTTCGCATAGTTGTTTCTCCTGAATTTGGGCAATAAGAAGCCCGGCGGGTTTACGCCATTAATTTCTGTTGTGGATTAATTCGGCATGGTTAGCCGCTTTGGAAATAAGCTCACCACTGCACGAAAATGATTCATTGCGTTCACCAGTTCCCGCTTTTCGTCAGTAGTCAGTTCACTAATATTGACGCCGTGACGTTCTGCCGGAATTTTTGCCATATAAAAAATGGCTGCCAGTGCCCGCTCATTCTGTTTATTATTTACGTCGCGTGGATCGCGCATATCTTTAATAAACCTTTCAAGCTCCGGCTCAATATTCAGACCAAACACTTTAGCCCTCAATTCCGCAATATGGTTTAGTCCGTCCAGACGTTCACCGGGGCTTAATGGAACAGTCGCCGTAGCGCCTTCAATAGCCATGATTTCCCCTGTTTGGTTGTGGACAGGTCAGCCAGCAGTTCATCCTGAGAGCGGCACGGGTGCCAGCGTTTGCCATCCTTCCCCATGATCCAGCCGTGACCGTAGTGCATTGCCGGGCTTTGCTTTATGAGAAGTGACGCGAAAGATGGTTCTTTAGTCAGCATAACCACCTCAGATCAGACCGAACGAAGCACCGAGGCCCGTCACGGTATCCACCGCGCTTGCCATCGCCGGGTTAGCCTGCAAACGCGCCTGCATCGAAACGGCAGCCAGTGCCATCAGACGAGTAACAGAGTTAATGCTGCTGATAACATCGCGGCGGCCTGCGGTGGTTTTCACATCACCCGATACGGCACCCGCAGCAACACGTCCGATTTCAGCAGTAGCGCTCATGACGTAATGCGGCAGCTTCTCTTTTGCCACTTCGTTCATCGGTACACATGGCAGGCAGTGAATCTGAGCCAGAAAACCGTCAACCAGCGTGGAGTCCTCAGTGATATCCGTCAGCATCCAGATTTCCGGCGGCGTCAGTTGATGTGGCTGGTCCGGGTTCAGCTTGTTGCGCAGAGTCTGGACATTCATTCCGGCGCGTTCCGCCAGCTTCGCCATGTTGTGACGTAGTGCGAAAGCCCGGCAGGCGTCGTCAAAGTGCGGATGTTTGGAAATCTTATAATCAAACATGTGAGCCTCTTCGAAAGTTCTCATAATTGAACTCACTGACCAACAACAACGCGGAAGTTGGAATGACCAAGGGACTCGCGAACCTGATCGGTTTTGTACATAAGATAACGCAGGCTTACGCGGCCCTTATTTTTATCCTTTTTAACCATGTATTTAGCCAGCTGACCATGGTGGATTTTTTGATAAACAGAACCGCGTGAAATGCCTTCCCATTCGGCGAATTCCGCAGGCGTAGCCATCTCTTTTGGTACACGAATTGAAATATCAGTGCTCATAGTGCAGTATCTCTCAGTTAAGGTTTGGTTTATGTCGTTTTATCTTGTTTTATGTGATTCAACATTTGAACAATCGAGATACTACGATCCAATATTTGATACGTCAATAGGATTAAAAAATGATACAGGTGAAAGCAGGCGAGAATACAGGGGGTAGAGAGGCTATCCATAGGTTGATGGCTGCCTATGATTTCAAGTCCAGACAGCAGCTATGCGATCACCTAGGCGCATCTAAAAGCACCATGGCAAACAGATACTTAAGGGACAGCTTTCCTGCAGAATGGGTGATCCAATGCGCTCTTGAAACAGGCGTTTCGTTACTCTGGCTAACCACAGGACAAGGCGAACCAGGAGCAAAAATTGATGATAAAAAAAGTATCAATATCGTGAACTCCAGCAAGGTAAAACCTCTTTCTGAACTTATATCGCCAGAGATTGACAAGGCTACCCTTATAGGAGGTTCGTTGGTTGAAGCCGGGAAGGCCATCATTGATAGCAGCCTGCTTCCCCCTGACTCAAACGAGCTGCTTCTCGTAAATACCACTGGCGATTCATATTTAGTTGACCGTAACCAGACACCACCAGTGAATGGGATGTGGTTGGTCGATATCGACGGGATAAAAAGCATTGTTAAGCTAACTCGCCTTCCGGGAAACAGATTAGTTGTGCATCAAGATGACTCTTCGTTTGAGTGCAGCTTGGATGATATCGAGGTTGTTGGCCGCGCATTGAAAATTATTAAGAGCCTTTGATATGACCATCAGAAAACAGCCGAACGGAAAATGGTTGTGCGAGTGTTACCCGAACGGGCGTGACGGCAAGCGCGTGCGCAAGCAATTTGCGACAAAGGGCGAGGCTGTAGCATTCGAAAACTTCACCATGGATGAAGTGAACAAAAAGCCGTGGCTGGGTGAAAAGGAAGATCGGCGGCGTTTGTCAGAATTGATTGAGCAGTGGCACTCCCTTTACGGCCAGACGCTCGCAGACCCCAAGCGCCTAATGGCGAAACTGAATATTATCTGCAATGGCCTGGGCGATCCCGTCGCCTCTGAGTTAACCGCCGGTGACTTTACAAAATATCGCGAAGCACGATTAAAAGGTGAAGTACGTAACGAAAACGGCGCGCTGATGTCGCCAGTAAAGCCCCGCACGGTAAACCTGGAACAGCGTAACCTATCATCCGTTTTTGGCACCCTGAAAAAGCTGGGCCACTGGTCAGCGCCTAACCCGCTCGCCGGGCTACCAACATTCAAAATCGCAGAGGGGGAACTGGCGTTCCTTGCCCAAGACGAAATTAAACGCCTGCTTGATGCCTGCGCTGATTCTCAAAGCCCCAGCCTATTAATGATCGCAAAGGTATGCCTGGCCACCGGCGCGCGGTGGAGTGAAGCCGAAAACCTGCAGGGCCATCAGTTATCTAAATACCGGATCACCTATACCAAAACCAAAGGCAAGAAAAACCGAACCGTACCGATATCTCAGGATCTTTATGACGATCTGCCCAAAAACAGAGGTAAGCTATTCACACCCTGCAGAAAAGCTTTTGAGCGCGCAGTAAAAAGAGCGGGTATCGACTTGCCTGAAGGCCAGTGCACGCATGTACTGCGCCACACATTCGCCAGCCACTTTATGATGAACGGCGGAAACATACTGGTACTGCGCGATATTCTAGGCCATGCCGATATTAAAATGACGATGGTTTACGCACACTTTGCACCCGACCACCTGGAAGATGCCGTTACCAAAAACCCGCTTCACAATCTCAACTGGAACCGCTAATTTATGGCGGCACTTTGGCGGCAGAGCGTTAAAAAGGCATAAAACGGACAAACACCAAATAACACTAACACTCTGTTTTTAAACGTAAATAACTGATTTCATTACAGTAAAAATGGTATGTAGGAATTTCGGACGCGGGTTCAACTCCCGCCAGCTCCACCAATCATGATTGGACAGTGATAGGACATCGCTAGAAATAACAGGTAGTTAGCAGTCTCAGCAGGACACCAGCCAGACGGTGAGGGGACAAAAAAGGATACGCAAAGGAGCCGCGGCTCCCGAGTGATGAAAAAGCCCGCTTATGCGGGTTTTTTCATTTTACTTCACCAGCAAGTAAACCGCTGTATCATGGCGGTATGAAGATGAGCTAAGGATAGGCTTCTGTATCAGCTCAATGTTCATATAAAAACATTTCGAACTTTGGTGCACAAAACTACATAGGGATAACTTTATGTCTCTTCGTTTCAGACAAACGTTTACTCTGTTTCCTGGCGTTAAGCTCAACATTGGTAAACGTGGAATAAGCGCAAGCATCGGTGTACCTGGTGCAACTGTCAATGTTGGGACAAAAGGACTCAGAGCGACTGTCGGACTACCGGGTACAGGCTTATCTTATACTACACCTACCCTGCCCTATGATGATGGGCACTCAGTTACCAATCCATTAGCGCCGTCCTCCACAGAGCCACATTTTGGAATGCCGGAAGCATTTCCAAGTAACACCCCATCGAACGCTAAAATATATATGCCCATGGCTGGCATGAATGAAATTTCCAGCGCTTCGGTAGAAGTCCTGACGAGCACCTCCCTTTTACCTTTACGAGATTTGATTGCTAAAGCGCGAGAACAAAGGGCGGAGATAAAAGCTGACCTACAAGAGGCTCTTGCTGAAGAATCAAACCAAAAGAACGAGCTGGTTCGACGCAAATCAAGTCTATTCCGTTGGTTTTACAAACGACGTATCGCAGAACTTGAGACAGAACTCCCACTAACTCAGGCTGAGATATCTCGCCTAGTATCTTGGGAGGACAGCACAAAAATAGCCATAACCTTCGAGAGCAGTGATACTTCACAGCGCGCATATGCAGCAATGGTCCGTGCATTCGATATGTTAAAATCGAGTGTCAAAAAATGGGATATTACTGCAGATAAAGCTACAGACCAGTTTGCCGAAAGAACATTAGCAACCAGGTCTGTTAATCGTCACCCAGTTACCTTTGATTTCAGTTCAACGGATCTCATTCAATTTGCAGGGCGTGCGATGCGGTTTGAAAATGTGAATGGCGACGATATTTTGCTTTATCCTGGAGTTGCAGTCCTACCACGAGCTGATGGAGCGTTCGCTCTGATTGATTTACGCGAATTACAAATCAGTTCAGAATATCGAAGATTTCATGAGGAAGAAGGTGTTCCCAGTGATTCTCGCATAGATGGCCATACATGGGCGAAAACGAATAAGAATGGCTCGCCAGACCGGCGATTTAAAGACAACTACCAAATCCCTATTTGCATTTATGGAAATATTACTTTCCATTCTCAAACAGGGGTAACTGAAGAATATATGGTATCTAATGCAGATGCCGCGCAAGCCTTTGCTGAGGCAGTAAAGCGCTATCAGACATCACTCACAGAATCTGAAGCGTTGGTACAGACCTAACTTATCGCAGATATGGGGTGTCGGGGGTCGGAGGTTCAAATCCTCTCGTGCCGACCAAAATTCCCCTTAAGAACCAGCCTGTTATGGCTGGTTTTTTTATGCCTTAAATTTGAATGGGGAGCCTGTGGGGTGAAACCGGGGAATAAAGCCTGTTAGATACAAAGCAATTTACGATTGTTGCCTCGTTTTGCTCTCTGCTCAGTTTCGGAATTCATCAATACACAAATTTTTCATTTCGAATTACCGTATAGCCTCCCTTTAAATCATTACCGGCGCGCGCCACTTTTTCTCTCTACCCTATACTTTCAGTCTGACGACGGGAGGTTAACCTATGTGTGGAAGATTCGCTCAATCTCAAACCCGTGAAGAATACCTGAGCTATTTAGCTGATGAAGCTGAACGTGACATCGCATACGATCCGGAACCAATTGGTCGATACAATGTGGCTCCTGGGACCAAAGTTCTGCTGCTGAGTGAGCGTGACGAACAACTTCATCTTGATCCAGTTTACTGGGGGTACGCGCCAGGATGGTGGGAAAAACCGCCACTGATTAACGCACGCGTTGAAACTGCGGCCACCAGCAGAATGTTTAAACCTCTATGGCAGCATG
Organism: Citrobacter sp. R4; assembly: GCF_026719175.1. Taxonomy (NCBI): domain Bacteria; kingdom Pseudomonadati; phylum Pseudomonadota; class Gammaproteobacteria; order Enterobacterales; family Enterobacteriaceae; genus Citrobacter; species Citrobacter sp. R4. The sequence continues at coordinate 24,255 of NZ_JAPPSU010000002.1, forward strand.
GCCGGGCTATATGCTTCGCTGACGGATGGTTTGAATGGAAGAAGGAAGGCGATAAGAAACAGCCCTACTTCATCCACCGTGCAGACGGTCAACCAATATTTATGGCTGCGATCGGAAGCATACCGTTTGAGCGCGGCGACGAAGCTGAAGGTTTTCTCATCGTGACATCAGCAGCAGATCAGGGACTGGTCGATATACACGACCGACAGCCACTTGTGCTTACGCCGGAAGCAGCAAGGGAATGGATGCGACAGGATGTTGGGGGGAAAGAGGCAGAGGCGATAATTGCCGATGGTACAGTGCCAGTAGATAAATTTACCTGGCACGCTGTATCGCGTGCCGTGGGGAATGTGAAAAATCAAGGGGCTGATTTGATTATCCCGCTTTAACTTATTGTTTCCTTTCTAACAACTGCTTTATTGCTTCCAATTGAGAGGTTTGTCTTCTCATCTCCAGAAGGCGCATCGCTTCATAAGCTTCGATTCCAACTAATTGTTGATCTCCCAACATATCGAGGTCATTAATCAACATATCTACTTCTTCTTTAGTTATTGGCGTTCTCATGAAAGTCTCGCTTTGGTAATTGATGGTATACATTCATTTTATCTCACTCTCAGCAGATCGGAGTACCTTGTAGTATATCGAGGCGAAAGCTTCTCTCGCTTCATCTGCCATTGCTGCTGGATACCCTGCCCGGCGAAATAGAGAGTTCCCTTCCCATCTTTGGCGTTGAGGTGGTCCAACACTTCCATTAGTTTTTCGCTGCCGGCACGCGGCGCATTATCATCAAACAGGTTAAGCTGCGCCACGCCCTGGCTGAAAAAGTCACCCAGCATCACACCCGCCTTTTGATAACGGTGCCCGTCTTTCCAGATAACATCAAGACAACGCGTGGCCGCGCCGATAATGTCCCTGCTGTCCTGCGTTGGTGTCAACAATTTAACGGAAGCGCTGTTACCGTAATAAGGCTCATTGAGGGCAAAGGGTGAGGTTTTGACGAATACCGAAATAAACCTGCAATACTGATGTTCCCCGCGGAGTTTTTCAGCCGCACGCGCTGCGTAACTGCAAATGGCCTGCCTCATCTGCTCGTAATCAGTTACCCGATCGCCGAACGAACGGGAGCAGACAATTTCCTGCTTTGCCGACGCAAACTCTTCCAGCCCCAGGCATGATTCGCCACGGAGCTCTCTTACAGTCCTTTCCAACACCACGCTGAAATGCTTACGGATAAACCGGATGTCGGTGTCTGCCAGATCGAGAACCGTCTTGATCCCCATGGACTCGAGTTTTTTAGCGATTCGGCGACCAACGCCCCATGTTTCATCAACCGGCAGCGCCGCCATTAATTTACGCTGCCGATCAAAATTTGACAGGTCGACTACACCGCCGGTTTGCCTCAGCCACTTTTTCGCCGCATGATTTGCCAACTTGGCCAGCGTCTTTGTCTGCCCTATGCCAACGCCCACCGCAAGTCGTGTATTCCTGTAGACAGCTTCCTGCAGTTCCCTGCCGAAGTCTTCCAGCACACGGCAGTTACGCACACCAGTCAGATCACAGAACGCTTCGTCTATAGAGTAAATCTCTACCCGCGGTGCCAGCTCTTCGAGCGTGGTCATCACACGCTGGCTCATATCCGCGTACAGCTCATAGTTGCTGCTGAAGCAAACGACGCCTGCGCGCCGAATTTGATCTTTTAACTTGAAGTACGGCTCCCCCATCGCTATCCCAGCGGCTTTAGCTTCCGCGCTACGCGCAATCACGCAACCGTCATTGTTAGACAATACGACAACGGGCCTTCCCTTAAGATCTGGCCTAAATACCGTCTCGCAACTCGCATAAAACGAGTTCACATCAACCAGGGCAAACATCATAACTCCGCTCAGCCTCAGCGACTGGCATAACGTAAGTCGATGTTTTTCTAAAGTTATAATTCATAAATCCTCCCTTGCATTGACACTGAGTTTTAAAACAGTATAAATACTGTATATCCAACCAGTAAAGTAAGGAGAAAAAATATGTTTGTTGAGCTGGTTTATGACAAGCGTAATGTTGAGGGATTGACGGGAGCCAGAGAGATCATCTTGGCTGAACTGACGAAGCGTGTGCATCGGATTTTCCCGGATGCAGAAGTGAAGGTGAAGCCGATGCAGGCAAACGGCCTGAATAGCGACGCCAGCAAAAGCGATCGAGAAAAGCTAAACCGTATGCTTGAGGAAATGTTTGAAGAAGCCGATATGTGGCTTGTTACTGAATTCACTTAAGTGCTCAAAATATTTAATTATTTTCTTGACCTATAGCACCGAAAGGGCTAATTTGACTCGCATTATGGCAGCAATGCCCCCTCCTGTATTCCAACAATAAAAGCTCCGTCGGGAGCTTTTTAAAGGTTATATATGCGATTGATAAGCAGCTACACTGCACCCACACCGGAAGACCTGCATGAGCTTAAAGCGCGTCTCGGTTACACCGGAAACCAGATGGCTGACCTTGCCGGTGTTGCCAGCAACAGCCAGTGGCGCAAGTACACTGGCGGCGAATCTCCCCGCGCAATGTCGCCTCATATCCTCTTTTTCATGGCGGCACAGTTGGCGTTAAGCGATAAAGAACTTACTGCTGTAATAAACAAAATGAGGGAAATCGGCGCATGTATTAAGAGCAAATAAATGGATCTAATATTATACAGACAAATCAAATCTAAGCTTCTTCCATCAAGTTGAGCTTGTTTATCAAAGAATATTTCTTCGTGATATATACACTGTTAGCTGGAATGTCTTTATTTACAAAAGACATTGCTCCAATAATAACATTATCCCCTATTGTTAAGTCATCACCTATAATACATGAGTTAGCGCCTATTTCTACATTATCACCGATTTTAATAGCGTTTATTCCATCAACAGTTTTTAGTCCAATTGTTGTATTCTGTCGAATGCGAACATTCTTGCCAATGATAGCTTGGGGGCAGATGACAATCCCAACAAAGTGATAAATTTTAAAACCTTCACCGATCTTAGCACCCAACCCTATATCAGTGTTGTATTTCGACACTAACATGCTATGAATTCTACGTGCCCATCTAACTCTATTTTTCCCGCCCTGAGAATAAAGGCAGTTAGCTATCCTCCACCAACACATAAACCTGTATCCTCGCTGCCGTAAACAACGGAGGTAAACTCTCCTCCATGAGAATTTTTTTCTTCCTTTAAGAACTTCAACATGAAGTAGTCTTTTCAATTCTTCATAATGTTGTCTGCGATAATCGGTCATATATAATCCCTTAGCAATGAGAGGGCTATAATAACATATAATCACAGAGATAAAAGCCAATCAAAACAAAAAATATGATATTTTTAAAAAAAACACAGCTATTTTTTGGGCTTATCCGGCCAAGAAATAGCTGGAGCCGTGTTAAGATTAAGTTTATTAAGTTCAATCCGGAATTTACGCCATTTCGTTAAAAGTGCTTTATCCTCCTCCGTTGCCATATCAAAATCAATAGTATCCTGTAATATTTCAATATTAGTATTTGCGAGTTTCATTAATTCATTTTTTAATAACTCTGCATCTCTCACATGAGCATTATGCTCAGCTTCACTATCGCTTACCCATGCGCTACCATTCCATTTCTGCCATTCATTTTCGGGGGGAAGAGTTGTTGTCCCTACAGGATACGGGCCAAGTTCAGTAATCAATTGCTTATTGCCATTTTCTGTATCAAAAACACTCTCGCCACGATGATCCTCACACAAAAACCATTTTTTCTTATTTGTATCAAAAATTGCCGCAAACCCTGCTTCAATTACAGGTGGCTTTATTGTTGTGCAGTTAGCGGGCAACCCCGTATAAGCAGGAATGTAAGCGTCACCGATACCAATGAATTCGTTTGTATCGGAACGAAGATTATAAACAGTAATTGTTTGATCGATTTCACTCATTGTAAAAGTCATTATGCAAGTCTCACTATATAGTTAAACGCAATGTTTCTAACTGTCGTTTCGGGGTTACCTGTAGCGTTGACGGTAATGATATGACTATGAGCTCCTATTGCGACAGTATGAGAGTGCGCACCTATTCCAACCCAATGATCGTGGGCGCCAATCCAAACAGAGTGCGCGTGATTCCCAGCAGCACCAGATGTTCCGTCAAATGTTGGATTATCAAACCCTATATTACCCCAAGAACTATTTGTCGGGGCATTACCCCTCCACACTGTATGAGTATGGTCACCTGAAGCATTCGTACTTTTAGAACCGTAGTCAAAAGCCGTTGTTTGTTTTGAACCATAGTCGAATGTTGATACTGTTTTTGTTCCCAAGTCTGTATCGGATGCATTGGCGCTGTGAATATGCGACTTAATGCCGTCTTGCTCCAGAGACAATACAGCACGTCCACTTACAGGTTTTCCTTTGATTGTCCATCCTCGCATATCCGGTATAACGCCTGAAGGATAGGCAATAGCTAATAGAGGATAAGCTGATTTATCGAATTCCTGTCCTTGCATTAACGCATAACCAAGAGGAGTTGAATCAGAAGACCAAGGGATTGGGGCACCTATGGGATAAACATCATTTAAATTTAATATCGCCAACTCACCTAAGCCCAGATTCGTTCTGGCCATATCTTTATCTAACAGATCAGACAGGTTCATCTCTTTTTGCAGGGCATTAACAATACGCATATCATCGCCTGCCGCAACAGTATTGGCTGTTTTCCCTACGTCCAGTACAGCCGCCCTCTTCAGGCCGAGGTTTTTTCGTGACAGAGCAACATCCTTCACATCACTAAGATTAGCGTCCTGTCTTAGAAATAACCCGTCTCCAGTTGCTACCTTCAACTCAATGCTCGCGGTTTCAGATATCGCCAGTCGGTATTGCAGGTTTACGCTTACACCATTTTCTGGCTTCTCGATGGCCGCACAATTCGCTAATGAATAAAGTTCTCCCGCATCTGTCAGCAGGCCGACTTCCCTTACAACAAACCCTCCAATTTCTGCCGTTAACACCAGTTGAGCAATAAACTGGTTCGCCTGATCGGGTGAGATCTGCAACGCAGAAATCGCACCGCGATAGACTTCACGTACAAGTTTCGTCTGTGCTGGATCTGGTTTAACGGACTGCCCATTTCCATCGCCAATAACAAAATCTTTGATAAGAATAGGCTCTCCGCTTGCAGAAGACTGTGCCTCAAGTTCTTTACCCCGGTTGGTCAGAATACTGTAATACTTCTCAGCCATGATTATTCTCCGGCCACAACAACATCAATCCAGGCGGTAACTGCGCCGCCGGTATAATAGGTTCCCTTAGTTCCAAGGTCGGCTATCACATCAATAGTGGTAAGCAGGCTGCGAAGGTTTTTAGCTTTATCCACCTGGCGGCGTATGCGCTGATACAGCGCCTCGTCAATGGCTTGGGTGCTGTAGACCTCTACACGAAAGGTATACGGTGGTTTGCGGGGCTCATCCTCCCACCACTCCACAACTGTGGTCGGTAGATCGATTGCTCCCAGTGAACGCCTGACAGCGCCAGCAGTACCGCGGTGCTGGTGAACATAGGGCGCATCTTTTATCACCTGCCGCTTCTGCGCCTCTGTCCAGCTGTCATCCCAGAAATCAACAGCGCTTTCCCATGCCAGCCACGGAAGAAGATGTGCCGGGCAGTCGTCGGCATTCTTCACCTTGCGCACCATATCGGTATCCAGTGACATGATCAGTTCCGTTGCGGCCTGCTCCTGCGCCCGTTCTTCCCTGAAAGCACTGGGCGGCAACAGGGAGCGAAATTTATCAGCCATTACCACTTTCCTCCTCTCGCGTAACATTAATCGCGGTACACCACGGTGCTTTGCCGGCTTCGGCTTCCAGATCTGCAACCGGGGAAATCAGTTTCACCCTTACAACACCGGCCTGCTGCAGCGCAGCATAGATTGCTGAAAGAGGGATGACGGCTTTTATTCGGTGAGAAAGGATGGTGTATGCCTGTAAAACATCAGTCGCATTCTTCAGCACCGTCTGCGCGTCCGGTCCGTCCGGTATTTGAAGTCTGGCGGTCACTTCATACCTGACGATCTCTGCACTTTTAACTGTCACATAATCAGTTAACGGGCGGACTTCATCAGCGTTCAGATTGCGTCTGACAGCTTCCAACAGCGTTTCCCCCGCCGTACCATCCCCTTTTCGCGACAGAACATAGATATCTACTTCGCCGGGGCGATTGTGGGTTTCCGGACCATAGGCATCCGAGTCCAGCACATCGGTGTCTGCTGATTTGGCATGGAAGCGGTATGCGTTTCGCGCACCGGCGGTGTTTAGCTGCGCCCATGAAAGCTGGATGCGCTCACGGAAAGCGTCATCGTCTTCATAGACAGGATCGACGGGTGGCACGGCATTCGGATCACCCGGCGTAATAACAAGCCGTTTAACATTAAACGCCGCACCGAGTTGATCGAGATCGTCACCTTTTGAACTTGCAAGAAATACTGCCCGGACAGCGTCATTGACACGCTGGAAAGCCAGCATTAACTGATAAGCTGTTATCTCTCCCTGTTTGTAGGTCGGATCCGATTCCACCAGCGCATCAAATGCCGGATCCAGTTCGCGCAGGCGCGCCAGCCATCGGGTAAAAATATCTGCGGCATCCGGTACCACTATTGCATCCGGTACCGCCAGGGCGGACAGGTTAATCACGTCATAGCTGCTTGCCATAAATCGGTATGCCTCCGGTGCTGACAGGAAGATTGTTTTCTTTGTTAATCCCTTCGATATCCACCACACACCCCGTTTCATCTGCCGGGAAAGAGACGGCCACGCGCGTGACCTTTAGCCGGGGTTCCCAGCGCGCCAGCGCCGAGGCGGTCGCTGCGATAATGCGCAGCCTGGTCAGGTCATCACGGGGGTTGTCTACCAGTAAAAACAGGTTGCTGCCATAATCACGGACCAGCAGACGGCTGCCGACGGGCGTGGAGAGGATGTCGCTGACCGACTGACGCAAATGGTCAATACCGGACAGGCGTTTACCCGTCCGGCTGTTTACGCCGTTCATAGTATTTTTCCGTATCGGGTCCGCCGGGTGGCGGAACGTTAGCCGAAGTAATCCGGGCCGGTTTTATCCTTGTTGCCGGATTTTTTAGAGGATTTTGCAGGTTTGCGAATATCAACCACCAGGTTGTATGTGTAGCTGAACCCGGCAGGTGTCAGGGAATACACCAGCGATTCCACCACCCAGGTACGATCCTCCCGCTCACCAAAACCGGAGGTAGACACTCCAGATTCTGCCGTGAGAGGAACATGCTTAGGGCGACACGGGCCAGAAACTGTCATTTTCTGTTCATTGCGTAGGGCCTGTGTCTTTTTTGATTTAGCCTGCTGGTCAGCCGTGGCCTTCACCGGCTGGGTATAGGGATTAGCCATCGTGGGACCATCATGGTCAACCGTGGTGGTTTTGGTCTTCCCATCCGCTTCATCGTAATACCGCACACCGATTTTGCCCGATGACTTACCACCACTGCCGGTAGCTTTCCCCGTAGAACTTCCCCGTTCCCCCTCACTGTATGACCAGTTCGATACTTCATCCGGGGTGATGACCAGCGCATCAGTTTGCCTGCCAGAAGCGTTCGCCGTAGCGCCTTGCCTGAGAAACAACCAGTAGCCGCCGGAGGGTTTGCTTACAGCGTTCCATGTCCTGGCAAGGCGGGTCAGCAGATTGGCGTCGGATTCTGCCACCTGGTCGATATGATCGATATGAATATCAGCAAGCTCTGAGGCCACTTTGGGCTTCAGCCCGTTTTCAATAGCAACGGTCTTGACCAGATCCGCCAGCCGCAGATTATCCCAGCTGCGCGTTTTATGGCTAAGCACATCGCCTGGCTGTTTCTGCGCGTTCATCGGCGCCGCGGTGGCATATATCTCGATACGACGTGGCGGGCCGCTGCTGCCAACACCGGACACCACGAACCAGCCCTTATCCACTAACTGGTCGTTAAAGCCCAGCGCGACACTTAGCCGTGCCCCTTTTGTCGGCAGGGACAGCGTTTCCGACAGAAGAGTGATTTTCAGCTCATCCGCCTTTGCCGTGGAGCCGCCGTAATCGGTGAGTGTCAGCTCCGTTAGGCTTTGCTGTAGCGCGCGGGTAATGTCTTTCCCTTCGGCGCTAACACTGTATGCGGGCGCATATTCTGGTTTAACAATCTGTTCGGTCATTTTAATCCCACAGGTTGAATGCAGATTCCTGAACGGGCGGAGACATATCCGGCAATGTGATAAGCAGACCTGACGGATAAACTGCCCCGCGGTCAGCCAGCCCCGGATTCGCTTCCAGTACCTGCGTCACAATATAAGAGAGGTTTTCCGTGCCGTAACGCGCTGCACAAATCGCATCCAGCACATCACCGTCATGGGTTTGATATATCGTCTGCATAATGTTTCAGCGTCATCGTCCAGTTTTTGTTACGGTGGCCGCCGCCTGGCAGAAAACGGCTGGTGGAATCGGAGAAGTCGATTACAACCCACCAGCCCAGCACATCGCCTTCGCCACTGACCAGCTGCTGTGGCTTTTTCTGATCGGCGAGGTCATAGAGATCGTTAACGGCATCCACCCCTTTACGGAAGAAAGCATGCGATTCCCCCTCGAGTCGGACGGTTCGCCCCGGCTTGCCGGTATACTGCAGTAAATCCTGTTTGCCGATCCGCTCCTGCTCGCTCCATCGCCAACTGGCCTCGCGGGTCAGTTGTTTATACGCCGTGGTATCGATGGAAAAGGCAAAGCCCCCAAGCATCATCATCACCCTGGCGGCCTGCCCGCCACGAACAGAGCTGGACCGGGACTGTCCGAAATCCTCAAAGACAGGTATGATTTCACTCACCAGATTTGTCCTCCGTCCAGCATGCTGCTGTCTCCCGTAAATGCCGGATTGCTTTTCGCCACCGCCCCCACCTCATCAGCAATCGCTCGTTCGTCCTGGCCTGGTGCACCGTAAATTTCAAACCGGTATTCAAACTTGCGGTTATCAGTAAGCTGTCGCGGTGGAGGTTGTTTATCAGCAGTATCTAATCGCTGTAATAGTGTGTCCCAGTAATCCGCCCCGGTCTGCCCCTGTTCACGGCCCGTCTGTCCGGCCATCCCTGCAGAGTCAGGCCAAGCCTGGTTGATGCTTACGGCCGACGGGCCAGATGGCTCTGCAGCCAGCGGACGATTCTCCCGTAAACCTGCCCCGGCACCCGTCTGCATGCCGGGTTGCTGACGGTTGCCTTGCAGCGAGGTGCTCCAGTCAAACTGTGCACCGCTGCTCTCCGGCGTCACATACTTATCGAGTGTGGAGTTGAATGTGTCCTCGTCGTCACGGAAAAAACCTCGCGTATCGCGGTACGATTTTTTCACATCATCCGGGAGATCCGGTTTTTCCTTAAGCTGCTGCTCAAACCATTCGCCCTGACCGTTACGCTGCGCGGTGATACGGGCAATATCGACTGAGCCTGTCATGGCCAGCGATTTGAGCACGTCCCGTTGATCGCCTCGCTCATCCGGCAGCAGCCAGGACAGTTTTTTCGCCAGCGCATAAGCCACTTTCCCGACGAAGACAATCCCCTGCCCGAAGGTCAGCACCCCGGGGTAAAGATCATTACGCAGGAAGCTGACAATGCGCTTTATCCCGCCACCCTTAAACCACTCTGCCAGATCGTCAGTCAGTCGGCGGATGTCCGGGGCCAGTTCGTTCCCCAGTTGTCCCGAAATCTCTGCAACTGCGGAGGAGAAGACGGTGCGCAGGTTCGTGACGGCGCGGTTGCCCGCCATCGCCCCTTCGGCGCCCTCTTTCGTGACGAGGTTATACCGCCGCTGCTCGTCCATCAGGTCGCGGTAACTTTTTCCGGATTGTTTCAGGAGCATCAGCAGTTTGCTGGCCTCACCGCCAAACAGCGAATCCAGAGCAAATGAGGCTTTCGACTCATCCTGCAGACTGAGCGCACGCTCAACAATTTTTTCAAACTGCGCCATATCGCTGAGCCCGGCCAAATCACCCGCCTTAAATCCCAGCGTATCAAACGCATCCTGCAGTGAACCCTGCTTGCCGTTCTGCTTGTACTCCCCCGCTTTGTGTAGGTACTCCTCGAACAGGTCGCCTATATTCTCCCCATTCATGTCGTACTGTTTCGCGAGCGTGTCCCAGGCATCAAACGTCGGAATATCAACGCCATAGCTTTTTGCCACGCCTGCGCGCTGGGCCGTTTCCGCGTTGGTGGCTGCCGGGGCGATCAGGGTACCCAGAGCGGAGGCCACCACGCCCCCGCCACCAATCGCCAGCCCCGGCGCCACCATGCCGCCCAGTTGTCCGGCGATACCCAGACCGCGGCGAAACAGCCCTTTCCCGGCGCCTCTGAACGCCGCGAGCCGTTGCGCCTTCTGCATCTGCTGATTCAGCTTCTGCTGCTCGGTCTCCGTTTTGCGGATTTCACGGGACACTTCACTGTAACGGCGTTTCAGATCGCCCAGGCTTTGCCCTGCCAGCTTTGCTTTCTTAATCTCCGCCGCCAGCTTCGCCTGGTCTTTTGTCAGTTTTTCTGACTGCTTCCCGACGTCCTTCAGGCTCTTTTGCAGACCGTTCGCTGAACGGTTCCAGGAGCTGTCGATATTGCCGCCAAAGGTAATGACGGCCTTAAGATTCTGGCTTAATCCTGCCACGATTTACCGCCTCCACTTCGTCGGTGAGAAAATCAGAAAACACGCTGAATGGCATATCCAGGTATTCCGTCATGGGAAAATGCAGACGCCGTCCCAGAAAGCGTATCGCCCGCATCAGACCTCTTTCGGTCGCTCCGCGGGCGGGAGCATAAAAACATTAAACGCGTCCAGCAGTTGCGCATAATCCGCCGCCGTCAGTTGCCATATATCCTGTTCACTAAGATTGCAGAGGAGCGCGATCATGCGTGCTTCTTTTTCTTCTTCGCTGCCGCGGTCTTTAGAAAAAGCGATACGGTCACGTACCAGCGGCTCGCGCAGAATCACCTGATCAAGAAGACCACCGTTTTCAAATGAAACGGGCGAATACAGTTTGATGACGCGGGTTTCACCGGGAAAGCTCATAAAAACTCCTTAAAGTAAAAACGGCCCGCAGGCCGTTGGTAGCCTGTGGGATAAATCAGAGGCGAACTTTTGCCGCCAGACCAGAAAGCACATCCACACCGTTCACCCGGCGCGCAAAGCGCTCTGTATCGATGGCGAAGAGTTCCCGGCCGTCTTTCGTCTGGCGGTAGTAACTCACGGCAATATCGACCGTGGCGGCGTTTTCAGACAAATTGTCCTTCCCGCGCGCATCCGGTGTAACCGTCTGCACAAAACCTTCAATTTCCTCAATGGTGCCCAGCGCGGTTCCGTTCGCCAGATAGCCCTGATACGCCGTAAAGCGCGGACGGCTGCCGCTGACAAAACCGAATGCAGTCAGCATGTCCGTATCGATGCCGTAGAACTTGACCTGGCACGTCAGAGCTTCCATCCCGTCATCAACGGGCGTCGGTGCATCCTGCGCGCCGGTACGAAGATCTGTTTTAACGACTGCCAACGACGGCGGCGTAAACTCATGCGCCCCATGAATGCGGATCCCCTGCCGGAAGAAGGTCCAGACGCGTAGTGTGTTTTTTTCACTCATGCTGCAAGCATCTCCTCAAGCGCATAGTTGTTATTCACCCGGACGCGCAGGCTGATAAGCTCAGTCGGCGATTTCGGACCAAAGTCATAGTTGATGTACAGGACACCTGCCGCCATGCTTTCTGCGGTATTCAACTCTTCATCCAGCCAGGCGCGACCGCCGAATATGGCACCGAGTCCAACCAGCTGCCGCATATAGGCATTGATGGTGCCGATAATGTCGTCGGCGTTTTCCCGGTCCAGCGGGCGGTCAACGTATTCCAGCATTGTTTCCTGTATGCTGTCCTCGATGACGTCAGCAGTGCGGCGAACCGATTCAAAGCGCCACTGCGGATTGGTACCACACAGACGGTTGCCCCAGTGCTTAAACCCGGCACGACGGATAATGGTGGACACGTTCTGCATGTTGAGCAGGTTCGCGTCGCAGTTTTCATCGCCGAGAATAAACTCGTCGATCTGCTCCACGCCGAGGATATTGTTGATGTCCTGGTTGGATTTGCTCCACCACCATCCCTTCTCAAAGTCGATGCGCGCACGCAGCCCGGCAGCAAATGCCGAATACGGGCGATAGACCAGCTGGCCATCAGCGTTGCTGACCTGTACGCGCGGACGCAGCAGCTCGGTGCGGGTACCATATGACTGGCGGCGCTGCACCACTTCCTGCAACGTCGCACCGGATTCACAGTCAACATACGCCACCGCCCGCAGCTTGCCTGCAACGGTTTCCAGCGCCTTGCCCACCGCATCATCCTCACTGAATCCCGGTGCAATCACGATCCGGGGCTGGTACGTTGTGACAGATTTAGCAGATGACAATGCGCCGATCCCTGCCAGCACCGCAGCCCGTTGCTTTGTTTCTTCTGTTTCTTCCGCCACGCGGATCACCACCGTCAGGGCGTTACGCTGGTCGTTGATTTCCGTCAGCGCCTGCTTAAGCGTGCCTTTTTCCCCAAGGCGAGAGAGCATCGTCGTGCCTGCGATCGCCACCGGCGTATTCAGTGGAAAAGGTTCATCCTCACCACCAGCCAACTGGATGCTGAACGGTGTGACAATACCGCTGCCGCTTCCCTGTGCGGTCACTTTCACATCAGCCAGTGCGCCCACCGCAGTGACAACATCCGCAGGTGTTGCCGTCAGTTTTCCCGTATCATCACAGCCTAACGTGATGGTCAGCGTTAATGCCGTAGCATCCCAGACCGCAGATGTGTCCACCCTGGCTGGATTTTCCGTATCCGGGATCCCGGCTGCAGCCTCTACCACCACAACGTTTCCTGCCCTGCCCGCGATCGTCGCGGCAAAGTCAACAACGTTATCCATAATAGGGGTTCCGGTGGTGGCACTTGCCGCGGTACCGGCTGACGCATCCGGAGCAGTCCCCACCAGGCCGATGATCGCGGTCTGGATTGTAGTGACCGCCACAGTCCCTGAGGTTAGTTCTATTGTTTCAACGCCATGTAACTGAGACATGTTTTTTCTCCAGGCATAAAAAAACCTGCCGTAGCAGGTTACATTTTCTGATTAGGTTGCTTAGTGGTTCCGCCACTGTCTCCGGGGTGGTCATGAATGTTAAAGGTTTGCCGGATCCCGCTCATACTGCCGGTTTTATCCGTAATTTCCTGAGAGGCGCCGATATTACCTTTTACGGTGGTATCGGCATTGATCTGCGTTTTCCCCTGTACCGTCAGGGTATCGGTGATCTCTACCGGGCCGTCCAGCGTACCTTTGCCAATGATTTTGTAGGTGCCGCTCTCCGCCAGGGTGATGGTCAGGGCATGCGCGGCACGGTCATACCGAATTTCGGTACCGTCGCCGTAGCGGGTGATATGTTCACTGTCGCTACCCTCCGGTACCGGCAGCCCGCCGGTATTCCAGCCGGGAAACACCCGGCCATTGTTGAGCTCGCCAGCCTCAGACAGTACTGTCACAGCATCCCCAACCGCGTACGGATTGGAGTCTGCCCGGTTCATACCAGAAAAGCCCTGGCAGAGAGGCAGCCAGGTGGTTATGATGTCGCCCAGATCAACCCGGCATTTAGGGATCCGGTCATGCGTGACAGAATGAATGACGCCGCGCCGTACAATATTCGCCAGCCGGCGCTGTAAATCTCCTTCAATATCATTCATCAGGCTCAGCCTCATAAATCAGTCGGTAGTCATCAACATGTGCGCTGCCAATGTCCGGCGCCCTGCCGATCCACGCCTGTTTGAGCGGTGCGTTCATCTGAGCAAACGGATCCGCACCAAAGGCGGCGGCCTGTGTGTACGAAATGCGCCAGACAAGGTAATCATCCATTCGTGGGTCAAACTCATCGCGCGCAGCGTCGATAAAAATGGCAGGCTCCAGATTTGTCAGGCCAAACTGCTGGCCATCAATCCACTGCGTAACGTCCGCAGCCGCAGTACGGAGAAATATTTCCGGGCGGCTGACACCGTGGCCGGCGGCATCCACTACCACGTACAAATCACAGGACAGGTTTACGTTGAGTTGCCCTTCATTACCGCCCCCCTGCTCCCAGCCATTAATGGAAAAATACACTGCCGGGGTGGAGAGCCCGGAAAAGCGCGGTATGTTTTTTTCCGGATAGGCATCAGCGTCACGCACCCACGCAATTTTTTTCAGCGAGCTGGTGACGGCATCGTGATATTGCCCCAGCAATAAAGGCTCGGCCATAAGCCACCTCAGACAGATATACGGGCTTTCACTCGCCCGCGCAGATCAGTTTCAAAGTGATGCATAAATATCTCCATCGCCTCCGCAAACGCGTTGTCCTCGATGTAGTTCAACATCGGCTCATATATGTCGACTTCCGCTTCGCGGGTGCGGCGGGTGTCCGGATCACGGATTACCACCGTTCTCCTGTTTTCCCGTCGGGATCGGGCAACCTCACCATTTTCATAGGTACGTGGTGAGAGCAAACTACCTTTTGGTGTGAATCCGGCATTTTCCGCCTGGCGCCGCGCCTTAATAAACCGCCCTGTGGATTTATCCCGCCGGGTGTGATGAGGCCTGACACGCCCGTTAATGCGACCTTTAAGGTCTTTGACTTTGATGGCGTTAAGGCCAAACCACAGACGAAAATTATCCAGCCTTGATTGAGAGGCGCGATCGAGACGAAAGGAAAGAAGACGGCGACGCACCAGATCAAGACTGCGTGGTGCCAGGCCACTTTTCAGATCGGCTACCGCTTGTTTACGGAGCGTTGCCGCTGTTCTGGTCAGGGCGCGGGAATACGCGGCCCGGAATTGTTTATGGGTGGCACCGATGTGCTCCGCTATCCGCCAGATGGCATCCACATCGATATCGACAGGCAAATCCCGTCGCAGTCTGGACTCACGCGCCATATCAACTCCACTTATTGATAGCCGGCTGCACTTTACCCGGTGCGCCATACGCCAATGTGACGCGGGTACGGCCTTCTTCATCAGCCCCTACATGCGTCACACGATAAGTCGTACCGTTGATCTCCACACCGTGATGCTTCTCAAGTCCCGCGATATCGGAGGTCATTGCACTGAATGCCGGAGAACGATCCTGAATTTGCCCACCGCCCGGAACATCTACCGGGGCATCAGGCGTCTCGAAAATCACGGTAACAGGACGCAACTCAGCGTCGATATACAGGACGGCAGGCACATCTTCGGCAAATGCCCGGGAGATCCGGACATCCGCATTTAACAGGCGTTGACGAAAGCGGTTCATCAGTAACCCAGCCGGACCGGAACAGATTCGGCATCCGCCGCCGCCGCCGCCCAAGCTGTACCCACCAGAGGATTCAGTGCTGCCGCCTCCCCTGCTTCCACTGTCAATTTACCGTCTGCCAGATACAGCTTCTGACCAACAGTGACCGCTTCCGCCACCTTAGGCAGAACGAAAACCCCCGTGGTGTGCAGCACGCCCCACAGCCCTGCCGGAATGTCATCGTGGGCGACGCCCACCAGCCCCCCTGAAAGCACGGCATCACCTGAGTGAATATCGGTCGCGCCGGTATTCTGAAAATCAAGAGTGTTGCCGTCCTGCTGATAATTATTCGCCATATTTTTTCTCCATAAGAGGATAAGGCGGCCCGCGCCGCCTTCAGGGATAAAAAAAACCGCCAGGCGGCGGTCGTTATTTTTTGGTGACTTTAACCAGCCCGCGCCAGTCGAGCGGGGCCACACCCGCATCAATGCGAACCTTGAATGCGGCACCGTCCACAGTGAAGCCCTGCTGCTGTTCCAGATACGGCGTGTCGATACCGTCCAGATACGCCACTTCAATGGTGTCGCGTCCCTTCGCAGCCGCCAGGTAATAATCAGTCGGGCTGCTGTCATCCAGTCGCGCTTCTGAAAGTACCGTGGCAAAGTTCCGGATCGGGTTATCAATACCGCTATTGGCATCTGCCCCCGGCACACTGGCAGATTTGATCAACTGATTAGCACGGGATTCAATAGCTACCGGCGTCAACGCAAAAGCCGGGCGGATATTGAGGTGACGATCGCCAGACTTCTGCAACAACATCGCCTTACGTCCATCATCCAGTCCATCAATGCTCAGGTCAGCCGCTATCAGGTTGCCATGGTCAGCATGGAACAACGGTTTGCCATCAGACATTTTCGGATTACTGGTCAGCACCGCCCAGACCAGATCGCCGACGGTAGCGCGCGCCGCACCGCCCATAGCCTTCGGGATACGGGTAAGCATATCCATATCGTCGTTAATGATGGTCTGGCGATCGATGCTGAAAAGCTCGCCATAGGTCGCCAACGCAATGGGTTCTCCGCGATCTTTCAGAGTGACATACTTATATTCCGCCCCGGCACGCACCTTGCGCAGGGTCGGGAATGAGTCCAGCCCAGGGCGGTGCGCAGTTTTAAAATCAGTCAGCGTGCCTTTACGGGTCCACTGGTCGAAGTTTTCATTTGCTTCATCCCAGCCCAGCAGTGCCGCTTTGTGCGCCACATCCATCAGGATATTACCGAAGTCGCTGCCGCTGTGGGTAAAGGCCAGGCCGACCATCGCCAGCGGTGTGCCGTGCCCGGAGATACCGATACCGCGATCGACCAGCGACGCGCGCGCCAGTTCACGCAGGGTATAGCCGCTATAGGCATTATCTTTTTCTGCCTGGGCAAACCCCGCCCGGGTCATTACCGCAGCGCGAATGGAATCACCGACCAGATTGCCGTTACCAGCATAAAGATGAATGGCTCCCGGACCTGCGCTTGGGGTGGTGCCTGCCGCCAGCGCCTGCAGCAGTTTGTCGCGGGCCTTTTCGGCGTTGCATGTGAAGTCGGCAAGACATTCCGCCTTCAGCGTCGCGAAGGCCGGGAACGCCTCAAACACGGCTGAAACGGAATTCACGCGCTCCGCGTTCACCGTCTGCATCTGCTGCTGCAACTGCTGGGCAAGCGCGGTAATATCGATGTTCGACATCTGAGGTGCAGGCTGTTGTGGTGCTGGCGGGTTAAGATTTGCCTGTACCGGAGCAGGCTGCTGCGGCTGATTCACAGGAGCTTCGGCGCGCGGCGTAAATAGGGAATTAATCTGTTCTGGCATATTCTGGTAATCCTTCAGTTTATTTTGATTCACACAGGCCGCGGCCTGCAGTTCAGGTTCAAGTTTGTCGGCGAAACCTTTTTCCACCGCCTCGGCACCGTTAAGCCAGGTCTCTGCTTTCAGCATCGCTTCCAGCTCCTCCTGCCCCAGTCCTGTTTTGTTCATGTAGGCGCTGAGCATCAAGGACTCATTACGATCAAGCCAGGCGGCGTAATCGCGCATATCGTCAGAATCGCCGGCGATGCCGCCCCACGGTTTGTGGACCATAATCCAGGCGTTTTCCGGCATGTGCACCGTTGCGCCGGGCAGGCAGACAATCATCGAGGCCATGCTTGCCGCCACGCCGTCCACCCAGATATCCACTTTCGCTTTCAGCCGCGACAGGGTGTTGTAAATGGCAAAACCCTGCATCACATCGCCGCCGGGGCTGTGGATATGCAAGTCCACCGCGCTGGCGTCAAACACCCCCGCCTCTTTACAGTCAGCGACAAACTGCTGGGCAGTGATGCCCCAGCCGCCGATCACGTCATAAAGGAAGATTTCGACGCGGCCTGCGGATAGCGCGCGGATTTCATACCAGCACTGACCGTTTGCCGCATCGACACCCGCCAGGCTGGCGCGCGGATTAATCATCATCGTCCGGTTCACGCCGGGCATCATTTGTTTTTGCCGTTGCATCTGGCATCGCTCCTTTGTCATTGGCGGCGTCGGAATCAAACACCAGCCCGTGTTTACGGTTAAATTCTGTTTCACGAAGTCGCTGGCGTTTAACCTCCTGCGGGTTTTTCCCACGGGCCCGCGCCCATTCCGCTTCTGTACCCGCACCGCCACGCACAATCGCTTTCCAGGCGTTAGCCTCTTTCCCCGGATCAATCCATGGCATAACCGGCCCGAGATAAAGTGCGTTATAGAGAGAATTCGGATCCACATCCGGCGGAACCTCAACGCCACTCAGCAACGCCATTGCCAGCCATGCACGGTAAACGGGCCGGCTGTGCTGGCCGACAAACCATTGTTGCAGGACGTTGTAACCTTCGAAGCTTTCCACCAGCTCCTGACGCTGGGAGCTGTAGGTGCCGTTATAGTCCCGGGCAATGCTGGAATAGCTGCCGCGAGTGCCTGCGGCCACAGCGCGCATCTGTCCGTTTCGGAATTCGTAGAGGTGGACATTCGGGCGGTTTGATTCCACCATGCCCAGGTCCTCGCCGGGCCGCAGTTCGTCGTAAATCATGCCCGGCGAGATATCGAAGTGACGCTGCCCGCCGGGGGGTGAAAACTCACCGTCATCACCAAGTGACTGTGCATCGCCGCGCTTGATGTAGAAGCCCAGCGCAGCGGCAATACGCGCGGCCACGCGCTCGCTCTCTTCATAATCCTTGATGTCTGACAGACGGGTAATGACCCCGTGGATCAGGCTGATACCCCGCAGCTGGTGCAGTCGCTTGCGTTGCGCCAGGTGAAGCATGTTGTCAGCTGAGACAGTTTTGAGTTCGGCGCTGAACCGCGTCATGTTCGCCGGGTGGTATTTGTAAACCCGGTACCCGACAGGGCGGCCCCAGTCGTTCACGATGATGCCCTGCCGAACCTGCTGGCCGGAGGTGCTGTTCAGGTTGAACGGTACAAAATCCGCCTCCAGCATTTCCAGCGAGAACGGTATGGAGGTGGCATGCTGCAGGCCCGGCACATTCCCCCTGACTAACTGCGTGAACACTTCCCCGTCACGCAATGCAGAACGCAACAGCAGGCGCTCGGCTTCCGGCCGGGTAAATATGCCGGTTACTTCCGGGCGCACCGACCATTCCGCCCAGAGTGCCGAAAGCTGTCCGGCAAAATCGGAATGGAGATTGCCCTCCAGATCGAGTGGCTGAGGCTCAACATGGATGCCGTGGGCACCAATTACCCGGTCTTCCATTTTGTCGAACAGGCCGATCACGAGGTCATGGTTTTCATCGAGCCAACGGGCCTGTTCCCGCAGGGACTGGCCTGCTGCAAATACCGAGGTGTCCGCAGACTGGCTTTGCTTTTTGGCCTTGTGCAGCCGTGACGGGTTAGCCGCTTCATACGCATTAAGCCGGAGTCTGTCCCGCGCGCGCGCCGCTGCCCACCCGGGGGAGATAGCCCCCAGTGTTCTTTCAAGAATGCCCATAGAACGCCTTACAGAAAGTTAGCGAGTTTGTACGAACCACCACGATTGTTAACTGTACGCCAGCGACGCTCCCAGTATTCAAGCTCGTCGCGCAGCGCTTTCGGGTCGTGGTTGGTAATGGCGCGACCATTTACGCCGGTAAAGGAGATACTCTTGCCGTCCAGCGAATCCTGGTAGGCCTGGCGCACCATCAGCAGTGTTTTCCAGATGTCGTCTTTCGTCACAGCCAGCCTCCCTTACCGGAAGATCCCAGCCAGTTGCCGGACAGCTCGGTACCCTTTTCAGGTTCAGCCCGGACAGGCGACTGAACAGGTTTTGTTTTTTTCACGGTGATCTCCCGAGGGCGTTCCCCTTCATGAATATTTGGGTTGAGATCCTGCGGCTCAGCCCAGGCAGGGGGTTTTTCCCAGTCACGAATTTTTTCGTAGCCGCGCAGAACCGCAACGGCGTGGGCATAGCAAAACAGGTCAAAGGCCTCGTTGGCACCCTTGCCTGGCTTGCGCCATTTGCCATCCACACCACGCTCTTCGTAGGCCAGTTCTTCGTAGAACCACTCCCCAAGCCAGTCGGGAAAATGGATGTAGCCAGCGCCAGGTGTCTCACGGTCCAGATTATTGCTGAGCTGATCCTTGAGCAGATCGGTCTGCAGCAGATACACGGGCACCTCGCCGCGCGCGTCGGCACGACGGTCGCTGCGTTCGGTATTATTCGGGTGGGTTTTGGTAATGATTTTCTGGCGCTTTGTGCTGTCGCCCTTGACCAGATAGACTCGCTTGCCCAGACCATCGCGCCGGCACTGACGCCAGAATTTATAGGCATTGTCCGTTACGCCCTCTTCACCGCCGCTGTCGACGGCCATGGCCAGCACAGGCATACGCCGCGTCGGATCAGCCTGAAGGGCATACATTTTTTCCAGCACTTCTGAGATCAGAAGTTGCCAGTCCTCCGGATACGCGCCTGGGTGGATCGGCTCCGCCTCGCCGTGCTCATTGCAGCGCAGCGACTGGCGGATGTTGTAGCGATCCACCAGCCAGCGTTCACCGTTTTCGCCATAACCGATAATCTGCACGACGAAACGCCGCTTTTTGCCGCCCTGGACGTCCACGGCCGCCAGCAGGAAACGTACTTTTGGCGGCACCAGGCGTTTACCGTAATCCTCCGCACGCAGCATCAGCGCATCAGCGCGGCGTTGTTCGCTGGCCGATCGCGGCAGATACGGTAGCCCCCAGTCGGTATTGATTACCGCCTTGAGGGTTTCCTCGCTGCCGGTGGCCTCATACTCCTGCTCAGCTGTCAGAAGCTTGTACACCAGCTGCGCCCAAGTCTGATAAGCGGCTGCGGGTCCTTCCATCCAGAACGACGCAATACGCGAACGGCGTGGCTCACCGGAAACATTGCCGTCACGGTCAATACTCTGACCTTCACGCAACCAGACGCCCACCCCGTTAAGCTCGCGCTTTTTATTTGCTGTGATAACGCTGCTGCAGTGCGGACAAAGCAGATGGGCTGACTCGCTGGCTTTCACCGGATCCGGTTCATCCCGGTAGCCAGTCATCGCCTCCATCGCTGGCTGAAAATATTCACCACAGTGCGGACACGGCCAGTACCACCGACGGCGATCGCCGCGATTGTACAGAGAAAGCGCACCTGTCGTCGGTGGCGCTTCATGAGGAGACTTACGGCGCCATTTGCTGTCTCGAATATCACGACCTGGGGAACACTCCACCAGCGTCATCCCGGCGGACATAAACGTCGTGGTACGTTTGGAGGCCAGGGTAAAGCCGTCACCCTCGCCGTCTATGTCCTCTGGGAAGCGGTCATAATCCGTGAGCGCCACACATTTGAAATCTGACGAGGACATGATGTTGATTGAAGGCCAGCCAATCTTGAGATAGTTCCCCGCCAGAAAAGTACGATCATGCACGTTGTTGTCGTTTCGTAACGGGCTCAGGCGTTTTGCAACCTCAGGACTAACTCGGAAGGTTCGGGCCAGTCGCTTTTTTGAATGCTCTCGGGCTTTCTCTTCGGTCATCTGGACGACGAGCATATCGGACGGGTCGCAGACGATGTTGTAAACCACCCAGCCATCCACAAGGCCAATAGTTTTCCCCGTTCGTGCCGGCCCAACAAACACCACCGCATCGTATTCACGCATCGCGAGGCAGTTCATCGGCTCAATCACATACGGGGCAACGGCAGGGTCCCACGGTACCGAGTTACCAGCCCCCATGGGTACGCGCATAAATTTCTGAACCGCCTCAGCCACAGGCATACGGCGCGGGGCTTTGAGAATGGCGGAAGCATTACGCCTGACTTCCGCTGCCGTGGCCTGTCGCATGACTTACTCCTCTTCTGGCATATCCTCCTGTTCCGGTGAGTCGGCCTGCTCAACTTTGAGGGCTATCTGATCGCGCAGATCGTCAATAACATGCTGCACCCTGACAACCGCGGCAGGGGTCATGGCGCAATCGCGCTCAAGAATATCGGGTAACGTTTCCAGCACCTGAACCATCGCTTTCGCCATGGAGGAAAACTCCCTGGTGACTTCAGATGCTGGGATCAGCTCCCCGGTTTCCTGCTGAAACTTGAGCCTTTCGCGCTCTGACTGAAACCAGGCTTTACGATCCGGGGGAATCATTTTGTCGACGTCCACCAGCTCGGACGGTGTGGTGCTTGTCAGCAGCTCCCGCAAAATATCGGTGACGGCATAAAGCTTGAGCTTCGGATTGCTGCCGGGTGCGGGTTGCACATTTGTCAGCTTGCTTGCGACCGTCTGGCGGTGCAGATCGGTAATGGCTGCCAGCTGAGTGATATTCAGCCGGAAATTTTTCAGTTCGTTATCCATGATGGTGAACAAAAAATAGTCATTTCGACATCCTGCAAATGCTCAGGACTGAAATATCAAGAGGTTAAACGGATGATGATGAAACCCATAAAATGCAAAAAACTAGCCGTTTTCCGCGTGTCCGCGCCCCCTCGGTGTTTAGAATCGCCGGGAGGACCCATTAAAATGATAATAGTTATCATTTGAAAATGAGTCTCACGATGTGCGCGTGCGATGCGCAATAAAAAGGCCGCTAAAGCGACCCTTCATGAAGATTTATCAGAGTTCTGAAAATGAAAGTGTTAGTTGATTGCAAACATAACTTCCATTCCTTTCAGTAGTACTGGCATCAACCCCTCTTAGATTGAGAATTCGATGTTCATCACCTGGTCCCTTAATGAATGATAATGTCACTAAATTACCTAGCTTTAAAATTATCTGGGAAAGCTCATCCGGAACGAAAGAAGTGCCAAAAGGCTCCACTGTGATTTTTATCTGACCTGAACCTACTGTTGCATCAAATTCATAGGTCAGAAGTTTCCCCAAGCCGATTCGATAATCACCGCCGATATCGATATGAACCAAAGATTTGTTGTCTATCATGAGCTATTCCTTCATCGAATTTAATAAGGATTATCTCATGAAAACTGGCTCACGCCCTCTGTGTCCAAGATTTTCTCTCTTTCGCCAACTTATCCGCCATCCCTTCATCTGGTTTCCTTCTGACAGTTCACCTGCCACGCTTTGTTATGCGCCAGGATGTCTTTCTTCGTTTGGCGGTCCAGAACATCCCAGTCGTGCTCCGTTCCGTAGATGGGTTTAACCCAGTCGCAAGCCGTGTCCACTACCTCAACCCTTACGGGTCCAGTTGTCCCGCAGCTCGCGATCAACATCGTCGCCAGGCATATGGTTAACAGTCTGCTGTACATTGCTGGCCTCTTTCGTTGCTTCAACCCGGCGTTCGGCTGCTGTGACCGTTGCCGCTGCGTTATCTTCGGTGCGCTGCTGGTCGGCTTTCGCTTTCGCTTTGCTGGTGCCGCGTATATGGCCCAGGCCAAAAGCGCCGGCGATAGCGGAAATTACCAACGCGGCCAGCCCGATTATCGTTTCGATACCCACACTCACCTCACGCCAGAACTGATTTCGCCAGATTAAACAGCGCGCGACGTTTATCCAGCCCGTTGCGGCCGCCATTGATTAACAATGTCACGCGCTCCACGTCGCCGGAATGAAGCAGGCAGCCGCTGGTGGCAAAATACCATGCAGCGGAGCGCGCCGCATTTTCGTCCAGTTCCAGCAACTCCGGCTGCGCGACAAGATCCATTTTTAGCGCCAGCCCACATTTGCGGTAGTTGCTTAATCCGGTAACCTGTTTCAGCCCACGACCACGGTATTTCCAGCCATCACCCGCAACCTGATTACCCAGGTTAGTTTTGCCCCACTCTCCGCCGTAAACCAGATTGGCGATCGCTCTCTGGTTGGCTGGCTGCGTTGCTGTTCTGCCAAGTGCGGCAGCCTGCTGTTCCGTGATACGGTGCTTGCCGAATACGGGAACAAGACGATCGGCAGCGTAGTTCAGGCTTTCCACCACCTTTTCATACCCGCCGGACTCATGCCCCATCTGAGCGATGAACATTGCCTGGTCCAGCGGAGCGGTGATGCAGAATTCCTTCATAGCGGCGTCGATATGCGGAAACCAGCGCGCAGCAAGCCCGGCGCTTATACCAGCCGCCTGCTGAAATTGTGATTGTTTCATGTGATTAATCCGAAATTGAGGCAGGACAAAACTCAAATCAAAGGATGTGATGTAATACCCGCGAAACAGAGTTTGACTAAAGTCGACACTCCACCTCATTAAAACAACACAAAGCCTCGAACTTTCAGGGAAGCGGAGATGTCGCGCTTCCCTTTTTTATTTCTGAAGAATGTTAATTAAGCGTGCCAGGTTCCCCCGAGCGCGAAGCACGATGGCACAGATGATCAGATTGACGATGACCACCATCCAGTGAGACTCCTGATAGAGGCCAAACAGATACCGGAACGGGATGCTGGCATATATCAGCACAACAAAGTAGGCCAGCATAGATATCATCGGGCGATGTCTCGCCCCGTCACGTTGGTAGAACATCAGAACAAGAACGATGACCCCGCAGATTAATGCATTGATCATCGCTGAAGGATCACTTGTTACCATTACTGGTCCCTCCTCCGCGCAAACGAGAGAGAATGCCAAACAGGCTACCCAAATCCTGGCTGTTGACGAAAGTCAGTAGCTTAATGGCAATTGCTGCAACGAGTACCGCACCCAGCGCATCAAGTGGCCTGTCGCTGTATCCAGTCCATTTAGAAAAAAACGAGCCAACTAGCGGAGCGCCAAGAACGCCAAAGATGAATGACGTGATGAAATATCCCACCAGCTTAAAGCGGCTGATGTTCACCGCCGTCGCAACGTAGAATACAGCACCAGCAAAAGCACCAAACACTACGCCGTAATCAATGCCGGTTGCCAGGCCGAACATGCTGGCCCCCATCAGTCCACCAGCAGCTATAGTAGTGCCAGAAACAGGATCGGACATTTAGCCTCCTATTAATTGCTGTGAGTCCTCACAGAAAGAGGGAAAATAAAAAAGGCCGTCCGTGGGCAGCCTTCATAGATTTGATGATAATAATATTAGCTTGGTAAAAGTTGTGGCGGTCCAACCCATGGGAAAGAGTTAAAAACTTCTTGAATGATTGATGTGATTTTCAGCATTGATTCTTCTGACACATCTACTTCACCATGATGTCCGTCAGCCATCGTATACCCAAGCTTGGTACCGAATAAGTTATTCAGCATTAATGCACCCTGAGGGGCAACAACGATACCATTATCCACAGGCTGGAGTTTCAAGGGTTTTGGAACCTTTCCTGCACCAAGGCCTCGCGCCCTATCTTCTAAGTGTTGAGCTGAATTCCTCACCGCCCTCAAGTGGGGAAAATCATTGGCTACCTGAGCAAGTAACTGTTTTATTTGCGCTGGAGCACCATCTTCTTCAGAAATGACTTTTATAAATTTATCAATTGTGTCAAGAGCATACAGAAATGATTTGGCATGTAAAAAAATAATTCTCTGTTCATGGCTTAATGGAACATCTCCGGTACGCCATTTATCCCTTTTTAAGCGAGCATCAACCTCAAACCTTACTTCTTCGTAACCTTCATAGGGCTGTATGCCCAATTCATTTCTCACCTGCTGTTCTAAAACCTGGCGTTTTTGGAAATCATTCTGCCACTGCTCAGGGTTTTGAACTCCCAAAGCGGATCTGTTATCACTTTCGCCATTAAATAAATTTAATGCGACATTAGCATCATAAAAGGCCGTTTCTAAATGACTTAACAGTCTTTCAAATTTCCAGCTTAGTTCCCTATCTTCGTAATTAAGGTTGCTCCCGGGCTTAGTTAATTCGAAAATCAACATTTGTCTGTTCCGTAGTAAGAATGTCAGACAATTATATTACTCCCAAAAAATGATTAATCTATTTGTGAGCGCACAAAAAAACCCGCTGAAAGGCGGGCTTCTTTTAGTCCTGTTGCTCAGTTCGCTTTAACGTCCCGAGCTTATCACAATTTAAGCACTTACTGGTTCACTTTTCAAGTATAACTTGCTGCTATTTGTTTCGAATGCGTCACAAAGTGGAGCATAAAGCATCGATTCTGCAAGACTTAGCCAAGTGTCGATACGACGACGACAGGTCATGAATGTCCATTCTGGATGTTTTTGCTGCAATTCAGTTGCCATCTGACGCTTGCTCTTGCGCAGGCGATGACGGTCCGCGATCACCCTATAGAGAGAGCTGTAATCCTCGTTCATCAAAACAGCGGCAATCACACCGTCAATCTTTAGGCCTTCATCGTCCGAGCAGAACGCCAGACCACTTTTATTCTTCCCTTCGAGAATCTCTCTGAAGAACGATTCCAACTCTGGTTTACTGATACCAGCTTTCTTCATGCGGCGTAGCGCTTCGTTGATTGCCGTTTTGGTGATTTTCCCTGATGCCAGTAGCTGGTTAAACATGTTCCCACCAGTTCCACCGCCGATGAAAGACCAGCGCCCCCACATACGCAACTTGCCTTGTATCCAGATACTTTCCAGAGTTCGAAGGCGAACCATTTCATCAGCTTTGCCTACTTCAGAAGGATTAATCATTTAGTGTTCTCCACTTATACCAACACACCAATAGCAAGCGCGCGATCGATAAAACGAAATATCAACTCCAGTTGGGAGCCGTATTTCTCTTCGAATGCCACGGTATCCGCATGTAACTCGTCGTGATGCTTTCTGCACAAAGGCAACACCCAGAGGTCATGTGCTTTTGTCCCCATGCCGCCCTGACCGTGACCTATCAGGTGGTGCGGATCATCTGCCGGATGGCGACAACACTCGCAGGGCTGGCTTTTTACCCAGCGCGTATACTTTTCATTCTCCCAGCGGCGGCGCTTAGGCCGTAACATGAACGACTCAGGACTATCCGGATCCGCTTGTAGCGCCATAACAGGCTTTTGCTCTACCGGCTCCGGGGCTTCTGTCCGTTTAAACCGTCTTGCTCTCTGCTGAAGTTGAACCGCCGATGGGACAGGGTCGCCCGGGATGATATCGGCCTCTTTGTAGACCGACAGAAATGGTTCAACAGGGAGACGCAGCGCCTGATGCGCCATTCCCTCCGTTATTGAATCCCCAATCCCGGAGTAAATAGCCCACCAACACAATTCCCCAAGGGACAGCTCGCGCTCTTTGTTGTATCCGAGCCCCAGTAATACTCTCTCGATCACCCATTCCGTGGCGTTATTCAGCGCCATCGCCCCAAGCGTTTCCGTCGTTTGGTCTTTCAGTGTGTGGTCGCAGTGCCAACAAACAGCTATCGCCGACGATGCGTAGCGCATTGTGACCACCTCGTTATGGTGATAATCACCGTGGGGGTACTGACACTTTTTGAAGCGCCTCAGCAACCACTCTTCCAGGGCATTGATTCCCCCAGCGGCCTGAATAACTCGCGCATCAGAGAAAAAGGACTGGAGGTTTTTGTTTTCGGCTAGCGGTTGGCGTGCGTCCGGGACTCGCCCAGTAGGCATGCCTGCCATATGCTCAGGCTGACGTTCCACCAGCACACGGCCACCTGTAAATAGGGAAAATAGTTCGCTGCCAGGCTTGAGGAGCACCACGCCTAGACGTGGCACAACTTCAGGGGTTAGCAGCGCTCTCATGCAACCTCCCGCTGCCGGTTGCATAACTCGGGCAGGTTGGCCTCCACCAGCGCACGGGCAAACGGAGGCGGAACGGCGTTACCGCAGCGTGCAACCTGCTTGTCTTTTGCATAGCGCTGGCCGCGATAATCACGATCGATAATGTAACCTTCAGGAAAGCCTTGGGCCTTATACAACTCATGAGGTTGCAACATGCGCATGCCAATATCGACAATCTGGTAGTTGGCACCGTCAACCGTTACCAGGCCGAAGCGATCATTGGTTGTGACGGTTCCCAGTGGTTCATCCAGAGATACGCCGCTTTTTTCATTTCCGTAGTACTTCATCAGGAAGGCGCGAACCTCTCCGATATGCAGGCCGCCGGCGGTAACCGTAGGAATGGGCTGGTCCACTTTACGACCGTCTTTGCAGGTACCGCGCAGATGAACCAGGTGTGAGGTCACAACAGCATGGTGATCGGTGGTCGTTACGGTATGCGTCGGTTCATTCATTGCGGCGCCGGGACCGGGACCGGAATAATTACCCCCGTAATGCTTCGCCAGAAATGCACTTACAGCAGCAAATTTATTCCCCCCGGCGGTCACCGTTCCCAGCGGTTTCTCAAGCTGGAGCACACGAGGTGGTTGCCCTTCCCTTTCGCCATAGCCCATCTGAATCAGCGTTGAGGTCACCAGTTGAGATTTACCGCCACCACCAGCAGTAATGGTCGCGCTCGGCTCGTCCGCTCGATGACCTATGCTGGCCCCGAACTGGCGGGTTATCACTGGCGCAACGAGACAGGCCCGGGATTGTTTCAGAATGGTGTGCGTCGGCTTATCAAGTGGGCGTGGCTTCGCCTGGTACTCGCTGCCACCATTTCCGGCGATGAACGGAGTAACAACAGCATAACCATGTTTTTTCGTGATTGTCTGAAGCGGACTATCGATGTCCTGCCCACGGAAGCAATCGTGAGCGCCGCTGGTGCCATGGTTGCACTTCACGATAAACGGCGTCGGATTGTTCAGCACAAAGCGCTCAATACCGCGCGCAATACGTTTTAAAGTGTTCTCTGCCAGGGGCTTTTTGCGTTCGAAGATGCTCTGGCACGGAAGAGACCAGTCGATACACTCCGCCGCGGTACGCCATGGTGCCAGCCTGCCGCTCTGAACCTCCAGCGATTTAGGATCGCCATGTGTTGGCTCTGGCCAGTGAATATCCTCACCATCACAGCGCATAACCATGAAGAAACGCTTGCGGATAGTCGGCGCGCCGAAGTCACAGGCTCGTAGCTCGCGGTAATCAATGCTGTACCCCAGCCCGTTAACCAGTGCCCGGGCCTGAACACCATCAGACGGGATAGACAGGAACTCGCACACCTCCGCCAGGGCGGGATGATCCGCAGGGATGCCATCAGACAGCATGCCGACAAACGCCGCGAAGGTTTCACCTGTGCGGGATGGATCCGGGCGCATTTCATCTGCCAGCAGCGGCCCCCACGTTTTGAATTCCTCCACGTTCTCCAACATCATAACGCGCGGACGCTTCGCCAGCGCCCAACGCACCACGACCCACGCCAGACCACGAATTTCTTTTTTTACCGGCTTAGCACCCTTCGCCTTTGAGAAGTGCCGGCAATCAGGGCTAAACCATGCGAGGCCGACTGGATTGTCGCCAGTGGCAGCCACCGGATCAACATCGAAGACGGATTCGCAGTAATGCAGGGTGTCGGGGTGGTTAGTTTTGTGCATGGCGATCGCGTTTTCGTCATGGTTAATGGCAATATCCACACTGCGCCCGATCGCCAGCTCGATACCGGTACTCGCACCGCCGCCGCCAGCAAAATTATCAACGATAATCTCACGCATGGGTCACCACCTGCATGCTACTAACAAGACCTGACGCAACGGTAATGATCTCGCTGGTGGGCATACGCTCAAGCCAGAGCTGATTAATGTTCGCCTTCAGCTTGTTCTGCTGGACCAACTCCAGAGAATCCGCTCCCTCAACCTGATTGAACACCAGACCAACTTCCAGCGGCCAGATCCGCGATTCGACATCTGGCAGTGTCACCGGCGCTGTAGACTGCGATGCTGTTGTTGGCTGCCGGGCCCGGCCTGCGGCAAATTCTACCAATGACATAAATGCCTGCCCTTTCACCTCCAGTTCGGTACGGTTGATATAACTGAAACGCTCGCCACGCCATGACTTATCGAATACAGCTATGGCGCCGGCAAAAAACGCGCTGGTGGGCTTCTGTTTTTCGTCAGCAGGTACAAACCACACTGGCAGATCGAAACCAATGCGCCCGCGAATAAATACAATGTGATCTGCATCTTCCGGCCACCACGTTTCACTCGGCGCGGCTTTTATCAGGAATACATAGCGACCGCCCTTCTCGCGCTGGGCTGCTGCGTATTTCATGATGTGCGTCATGCCTGTGATCGCCTGCTTCTCGTGGTACTGCGAACGGCTATACGGTGGGTTGCCATAACCAGCGCCACCCAGTTCTTTCAGACGTTCAGACCAGTCCTGAGTCAGCGCGTTATCTTCAGCGGTGTACCATACCGGGCACTTCGCGTTGTCATCATCAGCAAACAGGTCGAGAACTAGCGGGCCAAACATCGCATTGATGCCCCAAAACAGCAGATCCGGTGTGCGCCACTGATCGCCAACTTCTTTTAACTCATGGGCTGGCTGGCTACGCAGTTCAGCCAGCGCATGGCAGTATTTATTCATGAGCGAAATCCCGAATTTTCTGGTAGTGAATAATCCACATCTTTGAAGGTTGCCCGCGCAGCAGGGCTGGGATTGGTAACCCACTCGCCATTTTTGCGCTCAGGGCGACCGGCTTTGTGCCATTTGTTCGCGGCCTGCAGGTAACCAGGGAATTTCGTTGGTAGAAACAGCGTCGTTGGTCGAAGGTACTCGGACATTTTAAAATCCTGCCCCCATTTCTCTGTCATGTACTCCACAACCAGAGTGAGCTCCTCGTTGGTAAACCCTTCCCCCAGCCGGGCGCGAATATTCTCCAGCGACGTTTTCCCCACCTGATAACGGGATCCCGTTTTTTGGTTCAGAAAAGTCAAAACTTGTTTAGCCTGATCGGTGATCATCACTGCAGGGTCGGGTTGCGGCGCAACCAGACAAGAAGGTTTTTTATTTGATGGATCGGTAGTTGAATTTACTGACGGATCCCCGCCAGATTCTGACGGGTGAAAACCGCCATTTTTACCGGATTTTGACGCCTCAAATTTTGACGGGTCAGATTTTGATGCGTCAGATTTTGACGGGTCAGAATCTGACAGGTGAGCGAAGGCCGCCGCCTGGAGTTTCTCCACATTAAGTCGGTAAACATTGGATGCATTACGGTTGCCCTGACGGCGAGCGGTACGGGTCAACCAACCTTCAGCTTCCAGCTTTGCTATCGCCGTTCTGACCGTGCTGGGCCCCGCCCCAATCTGACGAGCGATAGTCTCAATGGAAGGCCAGGAAACGCCTTCGTCGTTACTGAAGTCTGCCAGGCGTGCCATTATTGCGACACTGGAAATCTTCATGCCTGCCGCCGCACAGCCATCCCAGACGTATGCAGATAATTTAACGCTCACTTATCTACCCTCACGAATCTTGCACGGAACACAATCAGCGGCGCCACGCACTCCCATTCGTAACCAGGGCGGCGGTAGATAACACGCTGTCCGGCTGCGTCATAACCCGTCACATTCACAACGATGCCGTGATGATCCCGGTAATATCGGTTCAGGGGTTGAATATGCTCTGTCACGTTAGCCCCCCATCAATTCGGAGGCGTAGCGTTCGGCAATCCACTGGACGCCACGTGGTGTTACGCGGGTTTGCGTATAGGCATGACCGAAATCAGACGTACCGGTTTTGACGGTAAACAGGCCCTCACGCTGGCGCAGGGCATGCGGCAGCAAATTGCCAGACTGGCGGAACAATACTTTGTCACGCAGCAGCACGTCGATCATCGCCTTTTCGGGCATATTCAGGATCTTCGCCGTCTCACGCAGGCTTTTGGCGCCGCCAGCTTCAACATATTGCTCAACAAAAGCCACTTTTGGGGCATCCTGCTGAACCTTATGGTTTAACCGTGCATTCTGCTCGGCCATATCGGCAGCCAGGCGCAATGCTTCCGGCAAAGTTTGCGGGATGGCGCCAGCGCGCTCTTCCAGTTCACGCAGACGGCGGATGATTGCCATCCGCAAAGGCGCGCTGTAACCGGCAACCAGACACTCGGTATGCTCGCGATCGAGGCGATATTCCCGATACTGCTGATTATTCTGGGGGTGGGTCCAGAAATGGGCATACCCCTCCGGCTTCTCGCCGAGTTGCTGCAGCATGGTTTCAATATCGCGTACGACGTGTTTGTGCTGCTTCTGAGTTAGCGCCGCAATATCGCGACTACTCATCGTTACGCGTACCCCAGCAAAGAGCGGAGCCGCTGAAACATTAACGCCGTTTATTTGTTGAACCATGCCGCGGCCCTCCGGTTGAATACCCCCACAATTTGAGCCGCGCGACTGTGGTTACATGAAACCCAGCGACCCGATACCATGCGTTCATACCGAAACGAAGGAGCGCCCGGTACCGGGATCATCCTGAGTTGCGGCAAATAAAAATTTGCGGTTAAATTGCTCACGCGGATTTCTCCATACACAATGATTTATCTGCCACGGCGCCCGGAGCTGCACACTCGCGGGCGTCACTCTTTTCTGGCGCGCAAAACACGCGATAAACGAGCGACGTATGTTCCTGAAGCTTTGATATTGCGCTGTACAGTTCGCCATCAATCGCCGATCGCTCATGAGGTTCAATCACCCCATCCTCGATCGCTTCTCTGACCTGTTGCGAATAAGTGCTAATCTGTTCTATTGCCTCAAGCAGGCGCTGGTTTATATCCCCGTAGTCCAGATCTTCAATCTCTGGCATTGGAACGAACGTACCGCCTGACGCTCTGCTGACGGCGTGGGCGATATGGTTTTTTCCACCAGCGCTTTGCAGAACCATTGCCCAGCCGAGCGGGAAAATCTGATCGCCATCGGTACGCAGACGATTAAATAGCGCGTTTTCTGTCACCCCCAACCATTCAGCGGCTTCGGCATACCCGCCCGGCAGGTCAGTGATTGTCTTTTTGATAGCGGCGACCAGCCAAGCTGGCTGCTTATCAACTTTCCATTCAGGTTCGTTACCCACGGCTCCCCCTTCGTTTCTGTGGTTCAATTTATGTTGTCGAATGGCTACGCTTTTCATAAAGCGATTGGTCCACTTTCAAATCACCTTTCGTCAGCGCCTGAATCTCAAAGGCCCGTCCTTTTGGGATAATCTCATCCCATCCGGATACGGAAGCGTGCGAGATGTTTAACGCCTTAGCGGTTTTCCCTACGCCACCGAAGTAAGAAATAACTTCATTTTTCTTCATTTTTTTCCTCTGGAGTTAGGTAATGCAGTGTGTGAATAGTAGGATAACTTACATCAATTGGTCAAGCACTCCTACATTATAAAATGGTAGGATTGCCTACATGAAAATGAATGATCGAATCCGAAGCAGACGCAAAGAACTAAAGATGACGCAATCCGTCCTGGCAAAGCTCGTCGGGGTAAACCGCGTCACTATCACTGGCTGGGAATCCGGTGACTACAAACCTGGTGGCGAGAACCTCCAGGCGCTTGCAGCTGCATTAGATAAGTCGCCGCAATGGTTACTTGACGGAAAGGATGACGGAAACCAACATCCGCGCGCCGTGAAGCCTGAGCACAGATTCGGAATAAGGTCAGTTCCTATCCTCACATGGGTTCAAGCTGGGGAATGGACGGCTTGTAGCGGTGCTATTACAGAGCGTGATATTAAGGAATGGGTATATACCTCAGCCGCAGTCTCTGAGAACGCATTTGCTCTTATTGTACGTGGAGACTCAATGACCAACCCTACGGGTGCCCCGAGTATTCCTGAGGGTTCGATCGTCGTTGTTGAGCCTGATTTTGGCGATGCCAGCCAAGCTAATGGCAAAATTGTAATCGCACAGCTTTTGGGTAGTGATGAGGCCACCATTAAAAAGTTCGTCATCGATGGTCCATTGAAATACCTTGTACCTCTGAATCCCAATTACAGGATGCTCGAGGTTAACGGTAACTGCCGATTGGTAGGATTAGTAAGACAAGTAATAATGGATTTATAACAAAACCGGGGCCTCCCGGTTTTTTTTCACCCCTCGATGTAAGTTATCCAACTTTTTCTCTTGACCTGTCGGTGTAAGTTATCCTACATTGTATTTGTCGATAGCGAACAGGCAGGACGCCCATGAAGTAGCCGCCGGTGGCGCATGAATGACCGGATGATTCGCAAACAACAAAAAAGCGCCCATTGGACGCTTCGCTCTTTAACAATCTGGATATTACCAACAAATTTCTAGAAAGGTCGTCTAAGTCGACGTGGCACCTGAACTGGCGGCATGGGCGGAACTTTATCCATTTTGAATTCACTTTTACACAATGGACAATAATGAATGAAATACCCGCCCATAGAATGAGTGGTTGGACTTGGCTGAAGTATTGACAACTGGCTTTGCTGGAAACAACGGGGACAAGCATTAATAGTAAATTGATCATTACTTCCATCTATTAATGCTGAGTATACAAGCGTTCCTCCGGGGGTTTTCAATATCGAATATTCCTGCGTAGCTTTCTCAAAATCCTCTAAAACAGCAAGCCTAGAACGTAAAAGAGCAGCTTCATCTTCCTTTGCTCTAATAGCGTCTCCGAGAGAAAAACACTCTGCCTGCAGTGTAATCAGTTTGCTCTGGAGTTCAATTGTTGCCGCTTTAACTTCAGCATCCGTTTTCGCGTCATTGATAATTTTAGCGAGACCTGCAGTCTCCTTTATAGCGGCCATTGCCGCTGATAGTTCAGCGATCACATTGAATACTCTTCTTCTTGTTGGGGATATCCAGATTAACCGAATCCTTGTTGTTGGGGAATAGCAGGATCCACCGAGCCTGATGTGGTGAAAAGACAGGCAATAGATTGCTGTGTGTAGTCTTGGCGGTATCAGGGTCTTCAACCTTATGAAAGGGGGACGAAGATAATGTTCTACCTCGGTACCGCCCTTTTTACACAACAGACAAGGGCATCACCAGGCGACGGGCTCATAACCCAATCCACCCGGGCAAGAGGATGGCAATTGCAATTGCCGACCAATGCAGGTGCCCTTCTCTGTTGTGTATGGAGAAACTTACAGCGGCGGCAGCCGCTTAACCGAGAGGAAATGCTATGAGCAATGATCGCATGACCGTTGTGCCCGAATTTCTGGGCGAGCTGGATGCCGGCGTGTTCATGAACAAAATCGCCGCCGCGCTTAATACCACCTCGCTGGGTGTTCTGAACAACGGCAATAAAGGCAAGGTTGTCCTGACTTTTGATTTTGAGCGTATGGGTAATTCCGTTGAAGAGAAGCGCGTCAAGATTAAGCACAAGCTGAACTACATCACCCCGACGCCGCGTGGTAAAGCCTCCGAAGAGGACACCACCGAAACCCCAATGTGGGTTAACAAAGGCGGGAAACTTACCATCCTGCAGGAAGATCAGGGGCAGCTATTCGGGATCACCGGCACGGTGGACGGAAAGCTTAAAGCGGCTCAGTGATCCGCAGCAACAAATTCACTGATACCACTTCGATCATATGTTAATAAGGAATTTTTATGTCTCAATTAGACAGCGGTACATTTAAGCAGGTAAAAGACCTGGTCCTTTCTGGCTATCACCTGAATGATATTCACGGTCTGGCATGCCCTACCGCTTTGCTGCCCGAAGGAACCAGCGTTGAAAGCCTCGAGCGTTTTTCTCTGGAGCGTTTCCGCTTCCGCGGCGCAATGACCACGACCAGCATTGACGACTTCGCTCGTTACTCGAAGGGCTACGCCAGCGCCGCAGAACCCGCCCGTTGTTTTATTGACGCTGACAACATGACCGCCCGATCGGTTTTCAATATTGGGTCCCTGGACAATCCAGGACATGCCGATAACGTTGCAGCAATCACCCTGAAGAAAACAGCCCCGTTCCGCGCGCTATTGCAGATCGATGGTCAACGCCTGAAGCAAAAGCAAATCGCCGAATGGCTGGAAGACTGGAGTGATTATCTGCTGGCGTTCGATGCTGATGGCAATGCGATGCAGATTTCCCAGGCTGCGCAGGCCGTTCGTCGTATCACCATTCAGCAGGCAACCCAGCAGGATCATGAAACTGGTGACTTCGCGGGTAAACGTTCACTCATGCAAAGCGTTGAAGCCAGCAGCAAAGACGTGATGCCAGTGGCCTTTGAGTTTAAGTGCGTACCGTACGAAGGGCTTGGCGAGCGCCGCTTTAGTTTGCGTAACAGCCTGCTGGCCAGCGATGAACCTTGCTTTGTTCTGCGTATCGTCCAGTTGGAGGCCCAGGAAGAAGCCATCGCCACCGAATTCCGCGATCTGCTAATCAGTAAATTCGACGGTGAATCAGTAGAAACATTTATCGGCAACTTCAAAGCGTAATTGCTCTGCATTAAATCCCCGGCGCCGCGGGGATTTATTGAAGCGTAATTCCTTTATTTATCGCCTTTCGGCGAGGGATTCGTGCAACCAAAAATTGTGCGGTGCAGCGCACCAATTAAGGAGAAATAACGTGAGTTTTATCCAGACACTTTCCGGTAAGCAGTTCGATTACATTAACTCCACCATTGACGATATTGATGTCGAAGATATTGCCGGGGCGCTTTCAAATATCTGCCGTTTCGCAGGACACCTGCCGGAGTTCTACAGCGTGGCCCAGCATTCCGTTTTGTGCAGCCAAATAGTGTCGCCAGAGTTTGCCTTTGAAGCGCTGATGCATGACGCCGCAGAAGCATATTGCCAGGACATCCCCGCCCCGCTCAAAGCTCTGCTGCCCGACTACCGGCAGATCGAGAAGCGTACTGATCAGCTCATTCGTCTGAAGTTCGACCTGCCCCTTGAAGAATCGTCCGTTGTGAAATACGCCGACCTTACCATGCTGGCAACCGAACGCCGTGATCTGGACATCGACGACAGTATCCCATGGGTGATGCTGGAAGGCATACCGCCGACAGATTTGTTTGAAATCCACCCTCTGCGCCCCGGCCAGGCTTTCGGGCTGTTCATTAACCGGTTCAATGAGTTGATGGAGCTGCGCCAATGCGCCGCCTGAAAATAACGGAACTCGTTGCGGAAGCTCATGCCTCCGTACCGGAATTACCAGCAAAGCATGCGCGGATCATGAAAGAAGTAGCAACAAGACTCGAAGCCACATATGCCGCATTAACTGAGTCGTTAGCTCAGTTAGATCAACTGAAAGGTAAGGCTCAATGACCATACTCGAATACATTCAGGCCCATCCCAATACCACCAGCGGTGAAATTGCCAGAGGCATGAATAGAAGGACACCGGCTGTTGCCGGCGCACTGTCTCAACTCTATACCACCGGGCGAATAGTGAAGTCTGGCGTCCGTGAAGGTGTACCAACATACCGCGTTAATGACCTGCCTTTTGGTTGCAGTAACACCCTAACGCTGATGTTCAACCAACTTTTACGGACCGTTCGCTCGGGAGCAGCCCAATGAGCAACATCGACAAACGCACATTATATGAAGCTTCGGTTCGCGCAGGTAGTGGGGTGTCAATACATGCGCGCCACCAAGCAAAAAACGTGGACGCAATCTGGCAGAAGTTGATTCCGACCAGCAACGCTGATATTTAATATTACTACCCGGGTGCAGCCGGGCAATGGAGAAATTTATGCTGAGCCTCGATTGTGTACCTATTTCAACTTATTGCAAAGAGACTGGTGAAACTCCTGATGCGATCAACAAGCGCGTACAGCGTGGTGTGTGGCGTGAAGGGGTTCAAGTGCTGAAAGTCGAAGGCGTTAAGGAGAGATGGATAGATCTTAGTGAGGTTGCAAAATGGGCCAGACAGAATCGCCTAAACTCCCGCGCGGCGTAACCATCAGGAAACATCGCAACGGTCAAACCATCAATATTACTTTTACATATAAAGGGGTGAAATGCCGTGAGCCTCTTTCTAATCTGGACGTAACCCCTAAAAATATCAAATACGCCGAGCGCACACTCGGCGAAATCCACAACAAGATAGAAAGGGGAACATTTGTTTATGCGGAATACTTTCCCCGTTCTACCCGCCTAAAAATCTTCGGCAACGCTGCCGCTGGCAAAACTGTGAAGATGTATCTGGACGAGTATCTGGTGATCTGCGAAACGAGGAAGCTTTCCCCTTCAACAATAGGCGGGTACAAGAAATGCCGAAGCGCGTTGTCATCACTTCATATTTTTCCTGCAAGTGAGTTGACGCCGGCCGCATTGAAGACATGGATCCAGAACCAGAAAACGACATTGAAGACCATCCGAAACCAGTTGTCATTCCTGCGTTCTGCGTTGGATGAAGCTGTGACGGATGGTGTACTT
This sequence comes from Citrobacter sp. R4, assembly GCF_026719175.1. Taxonomy (NCBI): domain Bacteria; kingdom Pseudomonadati; phylum Pseudomonadota; class Gammaproteobacteria; order Enterobacterales; family Enterobacteriaceae; genus Citrobacter; species Citrobacter sp. R4. The sequence goes on from NZ_JAPPSU010000002.1 coordinate 62,093, forward strand.
CAGATTAACCCTGTATCACTGGTAACAGCCTCACGGTACCAAAGTGATAAATCAGCGGCAGAAAGTAGTTATGTGGTTGATCCGCTATCACCAGCAGAAGTAGACGCTTTGCTCTCCGCTGCTGGCAATAAGCAGTGGGAGAATCTTTTCAGGTTCGCGATCCAAACCGGGCTTCGTAGTTCTGAACTGTGTGCTCTTGGTTGGGGTGATATTGACTTTGTAGGGAAGACAGCCCACGTCCAGAGCGCCAGTGTTGTTGGTGTGATCAAGGGGACCAAGACAAAAGCAGGTACTCGAAAAGTTGAACTGACAGATGAAGCAATATCGGCTCTGATAAATCAGAAATCGTTCACGTTCATGAAGGAGGCTACTGTCTTTGAAGATCCAAAGACCAATAAGCCGTGGGCAAGTGCTGATGCGATAAGAAAAAAAGCATGGGTGCCAACTCTACGAAAAGCAGGCATCCGCTACCGTAACCCATATCAGACAAGGCATACCTTCGCCACGAGTCATATCAGTCGCGGAGCCAACCTATTCTGGCTAGCTACTCAAATGGGACATAAAGGCCCCGAAATGCTGTTCAGGCACTATGGTAGATATCTAAAGGATTACGATAACAACACATCTGCAAGGGCATTGAAAATAATCAAAAAATAACAAATAATCTCTGTCTCTTTTAGGCAGAGATTTTATTATGACTTTAGATCGATGGATAGCTGTAGTTTCCAGCATTGCTGCAATGATATCAGCATTTCTTGCAGCTTGTGGTATTTATCAAGCTATAATGCAGAGAAGAAGTATGTATAGACCACAGATCATACCACAAAATTTTCACTTCAAAGGCAAATGCAATTTAAAAAACAACTTTGATTCAGACATTTTAAATAGGAATACTTATAACGAATATAAAATCAATGTCATAAATCCGGGATTAGGTGCTGCCGTAAACATCGAGTATAAATGGATTTTTAACCACCAAGAATATGCACAATATCTTCAGCAGAGGTTATATAAATTAAATTCTACTGAAGCTCCAGTCGACCCATCTAGATTTTTATTTAATTATCACTTTGAAGAAAGTGACAACGACCTAATCTTTTATTCAAGAAGCACCCTCCGAATGAATACTCATATAATTAATAAGAAAAGTGAACTCATCCAATGTTTTTTACCATACAGTGTAGAAAAAACAGAGGCTGAGCTTAAATTCCAAACACTTTCCTTAGTCTTTTTAATGAACGATATAATGCTAAACCTTAAAGGTCAAATCGATATTAATAAAACCAAAGGACCAACGTTAGAAATAAAATATCAAGACATTGGTGGTAAACATATTGTTGAATTATTTGAGACCGAAGTCGCATTGGTCGACTCGCAGACTTTTAATGGATTAATTGAGTATGTTGCAAGCTTTACGTTTAAAAAGCTCAATAAAAGTAGGACTGCTGCTATACGTCAGAGGATACGCAAAAGCTACGCAGATTTTATAAATGAACACGATTACAATAAAAACAAATAGTTACAATATTTCGGACACGGGTTCAACTCCCGCCAGCTCCACCAAACATTCATTCATGATGCATTATGAACCTTAAAAAAGCCTGTAACTTCAACGAGTTGCAGGCTTTTTTGTTGCATGTGTGGTCATGATCTCTGTATGAATCTTAACCTTTTGGCACCATGTTTAGCACCACGGTATCGTGGGGCTAAAAAAGCGTGGTGCTAAAACATGCCTAAGCAGCTGAAACCCTTAACAAATGTGGAGATCGCTGGCGCGAAGCCCCGTAGCACGGATTATGAGCTACGGGACGGTGAAGGCCTGTACTTGCTGGTTAAGACTTCAGGGAGGAAGGCCTGGCATTTCGAGTATTATCATCCCGTCACCAAAAAGCGCACCAAAACCAGCCTTGGCGCTTACCCGGTCGTTACACTGGCCATGGCTCGCGAAACTCGCACGAAATACAGACGACTGCTCTGGCAGGGCATCGATCCCCGTCAACACTTAGCAGGGATAGCTGAAGAAAAACGCATTCAGAATGAATGCACGCTGGAAAAAGTTGCGGAACAGTGGCTCAAAGAGAAGAAACGGACCAGCGATCTTAGCGAAGATCACGCCAAAGATATCTGGCGCTCGTTGGAGATGCACGTCTTCCCTTCTCTGGGTAACACGCCCGTCACCGAGATCCGCCCTAAGATGCTCAAGGAGCACCTCACACCTCTGGAAGAACAAGGCATCCTCGAAACACTGCGACGAGTCATTTCACGACTCAATGAAATCTTCCGCTTCGCCATCTCCGAAGAGCTCATCGAGTTCAATCCGGCTGACAACCTGGTCGCCCGCTTCAAGAAACCGAAAAAGCAGAACATGCCCGCCCTTCACCCCAGCGAACTGGGCAGGCTAATGCTGGCGCTACAGAACGCCTCTATCCGCAAGGAAACCCGCTGCCTTATCGAATGGGAGCTACTGACCTGGGTTCGCCCCGGCGAGGCCGTCAGCGCCCGCTGGTGCGACATCGATATGAAAAAAGCGGAATGGCGCATCCCTGACACCTTTATGAAGATGAACCGTTCGCACACGGTGCCGCTCAGCAAACAAGCGCTGCGCGTTCTTCAGATCATGGAGCCCGTCAGCCGCCATCGCCCGTGGGTTTTCCCCAGCATCCGCAAACCACTGGAGCACATGCACCAGCAAACCGCGAACGCCGCACTTATCCGAATGGGGTTTGGCGGTGAGCTGGTCGCCCACGGCATGCGCAGCATCGCCAGAACGGCGGGGGCAGGTCATTTTCCCCGTGAAGTACTGGAATCCGCGCTGGCGCACCAGAAAGAAGACGAAATCGAAGCGGCCTACAACCGCAGCGACTATCTGGAACAAAGGCGGCCGCTCATGCAATGGTGGGGAAACTACGTTGATGCTGCCAGACGGCAAGCATTGATCGGCGAAGAAGAACCGCTGCAAATCGTGGAAGGAGAATAATGTGACCAGTCCCATTCGTCAGAATCTGTTTGAACGGGAATGCGATATGCCGCTGCTGGAAGCGCGGCATCTTGCCCTCCTGCTTCTCGGCCTCGATGCTTCCCAACCTGCAAACGCCCTGCCGGAAGAACATCAGGAAAATTACCGTATCCTGCACGACGCCATCAGCCGGACCATTAAGGCAACAGGCATGCTCAGTGCCCCGGCGAACAAGCGCATGTTCTATGCCGATGAGATGTTTGCCCTGGCCTGGCGGCTTATTGATGACGAACTGACGCCGCCAGAAGTAAAAGACCGTAGCCTGAAGGCGGTGATGAAACTGTCGCGTAATAGCCGTGGCCGCAAGTGGCTGAAGACGCTCGGCGACGACGCGCTACCGGATCTCACTACTTCAGCACAACCTTCCCAGCGTGGGATACATAAGCGCGACAAGGCACGGGAGAATACTGCCCGACTCTGCTGGCTGCTAGTTCAGCTTCTGGTTGAGGAGACTGACGGGCGTTATGGGACGTCTGATAAACCGGCTTCGGATGGGATACTTCGAAAGCTGAGAGCGCTGGCACAGGAACGGGAATTACCGTCAGATGGGCTTGGCCGGGGGACGTTTTATGAGGTGTTGAAGATGGGGCGGGAGAAGGAATTGTAGGTGGCTGTTAATTGCGACGGAGTTTTGCGAATCGACAAGACTCGATATTCCGAACATACAGGGAGTGTTGTGATATTTATCACAGAAATGGAAGTTAATAACATAACGTTGCATTAATCAAAAGGGAACAGCTTAAAATGCTTCGTCGCAAATATTGCTTTAAAGTTAATTTGATATGATGGTATTTTAGCTGTCATGGCCTTCGTTCTTTAGCAGACACAGCAAAGAATGAAGCGGGTTGTCCTCTATCCGCTTTAGCGCACGTAGAAAAGAATGAAGGCAAAAGGGCATTCCATCGTTCTGCCAGAGATGAACAACAAGTAGAACTAATGGGATATGGTGGGGCAACGTATCCACATTCTAAACAAACACTATTTAATGGAATTAAAATGAGTGCGTCTGTTCATAACCCTGATACATACATGTTTGATTTCCGCCAACTCGTAACAAACGGTAAGAAAAAAATTGGAATTCTCATAGGAGCAGGAGCACCTGTAAGCATCAATATTAGCAAAAATGAACAATATGAACCATTAATACCAAACATTGAAGGGTTGACCAAACATGTGAAAGAATCTCTTCCAAGAGATTTACTAACTATATTTGAAACTCTAGAAGAATCTCCAAGCAAAAATAATCTAGAGAAAATATTATCGGATGTAAGAACTTTAGCGGATATAATAGGTGAACACAGTGTACATGGTGGAAATGCTGAAACATATAAAAAGTTAGAGCTAGCAATATGTTCAAAAATTAAAGAAGTTGTCAGCAAACCGCTTCCTGATGGCCAAAATCCCTATAGTGAATTAATATCATGGATAAACGGCATTAATAGAAATTACGGAGTGGAAATATTTACAACCAACTATGACTTACTCTGCGAAGATGCTTTAGAACGCTCCCAAACGCCTTTTTTCGATGGATTTACAGGTTCCAGATACTCTTTTTTTGATCCTGCAAGTATATCAACAAATGATCTACCCCCCAGGTGGGTAAGGTTATGGAAACTACATGGCTCCATTGGGTGGACAATGAGATCAAATGGGCAAATAACTAGAATTCCAGAATGCGAAGTATCTAATATGGTTTACCCCTCACACATAAAGTACTCTCAAACACAAGCAGCTCCGTTCTCTGCATTATTTGAAAGACTCAAAAACTTTATAATGGAGCCAGATACTTTACTAATAACGACTGGTTTTTCCTTTGCTGATGCTCATATATCATCAAAAATAAGTGAATGTCTTTCTGCCAACCCTACCAGCGCAGTAATAGCATTCCAATACAAAACAATTGAAGAAGAGATCTACGCTACTGATTTAGCTAAGAGGACACCAAACCTTAGTATTTATTGTAGAGATGGTGCAGTAATTAATACAATTAGTGCATTATGGAAAACCGGAGAACTCCCTAGTAAAAACTGGGATTATGTTAGGAAAGAGTATTTGAATGAAAAAAAAGAATTTATATTAGGAGATTTTAAAGGGCTTGCGAGATTTTTAGCAATTGCTGGTGGTGAAGTATCCTCTTCACCAATGATATTTGAAAGTAAGTCCGAGGATAGTAACGATGAGTAAAGTACTAATGGCTTCAACATCTATTGGTGTTATAATATCGATTTCTAGCTCATCGGTTACAATCAGACTTTCTCAAAAAGTTAACTCTGGCCTATTAGTGCTTGAAGGTAGAACACATAAAGTCGGTCAAGTTGGAAGCTTTGTAAGGATCCCCCAAGGCTATAATGATTTATATGGTGTTGTCGGTTCTAGCAATGAAAACTCCATCATTGATTATGATGAAAATGTATCTTCGGATAATAGGACTATTATTGTTGAATTAATTGGAGAGAGTTCATGTGGTTTTTTTGATCGAGGAATTAGCCAATATCCTTCGGTTGGTGATGATGTTCATATGGTTTTAGATTCAGATTTAAAAGTTGTATATGGTTCTAAAAGTGAAAACTTGGTTACAGTAGGAAAGCTAGCAAGTTCAGAAAGCATAGATGTTAATTTAGATATAGATAAACTTGTAACCAGACATTCTGCTGTTGTTGGGTCAACCGGTTCAGGAAAGTCAACAAGTGTATCCGGACTATTACGCTCAATTTGTAAATTAAATGATAAAGATAATAACTCGGCAAGAATACTATTAGTTGATATGCATGGCGAATATTCTTCAGCGCTAAAAGATATTTCGAAAGTATTCTCAGTCGAACCATCTAATGGTGAACATAAATTAAATATTCCTTTTTGGGCACTTCCTACAGAGAAACTCATAGATTTTTTATGTGGAAATATAAACGAAACGAGTAAGAATTCCATGATTGAATTCATTACTGAATGTAAAAAAGAATCTCTTAAATCTAATGGAATAGAATATATAAACGAAAGTAAAATTACATCTTTCACTCCCCTTCCTTATAACTTAAATAAATTATGGTACAAATTCGTTTTCGATGATACGGTCACATATTCGGAAAAAGAGTTTATTAACCCGGCGTATAAAGATAATATTAAAGGTGATCCACTGACTCTTGCACCTCCCAAATTCATTCCACCGGGAACGGCGAGTAACCCTCCTTTCAAAAAAGGTAATAATGTTCTAACAAAGCAATTAAATCTCATGAAGGCCAGGTTACTTGATAGTCAATATTCTTTTTTCCTTTCTCCTGATGGTTATACTCCTGATGAGAATGGAAAAGTTGCTAATGACCTTGACCAATTATTGAATGAGTGGTTAAACCACGATAAACCAATTTCTATTTTAGATTTATCCGGTATGCCTTCGAATCAGTTGGATATGCTTTTAGGTTCAATTATGAGTATTGTCTTTGAAGCATCTCTATGGGGAAGAAATTTGAGTTCTGGATTAAAGAAAAATCCTGTTCTTTTCGTTCTTGAGGAAGCTCATCGTTATCTTTCAAACCATGATGATGGTCTTACAAAAAGTTTAGTACAAAGAGTTGCTAAAGAAGGAAGAAAGTTTGGTGTCGGTTTAATGATCATCAGTCAAAGACCGTCCGAAGTTGATGATACAATACTATCACAATGTGGAACTCTTTTTGCGTTGAGATTAACAAATTCCAGTGACCGTTCTAAGGTAAAGGCAGCCATGTCTGATGGATTAAGTTCTCTTATCGATTCGTTACCTATACTAAGAACAGGAGAAGCTATTATTATTGGAGAAGCAGCAAAATTACCTTCACGATGTAAATTCAAATTACCTCCAGATGGACATTACCCAGATAGCCAAGATCCTGATGTTAGCAAATCATGGTCAAAATCTAGAGATCCAGTTAAAAATTACTCAAAATTAATAGAAGCATGGCGTTTAAACAAACCAATGAGAGAGGATAAATAAATGGAACGGTTAGCTGTTAATTCATCTAATTTAGCATCGGTTGGATACGATGTTTCAAATCAGACCCTTGAGATTGAATTTAATCATGGTGGCATTTATCAATATTATAATGTTACCGAAAATATTTACACAGACTTAATGAATGCAGACTCTATTGGTTCTTTTTTTAGCCACAACATTAGGAATATTTATCCTACTCAAAAAATTTAACGAACTAATATTCACGCAATGTTATTTACACCATATAACTAGACTTTTAGGAGGTTTTTAAGCTGGGGTATGATAATACGTAGATTGTGCCAGCACGTATTATCATATGGTTGTTCAGGGTTTTGGATGCAAGGCCATGCTTCGTATGCATGGCCTTGCATCACACTTATACTTGTAGACCAATTCCTCGCTCTTAACAGTTCGTGAAGTGGCGTCAAATATTATGAAGTATCCGTAGACGTGCGTAATCATACGTTAACCTAAACATATAGGTACCAGATTGAGAAATTATAAAATAATTGTCTTATTTTCAATAAATTAAGTTCAGGCTTACTATTAAGGGACTCATTACTTTCTATCCGGACTCTGATTTTTCACCCGGACCTATACTCCCCCTTCCCGTTCCGCGCTATAACCGCTCCGACACTCTGTTCCCGTGAGGTGCAATCATGAAAACCCGTGCTGACAGTAACGATGCTTTTCCCGAAAGCGGCAATGTGCGTATGCGGCAGGTGGTCCAGTTTCTGGCAATGAGTGAATCATCCGTTTACCGTCTGATTAAAAACACCGACTTTCCCCGCCCCGTCCACCTTTCTTCCCGACTGGTGGTCTTCGATGCCGCTGAAATCCGCCAGTGGCAGCAGCGCCTTACTGCCATCCGTTAATCCACGCTCAGGGATGAGGCGACCGATACCCCATCATGAAACGCGCGCCCTTTCTCTGTAAGCAGTCTCTGGACCGCACGCTCGAAGTGGTGATCCTTGCCGGAAGCCTGGCATGGGAAACCTCACGCGTGTGGCGAAAAGATCCCGACCGGGAAGATGATGTTCCCCCGGTGGTACTCGGCCCGGATGAACTGGCCGATCTGGACAACCTGACCATTATCAGGCCCGACACGCTCTACGTCCGGGTACTCCGCACTGGCGATATCCGCGAAGAAGACATGCTGAAAATCGCCGTAAAACTGGCGCACGTAGGTGTGCAGATGGCCCGGCTGATGACCCCTGACGGTGAGTTACTGGAGAGCTGGAGCGATCAGCTTGAACGCCTGCGACAGGAAAGGCCTTCCGACATCCTGCCGGATAACTTCCGTCTCGATGAAGAGGCACTGTGGTTTGACAAGCTGACCGAACGGCGCGACGGCGAAAGCGACGTCCAGCCCCAGCGCATCTGCTCCCCTCTGCGTGTCACTGCCATCACCTGCAACAATCATGACGGCAGCTATGGCCGCCTGCTGGAATGGCACACCACCACCGGGCAATTGCGGCGCTGGGCCATGCCAATGGCGATGCTCAGCGGCAACGGCGAGGAGCTGAGGCGCATTCTGCTGGAGAATGGCCTGACCTACATCTCCACCCGCCCCGCCCTGCGCAGCCTGTTATGTGAATACATCTCACGGTCACTCCCCGGACGCCGGGTCACCTGCGTGGAGAAAACCGGCTGGCACAACGGCGTGTACGTGCTGCCGGATGAGGTTATCGGTCCCGGTGACGACAATGTCATCCTTCAGGGCAGTCACTACCTGACCGGCGGCTTTGCGCAGGCCGGTACGCTGGCGGAATGGCAGGAGCAGGTCGCCGCACTCTGTGCAGGCAATTCACGGCTGGTCTTTGCCGTCTGTTGTGCGCTGGCCGCCCCGCTGCTGCGCCTGACCGGAACGGGTGGCGGAGGCTTTCATCTGCGCGGTGAGTCCACCGACGGTAAAACCACGGTAATGAAGATGGCCGCCTCAGTCTGTGGCGGGACGGATTACTGGCACTCCTGGCGGGCCACCGGGAATGCGCTGGAAGGAATTGCCAGCCGCCACAATGATGCCCTGCTGCCGCTCGATGAACTGCGCGAAGTGGACCCGCGTGAAGCCGGGATGATTGCCTATATGCTGGCGAACGGCCAGGGCAAGGGGCGTGCACGTACCGATGGCGAAGTGCGTAACCGCAGGCACTGGACGCTGCTGCTGTTCTCCACCGGGGAATTGTCGCTGGCGGAACATACCGAACGCGCCGGGGAGCGCCTCTACGCCGGGATGGACGTGCGCATGGTACAAATCCCCAGCGACACCGGACAGCATGGTGCGTTTGAGCAGCTACACGGTTTTGCCAGCGGCCAGCAGTTCGCCGATGCCCTCTGCGACCGGGTGGCCCGCTTTCACGGCACCGCCTTTCGTGCCTGGCTGACCTTCCTCACCCGCGACATGGACGCCAGCACCACGCTGGCAAGAGAGTTACTTCGCCGTTACCAGACCGCCCTGATGCCGGAGAATGCCGGAAACCAGGTGCAGCGCATCGTGGCCCGTTTTGCGCTGCTGGCGGTGGCCGGAGAGATGGCGACGCTGCACGGCATCACGGGCTGGGAGGAAGGCACAGCATATCAGGCGGTGCAGGTCTGCCTGCACGCCTGGCTGAACGAACGCGGCCATATTGCCAACCAGGAGGATGAAGGCGTACTGGCGCAAATCAAGCGGTTCATCACCGCGCACCAGTACAGCCGTTTTGCCTCGTGGGATGGCCCAGACCGCCCGCTGAATATGGCAGGCTTTCGCCGGGTGGAAAAAGATCCGCTGACGGGTGAAGAGCACACTCTGTTTCACATCCTGCCGGAGGGCTGGCGGGAAATGTGCCGGGGCTTCAGTCCCGCCAGAGCGGCGAGATTATGTCTGGAAGCAGAATGCCTGCTGTCCGGCAGCGACAGGAAATACCAGTCGCAGGTTCGCCTGCCGGAGATCGGCAAAGCCAGAGTCTACCGTCTTACCTCCCGCATCCTCAGTATCTGAGTGCAGTCTCGAGTGTCTTAAAAAAAGGTGGTACAGGGTGGGACAAGTGGTACACGCAGAGCTGGCGCGGGTTACAGCGTCCCATCTTAGAGAATTTGGTTTAAAAAAAGTGGTACAGGGTGGGACAGCCGTTGCTGAATCTGTCCCACTTTTCAGACTGGCATTTTTCAGGTGGTACAGCGCAAAGCCACGGCTGGTGCGGTTGTACCACTTGTCCCACCTGTACCACCTCAAAAACAGAAGGAATGAAAATGGCGAAAAGGGACTGCAAAGGCTAAGGCTAAAAGGAAGGGAGAATAAGGGGAACGGGCTTGCCCTTAAATGAACATGAAATACCTCCCTAACTATAAATCACATCAAATATGTCAACTAATTAAAGCTCTGAGATTTTTAAACCTATTAAAACCCCACTTACCAGACCAGAATTAACATAAGATACTCTAGTTATATTCGAATGATTGTGATTTTTAATAAAACTGACGGTTCTTCTTTCTGATGATATTTCATCTTGTATTGCTGACGATAATATCTCATCATTCATAACGAAACCAATCTGATTTTTAATCAATGATTTCTCCGACTGAGTATCTTTGAAAAAAACAGAAGAATCATGATTTATTACTTTGTATTTCTCATCCTCTGAAGTAAAAGCCTTAATAAAACCAGAAAATTTATGCCCCCCAGATTCAAACTGAATCTCTCTTTTTTCACAAGTAAAACCACATGAATAAATAATAAAATCGTGTTCAAAACCTCCATTTAAAATTCGTAAATTTTCATGACATCTATATACAATCTCATATATACCAGGATTTTTAAACTCTTTATCCTTATAAATCTCCCTGTACGATACTTTACTTTCCTCTATTTCATTAATAATGAAATCATAATCAACTAAAACAATTGAACGAGATGGTAAATAAAATATTTCGTTTGATTTGTTTTTTCGCGCAAGTTGCATCTTATTTTCGCGAAAAGAGTCCAACTCATCCCATGTTTTATTATAATTAGTCAGTAAATCATCGATGCATTTAATAATGTAATATTGCAACCGCCCTAGCAATGAACTTATTTCATCATCAGTAAGGATGTCCTCTAACTGCTTACCTACATGAATAATTTGCGTACGATAACCATCATTATTGTCACCACTTGTGTAAAGTTTGAACTCTTCTGCCAGTCTCGTTTCATCATAACTATTAACTACAAGATGCTGGGCTATCTTTGTACGTACTTTTTTAAATTGTTCATAAGTTAGCGGATATGCAATAAATTCAAACAACCTCATAAACTCTATAAATTTATCTGTGTTCCCAGTATTTTCCAATGCATTGGAAAATAAATGTAACGACCGCATCGCCACATTCCCAGTTATATTAATATCTGGTTTAAAAATAGATAAATCGCGTAAAAATGTCATATCATCAATCGTTACTCCTTTCGTAGAACTTAGTACATTTCCATAAATATCAGATTTAACAATTCTCGAAAATAGTCCATGCTGGGATACCATTGCTAAAAGAGTATTTCCATTTTTCAATTGTCCTACACGACCTATCATCGTCTTTTTATCATTAACATCACAAAACCTCAACCTTATAAAGTCTACAATCCCCCGTGTTTTATTTATTGCTTTACGTAGAATTTCTTTATCTGAACCAATATTGCCGGGATACTCAGAATACGAACAATCTTTTATGACAATAGTAACACAATTTGAAATCTCAGATAAGTAACCCTCTACTTCTTCTTTTTGCTCATTGGAGTCATAGTACACATTATCAAATCCTTTTGACAATTTAAAATATCCCTTTGGATAAATAGAAACATTCCCCAAAAAAAAGACATCGTTAATATCAAGGTACTCAACTGGTAATATGTAAATATACGAAAACTCATCATCTGAGAATAGTTTTTCTATTCTTTCCATATATCCCTCATCAATAAAAGAATAAATCCGTTATAAAATCAACAATTTTTTTTGGTACATAACTCATTGTAAAGTTTTAAAATTTCTTCAGCAAATCCATCGTCTACAGTATAAAAATAACACTCCGGCACATTCAGCACTCTGGCAAACTCACACACCAGCTCAAACGTCGGCTTATGCGTACCATTTTCATAATGAGACAAACGCGAATAAGCCGTAGCCTCTTCTATACCAGCGAGTACACCAAGCTTTTCCTGGGTTAGCTTTGCTCGCAAACGAGCTTCTTTTAGTCTTTTGGGGATCATACCGTGTGTCCTGTAAGGATTTCACGGTAATCTTTAGCATTGCTCAAGTTCTTTTATCTTTAGACTTCATAAAGATAGATAACCATAACATCAAAGGGAGCGTTAACAAGACCAATTAACTTAAGCGCACCTTTTTCCACTGAACTCGTTTTCCACCGTAAAGTTTCAGCATTGCATCAGCGAAGCTGTCATCCCGAGTGTAGAAGTAGCCTTCAGGGACATTGAGCACTTCAGCAAATCGACAAACCAGTTCGAATTTAGGTTTATGCCTGCCACTTTCGTAATGTGACATTCGCGAATAGCCCGTTTCTTCTGAAATGCCTGCTGCAATAGCCAATTCCTCTTGCGACATATCGGCTAACTCTCTCGCAATCCTAAGACGCTTCGGAACCATAACCCTGTCCTGTTAGTGGTTATATTGACAGCATCTTTAGCATTCCTTAAGATGAGTTATCTTTAGACTTCCTAAAGGATATATAACGGATTGTCTTAACTGGTTTTCAGACCTGAGAGAGGCAAACAGAATGACTAAAAAAGACTGGCACCCCGCCGACATCATTGCTGCCTTACACAAGCGCGGCACCAGTCTGGCGAAACTGTCGCGGGAAGCGGGACTGGCCTCGTCAACGCTGTCGAATACCCTGACGCGCCCGTGGCCTAAAGGTGAATGGCTGATTGCCATCGCGCTGAAGGTACACCCGTCAGAGATCTGGCCGAGCCGTTACCTCAACACTGGAAACAAACGCGAACCCAGAAAACCGCTTTACCCCATGACAACAACCGACAACTCCGGGACATAACGACCCGCGCTGTGAGTGGCAGGACGCATTAACCAACGATACCTGACAGGAGAGTTGTTTATGCACACCGAACCACAACCATGCACCATCGCATTGAGTACAGGAGGCCGCCATGTTTCTGGTCTCCCTGGCTGAAGGCTTTATCCACCTGTTCCAGGCCGCAGGCAAAATCTTCCTCGACATGATGACCGGGCTAATCCCGATGCTCATCTGCCTGCTGCTGGCCATCAACTTCCTGATGAAGCTGGTCGGCACCGTACGGATAGAGAAAATCGCCGCCCTGCTCGGCCGCTCGCGCATCCTCACCTACGGCGTGCTGCCGGTGCTCGGCTGGTTCTTTATGAGCAGCCCCGGCGCGCTCACTTTAGGCAAACTGCTACCCGAGAAGAGCAAACCCGGCTATGAGGATGCGCTCGGCACCACCGCCCATCCGCTCACCAGCCTGTTTCCCCATGTGGTGCCGTCGGAGCTGTTTGTCTGGCTCGGCGTGGCTGCGGGGGTTAAGGCACTCGGCCTGCCCGTTACCTCACTGGCGCTGCGCTATATCGCTGCCGCCATGCTAATTGGTTTAATCCGAGGGATTATCACCGAGTACCTGTTCCTGCGGCTCAGCAAACGGGGGAATGCGCCATGATGATTTACTGCGCACGTATCGTCGCTATCGGGCTGTTGGTCGCCGACGGCCTCACCGACAAAATGCTCATCACCTTCGACAGCAACGGGCCGAAAGACTGCCTCGATTACTCGCTGTCACTGGAGCCGTCGTTCCGGGAAGAGAGCCTGATGATACTCCCCGGCGACCACCTGATGCTGGCGGGGCATGATTATCTGGTGACCAGTGTTGGCAAGGGCGCACAGCAGGCGCTGTTTGAACTCGGCCACCTGACGCTGGTGTTCAATGGTGACCTGAATCCCTGCCATGTCGGCGCGGTTCATCTCTCCGGCCCGGTCCCAAACCTGCGTGACCTCCACGGCAATCTGGTGATTGAGGAGGGGCGGCCATGAACACGGTACTTATTCCTCCCGGTCCCGGCGGTTACGGTAAAGGGCTGTGGCTGCCCGTCGCCAGTGGCAAAAAGGTGCTGTCACTGACCGGGCGGGAAATCCATCCTGTTGCGATAGAAATTGGCGCACTCACCGAATCGGAAGTGGTCAACGGTTTTGCCGATATCCCGCCGGATAACGACATCCTGTGCGTGGTGATTAACTGCGCCGGGTCCCTGCGCTGCGGCCTGTACCCGCAGAAGGGCATCCCGACCATCAACGTGCTGCCCACCTGGCGGGCCGGACCGCTGGCGCACTTTATTACCGAGGATAACTACGTTTCCGGCGTCACGATGGAGCAACTGCTTCTGGTGGATACCGCCGAAGCGCCGGACTGCGGGCCTGAGCCACTTCCTGCTCCGGAACCAGTCATTACCACCACTCCGCCGCCTGCGCGCGGCGCGGAGAAACTGGTGCGCATGGTCGAGCAGACCGGCACCGCCGTCGGCCACGTTATCGCCCTGCTGTTTGCCGCCAGCCGCGAGGCGGTGGACGTGTCCCTGCGCAACGTCATCCCGTTTATGGCCTTTGTCTCGCTACTGATAGCCCTGGTGCAGGAGACCGCACTCGGCAGCCTGATTGCCCACGCCCTGACGCCGCTGGCGAACTCGCTGTGGGGACTGGTGCTGCTGTCGCTCATCTGTGGCATTCCGTTCCTCTCCCCGGTGCTCGGACCGGGCGCGGCCATCTCGCAGGTGATTGGCGTGATGATAGGCACACAGATTGGCGCAGGGGCGATATCTCCGGACTTCGCCCTGCCCGCGCTGTTCGCCATCAATGTGCAGGTCGGCTGCGACTTCGTGCCTGTTGGCCTTTCGATGCAGGAGGCAAAGCCGGAGACCATCGCAAAAGGTGTACCCGCCTTTCTGCTGTCGAGACAACTGACCGGACCGCTTGCGGTAATAGTCGGCTGGCTGTTTTCCCTGGGCTTATTCTGAGGACTCAACGATGAACAAAATCAGAGCCGCCGTGGTCGGCGCGGGTATCTACGGCAAACACCATATGAACGCGTACCGCCATAACCCGGACACGGTGCTGGTCGCCATCTGCGACACTGACGCAGAGCGCTGCGATGACCTTGCCATGTCATACGGCATCATGGGCTATACCCGGCTGGAAACGCTGTTGGAAGAGGAAGCCATCGACGTGCTCTCGGTGGCGACACCGGACCCGTACCACACCGAATCCATCCTCACCGCCCTGCGCCACGGCAAACATGTGCTGGCGGAAAAGCCGCTCGCCACCTCGGTACGCGAGTGTGAGCTTATCGTGGAGACGGCGCGGCAGCGTGGCCTGCTGGTCGGCGTCGATTTCCACAAACGCTGGGACCCGGCGGTAATGCGCATTAAGGCTGAACTGGAAAAGCCGGAAACCGGGCGTATCCTGCGCGGGCATATCAGCATGGACGATGTCATCAGCGTGCCGACGGAGTGGCTGGACTGGGCGGGCGCAAGCTCCCCGGTGTGGTTTCTCGGCTCCCACTGCTTCGACCTGGTGCGCCACCTCTCCGGCCAGGAAGTGGTGTCGGTGTACGCCGTCGGGCAGAAGCGGCTGATGGTCGAATGCGGCCTCGACACCTTCGACAGCGTGCAAAGCCTGCTGACGATGGGCGACGGCAGTTCGTGGGTGGTCGAGAACTCGTGGGTGCTGCCGGAAGGCTTTCCGAAAGACAACGACGGGCGCATTGATATTCTCTGCGAGGCAACCTATATCCGCAGTTCCTCGCAGCATCGGGGACTGGAAATCACCACGCCGGGCATGACGCTCACGCCCAACAGCTATTTCATCAACTACCGCAACGGCGTTGCCAGCGGTTTCGGTATCGACCCGATCAATGACTTTGTTCACTCCGTCAGACATAAAGCACCGTACCCGGTCACCGCGATGGACGGACTGGCGGTCAGCCGGGTTTGTGAGGCAGTGCACCGCAGCCTGGAAAGCGGCAAACCTGAACGCCCGATAAAGCCATAACTTCAAGGGCTGTACCTGTCTGCTATGCCAGACTGGTAAAGCCCTTAACCCAGCAAACCAGTCAAAGCACAGGAATGATTTGAAAGCATGGTCAGCTTTGAGCGAGAAGCAGAAGTTTCTGCTTAGTTATTTATATTATTGGTGATTTAATTCCCACTCAATACATGATTTCATCATAGGAATAAACCTCTCACAAGATGATGAAAACACCTCAACAAATTTTAATTTGTAACTTTCCGGAACATACCAATCTTGAGGGATGCTATCTGCGATGGATTGATAAAACTCAACAGGTATTTCACAAATTTTATCCATCCATGATTTATACTCTTCTGCAGAATGCAAAATTCCGCGATGATATGGCGATGATTCAATGAACAATTTATTTTCTGTCCATATAAGACCATCTTCCCCCCATGCCTCACAATTATCATCCTCAAAGGCTATTCCAGCATCCATGAATAGCAGTTCGCCATTTAACAATTTGCAAGTATCATTTTTTACATCACCTATTGATAGCCAATTATCAAATATTGATTTGCCATAGAGATTTTTTATTTGGTTATTACTGAATTGATAACCCTCAGGCAACTCTTCTAGATTATGCATGAACTCATATGCAATAAAATGAGAAGTTGATACATTTAGTTCACTCTTTACACTTTCTGAAAACTGAACTAGATGGCCCTTTGGCCAAGGTAAACCTATCTTCTCAGCTAATTTAAAAGCTACTAATTCATTAAATAACGCATTTGTTTCATGACCGGACTTGCTGAAATATGTTTTTACAAACCAATCATTGCCTAACTCATCAACACCAATAAAAGGATTGGAGTGATTTGTGGATTTTTCCAGTTTATCTTTAATGGAATTAATTATAATCACGGTAACCTTCAATAGAAACAATAAAATATGGCGCGAAGTATAATTGTATAACCAAATGGAGCACAAACATTTTCGAGAGACTCCTGAGTTATTAATTTTTCCACGTGAGCTACCTCTGGTGAAGAGTTTACTCACTTAACCGCATGTCCACTATTGGTGGGTAAGATCATTAAACATGTATCAACCAGACTGAAGGCATAATCTTTGATTATTCCGACATCTGGCACACAGTCGCACCAGATGCCGTCCTTTTCGTCTAATCTCAATGATACTGCAACAACACCTGTGAAATCTTCCTCGCTTCACCTGCCGGATCCGCCGAATGCGTGATCGCTGATCCCACAATCACCACATCCGGGCCTAACAGTGCGTAGTCCTTCACAGTCTGGCTGCTTATACCGCCTGCCACGGCAATCCGGGCTTTCCGGCGCGCCTTCAGCATCGTTATCAAATCATCTATCGGCTTACGCCCCGCTGCCTGCTGGTCGGTGCCGGTATGTACCGCCAGCATATCCGCCCCCGCCTCCTCCAGCAATCGGACCCGCGTGGGCAGATCGTCGACGCAGATCATATCCACCACCACCTGCTTTCCGGCCTCTTTTGCCGCGCGGATGCACGACTGGATCGTCAGCACGTCGGTCACGCCTAACACCGTGACATAGTCTGCCCCGGCGTCGAAAAGCAGCTGCGACTCAAAATGGCCGCCATCCATAATTTTCGCATCCGCCAGCACTTCCTTATGCGGATATTTTTCTTTAATAGCTTTAATCGCCTTCACGCCTTCCCGAATAAGAAAAGGCGTGCCCACTTCAATAATATCAACGTCATCAACCACCTTATCGATAAATACCAGCGCTTCAGGCAGGGTTAACTCGTCCAGGGCAAGCTGTAATTTCATGTTGGTTTCCTTGTATCGAATGACTTATTCGAGGTTGGCGTGCAGCGCAAAACCTTTGGTTAAGCGATATCCCGTCGACTGCGCCAGATTCACAATCATGGCATCCCCCAGCACCATGACCGCCTCTTCAAACAGACTGCCGCCGGGCAGAATGCCTTTCACGTTATCGGGTCCATCCGGCAGTTTGTCGGTATAGGCCGGGATCCTGACCACCACCTCCGCCAGATTCCCCAGCGTGGACTCGGGGAAAATGGTCAGCAGGGCCACTGTGCCACCCAGTTGCTTCGCTTTCGTTGCCACATTCACCAGCGAAGCCGTTTCACCCGATGCGCTGGCCAGCAGCAGCAGGTCACCTTTTTGCAGCGCAGGCGTAACCACATCGCCGACAACATGCACCTTCAGGCCGATATGCATCAGGCGCATAGCAAAAGCTTTCAGCATTAACAGCGAACGCCCTGCGCCAAAAACAAATACAGCGTTCGCTTCAGCGATGGTCTGCTCCAGACGCGCCAGCGCAGCGTCATCAATCCGCGCCATCGCCTGATGCAGGTCGCTACAGGCTACGCCTGCAACAGATTGCGTTTCCATCATGCGTCCTCCTGACAGAGCGGGAATAAATCATCCTGATACTGGAGCATCCCCATGATTTCCCGGACATAGTTATCGACATGCCCCAGAAAGTGGAAACGTTCCGGCGCGGCGCGGTAGCGTTGGTAAAGCGGCGTATCGAAGGTGATGCCAAGATGCGGGTTCTCTTTGACGGTGGCGAATTTGATGCGCGGAATATGCGGGTAGTAGTGATTCTTGCGCACGCAGAGTTGCCCGTTCTCCTCCACGATGTAGCAGGCCATACCGTGATAAAACTGCACCGTGTCGTAGTGAACCGCGCAGGGTTTATACGCCAGGTTGCTGAACACCAGCGGCCCGTCGCCGATATTGATGGAGCAGTGGCCGTAATTCGGCGGCACGATAATGCTCTGCCCCTCCTTCACCACCGCCACGATAAGATCGTCCACCAGCAGATCTTTTGGCTCAACGGCAAAATCCGGCGACTTTTGCAGGATATATGCCGCAGTGCCCTTAATCACCTCATACACTTCCGGATGGGTGTTGCGCCGCGTGTCGTTATAGCCGTGATAATGGCCGCTGGTTTTCTTGCGCTCCTTGCCGATCGTTCCCGGCATGATGATGGTGATGTCGTACTGATACTGGTCGGCAGAAAGCCGCTCCTGATCCTCCGCAAAGCTCAGCCCGCGATAGACATCATAAGCCGGTTCATCACGCAGCGCCTCGGTGAACTCCGGTAAAACCACCGCCATCTGCCCGGCGCTTTTGCGACCAAAACCGAGATAGTTCAGCGGCGGTTTCAGCGCCATCACGCCGTCGTCATCGAGATACAGCGGCAGGCCGCCGTGGTGTAGCTGTTTCATTTTGCCTCCTGTGTATACGCGTTAGCTGCGCGGATCGCCTCTTTCAGCCGATCGGATTTCATGCCAAAGACGCTCTGAATGTTGTTCCCGACCTCAACGACGCCCGCCGCGCCCAGCTGTTTCAGCAGCGCTTTGTCCACCAGCGTCTTATCCATCACGTCAATGCGCAGACGTGACATGCAGGCTTCGATGCTGGTCATATTCCCCAGCCCGCCATAGGCCAGAATGATGCCGCTCACCAGGTCGTTATGTTCGCTTTCCTGCGTCACCGCGCTTTCTTCGACTTCACGCCCCGGCGTCAGCAAATTCCAGCGGCGGATGGCAAAGGTAAACAGGGCGTAGTACACCGCTCCCATCACCAGCCCGACTGGGAACACCATGTACCAGTGAGGCGCGCGCGGCAGGACGCCAAAGAACAGATAGTCAATAAGCCCGCCAGAGAAAGAGAGCCCGATATGCACGCTGAACCACTCCATCAGCAGGAACACCAGCCCCGCCAGGACGGCGTGAATGCCATACAGCACGGGCGCAACAAACAGGAAGGAGAACTCAATCGGCTCGGTGATGCCGCAGACGATGGAAGTGATCGCGCCAGAGAGCATAATGCCCTTCACCCGCGCTCTGTTTTCCGGGCTGGCGCAGCGGTAGATCGCCAGCGCAATCGCCGGAATACAGAACATCTTGATGGGCGTCAGCCCGGCCATAAAGGTTCCGGCGGTAATCGGCACCTGGTCTTTCAGCTGGGCAAAGAAGATGAGCTGGTCGCCATGCACCACCTGCCCGGCCTTGTTCACATACTCGCCAAACTGCAGCCAGAACGTCGGCCACCAGACATGGTTAAGACCAAACGGGATCAGCAGTCGCTCGACAAAACCGAACAGGAAGGCGGACACGCCCGTCCCCTGCACCGTCATGGTATTCGACAGGCCATTAATCAGATGCTGAACCGGCGGCCAGACCACCGCCATCACCAGCCCGACAAACAGCGCGGCGAAGGAGGTCACTATCGGCACAAAGCGCTTGCCGGAAAAGAACTCCAGCCATGACGGAAGCTGGATGCGGTAATAGCGTTTATACAGCCAGGCAGCGATAATCCCGATAATGATGCCACCAAACACGCCGGTCTGCAGCGAAGGGATGCCCAGCACCATCGTGTAGTCACGCACCTGCGCCACCGACTCGGGCGTGATCCCCAGAAACTGGCCGATGGTGACGTTCATAATCAGAAACCCGGCGATCGCCGACAACCCGGCAATCCCCTGGTCGTCACTGAGTCCCACCGCCACGCCGACCGCAAACAGCAGCGGCAGGTTAGCGAAAATCGCGCTGCCCGCTTCCGCCATCAGCTTCAGCACGTGAACCAGCCAGTCAGCGCCGAGAAACGGCAGGCTGGCGACAATATTGGGATCCTGAAAGCTGACGCCGAAGGCCAGCAAAATACCGGCGGCAGGCAGCATGGCAATGGGGATCATGAGCGATCGCCCGATGCTTTGTAACATTTGCAGAAGGTTGAATCTTTTCATCTCGATCTCCTGAGCGCGTCTTTATGACAGGGATTCGCTCAACAGCAGGTTCTGCTCCGAACACCTTCAGTATCCGAACCGGAGATGATTAAAAAAACAGCAACCGACGACGAAAGTTATTTCCGGTTTTCGCTTAAAACCGGAAAATTTATGAGGGCAATCACGCCGGAAACCGTCAGAAAGGGATAAAAGAGGAAATCGCGTTCGGTGGGAGGCCATCATATGAGTATCTTCGAGGCGCATTTTCGCAGGCTGCACGCCCGCTACGGCGCAGGTCAGACGCACGAATTACAGATGCAGGAGATCGCCGCCATCTTCGGCTGTTCAGTGCGTAATTGCCGGATTGCGCTGAAAAAGATGCATCAGGAAAAATGGCTCGACTGGCAGCCTCAGCGCGGACGTGGCAAGCGCTCACGGCTCCACCTGTTAACCTCGCCGGAAAAGCTGTTCAGCCAGAACGTCAATAAGCTGCTGGAGAAGCAGGATTACGGCAACGTGCTGCGGTTTATCGGTAACGACAAGTATCTGCTGGATCGCCTGAGCCTGTGGCGCTTTGGGGTACAGGATAAAAGCAGCGAAACGCGGGTACGCATCCCCTACTATCGCAATCTGGATCCGCTTAATCCGCTCGTTCCCCTACGGCGGACCGAACGCCATCTCCTGCGCCAGTGCCTGAGCGGGCTGACGCGCTATGACGCCGTTCAGGGCAGGATCGTTCCCGATATCGCCCACTACTGGACCCACAACGACGACTTTACCCGCTGGGAGTTCTGGCTGAAATCCACCGCCCGCTTTGCCGATGGCAGCGAACTGGATGCCAGTGCCGTTCAGCGCTGCCTGCTCGCCGCCAGCCAAAGCCCGCAGTTCTCCCCGCTTTTCAGCCCAATAAAAAGCATCACCGCTGACGCCCCCTGGCATCTGGTGATTGAAACGCACCATCCGGTCAAACGGCTCGACTGCCTGCTCGCCACCCAGCCGACGATGCTGTTTGATTACCAGCACGGACACATCCGCTGTACCGGCGCTTTCCACCTGCAGGAGCACAGCGACAACTTTATGGTTTTGCGGCGCAATCAACACTGGCATCAGGCGCGCCCCGGACTGGATGAGATCACCATTTTCACCTGGGCTCCGGAACATATCAGCATGAGCTTTATTCCCCTGCTGCGGGGTGAGGAGGCGCAGGATGACCGCCCGCTCAACGAGCGTAGTCTGGAGCAGGGGTGCTGTTTTGTGCTGCTCGACAGCGACGGAGCCTTTGCGGATGAGGCCGGAAGACGGTTTATCAATTACCTGCTGCAACCTGTCGAACTTCTCAGCCAGACGCAGCTTCCCGACGAATACGCGCGCATCCTCTCCGTTGCTCAGGGCATGCTGCCGCAGTGGAATCACCGCCCGGTGGATTTTGGCGGGATCACCGCGCCGTTTAACCTGCGTCAGCCGGTTATCATCAGCACCTTTCAGCAGCCGGAACTGGTGGAGCTTGCCGGGGCGATTCGCATCCTGCTTGAGCGCTGGCATATTCGCGCCGAAATACGGATCGACGCATTTGACCGCTTTAACAGCCAGCCGCGCCCTCCCGCGGATATCTGGCTCAGCAACTTTATGCTCGATACCCTTTCGGTTCCGGCGTTTCTGGAATGGCTGGCTTCCACCACTCTGTTTACGCGACTGCCTGAAGCCCAGCGACAAAACCTGAACGCCCTGTTGCCGACCATTCTGAACAGCGATGATGAACAGGCATTCGCCACCATTGCCGCCTTTTTCCATGAAATTACCCACCAGCGATATGTCATTCCTTTGCTACATCACTGGATGGAATTTGCGACCGAGAAGTCATTTACCTGGCGGGATTTAAATACGCTGGGATGGCCGGATTTCAGCCAACTTTGGCTCGAATAATGCACGCCCGCAAAAGCTCGCTAAAGGGCCTTTAAAGGCCTTTAAGGGTAAGGGAGAGAAGTGCGGGATTTGGGTTCGGGCAACGTTTGGTCATCTGTATGGGCAATTCCATCAAATCCATCCGCAACATCCTTTACTGTCTACCGATACCTACATTCAGAATGTCCTGTAGTCGTCACTAAAATACCCGCGCTAATCGTGGAAGCGGCCAAGCCCTTGCAGCCCATCCTGGTTATTTTCTTGCCTGCGAATGACCGTGAGTATTTGAAAGGCTGCGTCAGGAACTCCAGCCTGCATCTGGCTTATGTTCACACTAGCATCATTAGGGTGGGTTCTAGCGTGTGGGTGAACCCTTGGAAGAAGTTGTTTCAAACTACTGCTCCCTTTCTGTTTACTTGTACATTCAAAGCTGAGGCATAGTTTTAAACATGGTTAGTCCTAGAATACCCCCGGATAGGTTCACACGTTGCAGATGAAGGCAGCACTTACACCTGTATGTGTTTACCAAAGGGTACAGGTTACTAATGCCTCGCTCATTTTCTCTCACCCCTAAGAAGAATTAGTCCTTAAGGAATAAGATTAATATCCAAACATATAAACCTCAAAAATACTAACTTCGTGGTAAATCCAATTTTTATCCCCACAGGTGCTAAATTTTATCTCATATTCAGAAGGAGATGATAGAAAACTATATCTTTCACACGGTATCGAACTTCCCTTCCAAGCCATAATTGGTCAGTTATCTCTACCGTTTCAACACGTTTATTTTTATCAGTAAAACCAGCATAACTAATATCTGAAACATATTTTTTATAATCTTTTGTCAGTTTTGTAAAATCGTCGGTATCACAGTAAACAATAATAAATACCGGACTTAGCCCCTCATTATCATAAGATGAAATCTTATCCAAATGCCCACTAATAGTCCTTTTTTCAAGAGAGAAAAGGCGAAAAGCCTCAAAAATAGCAATTCGAGTATTATCACTGTGCTTAATAACACCATCTATTTCTCCGATACTTTGACCCGATGCTGATCGCCCCATCCTTTTCTGGTCACCAAAACCAATCCTGGCTTCAGACATGCGCATATCAAACAACGACGTAAACCAATCATTAATCAGATCCTCATTAGTAATCTGGTTGGTTATTGTACCTTTTGCTCTCCTACTAGCTTGAAGCTGAAGATTTTTTTTGCGCATCAAAAGTTCACGACCAATGCTGATAACCACATCTTTCAAGAAAATCTCAGTGGTTTGGCCATTCCCAATAATTTCGACATATTCGTTAAATTTACGGCTAACGATCAAACCGTATTGTTGGGCAAGTTGAAATGTACTATTCTTCTGTGACTCAACCATAGCCCTGAAAATACCAGTAACAACAGGTTCTTCAGGAAGAGCCTTATTTAACTTCTCAAGAAGTGGCATTAGACTAGTATCGTCGCCGATATCAGCATTTAATTTTCGATAATTATCAATGATCTGCTGTGCTGTCCAGACTTCGTTTCGTTCTACAAGAGTCAGGCAATATGGCAGCATTATTTCTTTAGTGTTACGCTGCTCAGGTGTTAATTTTCGCCAGAAAATATCAGCCTGATGTTGAAAATTCAGTTTCCGCATAACATCCAGTATTTGGCTTGCCCACTGAGTTCCAATATCTTCTGGTTTCGTCTCTTTAATAGATATGAGAAATTTATCAAGAGCGAGAGATAGAAGTGAAAGATCCCCCACTTTCTCGCCATATTCAACTCTTGCCACAAAAAGGGCAAAGGAATGGTGAAGACTCTTACTAGTCCTACAAAGGGACTCCATTATACTTACACTTTTCTCCGGATCGCTTTTATACAAGGCTATTGCACAAATGTAACGACTAAACTGGTCACATTCACAACACAAATTCTTAAAGTGGATGTTATTCTCAGATAAATCTATATTAGGTTTATTGAAAGTTATTAACTTCGAGGCTCTAATATATTCATCAGGGTTATCTTTTAATTCCATAAACAATCTTAAATGTTCATACTTATAAGCATATCCTTCCCATCGACAAATACGCTCTAGTAAATCAAGATTTTTCATACCTCTCAGTCGACTAAGAATAGGTTTTGCTGCCTGCAAGACCCCCCAAGCTAATTTTAAATGATTATTATCACATGCCGATATGAATGCTAATTCAAGATCATTGAGACCTAAATTTTCTTTATCCAGGTCTCGACGAGCTAAAATAATATCCTGCAAAACCTGCTCTCTAGCCAAGATATGACAATGGTCAAGCATGATGTACAAAGAGCTAACTGGAATTCTCTCTTTACACTGTTCAATAAAATCAACATAGAGATCATCGGGGATACTATTCAAAAAAACACTAAAGGCTACCCATAAATCCCTAGTATTATCAGTAATATATCTATCAAATATATATACCCTACCTTCCTGTTTTCCAAACCCATACGAACACACTATTTCTGTTACTTTTCGCCAAACCCTTTTCTGCTCAATGACATCAATTTTGCACTTAACAACACACATCAAAGTCTGCATGTAATGTCTTATAGCAGAAGCAACTGCCGACCAGTTTTCATTTTTATATGTCAGTGAATCTCTCCAATCTAATATCCTCACTGACATAGAAAGCAAAGGACTAGCTCCTTTTACTGCAATCAGACTTGCCCATGGTAAGGAGGCAAAAAAAGTACCAGGTTCAAGATCTCGGCGCTTTCCACTAAAACATTCTTCAAAGGCTGTTTGATAGAAGGTATACAAACAGGTACACAATTCATGCTGAATCTGTTTTTTATGGTTTCCCTCCAATTTTTCAATACGCTCAGCGAGCCAAAACCCAATATAATAAATGCTTCTTTCTCTAAGCCTCAAAACTCGTCGAGGTAGTTGCTCTTCTAATTGCTTAATGAAAGAACTGACCAATTGCAGCACACTCGCATCGTCAAGACGTTGCAGTAGGCAAGTTAACATTCTGTATTCTGGCGAATCAATATAATTATCATTATAGAAACTACATAAATCAGCGATATGATATGCAATCTTCAGTAAACGTTGTCCATTGGCATCACAACTCTCAATTGTTCGTAAATACTCTTTTAAAAGCGCTTCCCTGTAGGTTTTCTCAATACCCGCAGCCCCAGAATAACTGCTCAAGAGCGTATGAAGCGTTTCCCTACTAGTCAAATGAACTAAGGCTGTATCACAAGTATCGACGCGGGACAACAGAAATAGCATATACGTCCAGGCAAATCGTCGTGGTAGGATATTAAATAGGATGTGCCTTAAAACCGGATTGATTTTAGCCATTACAAGCAGATTTAATGAAAAAGACGAACCTCTGAGGCATTGTCTGTCAATGTAGATTGAATGAATCAAACACTCTTGGATCAACCATGTTAAGGGCATCGACAGTACAAGTTCATACCCGCGTTGCTCCCATTTTTCAAAAGCCTCCATTTCATCGGGGTCGTCTCCTGCAGGATACATATATAGCTCATCTAAATCCTGAGCCGTTATATTTCCAGTAGCTGATATTTCTGACTTCATTCCAATTTCAGGCATATCCTTATTCATGGATACATTAAATTGTATAGTTCGAGGCTCAACAAGTTGCCTGAAATATCGAGAATTTGTAACTTGTTTGAATATGGTTTTCAATGAATATGACGACGAGAGTTCTGATGATAAGAACCTTTCAATTTCTTCAAGAAAAATTTCTTCTTGCTTCTTTTCCAGAAGGCTAAATAGTACAGGAACAATGGCTCTTCCCTGTACTTGTATACAGAGCATCCAGCGTCTAAACGCCTCCTCCGCAGGATACATCTCAAGTAGAGTTTGCCAGAGATATGTACTATGAAGAGGTGTAAATTTTGAGGTCTCAGGTGCAACACTGACAGAGTCGTTTATCCCCATACATAGTGGTAGTAATGTTTCCAGAGAAACATTGCCAAATTCTTCAATTAATAGTGCTGTAAGTTCGCTAACATTTATGCAAAAGTGTGGTTCAATAAAACCATTCAGGCCAAGCCGTATCTGTTTAAGCTGTTCCGTTGTGTTCAAAATATCGATAATACTGTCATCGAGCACTTCTGTTTGCCAAGGATGTTGACAATATACACCACACCAGTCAGCGTAAAATGACAAAAATCCCGCATCCTCGAGGAAATCAAGCGAACAGTTAGTTTGTATAAAATGGTGCTTACCATCTTTACATGGCCAGCCTCTCGATCCAGATAATAGTTCAGCTATAGTTGTTTTGTTAAGTGCAGGGGTTGCCAAAGTGGCGTGTGCAAGATAGATCGCGAGCGCTCTGGCATGCTGATGCTCTTTGTAAGTCCAGAGTCTATCCCGAGTGAACACAGGTGGTTCATCAACCAATAATTTATGCAAAAGATACCAATTTGGGGAGTAATTATTCATTTTGTTCATCATCTCAGGATTCTTGCCTTTTGCTGATTGTACCCTAACTTAAAATGAATACTTATTTTCTCACTTACTGTAGTCCCTCAAGGTGATTATGGTTGTGAAATGCCCCTAGCTTATAGCCTGACAGTTCCTGAAATCCCCATCAGAATATTAAACGTCTACTCCAAGTAGATAGAGGTCTGAACGAAAGGCTATCAGATCAGCTAGAAGCGACAAACCTATGACGTCCACCCACATACCTCGACCAACACACAAACTCCTTCCCCCTAACAATCACACTAAAAATCAATAAATTATAAAAAACCCTTCCATATCAACACTATCACCACTCTTTTTGCGCCTTCCCCTTCGCGCAAAAAATCAAAATCTCCAACAAACTCAACCACCTCCCCCACCAATTACAAGGACGCCAGCCAAATTCTCCATCGGTGATTACCAGAGTCATCCGATGAAGTCCTAAGAGCCCGCACGGCGCAAGCCCAGCGGGCTTTTTTGTGCCTTGAATTTGTCCCGGCCAACTAGTTAAACCCGAACCTTTTAGGCCCATTGATAGGCCCAACGAAAAGCTCTATTGTTTTCGCTGGGCCTAAACGCATGGAGACTCCCCATGGCAAGAAAAACCAAGCCGTTAACCGATACGGAAATCAAAGCCGCCAAACCTAAAGATGCCGATTATCAGCTGTATGATGGTGACGGGTTTACTCTGTTAATCAAGTCCAGGGTCACTGACGCCCCAATATGGCTTACCGCCAGCGCCGATTGTTGAACACGTCAATGTCATCGAAGATATCTGCACAAACCAGATCCCGGGTTTTGTAGATCCGTTTTCTGATGCACTGCTTTTTCAGCGAACTGAAGCAAGGTCGTAGAAGTAAAACAGTACCGCTGGCAACTGGGGCATTTTCTCGCTTTAGCGAAGGTCGCCACTGTGCTTATATTCAGCTTATGACGTCAGCCGATAGTGCGACTGCACCAGACCCGAAGGGAAGCTGCGGCTGGATAATAGCGTCAAACCGATATCATGGGGCAGTTCTCCAAACAGCGGTTTTCCCGAACCAAGCAGGACAGGAACGGTAGTGATAACGATATCGGCGACCAGACCTTCGCGCAGGAACGACTGTATTAACTGCCCACCATCGATATAGACCCGGTGCACGTTCTTCTCCATCAGGTCAGCAAGAGCCTCCCTTGGCGTGCGGCATGAAAACTGCACTTTTCCCTTCAGCGCCTCGGGCACGGGGGTATCGGTTAGCTGCCGGGAAAGCACCAGTACGGGTCGATCATAAGGCCATTCGTCAAAAGTCAGCACCTTCTCATAGCTGCCTCGCCCCATAATGATCCAATCTTTGTCCGCAATGAATGCGGCATAGCCATGATCTTCTGTCGGGTCATCGCGCTTCAACAGCCAGTCGATATCGCCATCCTGTCGAGCGATATAACCATCAAGACTGACCGCGATGAAAACATGTGTGGTGACCATCAAGAGCTCCGTATTCAGGTTGCATATATCTCGTTGATTAGCAATGTCTGCTCCAGGCACAAAGCGAGCAAGTTACCTAAGCTGAAGGTCCGCTGTGAGCGAAAAGCGGACCTTTAGTTGCAAAAACCTTCGAAAGGCACAAGAACCAAGCCCTCAAACAGAGCATACGTTTCTGGCTAAATGGGACCATCAGATCATCAAATGTTGCTTCTCTCATGATCAATGAGCCATTCTTTACGAGAAATGCCACCACCATAACCGGTCATCTTTCCATCTTTTCCAATTATTCTATGACAAGGGATCACAATCGCAATCCGGTTTGCACCATTAGCAGCAGCGACTGCACGTACGGCATTTGGCTTATGAATCCGTAGTGAAATCGCCTGATAGTGTGAGGTCTCCCCATAGGGAACAGCACGCAACTCATGCCAGACGGATTGTTGAAAATCACTGCCCGGGGCATCTATAGAGAGTTCAAACTGTCGGCGAGTTCCGGCAAAATACTCGCTCATTTCTTTGACTGTCTGCCGCGTATGGCTGTTTTCTCCGGTGACAATTCTGGCGTTAAATAAACGCTGGATATCGCGAAATTCCGTTTCTAACATCCGGCGATCGGTAAATTCCAGCAGGCAGATTCCCCGCTCTGTCGCACAGACAAACATAGGCCCCAGCGTCGTGGTAAACCGGTGAATGACAATCACCTGGGTTGCATGAGTTGGAGCTGCTCCAGTAAGCCGCTTGTAGGTATAACCAAACCCGCTCAGGGATTCATAGCCATTGTCCAGAGCAACGTCAGTCGCCGCTCGTCCGCTTTTCAGCTCCTGCAGGGCAATGTTCACCCGCTGCATTCGCTGGAAAGCCTGAAAAGTGATGCCGTGATGTTGCAGGAACCAGCGTCTTACCCGCTCCGGACTGATTCCATGCTGACGAAGCTCCGCGTCAGCCACACGGGATTTCATATCGCGCCTGACAAGCGCAAGCGCCTGTTCAACAAATAATGGCGCGCTGTGCGCATTTTCAGCAGGTCTGCAGACCTTACAGGGACGAAAGCCTGCCGCCAGGGCAGATTTGGCATCTTTATAAAATTCGACATTTTCGCGTTTGGGCTTTCGTGCCCGGCATACAGAAATGCAGAATACGCCAGTGGTTTTGACGCCAACAAAAAACACGCCGGTATATTCTGAAGCACGTTCAAGCAATGCCTGATACCAGGTATCACACAAATTCTTATCGGTTATTTTCATCACCAAAAAGTCCTTCAAACGTCTGACTCGACCGGATCGTATGCATTACATCAGTCAGCGTTGACTGAATGGCCGAATGAACAAAATTGCCCATTGAAATGCGGCTTACCCCGGCCAGTTTCAGCCTACCGAACGACGGAAGATCAGGCATACACATGACATTCAGAGGCAGACCCGTTGCCTCTGCAATGAGGCTGATGTCTTTCTCTGACGTCAGGCAGGGAACAAAAAGGCCGTCAGCACCTGCAGCTTTATAGCTCTGACCCCGTAATAACGTTTCCTGCAACGCGCTTTCATGACCGAGCAGGTACGTATCGGTCCGGATGTTCAGAAACAGGTTATAATTTTCGCTTCTCAGCACATTGCATACTGTTCTCAGATTACGGGAAAAGTCAGATGCATCGTCAAGCTGACGAACCCCATTAACGACTCTGCTGTCTTCAAGGTTTACGCCTGATACGCCTATCTGTGCGAGGCGCTTGAGATTGGCTGTTATCTCTTCGGCTGAATCACCATACCCTGCTTCCATGTCAACGCTCAATGGCAGGTTGCTGACAGCCCGGATACGTGTGACCAAATAAAATAATTCATTAAACGACATGCCCTGCCCGTCTTCATATCCCAGTGTAGCCGCTATTGCTGCACTGGACGTTCCCAGAGCCTGATAACCTGCTCTTTGCGCTGCGACAGCGCTGGCGGCGTCCCAAACGTTAGCGATAAGAAGAGGTTGGTGCTGGTTGTGGAGTTCTGCAAAATTCATATTCATTTCCTCTCAATAGATTGAAAATGAATCTAAGCATTCAGTAAAAACCTCACAACCGAAATTCAGACGACCATTTTTAAGCAAAGTGAGTCTGTTCTTCGGAGCTGGGCGTAACCTTTCAAGGTCTGCTCATGGCACAGGTCTGCTGTTGCAGCCCTGACAAATTAAACTTCAATAGACTCAGATATCTCCAGGGCATCATCCACTTCAATATCGAGATAACGGACTGTACTTTCGAGTTTTTTGTGACCTGACAGTAGCTGGAGCAATCGAAGATTCTTCGTTTTTTTAAAGATCAGATATGGCTTGGTTCTTCGCATAGAATGCGTACTGTACAGAGTCTCGTCGAGACCCAGCTTATTAATCCCATCCATGAAAAATACGGTTATATTGCCTGGTTGAGATATGTCGTGAAGGACCGACGCGGGACTGGAAAAGATAGTCGCTACTACGTAGATGAGCCATTTTGATCCACGCTGCTACAGCCTCTCTGGTTCCCTTAGTCAGTTCAAACTGAACGGGGCTTCCCGTTTTTTGCTGCAGCATTGTCGCTCTGCCCGAAACAGAATGCCCATAGGCCACATCAGAAACTTTTAGCTTAACCAGCAGCCCCGAAGTTTACAGTCCAGAGCCATGTTAAACAGAGCTAAATCGCGTACTTTTCCTTCCAGCTCAAGTCTGATACGGATTCCGCAGATATGAGAGATCTGAAGAGGCCGTTTCTGGCCAATAATACGGCCCTTGTTTCAGGGGGATGTTGTCATGTTCAATCTCCTTTGGGTTAGGAGATGTGATTATGGTTGTCCCATATGAGCGAGGAGCGGATATTGTAACTTTCGCATGCTGATTTTGAGACAGGATGGCTTTCACTTGGATGGTATTGTGTAAGCCGTCATAGCATGTGCATAATATCTTTCTTCAGCGACTAATTATTCATCATAAAATCGATATTATCGCAGAGGACAGACGTTTCTGGTCACATTGTGTCTACAAGGGGAAACTGAAAATGAGATTTATAACATTGTTTACATTGCTTTTCGCTCTTCCCCTCCATGCCGAAGACCATGATTATGGTCCTCCCATCTCCAGATGCTTGAACAAACATACTATTCCCTATATTAACACGACGATTCCTGCTGAGAATATTGTTAATAATGCTTATAAGGAGTGCGAGGATATTATTAATCAATGGAATAATGAGCGTGCATCCTTGCCCAAGGAAATGGTAATCAAGCAGAATAAGGAATTTAGAGAGATGTATGTCAGGATGATTGATATCCGTAGGAAAACCGATGCTAACAAAAGATGAACGCTTTGTTTTGCTTTATTTCGTAAAGTAGCGCTCTTGGGGCCAGGTAAAATCTCGCGTTAAGCTTTCCTGAAAGGCAGCTTTGAGCGAAGAGCGGAAGTAGTCACTTTTGTGGTCTGCTCTCACGAAAGTGACTACAGGAACAGTTGCAATTCATATTAACCATTCAGTTGGCAGACAATTAGCTAGGGTGTAACCTGTCTAACTCAGCGAAAAGGAAGAGCTATGAGCTAAGCTATGAAAAAATACAAAAGCACCGGAGTAACAGGAAGAGCAGGTGAGCTATATTTTGCTTATTGGATAGTTCGCTATTTTAATTGGCCTTGCCGATTGCTTGATATTGATGTTGGCATAGATGCTCAAGTTGAAATTTTTGAAGATGAAATATCAACTGGGGACTTTTTTGCGGTTCAAATTAAATCAACGGTTGGAAACACCCCTGATATACAGATCGATCTATCTGACTTTATGTACTGGCAACAGTTAGAAACTCAAGTTGTTTTGGTCTCCATCGTAATGGCGGATAGCCATAATGATCCTGAGATGTTCTGGAAGCCATTTTCAAAAGAATGTCTGGATGAAATAGTTCAAGAAATACCCTCAAAAGGACACCAGTCCAAAAAAGTCACCTTCACAGATTCAGATAAATTATGTGTTGAATCCAAAAATTCCTGGAGGATGGCAATGCTTTCAGAATCCGACAAAGATCTGATAAGGCTCGCCAAATCATTATTAGATGATTTAGAACAACATGACTTAGATAATTTTGTAGAGGAAGACTATTACCTCCAAGATGAACACAAGGACTATATAACTTTTAATAGCGAAATTGACATATTCAACCATCATTTTATCGATTATGAAAAGCTGAAAGATGCTGTATCTCATGATAGAAGGCTGGTGCTAAGAGCTCCCCTTATAGAAGAAGCTATCGATTACTTTGAGAATAACGAGGCGATATTGCTTTATATGTTCAATCATGCTTTTAATTGGATTAAGGGCGACCGAACTCCAAATGAAATACTGCCCCAAACATTGAGTCGTGAAATTAGACGGCAGACAAAAGATTGGGTTTATCACATGACGGGTTATTAAAGGGCGCAGTTGAGCCCTAATTAATTAGGCCGCGTTCTGCATCATTATTTCAGCAATCTGATGTCGATATTCACTTACACCACTAAATATTTGACACATGTTTACCAAACATGTGACCAGCTCACCATAAATTAATATATCGCGAGGTAAGTAACGTCTGTTCCTGGCACAGAGCGGCCTGTTTGTAAGACCAGTCAGATCTGTTATAAGCGACAAGCCTACATCTTCCACCAGAGCCTCTACCAACACGCAAAATCCCGCCCCCAACAATCAATTTAAAAATCAATCAGATACAAAAATCCCTTCCATATCAACATGATCGCCACTCTTTTTGCGCCTTCCCTTCCTCGCAAAAAATCAAAATCCCTAACAAACTCAACCGCCTCCCCCACCCATTACAAGGACGCAGATTACAGCCGCTCGGTCCATTTACTCAACCGCGACTGGGGTTTACCGTCGGCACTCACTGCACGACCGTCCGGCAGCCAGCGCTCAGTCTCTTTTGTCAGCTTCCCGCAATCATAATATTGCCGCAGCGCCCGTGCGCCGTCGGGATAAAACTGTTCGCTGCACTGATGCCTCAGACCATGTTGCCACTGCTCGCGCAGGTGCAGCGCGCCGGAGGGGTAAAAGATGCGACATTCGCCATGCAGTTCGCCGTCATGCCAGTGTTCTTCCCGCACCAGCATTCCTTCTGGCGAATAATAGCGTGCGACGCCGTGAAGCCTACCGTACTGAAACACCTGTTCCAGCGCCAGTTGTCCGTTAGGGTGCCAGTTCTCCATTTTGCCGTGCAGTAACCCCTGCTGATAACGCAGGATCGCCAGCAGTCGACCACGCTCTTCAATGCGCGTCTCGCCGTTAAGCAGGCCGCCGCTCAGCCCGGCCTGAATGCGGGTACGATCCTGCTGAAGCTCCAGCGTTTCGTTCATCACGTCTCCGTCAGTTGATCTTCACCATCCCGCCTTTAATAATCAGCATGCCGCCACCGTCCACGGTCTGGGTGGCGCTGGCTTTGCTGGTCAGGGTCGCTTTTGCTTCCTGACTGATGGTTGCCGCTTTCTGGGTCAACGAGGCTTTTGCTTCACTGGCGATGTTGGTCGCGTCCAGCTTCAGGCTGCCCGAGGCGCTGGCGTTAAGATCCGCCCCGCTTTTCACTTTCAGGGTTTTGCCGCTCTCCAGGGTTAGCGTGCCGCTGACCTTGATGGTCAAATTGCCGTCGACGTTAAGCGTGTAGTCGCCCTTCACCTTATGTGTGTCGTTGCCGTCGATGGCATGTTCCTGATCGCCCTTCACCGCCACGCTACGCTTGTCCTTCACCTCCAGGATGTCGCTGCCCTTCTCAATTTTCACCGTGCGGTTGCCCTTTTTCAGGGTGACGGTTTCGTTACCCTCTTCAACTGTGCGGGTGCGATCGTTTTTTACGCTCTGAATTTCATCGTGGCTGATAGTCGTTTTGCTGTCGTTGAGCACCGTAAGCTGGAAATCTCTCTGCGCCTGTATCGCCAGCAGCTCGGCGTCTTTTTTATCGTCAAAGCGCAGTTCGTTAAAACCTTTTGCGCTGTGGGTTTTAATGCCGGACTGGGTCTGGTTCGCCGGAAGGGCATACGGCAGTGCATTCGCGCCGTTGTACACGCAGCCGGTAATGAGTGGCTTATCCGGGTCGCCGTCGATAAAGCTCACCACCACTTCCTGGCCAATGCGCGGGATAAACTGCGTACCAAAGCCGTTGCCGCTCCAGGCGGTAGCCACCCGCAACCAGCAGGAGCTGGTTTCGTCGTTTTTGCCTTCTCTGTCCCACGAGAACTGCACTTTTACCCGCCCGAGCTTATCGGTCCAGATCTCCTCGCCACTTTTGCCGACCACCACCGCCGTTTGCGTATGCATAAAGGGCTGCGGCGTCACGGCGAGCGGGCGATACGGCGTGGCCTTTGGAATGGCGGTAAAGCGGTTGCGATAGCGTTCACCATCGTATTCATGACTGACAGCGGTGACCAGCCAGTCGATGTTCAGAGATTTGTCGTCGTGATCGATCAAGGTAAACCAGTGTCCGGCCATCAGCGCCGCGCAGTCGCTTTCACCCACCAGCTGTTTCGCCTGCGCCTTCAGGGCATTGGCCTTCCACGCCGCCAGCGCGTCGCCCTGCGCTTTTTCACTAAACCTGCCGGGGTGCTGATACTGCATGCCGCCCTTCTTCTCACCGGCCAGGGCGAACAGCGCGGCTTTCGGCTGCTCGTAGTTATAATCGCTGCTCTGGAAGCCCTGTGCGGTGGCCTGTAAACGCAACTGCACCGAGCGAATCGCCCCGGTTTCCCGTGTGCCGCTTGCTGCCGCCTGATACTTCACCTTTTTGTCGCCGGGAATGGGCGGAAAGGCGCTGTTGTCATCCGCCAGCACCAGCGTGTGCTTACCTTGCGCATGAGTGAAGAACCAGAAGATCCCCTCCTGCTCCAGCAGTCGCGAGACAAAATTAAAATCGCTTTCGTTGTATTGCAGGCAATATTCCCGCTTTAATGGTGTGGTCTTGAGCTGAAATTTGTAGTCGGTAAACCCACCGTCTTTAAAGACCTTCTCGACAATCTCCTGCGCACTGAGGTTCTGAAAGACGCGGTTATTGCTGGCGAGCGTCAGCCACCATAGCCAGGGGCGCAGGACAAACTGGTAGCGATCGGCGTTGCTGGTCGCCGGAAGCTGGTGCGCTTCGGCAATCAGTCCGTCGTAATCGGCATTGTTAAGCGTCGTTGTTAGATGGGTTGCCAGTGAAGCGTCTAAGGTTAACGGCGCGGAGGTGGTCACGGCGATGGTGGCGGTGGTCAGGCCATTAAGCTGTGATTCGGTTTGCGCGGTTGTGGCGGTAAGACCGGTCAGGGTTGGGGCGGTAAGTTTTATGATGGTGGTATCGGGCATGGGAAATTCCTTTTATATTTGTAGAGTACGTCATGCCCGGTGGCGCTACGCTTAAGCGGGCCTACAGAATATGCAGTCTGTGTAGGCCGGATAAGGCAAAGCCGCCATCCGGCAATCGTAACTAATAAAGCCTCTGAATGTACTCAACACTTATAGTTTCTATACTAAATTCATGTTTAAACAATGACTTAAGGTGATTACAGCAGGGACATACAGGATGCGGTCCTACGACATAAAGAAACATGGCGATAGGATGATACCTTTCACGCAAATTACTAATTATCTCCCACGAAGCTAAATCAAAAACTTTTACTTCTGCATCGTTAGATTTTTTTTTGCTCCTGACAAAATCGCTTGTCCGATGGCGAAAAACGAAGCGGGTATAGCGCCAATCAACTTCTGCGCCGCTGTAGCCGTAATGAATACTGCCGTATTCACCATCATCATATAAAACGACACCAGTCGCCGATGTATGTTGATAAGGACGACGTGCATCTGACAAATAATTCCTCACCTCGACTTTTTTTTCATCACTAACTTCTGGCATGATTTAACTCCCTTAAATTAGCTCTGAGATCTTCCCATCACTTCCCCAACCACCAGGTTCTCCACATCTCTGGCCCCGACTCCCTTACATTTCTCCATTACCCTCTCAACCAACCCCTCATCCATATTCAATTTCTCCCCCGTTGCCACAAAATACCGCTGCGCTAATTTCTCTAATTTAGCCAGCACAATCCCTTTTAATATCTCTTCATCTAAAGAGCGATACGCCACCGTGGTCATTCTTGCTAAAAACGCCGGACGAAAATGCTTTAACAACTCCTCGCGCAATGCCTCGTTAAACCGCTCGCTTTTTAATTTAGAAGCAGGCGTATCGAGAATTAACTCCGCGCCGACGTTACTGGTCGCCAGCATCACCGTGTTTTTAAAATCAACAATCAGCCCGGTGCCGTCTTCCATCACCCCTTTGTCGAAGACGTTATAGAACGCCTCCAGCACGTCCGGGTGCGCCTTTTCGATTTCGTCGAGCAGCACCACGGAGTAAGGACGGCGGCGTACCGCTTCGGTTAACGCCCCGCCGCTGCCATAACCGACGTAGCCTGGCGGCGCGCCTTTGAGCTGGCTGACGGTGTGCGCTTCCTGATATTCAGACAGATTTATCGTGATGAGATTGCGTTCGCCGCCGTACAGGGCGTCGGCCAGCGCATACGCGGTTTCAGTTTTGCCGACGCCGGTGGGTCCCACCAGCAAAAACACGCCGACCGGCTTTTGCGGATCGGTCAGGCCACTGCGGTAAGCGCGCAGCCGCTGGGCGATGGTTTCCAGCGCTGCCTGTTGCCCCATCACCCGCTCGCTCATCCGTTCGACCAGCGTGCGCAGGGCGTGGGCTTCGTCGGTGAGCATCTGCCCGAGCGGAATACCCGTCCAGCCGCCGATCACCGCCGCCACGGTGGCGGCATCCACGCAGTCCGGCACCAGCGGCACTTCGTCGCGCAGCTGGGCGGCGGCGGTTTCCAGCTTGCCGATCAGCGCCGCGCACTCCACCAGCGCCTGCTCCAGCTCGTCGTCTTCCGGCTGCGCGCTGAGATCCAGCATCCGTTGGCGGGCGGCCAGTAACTCGCCGACCCGCTGACGCTCATCCTGCCAGCGCTCTTCCACCTCCCGCGCCTGCAGCTGTAACTTCTGCGCCTGCGCCTCCAGTTCGCACAGCCGGTCGTGATGATCGACGCCCACCAGCAGCTCGCGGTTCAGGCGCGCGCTCTCTTCTTCGATGGCCGCCTGCTGCTGACGGATCTCTTCCAGCGCGGGCGGCACGTCATGCTGCGCCAGCGCCACCCGCGCGCAGGCGGTGTCGAGCACGCTGATGGCCTTGTCCGGCAGCTGACGTCCGGAGATGTAGCGCTGCGACAGGCGCACCGCCTCGCGGATGGCGGTATCCAGGATTTGCACCCCGTGGTGCGCCTCCAGCTTGTCGGCTACCGCCCGCAGCATCACCACTGCGCGGTTTTCGTCCGGCTCTTCAATCTGAATACGCTGAAAACGGCGGTCCAGCGCCGGGTCCTTCTCGAAATACTTTTTGTACTCCTGCCACGTCGTGGCGGCGATGGTGCGCAGCTCACCGCGCGCTAATGCGGGTTTCAGCAGGTTGGCGGCGTCGCTGCCGCCCTCGGCGCCGCCCGCGCCAATCAGCGTGTGGGCCTCGTCGATAAATAAAATGATCGGCTGTGGGGATTTTTTTACCGCCTCGATCACCCTTTTCAGCCGCTGCTCAAATTCCCCCTTCACCCCTGCGCCCGCCTGCAACAGGCCGAGATCGAGCGCCAGCAGCGCCACATCGCGTAGCGGCGGCGGCACGCTGCCTTCAGCGATGCGCAGCGCCAGCCCTTCGGCGACGGCGGTTTTACCGACGCCGGGCGCGCCCACCAGAATCGGGTTGTTCTGCCGACGGCGCAGCAGAATATCAATGCACTGGCGGATCTCGGCGTCGCGCCCGATAATCGGATCGATCCGCCCCTCTCTGGCGTCGTGGGTGAGATCATAGGTGTACTGTTCCAGCACGTTCTCATCACCAACCGCCGGGGCTTCGCCTGGCGCATCGCACACCGTTTCAGCGGAGCCGCGACACCAGCTCTGCCACTGTTCTTCCAGCGTTTCGGCGGGGATCTTCAGCAGCAGCGGCATCCCCAGCGCCAGTTGGGCGCGCAGGCGCTCTCGGGTAAGTAGCGTCAGCAGCAGCAGCGCGGAACGTACGTTCTTCATCTGGCGGAGGGAGGCCAACAGCAGCGTCCCTTCCAGCAGTTCTGCCAGTTGTATGGAAAAGATCGGCATCCGCGTACAGCCAGTTTTGAACTGCGCCAGGGCGCGTCGGATTTCATCGCGCAGCGCGTCGGCGGCAATCCCCGCGCCACTGAGGCAGCAGGCCAGATCGCTGTGCTCGTCGTCCAGCAGGGCCAGCAGCAGATGCTCAGGCTCCACAAACCAGTGTCCCTGCGCCCGGCTACGCTCCGCGGCCTGTTCCAGCGCGCGAAAGCAGATCGGGTTCAGTCGTTGTACCAGCGCTTTTAAATCCATGCGGCGTTCTCCTTAATCCTTAAGATGTTGTCGGTTGCAGAACGATGACGTTCCGCGCCCCCTGAGCTGCGCGGTGCGCCCGAGAAGCGGCGGGCGGTCGCGGGTTAACGTGGTGTCCAGCGTCAGCGCGCCGCGCATCATCAGTTCCAGCGACACGCCTGCGCCAAACCAGATTTGCCCCAGCTGGCAGAGGGCCTGAAACCCCTCGCCGCCGGGCAAAAATGCCCGCCACTGCGTGGCGTCAGCAATATCCAGATATACCCGCAGCGCCGCATGCTGGTTCCAGGCGCGTCTGCCCGCCACGCTGTCGCGGCCCAGGCGGCTGCCGGTGCGCCCCTGCGACGCGGGCGGCAGCGTCTGCCAGCGTCCGATAAACGCTTCTGTGCGCAGCGTGACGTTAAGCATCGCCGCCGCAAGGGCGATAAAGCCCTCCGTCGATCGCCTGCGGTTCGCCAGCAGCCCGCTCTGCGCCAACAGGCAGGGCGACCCGCGTCCCTGCATGGTCGTCGAGTCAAAGCCACACAGCGCGCGCATGATGGCGAAGCCCGGCGCATGCTCCCGCGCGGCATAGGGCGTCGCCAGCCGCCAGAGGCTCAGGCTGCGGCAGTGGTGTTCAATCAGCCGCCGCTGAAACAGGTTGAGAAAATCCTGCGGCGCGGCGTTTTTGTCCTGGGTCGCCTGCTGCAGCCACTCCAGCCAGCCGTAGGGCAGCACGCCGTCGGCGCCGCCCGGTCCGAGGCTGCATACCCGCAGGCGGCCATCGCGCTGCACGCCGATCTCCGCGGGCGCAAAGGCCAGCCTATAGTCGCCGCACAGCTCGGGGATCTCTCCGCGCAGTTCAGCCAGCCTGACGTACTGCTCGAGCGAAAAACGCCACGGCTCGCGCCGCAGTCGCTCAGCTATACTGTCAGCGCCGTTTCTCCGGTATCGCGCCATAGCGGCAGCGCCTCCCCTTCATCCTGTAAGACACACTGTACAAAGCAGTTCGCCGTCGCGTTCTGCGCCAGATAGCGGGCGATAATCGCGGCAAACAACAGGCGACTGCTGGCGGTAAAGGCCTGTGGATCAAGCGTCAGCGTCACCCGAATACCGTTGCGCCAGCCGCGCCAGGCCTCGCCGCCGCGATGTTCGCTTACCCGCTCGCAGCGCAGGGCGCTGATGCCGTTAATCTGTTGCCAGAAGGCAGGCGACGCGCCGGACGGAGCATAGAGCGCCAGCATCTCCTTCAGCGACGCCCGCGCCGTTTCGCCTTCGGTGAGCGACAGGTGGTTGAGCGCCAGCGAAGAGACCAGCCGCCAGCGCGCGTCGCGCTGCGCAGCGGGGGCGGAAGGCGTTGTCGGCGTACCCAGCAGACGCACCTGCGCCACCGGGCCGGGCTGTTCGAAAGTGAGCGACGTGCCAGCCGCCAGCGTCAGGGGCGTCTCGCCGTTGCTGCACCATAGCCTGGCCGTCAGGCTGGCCTCTTCCGGCGGTTCCGCCGGGTCGAAGCGGCTGTCCACCAGGGTGAGCCACAGCGTATTGCCCTGCGCGCGATGGCGCCGCGCATGCCAGAACCAGCGGGCGTCGCTATGCCCCTGCGCTGAATAATAAGGCGGCACGCGCCACGCCGCGTCGCGGCTGCTCATCCACAGATCCTGGATACGATAGATCTGCATGGCGCTGTCGTTGTGATCCGCCACCAGCCGCTGTTCGCTGCGGGTATGTTCGGCGATCAGCGGTTCTGAGGTACGGGTAAATAAGTTGACCAGCGGCGCACAGCCGGTACGAATATCGCCCAGTTGCAAAGGCAGCGCCGTTTGCGGGGCGCGGTCAAAGGGGATCCACAGGGTCATCGCGTCGTCATCCGGCCCCGGCGGCAACGGCAAATCGAAATACATCAGCGCCTGCGGACAGTGCATCCACGCGCTCAGCGCCAGCCCGCTGGCGGGGGTGGCGGCATCAAACGGCAAAATGCGCGCCGCATTCTGTACGCCCACCGGCTGCGGGCGCCGCGGCCCGATAACGTGAGCGTAGAACAAATCAAAAAGCACAGCGTTAACCTGCGGCGAAGCGCAAAGATGTACGCGCAGCGAGGTCATCGCCAGCTGCGAAAAGCGGTGCGGCGCCAGGCAGCGCAGGCGAATGCGCAACGCGCCGCGCGCGTGGGGCTGCCCGCAGTAATGCTGCGCGATCGCGGCATCGCACCATTCAAGCGAGTCAATCGCCACCGGCCACAGGGTCTGCTCCAGGGCGGTGCGCCACCAGACCGTTTTCCCCTCCGCGGTCAGCGCATAGAGCGGCGTTCCGGCGGACAGGACATAGCCGCGCGTCAGGTCGCCCGCCAGCGGATCGGGGGTAAAACAGGCGGTCGCGGTCGAGGGAAAAGGACGCATCAGGTGCGGAGAAAGCTGCTCCAGCAGCGACTCGCTCAGCTCGCCAAAGCCGTCATCCAGCCGCTGGTGCAAGCGGGCGCTTTGTAGCGCGAAGCCCTCCAGCAACCGCTCAACGTGAGGGTCCGGGCAGTCAAACTCGCTTAAACGCAGGCGGGCCGCCACCTGCGGATGGCGACGGGCAAACTCGCCGCTGGCCGCACGCAGCCACCGCAGTTCTTGCAGGTAATCATCAAGCAGCCGATCGTCCATTGATCTTCCCTTGTATCGCCTATTGCCAGTTGCCGTTGCGCCAGCACAACTCCAGTAGCAGCGGCGCGTCGTCGTTCCATAGCTGCGCGTCGATATGCAGCGCCAGTGTCTGCTGGCGCGCATCCTTCACGCTCACCGTCAGCGCCACGATCCGCGGCTCAAGGCGCAAAATCGCGCTGCGCAGCTGGCGACAGAACTGGCTGAGCGCCCGTTCGTCGTCCGCATTCAGTCCGTGCCATTCGGGCATGCCCCATACAAGCAGCGGCGGCAGCTCTTCGGCCTCCTGCGAGGCGCGGGCGTTGAACAGACGGATCAGTTCGCGGCGCACCGACTCACGCGGCGGGACATTCTCATCTCCCAGCCTGTCGAGCAGCGCAACCGGAACGGACGACGACATCATCATTTATCTTTCTGGTTCATCGCCATATCCCAGACGGAGGAGGAGTTCCCCTCTTTCTGCCCTGCCGATTTCTGGGCGGTGATTTCCCATTTAATTTTCGTGAAGTTCAGTGACATGGTCTCCACCGGCTTGCCGCCGGATCCGCCGCTGACGCTCAGGTGCGAAATAATGACGTTGCTTAAGGTGTAGACAATAAACGGCAGCATATTGCCGTTGTCGTTACGGCACAGCGTCAGCAACGCCGTGGGAATGACCTTCCCGCTGCAGCAGTATTCGTTAAGCACCGGGGTGGCGAGGTCGACAAACTTGGTCAGCGAGAATTCGCCTACGTGAGCGCGCCCGGAGGTGCGCTCGGTGTTGCTGACGTCGTTGGTGACCTGCATCGCCACGTTATGGCTGTAGGACATGATCTCGATCTGCTTCTCAAACCCTTTCACCTGACTTTCGCCGGTAATGTTGTCCAGCTTTAAAAAAATCGCATCCATGGTTTATCTCCTTAACGATCAGGCCGCGGCCGGCGGCGGCAGTTCCGCCACCAGGCGAATCGAGGTGGTCAGCTCTTCGAGCTGGAAGTGCGGGCGCAGAAACACTACGGCGCGATAAACCCCCGGCTTGCCGGGCACTTCGCTGACGTCGATGCGCGCCTCACGCAGCGGATAACGCGCCTTGATCTCCTGCGGGGCGGTGTCGCGCAGCAGCACATAGTCGGCAATCCAGTTGTTGAGATAGCTTTCCACCTCGTCGCGGCTCATAAAGCTGCCGATCTTGTCGCGCATGATCACCTTCAGATAGTGAGCAAAGCGGGAGGCGGCGAGGATATAGGGCAGCATCGCCGAAATGCGCGCGTTGGCGTTGGCTTCCGGGGTGTTGTAGATCTTCGCCTGGTTGGTGGTCTGCCCGCCAAAGAAGGCGGCGGTATCGGTATTCTTTTTGTGGCACAGGGCGATAAAGCCGAGATCGTTAAGCTCCTTCTCACGGCGATCGGTAATGGCGATTTCCGTCGGGCAGCGCAGGCTGATGTCGCCGGAAGGGGTGGAGAACGTGTGCGCCGGAAGATGTTCTACCAGTCCGCCGCCTTCCGCGCCGCGGATCGCCGCACACCAGCCGTAGAGCGCGAACGCCTCGGTGATCCGGTTAGCCAGCACCCAGGCGGCGTTGCCCCACAGGTATTTGCTGGCGTCCAGCCCGTCAACGTCCTCAACAAAGTTAACCCCTTCCACTGGCACGGTGTCCGGCCCATACGGCAGACGCTGCAACACGTGCGGCAACACCAGCGACACATAGCGGGAATCTTCGCTTTCGCGGAAGGAGCGCCATTTGATCAGCTCGCTGCTCTCGAAGATCTTCGCCAGATCGCGCGGCACACTCAGCTCGGCGAACGATCCCATATCGAACAGACGCGGGCTGGCGGCGGCGATAAACGGCGCGTGAGCGGCAGCGGCCACCTGCGAAATCTTCTCCAGCAGCGCCACGTCCTGCGGGTGGCGGCCAAATTCAAAGTCGCCAACCAGCACGCTGTAGGGGTTGCCGCCGAAAGTGCCGTACTCCTCTTCATACAGCTTCCTGAACAAGGTGCTCTGGTCGAATTCAACCGCTTTTTCCAGATCGTCCTGTAGCGCTTTACGCGAAACGTTCAACAGGCGCAGTTTCAGGCGAGAGCTGGTTTCGGTATTCATCACAAACTGATGCAGGCCGCGCCAACTGGCTTCCAGCTTCTGCATATCGGGGTGGTGCAGGACTTCGTTAAGCTGAGCGCTGATCAGTTCGTCAATTTGCGCAATGCGATAGTTGATCATGGCGATGGTGTCGCTTTCCACGACCATGCCTTCGTCAAGAATTTGCGTCGCCAACTCTTCCAGCATGTCGCGCGCGTAGGTCTGCTGTAGCTCGTCGCGCGCCATGCGGCCTTCCTGAATGATACGATCCAGTACGCTTAGCGTGACCGTCTGCCCGCCGGTTTCAACCTGTTCCTGAACATTATCCATTGTCCGTCTCCTTTTCGGTTACGCGTTATCCACCGGAGTGTCTTCCGTTGCCGGGCGCAGCGCCTGTAGCTCGGCGTTGTCGGTGATCACCTTCTGCAACAACATGTCCAGATCGTCATTGCCGTCCAGCTTGGTCAGCAGATCGCGCAGACGCTGGCGGGCAAGAAGCAGGCGCTGGAGGGGCTTAATCTGGTTGATAATGTTGAGGGGCGTGAAGTCTTCGAAGGTTTTGAAATTCAGCTCGACGTTGAATTTGCTGCCATCGTTCGCCAGACGGTTGTTCACCTGCATCGCCAACCGGGGAGAGATGGACGCGAGCACGTCATCAAAGTTATCGCGG
Source organism: Citrobacter sp. R4 (assembly GCF_026719175.1). NCBI lineage: Bacteria > Pseudomonadati > Pseudomonadota > Gammaproteobacteria > Enterobacterales > Enterobacteriaceae > Citrobacter > Citrobacter sp. R4. Next base: position 106,390 of record NZ_JAPPSU010000002.1, read on the forward strand.
TCGATTTCAACGAACCGACGCTCGCGGAGTTTTTCCGGCGGAGAAATGGGCTGGCCGGATAAATCAGCCAGAATACCCACAACCAGAGGCAATTCTTTTTTCTCGATGGCACCACCGGTTTCTACATCATAAGTAATTTGAACGCGCGGCGGCCTTATTCTGTTGAGTTTATGCTGAATGCTTTCTGCCATGATCAATCCTTTTTTATGCAAAAATATTCCTGATGTCAAAGATATGACACCTTTTAATTCGCGAGCACGACTCCTGAATAACGCTTTCTGTTATAAAAAACACAACAACAAATAAATTTCAACCTAATTTTTACTTATTCATCATGACATTCCCATTTGATTAAAATCAACCAACAAAAAATTAATATATAAAAATCAATAAATTACAAACAAACAAAAATCAAAAAAATATTTTGGGATGAAAACATTCGCTCTTTGAATATGTTAAATTTAACATTTATCTTTTGTATGCCGTGCCAAATAATGATTTAAATCAAAAAACCTTTTCCCTGCATTAACTATTTTCTTAGCGGGGATATAAAAGGATTTTATATGACTTCCAGCCTGTGCCGTTCGCTGTACATTATTTTATTCAGTTTATTCTGCATGCAAATTTGCGCCTGTTCATTGTGGCAATCCCAAGTGCAATTAAATGCAGTCACCATTGATACGGCGCCCGATGCCAATGATAACGCGCCTGTCGCCGTGGATATTGTCGCTATTGCCGACGCCTCGCTGGTTCCCACCATTCAGGCGCTTTCGGCGGCACAATGGTTTAACGCCAGATCGCAGTTGCTGCGCGACGCCCCCGGCGGACTCCGCGTCTGGTCTCTGGAACTGGTGCCCGGTTCGCGCTTTGTCGCCGAAGATAACCCGCTTCGCGGCGCGCCGGCGGAAGCGCTGGTGCTGTTCGCCCGCTACCGCAGTGAAGGCGATCACCGGTTACGGCTGGACAAACGGGATTCTCTGCATTTGCTGTTGATGACGGATGAGGCGGTTATCGCGTCTGCTCAAGGAAAGTAATATGAACGCAATTCCCGAAATGGTTTGCTGGTATGAAGGGATGGCGATGCTGCCCCAGCATTTTCAGTTACAGTCGCTGCGTAACGACGCCCTCGCTGCCGCCCTCGCCCACTGCGCCAACCCCTGTTTCTGGGGCGTCATCCGGATGGAAGTGGATGACGCGGCGCTGTGCGCAGGAACGCTGCGACTGCTGCGCCTGGAAGCGATCATGCCCGACGGTCTGCCGGTGGACTACGATATCAGCCGCGATCCGCCGCTGGAATTTGACTGCGCCGCCCTGCTGCCAGCCTCTCCCGACAGCGCGCACGCGCTTTGGCTGGCCGTTGCTCCGGCAAACCGCGCGGGGATCTGGCAACTCATGAATACCCGCTATCGCTCCATTAACAGCGCGCCGCTGCCCGATCTCGCCAGCGGCGAGTTTCCCGAAAGCATTCCGCTCTGGCAGCCCACGCCGCGGCTAATCAGCCAGCACGAACGTACCGACTCCGTCTGTCTGCCGCTGCTTCAGGTTGTTTATACCGAAGGCGGCTTCCGGCAAAACGACTGGTTCGCGCCCACGCCGGCGCTGAGCGAAAGCAGCTACCTGATTCGCCATACCCGTCACCTCTGTCTACAGGCGCGGGAAAAAATCCTTTTTCTTAGCCGGGAGATGCAGTTAGCGCAGCAGAATCAGCAGACTACCGACTGGCTCAGGCTGGCCCTGTCGCTACAAAGCCTGCAGGGAGCATTGCCGCTGCTGGAGTGCCTGTTGAACAGCGGCAAGCCGCACCCGCTCGACCTCTGGCGCGCGCTCTGTCTGTTTACCGGCCAGACGGCAATCCTCAGCGACGAGAAAACCCTGCCGCTGCTGCCCAGGTTTGACTATCAAGACATGCTGCCCGGCTTCGCCACACTCTTTACCCAACTGAACACTCAGCTTGCCCGTATCCGCCGTCGCCTGCTGCGGCTGCACTTCAGCCACCAGGAGAACCACTTCGCGTTGATGTTGCCGACGGGGATTAACGCCGGGGAACGGATAACCCTCGGCGTGCTGATGCCGCACAGCAGCACGCTGTCGGCGGAGTCCTGGCTCCGGCAAAGCCTGATTGCCAGCCAGCCGTTTCTGGCGATCCTGCGACGCCAGCGGATGCACGGCATGGGCATTACGCCACTGGCGGCAGAGAAGCGCGGAGAATGGGAAACCGACCCCGCCATCGCCCTGTTCTCGCTGACCCTCACCACGCAGTGGTTTGAAAAAGAGACGCCGCTGGTTATCGCGCCGCTACATGAAACCGACGTCATACCGGAACGGATTGTGCTTTACCGCCAGGAGGATCACGACGATGCCGATCGCGCCTGATATGCCCGCCTGTCGCCTGTTTGACGACGTATTTTCCCGCTGGCTGGCACAGTTTGAACACTGGAAAAGCACCACGCTTCCCCCGCCAGAACTGCACCGCGAGGCGTTTGACTACAGTTGCCAGACGGTGGCGGAATATGGCCGACGTCTGAACCTTGAGCTGGGCGCACCGTTCCATGCGCATATCGATGCCGCGGTTTATGCCCTGGTGGCGCTGATTGATGAAACCGTACTCTACAGCGACTGGCCCGCGCTGAGCTTCTGGCAGACGTGCCCGCTGGAATATCACCTGTGGCAGAGCCACAGCGCGGGCGATCGTTTTCCTCTGCGCGTGCAAACCCTGCTTGAAGCGCGCAACCCAGCCGAGCGCGATCTGGCCGCCCTCTACCTGCGCTGCCTGACGCTCGGCTTTGGCGTCAGACGCAGCGATTTTGATGCTCAGGCGCATCAGGAGACCTGCCGGCTACTCTGGCGCTTCGCCTTCCAGCAGGACGCGGCGGCTGACGGGATCGCAGCACGGCTTGACGCCAACTCATTGGGTTCGCCGCTACAGCTCCCGCTCCGCCGACGCTTACCCGACAACTCGCGCCTGCACCTGATTGGCATCATCGTCCTGCTGGCGCTATTGCTGTTAAGCCAGCGGCTTTGGCTGAGCATTGAAGACGCCATTGGCGCCACTACGCTGCCGACCTTTTCGATCGGCCAGATCTGCGGAGGGGATAAACCATGACGCAGCCCTGGCTGACGCTGGTGATTATCGTACTGGTTTTACTGGCGCTGACCTGCTGGGTCGTCTGGTGGCAATGGGACTACCGTAATAACGCCTTTAACCGCGCGCAGAAGGAGATACAGCGAGCCTGTGGCGGGCAGGATCGCTATGACAGTACGCGTATTTTGATGCTGGGCGACGAAGAAATGAATCGCCTGCTCTGTCGCAGTTGGTCACTCACCGACGGGCTGGAGCACTGGTTTGGACAGTGGTGGTTTAATCCGCAGTGCAGCCTGCTCTGTGTGCCCCAGGCCCTGCAAAACCCCGGCAAGAAACATCTTATCCGCCAGAACGAATGGCAAAAAACCCTGGCGGCGTTGGTAAGAAGCCGCCCCCAGCGCCCGCTCGATGCGCTGATCGTCACTCTGCCGCTGGAATCGCTGATCGGCGGCGATAATACCCGCGTTCAGTTGCTCAATAACTGCCAACAGATCCAACAGGTGTGCGGGCTAAGCCTGCCGATTTATTTGCTGATCGGCGGTCTTGAGAGCCTGGACGGCATGCAGGCGCTGCTGGAAATGCTGCCGGAGCAGGCGCGACGCAGTGCTATTGGCAGCCCCATTCCGGTGGCCCGGGAGGCTGTCTGGAAGCCGCAGTGGATCGACGATGCGCTGGACAACACCCGTCACGCCCTGCGTCAGGTAATTTGCGAACTCGGCGCCCTGAATGGGCAGACTCCCCCGTCGTTGTTTCGCCTGCCGGCGTCTTTTCTGCCCCTCGCCACGCCGCTGCATGATTATTTTGATTCGCTACTCAGCAACAATGCCCGTGACGAGCCGCCGTTGCTGCGCGGCATCTGGTTCGTTGCCCGCAGCATAACGGACGATAAGCCGCAGATGCAGTTTTGCCAGAACCTGCTGGACGGGAAAATCGCCGCCGAACGCGGACTGGCGATGCCGGTTCGCCGACTGCTGCGTCTGAACCTGCGACGGCAGTTTGTTACCCTCACCTGCTACAGTTGCCTGTGCGTGCTGTGGCTGGCCGTGATGACCTGGCGCTGGCAGTATCAGCACACCAACGCCCTGCTGCTGCACGATCGCCTGCAACTGCTCGCCAGCCAGACCGCAGAACCCGGCGCGCCCGGCGAGCGTACAGCCGCTTTTTACTGGCGCATTCTCAATGCCATTCCGCAGTGGCAGTTCAGCTCCGTTGTCTGGCCGGGTTCGCTGTTCAGCCGTACGGACGGCAAGCTGCGCGAGACCCTGCATAGCGCCACCCTGACCAGCCTGCTGCTGCCCGCCGCTAACGGCGTCTGTCAGCAAAACCACGTCCTGAGCAACGAAGAGGACGCGCGGGAAGATCTGCTGCCGGACGAACGCTACCGGCAGATTGAGGCGCTGCTGGGAGAAACAAAGCAGATGGAGACCCGCTATCTGCCGCTACTTCAGCTATTGCAGGTAAAACAGCCGACAGTCACGACGCTGGCGAACGTCTCGTCCTCCATCTGGGGGGTCACCGTTGACGTTGATTCTTTGCCCGCGCAAGACAGCCTGAATGCGTTGTTCGCCACTCTCAACATCGCCCCTCTGCATCTACCGGACGCCAGCGAACTGACCCGGCGAAACAGCGAGCTGTTTTCTCGTGAAACGATGCGCTGGCTGGAACAGAACTATGGGGACGCCAGTCTCGATGACAGCGAAGAACGGCTGGAGAAACTCCTGGCGCTGTTCAGTAACGATACGCGGATCACGCCACTGTTTGTCCGCTCGCTGGTGCGCCAGATTGGTCGTCTACAGGCAACGCTGGCGACCATCAACAACCTGAGCCGCGACGCGGCGCACTCCCCTGTCCGGCTTCCCCTTGATGAGCTACTGACCCAGGCGCGCGGTCTGCGGCTTATCGACAATCGCGTCATTCCGCAATTGCTACGCCATGAAGCGCTGCTACGCCAGCGCTTCATGGCGCAAGTGGATGATTCGCGGCTGCATTTTTCTTCATTAACCGAACAGTCACCAGATGGCAATTTCAGCGTTTCGCCGGATATTCTCGCCCTGCAAAAAAGTCTGCGCGATCTGCTCAACCACCCTTTCTGGCAGCGTGGCGTGGACCTGACGCCGATAGCCAGCACAGGCTATCCTGGCGTACTTCAGTTGCAGCAGGCACAGCAGTTGTTCAGCGGTTACCAGCGCTATGTCCAGCAATTGCCTGACAGTCTGTGGCGGCCAAAGCTGGTCGCGCTGGCGCAGAACGCGGTGGAGAACGCCATGAACCTGGCGCTGTATGCGGACGCGCCAGATTCGGCGCAAGGAAGCGCTGTCAGCATTGCCGATGCGGACCGGGTAATCGACGCCTTTAGTCAACTCGCCCGACCACAGCTCGCCGCCCGGCTGCGCCAGCAAATCGCAGCGCAGGTCATGGCGCGGGTGAGCCAGCAGGGCGGCGCGTTGCTGCCAAACATGGCGCCTCCCGCGATTGCCTACGCCACGCCGGAGCAGGCGCAGGCCAGTGGCGAACGGATCGCCGCCTGGTCGACGGCCCAGGCGGAACAGATCTCCGCCACGCTCACCCGCTATCAACAGGACGTCACCTGGCTTGACGGACAACGCCCATGGCTGTCGGCGGCGGAGAATCAGCAAATCGTCCGCTGGGTTAATTCCCTGAACGCCATGCAGCGTCTGCTACAGCAGGACCCGACCAGTCCCCCGGCGCAAATGACCACCCTCGCAACCGCGCTGCCGACCCTGACCGCGCAAAACTGCCAGAGCGAACTGGCGCAGTTCACCGCCTCCGGCGGCAATGATTTTTACAGCCAGTCGCTGACAGCGCTGGTCGGCGCCGCGCAGCAAAACTGCCGTCAGTTGCGCCAGCAGGCCAGCGTCAGCACGACGCAGAAGATCTTCAACCTGTATAACGTCTGGCTGGCGGGGCATTTCCCGTTTACCGCCGTGCCGCACGCGCCGGACGCAGATGTCGATCGGGTCCGCGAACTTACCGTACTGCTTGATACGCTGCCGCCGGAATCTCTGACCGGACAGCCGCCGCTGATCCAACAACTGGCAGCGGCAAAACCGCTGCTGGCGGCTCTCGTCTCACCGAAGGGCGTTGCGGTACGCGTCCTCTGGCGCACTTCGCGCAATAACGAGTCCGGCGCAGATCAAATAGTCGACTGGCGGCTGAGCGGAAATCAACAGACCCTCAGCTACCCCGGCGGCGCAGAGGTGGATCTGCACTGGCGCAGCGGCGACGCTCTGAGCGTAAGCCTGCGCTGGGCGAAAAACTCCGCATGGCGGCCATTGCCGGGCGCATCACAGCCAGGCATAACCGTTGTCGGCGATACGGGGCGCTGGCGCTGGCAAGGCGCGTGGTCGCTGTTGCGAATGATTGCACAACAGCGCGTCGGCAGCGCACTGGCCCAGCCGCTGCCGCTGCGCTTCACCCTTCCCGTGGGCGACGGTCAACTGCGCGCAACGACCACCGTGTATTTACAGGTAGTGCTACTGGATGTGGAAGGTAAAGCGCCGTTGCCCTGGGTAAGGCTCACCGAACAAGGATTATCAGGAGAGGATTAATGGAACATATTGAAGCACTGCTGGCCCCTGTCCGCGCCGACTGCCCCTGCGGCGAGTCGATACGCTACTCGCCAGAGTTTGACCAACTGGTCGCCGCACGCCAGCAGGATGACGAGACGCTGCCTACCGGCGTCTGGCAAAGCACGCCCCGGCGCGCTGACTGGGAAGCGGTCGCCCGCATTGCCAGCGAACTGACCGTCACGGGCAGTAAAGATCTGGTGATCATGGGCTGGCTCGGCGAGGCGTGGCTGCGTCTGCGCGGGCTGCTCGCCCTGCCCGATGCGCTGGCGCTGCCCGTACTGGCGCTGGAGCGTTATCCGACAGAGTTGCATCCACAAATTCAAGCGGGTGATTACGACTATCGCGCCGCGCCGCTTAGCTGGCTGGCACAGCGCTACGCGCTGCTGGTGGCTGACGCGCCGCTGTTTTTATCCGAGGATGAGAGCGTGTCGTTGACGGGGTGGCAGCAGGGCAACGTTGCCAGATTTCTCTCCCCCGAGAAGCAGGCGCCGATTGTGCAGGCGCTGGCGACAAGCCTGGAATGGCTGCAACGCCTGAACGCCGTCTGCCAGCACTGGCCAGAGGCTTCTGCCCCCTCATTTACCCACCTGGAGCAAAAGATTAAAACCTGTCAACAGGCACTGGGCAGCGCACTGCCTGAACAGATACTGCCAGCCGCGCAACCAGCCGCACCGATGCCTGTCCATGGAGCGGCTTTCGGCAGCCGCGAAGAAGCCTATCAGATGCTCAGGCAGATCGCGGATTATTTGCAGAGCACCGAGCCGCACAGCCCGGTGCCCTACCTGTTGCAGCGCGCCTGTGTGTGGGGAAATACGCCGCTGCCGGAGTTGCTTAATGAACTGATCAGCGGCGATGAGGCCGCCCGCCGACTGTGGCGGCAACTGGGAGTCTTACCATGAGTTGTCCAGGAGTATGTAATGGCGCGACGCTGCAATGCTCGTTTGGCCTCGCGCCTTCCCCGCTGTGCGTAGTGCCCATCAGCCGTACTCTGGTAAACAGCATGCCGATGGCGAATATCATGGACAACAAATCGTTCGTGAACATTTTGCCGTTCGGGATGTGCAGCAGTATGGCTAACCCGACCGTGGCCGCCGCGACCGCCGCGGCGCTCGGGGTGCTGACGCCGATGCCCTGCATTCCCGTGACCATAGCTCCCTGGATGCCCGGTTCGCCGACAATACTGGTGGGCGGCATGCCCGCCCTGACCGCGCAGTCGAAGCTGATGTGCAACTGGGGCGGCGTGATTCAGATTGTGTTTCCGGGACAGGTGACGACCATCGTGACGTAATTCTCCTGTTCACCTGGCGGGATAATCGCGATTAATCCACGTGTGATCGTCTTCCCAGGTGAACATCCATTTGCGCACCGGCCCGGCCATCACGTTGAGGTAATAGCTGTCATACCCGGCCATCGTCGCCACCGGATGGTAGCCCTTCGGCACCATGACCACGTCGCGGTTGTAGACCGCCATGCACTCGTCCAGCGTTCTGTCATCGGTGTAGACGCGCTGCATGCAGAACCCCTGCTCCGGGTTGAGGCGATGATAGTAGGTCTCCTCCAGGTAGGTCTCCTGCGGCGGGTTATCCGTATCGTGCTTGTGGCTCGGATACGAGCTGGTGCAGCCCTCGCTGGTCCACACCTCCACCACCAGCAGGCTGTCGGCGGGCTTGTCTTCCGGCAGAATGTTGTGCACGTAGCGCTGGTTGTGCCCCTTGCCGCGCGCTTCGCCGTCGATATCCTGCGGGGCAATCAGCCGCGTCGGATACGCGCCTTTGCCGGGAGCGGCGCAGACCGCCAGCTCCAGCCTCGTCAGCGCCTTCACCTGGACCGCCTCCAGCGGGGTGACGTAAACCGCCCACGGCTTGATGCGCTCGAACGGGCTCATCCGCTCCCCGATGTCGTTAAACCGCGCGGATGGCGTGCTGATGGAGGCGCGCCCGGCCACCAGCACCAGACAGCGCTCTTCGCTGACCGCGGGCAGCGTCAGCTCCTGCCCCTCCTGAAGTTCATAGGCCTCAAAGCCAACATATCCCCAGCCCGCGCCGTGGGGCGTGACGGACTGGGTGCGTCCCTCAGCGTTCGGCAGTTGCCAGCGTGATAACAGACGTGACATGACACCTCCTCAGAAAAGCCCGGCGTCGCGCGCCAGGCGGCTCAGGTTGTTATAGCCCAGACGGGCGTAGGTCAGCGGGTGAGCAATCGCCGGATCCTGCTCAGCTTCCACCACCAGCCAGCCGTGATAGTCCTGCGCTTTCAGCAGTTGCATGATTGGCGGGTAATCCACGCAGCCGTCGCCTGGCACGGTAAATACGCCGCTCAGCACCGCGTCGAGGAAGCTGGTTTTGCGGTTTTTGACGTCCGCCAGCACGTCGGCGCGCACGTCTTTGCAGTGGACGTGGTTGATGCGCGACGCCCAGCGCTGCGCCACCGCCAGCGGATCGGCCCCGGCAAAGGTCAGATGCCCGGTGTCCAGCAGCAGCCCGACCTCTTCGCCGGTATGGGTCATCAGGTTGTCCACGTCGTCGGCGGACTCAATCACCGTGCCCATATGGTGATGGTAGGCAATCTGCACTCCCTGCCGCTGTGTATAGCGCGCAAATTCGGTGAGCTTCTCGCCGTACTCCTTCCAGCGATCCTGCGGGAAGCGCGGGCGCAGGTGCACCGGCGTCTGCTGCTCGCCGTGAATGCAGCCGCTCACCTCCGCAAAGACCAGCACCTTCGCCCCCAGCTCGCGCAGCAGCGTCAGGTGCGACTGCACGGCGGCAATCTCCTCCTCCACGCTGCGCTCCAGCAGGCGGCCGGAGTACCAGCCGGAGACCAGCTGCAGGTCGTGGCGCTGCAGAATGGGGCCAAGCAGGCGCGCTTCGCGCGGGAATTTGTTGCCCAGTTCGAAACCGGCAAAACCGGCCTCTTTGCCTTCGCTCAGACAGGTCTCCAGCGGCGTCTCCGCGCCGAGCGAAGGCAGATCGTCGTTCGTCCACGTCAGCGGGTTAATGCCCAGTTGTACACTCATTGTCGTCTCCATTATGCGTGCCCGCGCTCGCGCCACCAGGCGATAAGCTGCAGGTAATTGTCCCGGATGCGCGCCACCAGTTGCGCATCGTCGATATCGTGCTTCAGCCATGCGCGGGAAGCGTCGCCGAACAGCGTGCGCCCCACGGCAAACCCCTTCACCAAATCGTGCCCCGCCGCGGCGTTAAACCCGGCGCGTAGCTGTTCGGCCGGCGCGTCCAGCCCGAGGATCACCACCCCGCGGCAGTGCGGATCCCGGCGTTCGATAATTTCGCCGAGCGACGCCCAGCCGTCGGTCGAGAGCGGCGGCAGCTTCCACCAGTCCGGGTAAATGCCCAGGTTGTAGAAGCGGGAGATGGCGCGCAGGTAAAGTTCGTCGCTGCGCGGCATGGTCGCGGGCAGGATCACCTCCAGCAGCAGCTCATGCCCGGACCGGCAGCAGGCGCGGTAGACTTCGGCAATTTTCTGCTCCTGCTCCAGGCGCAGGCCGTGGGCATCTTCCGGATGGAAAAAGACCAGGCACTTCACCACGTGCTCCTGCGGCCAGCTGATAAGCTGGGTGCCGATATTGCCGTGCTCCATTTCCAGCGGACGGGAGCCCGGCAGCTCAATGGGCCGCCCGATCCACCACCCTTCACCGGTAATGGCGTTGAGCGCATCCTGGCCAAAGGTGCCGTCGCACAGCAGACCGGCTTTGCCCTCCAGCCCGGCGCGGCTCGCCGCTTCGCGGCTGGCCTGCAGGATCAGCTGCTTCAGGGCCGGAATGCGCCCGAGCGACGCGCCGCACTGTATAGCCATATCCTCAAGCTGGCTGCGGTGATCGAAGGCCATCACGCACAGCTCCGGCCACTCGCGGCGGCGGGTGGTGACCCGGTGCAGATGGTTCAGGCGCGGATCGAGATCCGGACGCGGAACGAGCGCGGCGCGAGAGAGATAATCGTCCAGCTCGATTTTGCTCGGCATCGCCGGGGCGCAGCCGTGGCGCGAGACCACCAGCGCGCCGCAGGCGTTGGCGTAGCGGCACGCCTGCTCCCAGCCCTCGTCGTTCAGGTAGCCGCGCAGCAGGCCGGACATAAACGCGTCCCCCGCGCCGAGAACGTTCAGCACCTCCACGCGCACGCCGGTCACCGTCAGGCCGTCGTCCAGCCGTGGCGGAATGGCGCCGGTATAGACCGAGCAGCCGAGCGCGCCGCGCTTGCAGACCAGCGTGGCCTGACTCACGTCGCGCACCCTTTCCAGCGCCTGTAAGGTATCCGTGCTGCCGCCCGCAATGTGGAACTCCTCTTCGGTGCCGACAATGACGTCGAAGAGGTGCAGCACCTCCTGCAGCTCGCGGGTGACCCGATCGGCGGGAATAAAGCGCGTTTCGCCGTCGCCCAGGGAGGTCAGCCCCCACAGCACCGGGCGGTAATCGATGTCCAGCACCGTGCGCACGCCGTGACGGCGGGCATAGCCCAGCGCCGTCTGCACCGCCTCGCGGGTCTGAGGGTGAGAAAGGTGAGTCCCGGTGATGGCAAGACACCGTGCGGAGGCGATGTAGCTTTCGTCCACATCGCTGGCGGTAATCGCCATATCCGCGCAGTTATCGCGGTAAAAAATCAGAGGAAAGGTGTCCCGGTCTTTAATGCCGAGCAGCACCAGCGCCGTGAGGCGTTCTTTATCGGTGATCAGATGGCTGGTGTCGCAGCCCACCTGATTTAACTCTTCCCGCAGGAAGCGGCCCATATGTTCATCGCCCACGCGCGCCAGCATCGACGAGCGCAGGCCCTGACGCGCGGTACCGTACGCCACGTTGCCGGACGATCCGCCGAGATATTTGGCGAAGCTCGACGCATCCTCCAGGCGGGCGCCAATCTGCTGGCTGTAGAGGTCTACCGCCACGCGGCCCATGCATATCACATCAAACTGCTTTTCCACGTTGATACCTCTTCAGACAATGTCATTCACGTTCAGCCAGCGGCCCTGCTGGTGCGAGAGTGCGATGGCGTCCAGCACGCGCGACACCTTCCAGCCCTCTTCGAAGTCCGGCCACATCGGCGCGTCGGCGGCAATGCCGTCCACCAGGTCGCGCACCTCCACCGTTTTTTGGTCGTTAAAACCGATCCCGTGGCCCGCGCCCATGCAGAACGCGGCGTACTCCGGGTGTGCCGGGCCGACCAGCAACGTGCGGAACCCCTGGCGGTTGACCGGATCGTCATGCAGATAGAGCTTCAGCTCGGCCATGCGCTCCTGGGTAAAGCTGATGGCGCCTTTCGTCCCGGTGATGACGTACGACAACCCCATCTTGCGGCCACAGGCGACGCGGGAGGTTTCAATCACACCCTGCGCCCCGCCCGCAAAACGCACCATCGCGTGGGCCTGATCCTCGTTTTCGACGGCAATCATTTCCGGCGATCCGGCCTTCGCCGGGCGTTCCGGGACCACAATCTTCAGGTCGCCGCAAACCTGCTCAATCTCGCCCACCAGGTACTGGGCCATATTGACGATGTGCGCCGCGAGGTCGCCCAGCGCTCCCAGCCCGGCGGTCTCCCCGAAGCAGTGCCAGTGAATGGGCGACAGCGGGTCGGCCATATAGTCTTCGTTGTGGGTGCCGTAGAAGTGGATCACCTCGCCAATCTCGCCGCGGGCGATAATCTCCTTCGCCAGCTGCGCCGTCGGGTTTTTCATGTAGTTGAAGCCCACCAGGGTTTTCACCCCTGCCCGCCTGGCGGCGTCGACCATCTCGCGCGCGTCGTGGGCGTTCAGCGCCAGCGGCTTTTCCGAGTAAACGTGCTTGCCGTGGCGGATCGCCTCCAGCGCCATCTCTTTATGGAGATGGTTGGGCGAGCAAATATCCACCACGTCAATAGCCGGGTCGGCCACCAGCGCCCGCCAGTCTCCCGTTGAACGGTTGAAGCCAAACGCCCGGGCGCGCTCTGCCGCCAGCGTCGGGTTTACCTCGGCCACCATCTCGCGCACCAGCCTGCCGCGCAGGTTGAACACCGTCGGGGCCTGGGCATAGGCGATGGCGTGCGCCTTGCCGATATACCCGGTGCCGATTAATCCAATACGTACCTCTTTCATCACGATCCTCACAGTGCGCCGCGACGGCTCTTGGCGTAGGTGTCGAACGCCACCGCCAGAACGATAATTAATCCGGTGATAATCTGCTGGTAGTAGGCCGAGACGTTCATCAGCACCAGGCCGTTAATCAGAATACCCATGATGATGGAGCCGATGATGGTGCCGCCGATGCGCCCGTAGCCGCCCATCAGCGAGGTGCCGCCAATCACCACCGAGGCGATGACGCGCAGCTCAAAGGAGATCCCGGCGACCGCCTCGGCGCTCCCCAGACGCGCGCTGAGGATGAAGCCCGCCAGCCCCGCCAGGCAGCCAATCAGCACGTAGACGCTGACCAGCACGCGCTTCACGTTCACACCCGCCAGACGCGCCGCCTCCGGGTTGCCGCCGATGGCGTAGACGAAGCGGCCCCAGCGGGTTTTGTGCAGCGCCAGATAGCCGCCAACGGCGACGATGGCGAAGATCCAGATCGGAATGGAGATGCCGAGCAGCTCCCCGCGCCCCCACCAGCGGTAGCCCTGATCGAAACCGGCGATCGGCGCGCCGTCGTTAATCACCAGGGTCAGGCCGCGCCAGATGGTCATCCCCCCGAGGGTGACGATGAACGGCGGCAGGCGCAGGCGGGTGACGCCCAGACCGTGCAGAAAGCCAATCGCCGTGCCCATCGCCAGGCAAATTCCCAGCCCAATCAGCCAGCTCATGCCGCCCCAGGCGTTCGGGTCGACGGTGGTAAAGTTGTCGCCTTTAATCACGTACGCCGCGGTCATGGCGCACACCGCCAGAATGGAGCCGACGGAGAGGTCGATCCCGGCGGTCAGGATGACGAAGGTCATCCCCACGGCCATGATCCCGTAGATAGAGACTTCGGTCAGAATGTTGAAAATATTGCGTTCAGAGAAAAAGTTGCTGTTCTGCGACTGGAAGAAGATCAGCAGCAGGATCATGAAAATCAGCACCCCGAAGCGCTCGAAGAAGGCGATGGGATCGATGCGTCCGGCGCGTTTCACCGGGGCCTGCGTTTTAGAAATCATCTGCGTCATGAGAAACTCCGTTATGCCGCGTTCAGGGCGTTGTGGTTGATGGCCATCATCGTCATCAGCCGTTCTTCGTTAGCGTCGTCGCCGTGGATCTCGCCGGTCACCCGGCCTTCGCTGAGGGTGATGATCCGGTCGGACACCGCCATCACTTCAGGCAGATCGGAGGAGATCACGATCACCGCCACGCCCTTTTTCGCCATGTCAAACAGCACCTGGTGCACTTCCGATTTGGTCCCTACGTCGATGCCGCGCGTCGGCTCGTCGACGATCAGCACCCGAGGATTGAGCGCCATGCAGCGCGCGAGGATCACTTTTTGCTGGTTACCGCCGGAGAGCTTGCGCACCTCCTGCTCGCTGTTGACCATTTTGATCTGCAGCGCCTGGCGGTAGGACTCAATCAGGTCGTCCTCTTTGCGGGTGTTCACGAACCAGCGCCACTGCAGCAGAGACGAAAGGCACGAGAGCGACAGGTTGTCGCGAATCGACAGCCCCAGCACCGCCCCCTCTTTTTTGCGATCTTCCGGCACCAGCGCCACGCCCTGGTCGAGGGCATACAGCGGATCGCGCGGCTGGTACGGCACGCCGTCCAGCTCAAAGCTGCCCGAGGTAAACGCGTCCGCGCCAAACAGGCAGCGCGCCACCTCGGTGCGTCCCGCGCCCACCAGCCCGGCAATGCCTAACACTTCCCCGGCGTGGACGTGGAAGCTGATGTCGTGCAGGGCGATGCCGTGCGGATCCAGCGGCGGCTTTTCGCGGCTCAGCCCCTTCACCGCCAGGCGGACAGGTTTATCTTCATGGTGGGTTTCGCTGGCGGGACGACGGTTAAACGCCACGTCGCGCCCGACCATCAGGCGAATCAGTTGTTCGACGGTGGTCTCCGCCACCGCGCCGGTACCGGTGAACCGACCGTCCTGAAACACGGTGAAGCGATCGCAAAGTTGAAACACTTCGTGCAGACGGTGGGTAACGTAAATAATGCTGACCCCACGCCCCTTTAGTTCCCGCACCACGCGGTGCAAACTTTCCACTTCGCTGTCGCTCAGCGCGGCGGACGGTTCGTCCATAACGATCAGCTTCGCGTTCAGGGTTAACGCGCGGGCGATCTCCACCATCTGCTGCTGCGCGACGCTCAGGCGGGCGACGGGCGTGGTCGGGGCGACGTTCAGTTGCAGGTAATCGAGGATGACCTGCGCCTCCTGATTCACCGCTTTCTCATCAACGATCAGGTTACGCCTGCGCGGCTCGCGCCCGAGAAACATGTTCTCCGCGACGGTCATGTTGGGCAGCAGGTTGAATTCCTGATAGATGGTGATAATCCCCTTGTTCTGCCGCTCCACCGGGGAATCGTCCAGCGGCAGCGTTTCGCCGTTGAACCAGATCTCCCCGCGCGTTTGCGGCTGCGCCCCCGCGAGCGCCTTCAGCAGCGTGGATTTTCCCGCCCCGTTCTCCCCCAGCAGGGCGTGTATTTCTCCGCTGCCGACGGTCAGCTGAGCGCTGCTCAGCGCCCAGACGCCGGAAAAGCTTTTCACCAGGTCGGTCACTTTCAGTAAGGGTTGCGACATCGGTCTGCTCCTCCTTCAGAGTGCGCCGCCGCTCGCGCGGCGGCTGCGGATAGATCAGTTACCGGCCTCGCCGATGCGCTCAGCCTGCTGCAGGTTCTCTTTGGTGATCAGCGTCGGCGGGTAGTCAGCCCCGGTGATGGCGGTTTTGTCGCGCACGTTGGCCACCAACTGGCTCATCGCCGTTTTGACCGCAAAGCCCGGACGCTGATCCGCCGTCACCGCCAGCCAGCCCTCGCGCACGCGGGCCAGCGCTTCCGGTACCGCATCAAAGCCGGTCACCAGTATTTCGCCCGGCTTCACGCCCTGGCTTTGCAGGGCTTCAATCGCCCCCAGCGCCATATCGTCGTTGGCGGAGAGGATCACCTGCGGGCGTTTCGGCAGAGATGGCAGGACGCTTTCAACGATGCGCATCCCTTCTGAACGCATCCAGTTGCCGGTCTGATCGGCGACGATCTTGTATTTATCGCCACCCGCCTTCAGGCTGTCGCGGATCCCTTTGGTGCGTTCAATATTGGAGGAGGAGCCGGGCTGACCGGTGAGCAGTATGATCTCCGCACCGTTGGGGAACTTGCTTTTCACGAAGTCGCCAATCGCCTGGCCGCCTTTGTAATTGTTGGCGCCAAAGTGCGGCACTTTCTTCTGACTGTCGACGGAGCGGTCAAGGGTGACGACCGGGAGCTTCGCCTCCTGAATTTCATCCACCGCGCTGGAGACCGCGTTCACGTCGTTCGGGGAGACGATAAAGCCCTGCGCCCCGCGGGTGATGGCGTTTTCCAGGTCAGCCACCTGTTTCGGCGAGCTGCCCTGCCCGTCCAGCACCTGAAGCTGCACGCCCATCTCTTTTGCGGCCTTCACCGCCGTGCGCTGCATGTGAACTTCAAACGGCATCGCCAGATTTGGCGTACTGAAAACAATTTGCTCGTTTTCGGCGAGGGCGGCCCCGGACGTTACGGCGATGAGGGCGGCTACGATCAGTTTTTTCATTATTATGTCTCTCTGTGTAGGGTGGTGTGTTTAGAGGACGATCTCGCGCTGGCTGCGCAGTGATTCCAGCGCTTTATCCGCGAGGTACAGCGCTCGTTCGCCGTCATCGCCGCTACAATCCGGCACCGCTTCGCCGCGCAGGACCGCAACAAAGTGTTCCCATTCCGCGGCGTAAGCGGATTTGTAGCGCTGGAGGAAGAAGTGTTCCGGCAGCGCGCTGGTGCAGCCCTGTTTTCCGTAGTGCTGCACCTGGTTTTCAAGAATATTGCCCGCACAGAGCAGCCCTTCGGAACCGTGCAGCTCCAGGCGCTGGTCGTAGCCGTACGAGGAGCGGCGGCTGTTGACGATGGTCGCCATCGCGCCGGAGGCGTATTTCAGAACGATAAACGCGGTATCGATATCCTCCGCCTCGCCAATCGCCGGATCCACCAGGTTGCTGCCCTGGGCATACACCGACACCGGCTCTTCGCCCATGATGAAGCGCGCCATGTCAAAGTCGTGAATGGTCATGTCGCGGAACATGCCGCCGGAGACGCGCACGTACTCCGCAGGCGGCGGAGACGGATCGCGGGAAATAATCAGCAGCGATTCCGGTTTGCCGATGCGCCCGGCCTGGGCCTCGGTTTTCACGCGGCGGAACTGCGGGTCGAAGCGGCGGTTAAAGCCGATGAACAGCGGCACGTCGTACTCTTTGACCACCTTCAGGCAGTCGCGCACGCGGGCGAGGTCGAGGTGTACCGGCTTTTCGCAGAAGATGGCCTTGCCGTGACGGGCGGCCAGTTCAATCAGATCCGCGTGGGTATCCGTTGCCGAAGCAATCAGTACGGCATGAACGTCAGGGTCGGTCATCGCCTCCTCCAGGCTCTGCTGACGGGCCTGATACTGCATGGCGAGACGGGTGGCAAATGCCTGATTCGGGTCGACCACCGACCACAGCGTGGTCGCACTGTGGCTGGCGATGTTAGCTGCATGTACCTGGCCGATTCGGCCAGCGCCCAGTAAAGCAATGTTAAACATAACGGCTCCCGGTGTTGGTGAATGCAATGAACTAACGACCCTTTAAATAAAACATTTATTTCATTTTTATAAATAGTGAAAATTATGTTTTTGAGTGCGAGTTAACAGTTTTGAGATGAACGAGATAATTTTTGTTATCAATCTCACAACATGAGCGGCGATATACGGAAAGAACATCGCGCTCTCCCGGATGGGGAGGGCGCGGAAAACACAGGAAGAGAAAATGAAATGAAAATTTCGTTACGGCGGGAAAACTAATACTGACGCGCTTTTTTTACCTGCGCTTGCGTCAACGCGGCGGCTTCGCACACTGCGGGCGAGTCTGCCACCTGCGCATCGCCGGTTCGCCACCACGAGGCGTAATCGTGGGTCATGGTCTTCGGCAGCACCTTAATGTCCAGCAGCGTCGGGCCAGGATGGGCGCGGGACGCCGCCAGCGCCGCCAGCAGACCTGGTTCATCGTGTACCCGCCACGCGCGACAGCCGTAGCTTTCCGCGTTTTGCGCAAAATCGACCTTCACCAGCGGTCCGTCAAGTTGCCCGGTTTCCGGGTTACGGTGGCGGTTTTCGGTGCCAAAGCTCCCCATGCCGTGTCCCATCTGCAGGTTGTTAATGCAGCCGAAGCTGGCGTTATCAAACAGCAGAACGGTGACCTTAATCCCCTCCTGCACTGCGGTTTGCAGCTCGGAGTGCAGCATCATGTAGGAGCCATCCCCCACCATGGCGTATACCGGCTGTTCGGGTCTCGCAATCTTCGCGCCAATCGCGGCCGCTATCTCGTAGCCCATGCAGGAGTAGCCGTACTCCAGATGATAGGTATCGGGCGTTTTGACCTGCCAGAGGCGCTGCAAATCCCCCGGCAGCGATCCGGCTGCCCCCACCACGATGGCGTTGTCTTCAACATGCTGATTAATCAGCCCCAGCACCCGCGTCTGGGTCAGGCGGGTGTTGAGCGTCTCACCGTATTCCGCCAACTGCGCGTCCAGGTGTCCCGCCACCTCGGGCGCATCTGCCGGATGCCACTGGCGATCCCACAGGCGGCGGCACTCGTCGCGCCAGGCGGTTTTCGCCTGAGCAATCTCCTCTCCCCAGCCGCTGCGGTAATCCTTCAGCGCATGGGTCAGGGCCTGCAGCCCGGTTTGGGCATCGGCAACCAGCGCGGTGGCGTCGAGCTTCAGGGCGTCAAATTCGGCCACGTTCAGCAGCAGAAATTCGACGTCCGGATGGGCAAACAGTGCTTTGGAGCCGGTGGTAAAGTCGGTCAGGCGCGTGCCGACGCCAATTACCAGGTCGGCCTGTGGCGCAAGCTGGTTGGCCGCCAGCCCGCCGGTGACGCCAACCCCGCCCAGATTAAGCGGGTGGTCACTGACCAGCGCCCCCTTTCCGGCCTGGGTTTCGGCAAACGGCAGTTGCAGCGTCTCGACAAATTCTCGCAACGCCTCATGCGCGCCGGAATAACGTACCCCACCGCCGCACACCACCAGCGGGCGACGCTTACGGGCAATCAGTGCCCGCGCGTGTTCAAGCCGCTGGGAGTCGGGCGGTCGACGTTCAATGTGATGCACGCGACGGGCAAAAAAGCTCATCGGATAATCCCAGACCTCGCCCTGTACGTCCTGTGGCAAACAAATGGTCACCGCGCCCGTATCCGCGGGGTCAGTGAGTGCTCGCATCGCATTGAGCATGGCGCTCATCAGTTGCTCGGGGCGGTTGATGCGGTCCCAGTAGCGGGAGACAGGACGGAAGCAGTCGTTGGTGCTGATGCTGAGATCGTGATACTGCTCAATTTGTTGCAAGACCGGGTCCGGCTGGCGGCTGGCGTAGATATCTCCCGGCAGCAGCAGCAGCGGGATGCGGTTCGCGGTGGCAGTAGCTGCAGCGGTCACCATATTGGCGGCGCCCGGCCCGACGGAGGAGGTGACGGCGAAAATGCGCTGACGGCGATGCTGTTTGGCGAATCCCGTCGCCATATGGGCGATGCCCTGCTCGTTGCAGCCCTGCATTACCTGCAGATGGCCCGGATCCTGCTCCAGCGCCTGGCCGATACCCAGCACGTTGCCATGACCAAAAATGGTCGCCACGCCCTCCACGAAGGGCGTTTCGTTGCCGTCAACGCTGACATACTGTTGATTAAGGAACCGGACCAGCGCCTGGGCCATGGTCATACGTTCGGTTTGCATAACACCTCCTGTCAGCCCAGCGTCGGCATAGAGAATGCCGCGCCGCTGTCCTGCTGCATTTCCGGCCAGCGCGCGGTAATGGTTTTCATGCGGGTGTAGAAACGCACGCCGTCGTTGCCGTGGACGTTGAGCGCGCCATAGATGGAACGCTTCCAGCCGCCGAAGCTGTGGAACGCCATCGGCACCGGGATCGGCACGTTGACGCCCACCATGCCCGCCTGCACCTCTTCGCAGAAGCGGCGCGCGCAGCCGCCGTCGCGGGTGAAAATGGCGGAGCCATTACCATATTCATGGCGGTTAATCAGGTCCACCGCGCTGGCGTAATCTGCTACGCGCACCACAGAAAGCACCGGACCGAAAATCTCTTCCTTATAGATGGTCATCTCCGGGGTGACGTTATCGAACAGCGTCGGACCGACGAAATAGCCCTGCTCGTAGTCCTTCACGTGGAAGCCGCGACCGTCCACGCGCAGTTTCGCCCCTTGCGCTTCCCCGCTGTCGATGTAGCCCAGCACCTTGCTGCGGTGCGCGGCGGAGATGAGCGGCCCCATTTCGTTTTCCGGCGTCTGGTCCAGACCCGGCCCAACGCGCAGTGCGGCAATCTGTTTTTCCAGCCGGGCGCAAAGGTCATCAGCGGTTTTATCGCCCACCGCCAGCACCACCGAGAGCGCCATACAGCGCTCGCCCGCCGCGCCGTAGGCCGCGCCCATAATGGCGTTAGTCGCCATCTCCATGTCCGCATCCGGCATCAAAATGCAGTGGTTTTTCGCACCGCCCAGCGCCTGACAGCGTTTGCCGTGGGCGGAGGCGGTCTGGTAAATGTATTCCGCAATCGGCGTGGAGCCGACAAAGCTCACTGCCTGCACGCGCGGGTCGGTCAGGAGCACGTCAACGGACTCCTTATCCCCCTGTACCACGTTAAACACGCCGTCCGGCAGGCCGGCCTCTTTCAGCAGTTGCGCCAGCGCGAGCGCCAGGGAGGGATCTTTTTCCGACGGTTTCAGCACGAAGGTGTTACCGGTCGCCAGCGCAATCGGGAACATCCACATCGGCACCATCGCCGGGAAGTTAAACGGCGTGATCCCGGCGCAGACCCCGAGCGGTTGCATCAGCGAATGGCTGTCGACGCCGGTCCCCACGTTGGCGGAATGCTCACCCTTTTGCAGATGCGGGATGCCGCAGGCGAATTCCACCACTTCCAGGCCGCGGGTCAGCTCGCCCACCGCGTCGGAGAAAACCTTGCCGTGCTCTTCGCTGATGATGCGGGCCAGCGTTTCCATGTTCTCTTCGAGCAGCGCCTTGAAACGGAACATCACCCGCGCGCGCTTAAGCGGAGCCTGACGTGCCCACGCGGGAAAGGCCTGCTGCGCGGCGGCAACCGCCTGCTCAGCCTCCTGCGCCGTACTCATCACCACCTGGCGGATCTGCTCGCCGGTGGCCGGGTTGAAGATCGCCTGAACGCGCTGGCCTGAACCGGTGACACATTCGCCGTGAATAAAATTCGCTACCGTCTCCATCCTTAACCTCTCGCTGTGGGTTCGTGAT
The DNA here is from genome assembly GCF_026719175.1 of Citrobacter sp. R4. Lineage (NCBI taxonomy): Bacteria > Pseudomonadati > Pseudomonadota > Gammaproteobacteria > Enterobacterales > Enterobacteriaceae > Citrobacter > Citrobacter sp. R4. The sequence goes on from NZ_JAPPSU010000002.1 coordinate 127,459, forward strand.
TGTTACCTGAACGCTCTCTATGAAATCACTATATATGAAATAAATATTCCATTTTAAGTTGAAATAAAACAAATAGTGATTATTGTGATCAAGGATGGATTTTTATGTTAACAGCCGCAATACGCAGGATAAGCCGATCTTTCGGGGATTTCAGAGAGGGAAAAGCGTGAATCTTCTGTTTCATTTTTGCCGCGAATCGGACGTCCGACATTTAAAAGAAGCGGCTTTACGTTTAGAATCAGAAAACTAACCCAGGGGGATCAATGAGTACCGCAACCAACCTGAACGAACTGCAACAGCAAATCCGCGATCGCTACGACAGCCTGAGCAAAAGGTTGCAGCAGGTGTCCCGCTATGTGCTGGATAACACTAATAGCGTGGCCTTTGATACGGTCGCTGTCATTGCCGAGCGCGCCGGGGTGCCGCCCTCCACGCTCATCCGCTTCGCCAACGCCTTTGACTTCACCGGTTTCAATGAAATGAAACAACTGTTTCGCATGAATCTGGTTGAAGAGACCGCCAGCTACAGCGACCGCGCCCGCCTGTTTCGTGAAATGGAAAGCGAAGCGGTGCCGGAAACGCCGCTGGATATTTTGCAGGAATTCGCCCGCTCAAATGCGCAGGCGCTACAGCAGCTTGCCGCCCGTGCCGAACCGGCAATGCTGGAACAAGCGGTGCAACTGCTGGCGGAAGCCGACACTATCTATGTCGCCGGCTTACGTCGCTCGTTCAGCGTTGCCGCTTATCTGACCTACGCCCTGAGCCATCTGGCCTGCCGTCCCATACTGCTCGACGGGATGGGCGGGATGCTGCGCGAACAGATCAACCGTATTAGCTCACGCGATATCGTGGTTTCCGTCAGTTTCTCGCCCTATGCGGAAGAGACGGTGATGGTGAGCGAAACCGCGGCGAAGGCCGGCGCGCGTCAGATTGTCATCACCGACAGTCAGATAAGTCCACTGGCCACGTTCAGTGAACTCTGCTTTGTGGTGAAAGAGGCGCAGGTTGACGCGTTTCGCTCCCAGTCCGCAACGCTGTGTCTGGTACAGTCGCTGGTCGTGGCGCTGGCTTACCGGTTGGGCGACAAGGGAAGCGCCTGACCGTAAACCGGTAAAAAACGCGTTCTTCGCTCGCACGTTAGCGTGGTTCCATCGACAAGGCGCTGGCGCTGGCAGGGTCGAAAAGGGAAAGGCTTTCTATCTGATCCAGCATAATCACCTTGCGGAAGTCCATTGCGCTTCTGGGTTCTGAATCCAGCGTAATGTCATGCTCGGCGTACCATTTGCTGTAGTTGTGCTCAATGCACAGGTTCATTTTTTCCCCGTCACGATAGCCGCTCAGCATTGGAATCAGCACGATGTTGGCCGTTTTTTCATATTCCAGCGTGGCGGTATGGATCATGCCGATATAAATTCGCCGCGATTTGAGCGTCACCAGCGCCAGTTCGCCTTGTTCCATACACTGATACAGCAGTTGTTCAATACCGCTCGAGCGCGCCAGACGCTTATACAGCGTTTTCCGGTCTTCACCGTCCAGCCTGGCGCTGCCCGCCCAGTTAGAACGATAAAGGCAAAACAGGATGGCAAAGGCCAGCATCACCACCACCGGCGCCTGGATGCCGAGAAAGCTCCAGTTCATAAATTCAATTTGCCAGTCGGCATATTTCTGCGAGGTGATCTGAAAGGTATTATCAGCGGCGGGGAGCGCCAATAACAGCAGCCAGAGCAGCCCGGTAGCAAGGACGCCCTGCAACACAAAAATGCAGCCATACAGCGCCACCAGAAAATAGACATCCCAGCCAAACGATCGTTTGATCTTAAAACGTGTGGACAGATCGCGACTGGTGTACCAGTATCCGCACACCATCAGCACCATAAATATCGCCGTTCCCATGTCATGCCCTCTTCAGCGCGTTAACATGACGCTGGAAATCGTGTTGCACTTCTCTGCTTTTAAAATTAACCGAGGCATTACCGTCCTGGTCGATAATAATGCGGTCGCCATCCTCCACCGCTTCGATTATTTCCTGATGGCTCATCACCTGTAACAGCGACTCCGGGCTGGAAAAAATGGACATAAACAGGCGTTTCATTACGCAACCTCCTCATAAACAAAAAGGATAAGTCTGGTCGGCATTCGCAGCGGCTGCCTTAAGGTTATGCTGAAAAGCCCTGGTTACGTCATGCGATTAGTACAACGCGGCGCGACCAGCGCGTGCCGTTGCATGCGCGCGGGGTTAATTCACCCGCTATACCGCTTAATAATTTCGTTGCGCAATCATTAAGAAAATATTAGTAAAGTCCGAACACATACTTTCAGAATAATCAGCTTGCTTTTAAGAATTTTATACGTATATTACGATTCGCTAACATTATTCGTACAAAGAATGATCCTGCTGGAGTCCATTACAGCGGCACGTTCGCCTGTCATGTAGCCAGCGCCGTTAATGATTTTAAGGAAAAAACATGTATGTTCTTGCATTGATCTTCGCGCTCGCAGGCGGAGAGTCAAAGAGTGAAGTGATTGGCGCATACAGTACCCTCGCGCAATGCGAGGCGGCATCCGAGACAAAATCGTCCCCCACCCAATGCTTCTTTCTTGACCCGGAAAAAGGGTTAGTGGATGTGAAACAGAGCGATCGTTCAGCAACGCAAAAATAAAGCGAATTGTAATAATCGTGATATCAATAAATATCCTCTTAGCATCAAAGCGATTATTTTATTTTGTGTATGGATGCATTTAGCGTTCAGAAATCATTATTTTCATTTACAGTTTTTTCTTAAAGCCAGCGCTTCGTTGACCTGCCATGCTTAATCACGCATTTAACTGATAACGTTAAGCGAGGATATTATGAAAAAAACAACGATCGCCTTATCTGCTCTTCTGTTGGCTTCCCCAGTTTTTGCCGCGACCACACACGCCACCGATAATGACGTAGCCGCCGCGCACGAAAATGCCAATACCGCCAAAGAGAAACTGCACCAGGCGCAAAACCAGGGTGAAGAACAGCAACTAAAAGCAAAACATGCAGCCGAAGGCACCCGCAACGACCTGAGCAGTAAAGTCAGCGAAGGTTCTCAGGAAGCCTGGAATAAAACCAAAGAAGGCACCGAGAAAGGCTGGAATGCCACTAAAGAAGGCGCAGAAAAAGGCTGGAATAAGACCAAAGAAGGCGCTGCCTCGGTTGAGAAAAAGGTCAGCGAATAATTCTTCTCCCCTGACTGAAGCCGCGAAAGCGGCTTTTTTTATTTCAGGCCGCAGAACATATTTTTCGTGCGTTCCCGCCAGGTTAAACCCTAATGCGTCATGACCAGAAACCGCACTCTTACGCGTAATCCGCCCAGTGTTTCGCTGCGTGTCAGTTGCGGATGGGTGCGGTGTAGCCGGGCAATATCATTGACCAGCGCCAGGCCGATCCCCGCGCCGGGCTGGGAGCCTGCGTTTTCCAGCCGGTGAAACGGCAACAGCGCCTGGGGGATCTGGTCGTCGTCTATTCCCGGCCCGCTGTCCTCTACCACCAGCACCACGGCCTCGCCCTCGCGGTCAAGCCTTGCCGTCACCGTTCCCTGCGGCGGCGTGTATTTCAAGGCATTGTCCAGGAGATTACCGCACAGTTCGCCCAGTAAGACCTCATCCCCCTCCATCCAGACCGACGCCTGTACGCCCTCGTAGCCAAGATCGATCTGTTTACTGCGCGCCTGCGCCAGTCGGGTAAAACAGCTTTGCTGCACTACGGCGAACAGATCTACCGGCGCAAACTGGCGCTCGCCCTGCTCTTTGCGCTTTACCGCCGAAAGCTGCAACAGCCTTTCGGTAAGCAGAATGGTATTGTCCAGCGTTGTGCTCATCGCCCGTAAGCTCTCGTACCATTGCTGCGGCTCCCGGCTCGCCAGCGCCACCGCCGCCTGGGTTTTCAACACCGCCAGCGGCGTTTTTAACTGATGGGACGCGTCGGCGCTAAAACGTTCCTGACGCGAGATCAGCACGCGCAGCCGGTCAAGGTAACGGTTGAAGGCCACGATCAGCAGGCGAGTTTCCGACCACGGCAGCAGTTCCGGTAACGGCGTGAGCAACCCCGGCTCACGGCGGACCATCAGCGAAGAGAGCTGGCGCATGGGTTTGAGCACCCGACGCAGTAACCAGCCGACCAGCACCAGCGTCAGCAACACCAACAGCCCCTGCGTGACCCAGGACGAAAACAGCAGTTGTCCCGCCAGATAGCGCCGGGACTGTAGCGTTTCGGCCACGTAGATTTCCGCCATTCCGACGATCCCGCCTTCGTTCACCGGCTGCAGCAAACGCGCGACGCGTATCGCCTGCCCGCGATATTGGGTGTGATAAAACCACGCCAGCGCCGGATAAAGCCGGGTTCGCGAGGTCGCAGGCGGCATCACGGGCATATCGTCATAGCCGGAGATCACCCGCCCCGCCGGATCCACCACTTTGTAATACAACCGATCGTTCATGTTGAGCTCAAAGCTGTCCAGCACCACCCACGGAACGTTGACCTCCAGCCTGCCGTTACGCACTTCCAGCCGTTCCGCCACCGTGCGTGCAGAAGAAAGCAGAGTGCGATCATAGGCCTGGGTCGCGGCCTGTAGCGCGCTGACATAGCTGTTAAATGCCGAAAATCCCCACAGCAGGAGCAACGGTAGCCCCAGAAACAGCAGCAGTTGCAGGTACAGCGACTGCGGTTTAACCCACCTCATCGCCGCACTCCAGCACGTAGCCCAACCCGCGCAGGGTTGTGATTCGCACGTTGCTGCCGTGGAGTTTTTTGCGCAGGCGATGAATATACAGTTCGATGCTTTCCGGGCTGACTTCATCGTTCAGACTGAATACCTGTTCAAACAACTGCTGACGCGACACCGGGCGCGTTCGCCGGTACATCAGCACCGTCAGTAGCGCCAGCTCTCGCGGGGTGAGCGCCAGCGGCTGCTGCTGAAGCAAAAAATACCCCTCGTCGTGAAACGCCAGATCGCCCAGTTGCTGGAGCTCCTGCACCTGGCCCGCACTGCGCCGCAGCAGGGCGCGCAGCCGCGCGTCAAGCTCCTCCAGCTCAAACGGCTTGGGCAGGTAGTCATCTGCGCCGACGTTCAGCCCCTTTACCCGATCCGCCACCGCGCTGCGTGCTGTTAACAACAGGACGGGCAGCGTCTGCCCACGTTTGCGCAGACGCTGCACCACTTCCAGCCCGTCAATACCGGGCATATTGATGTCCAGCACCGCCAGCGCATAGCTTTCGCGGTGCAACAGATGGTCGGCAGCCAGTCCGTCGAACACGCAGTCCACGGCGAACCCGTTCTGCACCAGCGCTTTTTCCAGCCAGTGAGCCAGCTCACGGTTATCTTCCGCCAATAAGAGACGCATATCACATCCTGTAAAGTTTCTGCCGCATTGAAAGGGAAATGAAAGGTTAATGTTTTAACAATCACGCAACCGAACTGCTACATGCAGGTTCACATAATCAAAAAAATGTTGTTCCGAACCCTACTATCCGGGCATCCGGCGTGAGGATAAACAATGAAAAAACAAGTACTTCGTACTCTTACTGCAAGCGTTTTACTGATGAGCACCTCTGTACTGGCGCAGGACGCGCCGTCACGTACCGAATGTATCGCCCCGGCGAAGCCCGGCGGCGGCTTTGATCTTACCTGCAAACTGATCCAGGTAAGCATGATGGAAACCGGCGCTATCGAAAAACCGATGCGCGTCACCTATATGCCCGGCGGCGTCGGCGCGGTCGCCTATAACGCTATCGTGGCGCAGCGTCCGGCCGAGCCAGGGACTGTGGTCGCCTTCTCCGGCGGCTCGCTGTTAAACCTGTCACAGGGGAAATTTGGCCGCTACGGCGTTGATGATGTGCGCTGGCTGGCGAGTGTGGGCACCGACTACGGCATGATCGCCGTACGCGCCGACTCGCCGTGGACGTCGCTGAAGGATCTGCTCACCGCCATGGAAAAAGATCCCAATAGCGTGGTAATTGGCGCAGGCGCGTCTATCGGCAGCCAGGACTGGATGAAGTCGGCGCTGCTGGCGCAACAGGCGAAGGTCGATCCGCACAAGATGCGCTATGTCGCCTTTGAGGGCGGCGGCGAGCCGGTGACCGCGCTGATGGGCAACCACGTGCAGGTTGTCTCCGGCGATCTCAGCGAAATGGTGCCATACCTGAACGGCGACAAAATTCGCGTGCTCGCGGTGTTCTCAGAAAATCGCCTGCCGGGGCAGTTGGCTGACGTCCCGACCGCCAAAGAGCAGGGCTACGATCTGGTCTGGCCGATCATTCGCGGTTTCTATGTTGGCCCGAAAGTGAGCGACGCCGAATACCAGTGGTGGGTGCAGACGTTCGAAAAGCTGCAGCAGACCGAAGAATTTAAAAAGCAGCGCGATCTGCGCGGCCTGTTTGAATTCAACATGACCGGCAAAGCCCTTGACGAGTATGTCAAAAAACAAGTTACCGGTTACCGGGATCAGGCCAAAGCCTTCGGCCTGGCTAAATAAACGCGGAGGCCTCCATGAGCGATCGTATTTTCGCCGGGATCTGGCTGCTGCTCTGTATCGCCGGGCTGTTTATCGCCTGGCAGATCCAGAGTGAATACAGCTACGAGCCGGTCGGCCCACGCCCGTTTCCTTTGGGGATCATTGGCCTGATGGCGCTATGCGCGCTGGCGCTACTGCTGCGCCATCCGGATGTGGTGGACTGGCCACGCCGTCACGTGCTGCAAAAACTGTTAACGATGGTCATCATCCTGTTGATGTACGCCTGGGGCTTTGAATGGCTGGGCTTTCCCGTCGCTACTGCGATCCTGACGCTGGTCATTGGCCTGCTGTTCGGCGCCACGTTACCTGCAGCGGGGATCTCCGGCGTGATCCTCGGTGTGGCCCTCTGGTACGCCTTCGACCGCCTGCTCGACGTCACCTTACCGCTCGGCGCCTGGCTGAGTTAACGGAGAAACGATGGATACCTGGATATATCTTTCTCAGGGTTTCGCGGTGGCGATGACCCCGGAAAATCTGCTGATCGCGCTGATTGGCTGCTTTGTCGGCACCATTGTCGGATTGCTGCCCGGACTTGGGCCAATCAACGGCGTGGCGATTTTGCTGCCGCTGGCTTTTGCCCTGCACCTGCCCGCCGAGTCGGCGCTGATCCTGCTGGCGACCGTGTACATCGGCTGTGAATATGGCGGGCGCATCTCGTCGATTTTACTCAACGTACCCGGCGATGCGGCGGCGATCATGACCGCCCTTGACGGTTACCCGATGGCGCAACAGGGGCGCGGCGGCGTCGCGCTGTCGATTTCCGCGGTCAGCTCATTCTTTGGCTCGTTGATCGCCATCGGCGGGATCATCCTGTTCGCGCCGCTGTTGGCGCAATGGTCGCTGGCGTTTGGTCCGGCGGAATATTTCGCGCTGATGGTGTTTGCCATCGCCTGCCTCGGCAGCATGATGGCGCAAAACCCACTGAAATCGTTTCTCGCCGCGTTGATCGGACTGGGTCTTGCTACCGTCGGCGTGGACGCTAATACCGGGGTGTATCGCTTTACCTTTGACAGCGTTCACCTTTCCGACGGCGTTCAGTTTATCGTCGTGGTGATCGGCCTGTTCTCAGTGTCTGAAATCCTGTTGATGCTGGAGCACACCAGCAGCGGGCAAACGCTGGTCCGTAAAACCGGACGGATGATGTTTAATCTGAAAGAAGGCGTTCAGTGTGCCGGCACAACGCTGCGCTCGTCGGTGATAGGTTTCTTTGTCGGCGTGCTGCCCGGCGCGGGCGCGACGATTGCCAGCGCCATCACCTACATGACCGAGAAGAAAATCAGCGGCAACAGCGACAGCTTCGGCAAAGGCGATATTCGCGGGGTGGCGGCGCCGGAAGCGGCAAACAACGCGTCGGCCTGTGGCTCGTTTATCCCGATGTTAACGCTGGGGGTTCCCGGTTCCGGCACTACCGCGGTGATGATGGGCGCGCTAACGTTGTACAACATCACACCCGGCCCGGCGATGTTTACCGAACAACCGGACATCGTCTGGGGGCTGATCGCCGCGCTGCTGATCGCCAACGTGATGCTGCTGGTCATGAATATCCCGCTGATCGGCCTGTTTACTCGCATGCTGACCATTCCGCTGTGGTTTCTGGTCCCGGCGATCGCCGCTGTTTCAGCGGTTGGCGTGTACGCGGTCCACAGCACCACCTTCGATCTGGTGCTGATGGTGGCGCTTGGGGTGCTGGGCTATATTTTGCGCAAGATGCATTTCCCGATGTCACCGCTGATCTTAGGCTTCGTCCTCGGCGAAATGCTCGAACAGAACCTGCGCCGCGCGCTGTCCATCAGCAACGGCAATATGGCAATTCTGTGGGAAAGCGGCGTGACCAAAACCCTGCTGGTGATGGCGGTGGCAGTGATTATCGTCCCTCCCGTGTTACGCATCATCCGTAAACGCCAGGCAAAGCCGCAGGTTGAAGTTGGCTAATCCTGCGGCGCGGCAATTGCCTCGATCCGTTCTTCAAGATAACCGAAGAACGGATTCGAGGTGACGCGCATCAGTGTGTCTGCTCCCACCAGCAGCGTGCCAGTCTCACCACGCAACGCAATCGTCCCCATACTCAGCCCATAACGGTTTATCTGCTCCGGTTTCAGGCCATACAGGGAGTCGGTCACGGGAAATGGCACCGCTACGTGCGACAGGGAATACATCTCCTGCGGCCAGACTTCATGCAAAGGCTGAATCTTTTCTTCCTGATTCCCGGCTGCCGTGTCGCGCGCCACAACCGCCAGCGTGTCTGCCGCGGCGTTAGCGATGACCGTGGCGCGGTAAGCGCGCGGCGCTGGCGGCAACAGCGTGGCGGCAGCGGTGTAAGAAGACGTTCGCAACAGCGGGCGCAGACTGGCAGCCTGGTTGATATCGAACAGCACCAGTTCGCTGCCGTTTGCCGGAAGATAACGATATAGCGAGTCCACTACCGCGTGGGTGCTGACGGTGGAGTCCATCACTGACTGAAAGGTCAGCACCGGCGGCAATGCCGTTAAACGGCGGCGCTTCGCGTCGTCGACGAGCTGCGTTTGCAACGCGCGGGTCAGCAGATACGACTGGCGCGCGGCATTAACCGGAAACGAATTGTATTTGAAAGGATTGTATTCAGGCGTCACGTTGAGCCACGCCGCTTTGGCAAACGCCGGAAACCATGCCGGAAGACCGGCCAGTCCGGCAAAACGGGCGAAAGCGGTGACGCCAATCATCGGCGACAGCAGCACCATCTGGCTGGGACGCCGCAAAGACGCGTCCTCCAGGCTGTCGAGCGTGTATTTCATTGCCAGCGCACCGCCGTTGGAGTAACCCACCAGATGCAACGGCAGGTCACGCCCCCCAAGCCGCGTCGCTTCCCGTATCGCCAGCCGCGTCGCTGCCAGCCAGTCCTGCCATGCCACGTCAGTCAGCGCTCCGGGGGCGGTGCCGTGTCCGGGCAAACGCGGTACCACGACGATATACCCCCACTGCCGGTAGCGCTGCGCCACGTGCTTCAGGCTGTACGGCGAGTCGGTTAAACCATGCAACATGACCACCGCGCCGCGCGGCGCCCCCTGCGGCAGCAGGACGAATGAACGATTTCCGTTCGGCGTAAACTGCTGAGGATAAACCCGGCTTCCGGCCCAGTAGCGGTTGATCGGCGTTTGCTGTTCGGCGCCGAGCTTGTCGCTGATCTCGACTTTCATCGCGTCGAATAAGCGCGCCTCGTGCGCCTGATATTGCGCGAAGGTGGCGCTCTCCAGCGCCTTCGCGGACATTTCCTCGCCATGCCAGGTATGCCAGAGCTGAAGGTCGGGACCGCGTTCGGTCTGATAAACCCGCACGCCGAGAAAGAGAATCAGTACCGCCAGCAACGTCAGGGAGACGTGCTTAATCAGCGCGATCAGTCCGGCGCTTACCCATTTCAGCCGACGAAAGCCGTGTTTAATCATGACGTTAATCCCGTTGTGCTGCGTACCTGACGCGCGATAAACGGCGTTAGTTTAGGCTAACTCACGGATTCCTCAATCTTTTCTTCCACACTCTGTCCTGTCGTCGGCGTCAATCAGAAACCCGCAATGTTAAATATTTGTAGCTTTAGATCACAAAAAATACACATTAGCGATTATTTTGTGCGCGTTTATTAAAAATGTAGATATTTTTAATTTATGGCTACGAAATGAGCATCACCCTGACTCCCCGACGACTCACAGAGAGGAATGTTTCCGATGAACGCACTGACCGCCGTAAAACCGACTCCTGAAGACACCGATCAACGCTATAGCGGGTTCACCCTGACGCCTTCAGCCCAGTCTTCGCGACTGCTGGAGCTGACTTTTTCCGCCCCAACCACAAACGCGTTCCTCACGCAGGTAGCGCAGTGGCCGGTGCAGGCGCTGGAGTATAAATCCTTCCTGCGCTTTAAGGTCGCGAAGATCCTCGACGATCTGTGCGGCAATCAGTTGCAACCGCTGCTGCTGAAAACATTGCTGGATCGCGCCGAAGGGGCGTTACTGATCAATGCTGAAGGGATCGATAACGTTAGTCAGGCCGACGACATGGTCAAGTTGGCGACGGCAGTGGCGCATCTCATCGGGCGCTCGAATTTCGATGCGATGAGCGGCCAGTACTATGCGCGCTTTGTGGTCAAAAACGTGGACAACTCTGACAGCTATCTGCGCCAGCCGCACCGGGTGATGGAGCTGCACAACGACGGGACTTACGTTGAGGAGATCACCGATTTTGTGCTGATGATGAAAATCGACGAGCAGAATATGACCGGCGGCAACTCGCTGCTGCTGCATCTCGACGACTGGGAGCATCTGGAAGAATACTTCCGCCATCCGCTGGCGCGTCGCCCGATGCGCTTTGCCGCGCCGCCGAGCAAAAACGTCAGCCAGGACGTGTTCCATCCGGTGTTTGACGTGGACCCGCAGGGTCGCCCGGTGATGCGCTACATTGACCAGTTCGTCCAGCCGAAAGATTTTGAGGAAGGCGTCTGGCTGAGCGACCTTTCTGATGCGCTGGAAACCAGCAAAAATATTCTTTCCGTCCCGGTTCCGGTGGGCAAGTTCCTGCTGATCAATAACCTGTTCTGGCTACACGGGCGCGACCGTTTTACCCCGCACCCGGATCTGCGCCGTGAGTTAATGCGCCAGCGCGGCTATTTCGCGTATTCCGCCCACCGTTACCAGACGCATCACTAAGTGGGAAGGAAGAGCGGATGTATGATTTTGTGATTATCGGCGGCGGCATTATCGGCATGTCGACCGCCATGCAGTTGATTGACGTCTACCCCGACGCCCGCATTGCGCTGCTGGAAAAAGAGTCCGGCCCGGCCAGCCACCAAACGGGCCATAACAGCGGCGTGATCCATGCTGGCGTTTACTACACGCCTGGCAGTCTGAAGGCGCAGTTTTGCTTTGCCGGAAACCGCGCCACCAAAGCCTTTTGCGATCAAAATGGCATCCGTTACAACACTTGCGGAAAAATGCTGGTCGCGACCTCGGAACGGGAAATGGAACGGATGCGCGCGCTGTGGGATCGCACCGCCGCCAACGGTCTGGAACGCGAATGGCTGAACGCCGATGCGCTTCGCGAGCGTGAACCCAACATCACCGGTCTGGGCGGCATTTTCGTGCCGTCGAGCGGGATCGTCAGCTATCGCGACGTCGCGGCGGCAATGGCGAAAATTTTCCAGGCCAGAGGCGGCGAGGTGATCTATCACGCGGAGGTCAGCGCCCTGAACGAGCATGCGGCAGGGGTGGTGGTGCGAACGCGGCAGGGTAAAGAGTATCACGCCGCCACGCTGATAAGCTGCGCGGGGCTGATGGCTGATCGGCTGGTGAAAATGCTGGGCGTCGATCCGGGTTTTATCATTTGCCCGTTCCGTGGCGAATATTTTCGCCTGGCGCCAGAGCATAATCAGATCGTCAATCATCTCATCTACCCGATCCCCGATCCGGCGATGCCGTTTCTGGGCGTTCATCTTACCCGCATGATCGACGGCAGCGTCACCGTTGGGCCAAACGCGGTGCTGGCCTTTAAGCGTGAAGGCTATCGCAAGCGCGACTTTTCGCTGGCCGATACGCTGGAGATCTTCGGCTCCGCCGGCGTTCGCCGCGTGCTGCAAACAAACCTTCGTTCCGGGCTTGGCGAAATGAAAAATTCGCTGTGCAAAAGCGGCTATTTGCGGCTGGTGCAGAAATATTGTCCGAGCCTGACCCTCGCCGATCTGCACCCGTGGCCTGCGGGCGTCAGGGCGCAGGCGGTATCGCCGGACGGCAAGCTGATCGACGATTTTCTGTTTGTGACCACACCGCGTTCTGTTCACACCTGCAACGCGCCTTCGCCGGCAGCGACGTCGGCCATGCCTATCGGCGCGCACATCGTCAGCAAAGTGCAAACCCTGCTGGCCAGCCAAAGCAACCCCGGGCGCACACTGCGTGCGGCGCGCAGCGTGGACACCTTACACGCCGCCTTTACCCGTTAACCCTTTTTACGACAGGAAGCCCCTATGCAACTTAATGATTCTGGTTTGTTCCGCCAGCAGGCGTTTATCGACGGTCGCTGGCGCGACGCCAGCAGCGGCGAAGTGATTAGCGTTGTCAATCCCGCAAACGGCCAGACGCTGGGTAGCGTGCCAAAGATGGGCGCAGCGGAAACCCGCGAAGCCATTGACGCCGCAAACCGTGCCCTGCCCGCCTGGCGCGCGCTCACCGCCAAAGAGCGGGCGACATTTTTGCGTCGCTGGTTCAATTTGATGCTGGAGCACCAGGACGATCTCGCCCGTCTGATGACCCTGGAACAGGGAAAACCGCTGGCGGAGGCCAAAGGGGAAATCAGCTATGCGGCATCGTTTATTGAATGGTTTGCCGAAGAGGGCAAGCGGATCTACGGCGACACGATTCCGGGACATCAGGCCGACAAACGTCTGATTGTCATCAAGCAGCCGATTGGCGTGACGGCCGCGATCACCCCGTGGAATTTTCCTTCGGCAATGATCACCCGAAAAGCCGGTCCGGCGCTGGCGGCAGGCTGCACGATGGTGCTGAAGCCCGCCAGCCAGACTCCCTTTTCCGCGCTGGCGCTGGCCGAACTGGCGAACCGGGCGGGGATTCCAGCGGGCGTGTTCAGCGTGGTGACCGGGTCGGCAAGCGCGGTAGGCAACGAACTCACCGGCAATCCACTGGTGCGCAAACTGTCGTTTACCGGCTCGACGGAAATTGGTCGACAGCTCATGCAGCAGTGCGCCAGAGACATTAAGAAAGTGTCGCTGGAGTTGGGCGGCAATGCGCCGTTTATCGTTTTTGACGATGCCGATCTCGATAAAGCCGTCGAAGGCGCGCTGGCGTCGAAGTTTCGTAACGCCGGACAAACCTGTGTCTGCGCCAACCGTCTGTACGTGCAGGAGGGGGTATATGAACGCTTTGCAGAAAAATTGCATCAGGCGGTGCAAACCTTGCGCCTCGGTGACGGCCTGGATCCGGAGGTGACCACCGGGCCGCTGATCGACGACAAAGCGGTCGGTAAAGTCCAGGAGCACATTGCCGACGCGCTGGCGAAAGGGGCGCGGGTGCTCACCGGCGGCGAGGCGCACGCGCTGGGAGGCAATTTCTTCCAGCCCACGATTCTGGTAGACGTACCGGCCAGCGCGAAGGTCGCTAAAGAAGAGACGTTCGGTCCGCTGGCGCCGCTGTTCCGCTTTCGCGACGAAGCCGACGTCATCCGCCAGGCGAATGACACCGAATTTGGCCTTGCCGCTTACTTCTACGCTCGCGATTTAAGCCGCGTTTTTCGCGTCGGTGAAGCGCTGGAGTACGGCATTGTGGGAATTAACACCGGCATTATCTCCAACGAAGTCGCGCCGTTTGGCGGGATCAAAGCTTCCGGTCTTGGCCGTGAAGGATCGAAATATGGCATCGAAGATTACTTAGAAATCAAATATATGTGCATCGGTCTGTCATGATCTTTTTTGTCCGGAACGGGCATCGTTGAAAGCCGGATGCCCAGTCTGTATCAGCAACGCGCCATCCGGCAAACGGGCAACATAACAATAACGGGGTAAAAGTATGGGGCAACTGTCGCAATCACATGATTTAGGGGGCGGGCTGAAATCACGCCACGTCACCATGCTGTCTATCGCCGGGGTTATTGGCGCCAGTCTGTTTGTCGGCTCCAGCGTCGCCATCGCCCAGGCCGGTCCTGCGGTACTACTGGCCTATCTGTTTGCCGGGCTGCTGGTGGTGATGATAATGCGAATGCTGGCGGAAATGGCCGTCGCCACGCCGGACACGGGGTCCTTTTCCACCTATGCCGACAAGGCCATCGGACGTTGGGCAGGCTACACCATCGGCTGGCTGTACTGGTGGTTCTGGGTGCTGGTCATTCCGCTTGAAGCCAATATTGCGGCGATCATTCTTCATTCGTGGATACCGGGGATCCCCATCTGGCTGTTCTCGCTGGTCATCACGCTGGCATTAACCGGCAGTAATTTGCTGAGCGTCAAAAACTACGGTGAGTTTGAGTTCTGGCTGGCGCTGTGCAAAGTGATTGCCATTCTGGCCTTTATCGCGCTGGGCGCGGCGGCGATAAGCGGCTTTTATCCCTGGGCCGAGGTTGGCGGCATTTCGCGCCTGTGGGATCACGGCGGCTTTATGCCCAACGGTTTTGGCGCGGTGCTGAGCGCAATGCTGATCACCATGTTTTCCTTTATGGGAGCGGAAATCGTGACCATTGCCGCCGCCGAATCGGACACGCCGGATAAGCACATCGTTCGCGCCACTAACTCGGTGATCTGGCGGATCTCACTCTTTTATCTCTGCTCTATTTTTGTGGTCGTGGCGCTGATCCCGTGGAATACGCCAGGGTTGAAGGAGACGGGATCGTATCGCTCGGTGCTGGAGTTACTGAATATTCCGCACGCCAAACTGATTATGGACGCAGTGATCCTGCTGTCGGTGACCAGTTGTCTGAACTCCGCATTGTATACCGCTTCCCGTATGCTCTATTCCCTGAGCCGCCGCGGCGATGCCCCGGCGATAATGGGGAAAACCAACCGCAGCAAAACGCCTTACGTGGCGGTGCTGCTGTCGACCGGCGCAGCGTTTCTGACGGTGGTTGTGAATTATTACGCGCCCGCGAAAGTGTTTAAATTTCTGATCGACAGTTCCGGCGCCATCGCCCTGCTGGTTTATCTGGTGATCGCCGTGTCGCAACTGCGGATGCGTAAAATCCTGCTGGCGGAAGGCGGCGAACTCACCCTTAAAATGTGGCTGTATCCGTGGCTCACCTGGCTGGTGATCGGTTTTATCTGCTTTGTACTGGTGGTGATGCTGTTTCGGCCCGCGCAGCAGCTGGAGGTGATTTCCACCTGTCTGTTAGGTATCGGTATCGTTTGTACCGTACCGATTATGTCGCGCTGGAAAAAACTGGTATTGTGGCATAAGTCACCCATGCACCCTACCCGGTAGCGCTGATCCCTGCGCAGACCGGGCGTTCTGTTCAGGAGTAAGACCATGACCGCCATTTCGCATCCGACGGCCATTGATGGATACCGCTGGCTCAAGAATGACATTATTCGCGGTGTGTACCAGCCGGATGAAAAGCTGCGCATGAGCTTACTCACGTCACGTTATGCGCTGGGCGTCGGCCCGCTCAGAGAGGCGCTGTCTCAACTGGTGGCTGAGCGGCTGGTTACGGTGGTGAATCAGAAAGGCTATCGGGTCGCGTCGATGTCCGAGCAGGAACTGCTCGATATCTTCGACGCCCGCGCCAATATGGAGGCGATGCTGGTCGGGCTGGCCATTGCGCGTGGCGATGATGAATGGGAAGCAGAGATCCTGGCGCGGGCGCATATGCTGAGCAAACTGGAAGCCAGCCACGCCAGCGAACAACTGCTTGACGAGTGGGATTTACGTCATCAGGCGTTTCATACCGCCATCGTTGCCGGATGCGGTTCGCGCTATCTGTTGCAAATGCGCGAGCGGCTGTTCGATCTGGCAGCACGGTATCGCTTTATCTGGCTGCGCACCACGGTACTGTCGGTAGAGATGCTTGAGGATAAACACGAGCAACATCAGGCGTTGACAGAGGCGATTCTGGCGCGCGATGCCGGGCGCGCCAGTGAATTAATGCGCCAGCATATGCTGACGCCTATTCCCGTTATTCAGCAAGCCATGTCCGGCAAGCTGCGAATGGAAAAGCCGTGACTGCTTTTATTCTTCCGGAATACGCAGAACCTGTCCGGGATAAATTTTATCCGGACTGCTCAGCATCGGCTTATTCGCTTCGAAGATTTTATTATACAGATTAGCGTTACCATATACCTGTTTAGAAATAGCGCTTAAGGTGTCGCCGGATTTCACCGTATAGAACTGACTTTCCGCAGCGGGCGCGGCGGTTTTCACCTGATCTTCTACGCTACCAATACCGGAAATATTCCCGACCGCAATCAGGATTTTTTCTTTCGCTTCCTGACTCAGGCCGTCGCCGGTTACCGTCGCTTTACCGTCGGCAATTTGCACATTCACTTTATCGGCATCCGGAATACCGGTTTTGTTCAGGTGATCCTGTACTTTTTTCGCTAAATCGTCTTTATCGTGATTACCGGTTACGGCATCCCAAAGTTTCTCGCCAGCGTCTTTTACAAAGTTGAAAAGTCCCATATTCACCTCGATTGTTTGCAATAAATACACCCGAAGTGTAGCAGAAAGTTTCGCTTAAAATTCCGAAAGCCATTAAGAAACGAAGCCCGGCTGGCAGAATGCCCCGGGCGGGTAACAGGTTAAGAAAGACCTTAGCTACGGGTTTGCACCCAGAAGGCGTGGATCAGACCCGGGATATAGCCCAGCAGGGTCAGCACAATATTCAGAATAAAGGCCCAGCCAAACCCCTTACCTAACAGAACGCCAAGCGGCGGTAAAATAATGGTAAATACAATTCTCCAGAAACCCATACACACTCCATACATGCAAATTAATCTTTGTTTAAAAAGAGATTTTATCTCTAAGCATAGTAATTTTACGCCAACCCGCCAGTTTCGCCTTTCGCTTTTACCCTCTTTTACGCTCTTTACACTGGCGCTCTTTTTACCATTACTTTAGAATCTACTTAACTTAGCAAAAACTAAATTAATCATGAACGATCTTGAACAGCTCCAGGCCAGCGCTGAACAGGCGGCGGCCCTGCTTAAAGCAATGAGCAACTCTAAACGTTTGCTGATCCTGTGCATGCTCTGCGGTTCACCTGGCACCAGCGCGGGCGAGCTGGCGCGCATCACAGGGCTTAGCGCGTCAGCCACCTCTCAGCATCTGGCGCGAATGCGCGATGAAGGGCTTATCGACAGTCAGCGCGACGCCCAGCGTATTCTCTATTCCATTAAGAACACGGCGGTGAATGCACTCATTGCCACACTAAAAAACCTTTATTGTCCATAAGGAGTGAACATGGCTATCGGGACACTTACCGCGCGTGAAGCGCAGGCGCGTATCGCCGCAGGCGCAAAACTGATTGACGTTCGCGACGCCGACGAGTATCTGCGTGAACACATACCGCAGGCGGCGCTCGCCCCGTTGCCCACGCTGGAGCTACACGGTTTACCGGCGCAGCTGCGAAGCGAGCAGATTATCTTTCACTGCCAGTCGGGCAAGCGCACGCAAAACAACGCGGCAAGGCTGGAAGCTGTCGCCGCGCCGGCAGAAGCCTGGCTGCTTGAGGGGGGGATCGAGGGCTGGAAAAACGCCGGATTACCGACAGTGGAAGATAAATCGCAGCCGTTGCCTTTGATGCGTCAGGTGCAGATCGCCGCAGGCGGGCTGACGCTGGCAGGCGTGGTGCTGGGCTATACCCTGAGCAGCGGCTTTTTTCTGCTGAGCGGCTTTGTCGGCGCGGGGTTAGTCTTTGCCGGATTAACCGGCTTTTGCGGCATGGCGCGCCTGCTTGATAAAATGCCGTGGAATCGTCGCGCGCACGCGCCTGAGTGAAATAAGCGGTGAGCATTGTCTCACCGCCGTTGTGATTAGATCAGGAAATCGTCGAGGGATTTTCCTTCCGCCAGCGCTTTGGCGATCGGTTTCGGCGTACGCCCCTGGCCGGTCCAGGTTTTACTTTCGCCATTTACATCGGTAAAGCGATATTTCGCCGGGCGCGGTTGACGTTTTTTAGTCACGCGCACGTTCGCTTTTTCACCGGCAAATAACTCCTCCGGATTAATTCCCTCGGCTTTCAGCAGTTCCAGCCACGTCTTAATTTTCTCCTGCTGTTCCTGACGTTCACGCTGTAACTGTTCTTCTTCTTCGCGTCTTTCTTTAGTGACCACCCTGAATTTCTCGAGCATTTCTTCAAGGACGTCAATGGAGAATTCGCGGGCCATTGCGCGTAATGTGCGAATATTATTTAAGTTATGTAACATCACATTCATAATAATTAAAACCTTATAACGCTAAAACATATGTATTACGCCGGGTAGTGTATTCGATCATAAAATCATTTTCCAGAGGTAATAATACCACGGGTATTATTCCGTTCTCATTCTCTGGCGTGCCCATCACCCTATTCTTTAATGCTTTCTGAATTATATTCAGGCTAATTTTTAGCGCGCCGTATGCGCTAGCGGAATAAGCTCAGGCGCTACCTTTGTCAAATTTTCGCTTATAACAAACTTTGTCGTCAGGTATTTTATAATAACCCACTGATTTTTAATGATTTCCACTCTACGAACAACAAAAACTCCACGCAACGCGCTAAACGCGCCGCCGCAGAGTATTTTATCGACAAAAAGCCACAAAATAAAAAGATTTCTCTAGTTGATAGTTACAAGGCAGCCATATAATCTATCATTAAGCGAAAACACCGCCAAAAACCACTACGAAAAGCTTGTTTGCTATCGATTTTATCCTCTTTTGACAGGAGCATTAGCATGTTCTCACCGCAGTCACGCTTACGTCATGCCGTCGCTGACACGTTTGCGATGGTTGTTTATTGTTCTGTTGTGAACATGTTGATTGAGATCTTTCTTTCCGGGATGACCTTTGAACAGTCTCTGTCATCGCGACTGGTCGCTATTCCGGTTAATATTCTGATCGCCTGGCCGTACGGTATGTATCGCGATCTGTTTATGAAAGGCGCGCGCCGTTTAAGCACCGCGGGCTGGATGAAAAATCTGGCGGATGTGCTGGCGTATGTAACCTTTCAGTCGCCGGTATACGTAGCGATCCTGCTGACAGTGGGTGCAGACTGGCATCAGATTACAGCAGCGGTGAGTTCGAATATCGTGGTATCGATGATGATGGGGGCGGTGTATGGCTATTTTCTCGATTACTGCCGCCGGCTGTTTCGGGTTAGCCGTTACCAACAGATCAAAGCCTGAAGCGTGAGCGACTGGCCTTGCCAGTCGCACAATTATTTAGCCTCGCCAAACAGCCCATTTAAATATCGCTCAAGCGCAATACGCGAACTAAAGCCGTGCGGAATACCGTAATGTTCATGGGTCTCGCCGGCTAAATAAAGCGGAAAATGCTGGTAATGCTCGCAGGTTTTTATTTCCGACGCAGGTTCCGCCAGCGATGAACTGCGCTCTTTCAGGGTAGGATGACACCAGCGCCGTGCGTCCCATGCGCGCTTCTCGATTCACATAAACATAATTTTCGCCACGTCGATAACCGTACGCTTTCTGTGTCACCACATCGACGGTAAACCCCACTTTTTCAAGTACGCGCGCCACCTCGTCAGGTCGTAAATACATATATTTTCCTCGTTATCTTTTACTGCGGGCTTACCTTACCTGATTCAGCATTAGCAACGCTTTCAGAAAAGTCCATAAACACGCGATAACGCCGTGATGCGTCTCAGAAGTTAAAAATATGAACTAAACTGAAAAGCGACATCGAAATCACTGGAGGATCATATGTTTAACAGACCGAACCGCAACGATGTAGATGAAGGCGTGCAGGATATTCATAATGACGTCAACCAGTTAGCGGATAGCCTGGAAGCCGTGCTGAAGTCATGGGGTAGCGATGCGAAGGACGAAGCGGAAGCCGCGCGGCGTAAAGCGCAGGCGCTGCTGAAAGAGACCCGCGCGCGGATGCAGGGTCGTACCCGCGTTTCGCAAGCGGCACGTGACGCCGTTGGCTGCGCCGATACCTTTGTACGTGAGAAACCGTGGTGCAGCGTCGGAACGGCGGCGGCCATTGGGATCTTTGTTGGCGCGCTGTTAAGCCTGCGTCGCTAACCGCGTGACGCTTGTCCGGCCTGCCTGCACAGTGGGCCGGATAAGATTTCCCCCCGTTGCTCTACTACCCTCCTCCCCTTTTGCCCCTTTAACATCGACGCCAGCGACCGGGCGCCTTCAACGTCAATGACCCACTGGATACCGCCATTCGACTCACTTGCGCCCATAGCAGCCCATTCCCGCTGAGCTCATCATCAGGACCACCATCAATCGGAATTTCCCATATCTTGTATGGTTGAAACTTATTTCAACTACATCTAGTATTCCCTTTATCAACTCACACTCAACCGACGCGTCACATCGCGCCGTTCTTTTCATTTTAAATGGAAATACGAATCATGCGCATTACTATTTACACTCGCAATGACTGTGTTCAGTGCCACGCCACGAAACGGGCAATGGAAAGCCGGGGCTTTAACTTTGAGATGGTAAATGTCGACCTGGAACCCGACGCTGCGGATACGCTACGCGCGCAGGGCTTTCGCCAACTGCCAGTCGTCATTGCAGGAGACATCAGTTGGTCGGGATTCCGCCCGGACATGATCAACCGCCTGCATCCGGAACCACGCGTGGCCAGCGCATGAACCCGCTCGTCTACTTCTCCAGCAGCTCCGAAAATACGCACCGTTTTATCCTGCGTCTGGGGCTGCCCGCCATTCGCATTCCGCTGAATGAACGCGAGCGTATCCGGGTAGACGAGCCGTACATTCTGGTAGTGCCCTCCTACGGGGGCGGCGGTACGGCGGGGGCGGTCCCCCGGCAGGTGATCCGCTTTTTAAACGATGAACACAACCGGGCGCTCATTCGCGGCGTCATTGCCTCGGGCAACCGCAACTTTGGTGAAGCCTACGGTCGCGCAGGCGACGTGATCGCCCAGAAATGCGCCGTTCCCTGGCTTTATCGCTTTGAGCTAATGGGTACGCCAGCCGACATTGAGAACGTCCGAAAAGGAGTAAGCGAATTTTGGCAACGACAACCGCAGAACGCGTAATGCAGGAAAAACGGGACTACCACGCGCTGAACGCGATGCTCAATCTGTACGATAAAGCAGGCCGTATTCAGTTCGAAAAAGACAGCGAGGCGGTGGATGCTTTTTTCGCCGCCCACGTTCGCCCTAACGCCGTGACGTTCAGCAGCCAGCAGGAACGACTCGACACGCTCGTTAACGAAGGCTATTACGATAGCGGCGTGTTGAGCCGCTACGATCGCCGGTTCGTGCTGGATTTGTTTGCCCACGCTCACGCCAGCGGTTTTCGCTTTCAAACCTTTCTCGGGGCGTGGAAGTTTTACACCAGCTATACGCTGAAAACCTTCGATGGCAAACGCTATCTGGAAGACTTTGAAGACCGGGTGGTGATGGTGGCGTTGACGCTCGCACAGGGGGATGAAACGCTGGCCACGCGGCTAACCGACGAAATGCTCTCGGGGCGCTTTCAGCCCGCCACGCCGACCTTTTTAAACTGTGGAAAACAGCAGCGTGGCGAACTGGTTTCCTGCTTCCTGCTGCGCATCGAAGACAATATGGAATCGATTGGCCGGGCGGTGAACGCCGCGCTCCAGCTATCAAAACGCGGCGGCGGCGTGGCGTTTCTGCTCTCCAACCTGCGGGAAGCGGGCGCGCCGATTAAGCGCATTGAGAATCAGTCCTCCGGGGTGATCCCGGTCATGAAGATGCTGGAAGACGCGTTTTCTTATGCCAACCAGCTCGGCGCGCGTCAGGGGGCGGGGGCAGTATATTTGCATGCGCACCACCCGGATATCCTGCGCTTTCTCGATACCAAACGCGAAAACGCCGATGAAAAAATTCGCATCAAAACGCTCTCACTTGGGGTGGTGATCCCGGACGTGACCTTTCGGCTGGCAAAAGAGAACGCGCAAATGGCGCTGTTTTCTCCTTATGACGTGGAGCGCATCTACGGCAAACCGTTCGGCGATATCGCAGTTAGCGAGCTTTACGATGAGCTGGTCGCCGACGCGCGGGTGCGCAAAACATACATTAACGCCCGCGACTTCTTCCAGACGCTTGCGGAAATTCAGTTCGAATCCGGCTATCCGTACATCATGTTTGAGGATACGGTAAACCGCGCGAACCCCATTGCTGGCCGTATTAATATGAGCAACCTGTGCTCGGAAATTTTGCAGGTTAACAGCGCTTCCACCTATGATGAAAATCTCGACTACGCGCAGGTCGGCCACGACATTTCCTGCAATCTTGGCTCGCTGAATATCGCTCATACTATGGATTCGCCAGACATCGGGCGCACCGTGGAAACGGCTATCCGCGGCCTGACAGCGGTATCCGATATGAGCCACATCCGTAGCGTGCCGTCGATAGAGGCGGGCAACGCCGCGTCACATGCGATCGGGCTTGGGCAAATGAACCTGCACGGGTATCTGGCGCGCGAAGGCATTGCCTACGGCTCACCGGAAGGGCTGGATTTCACCAATCTTTACTTCTACACCATCACCTGGCATGCGCTAAACACCTCGATGTTGCTGGCGCGAGAGCGCGGTCAGACCTTTGCCGGATTCTCACAATCGCGTTACGCCAGCGGTGAATATTTCACCCAGTATTTGCAGGGCAACTGGCAGCCGAAAACAGAGAAAGTTCGCGCGCTGTTCGCCCGCAGCGGCATTACCCTGCCGACGCGCGAAATGTGGCAACAATTGTGCGACGACGTGATGCGCTACGGCATTTACAACCAGAATTTACAGGCGGTGCCGCCCACCGGCTCGATTTCGTACATTAATCATGCGACTTCCAGCATTCATCCGATTGTCTCGAAGGTGGAGATCCGCAAAGAGGGCAAGACCGGGCGCGTTTACTACCCTGCCCCGTTTATGACCAATGAAAACCTGGCGATGTATCAGGATGCGTATGAGATCGGCCCGGAAAAAATCATCGACACCTATGCCGAAGCGACGCGCCATGTGGATCAGGGGCTGTCGCTGACCCTGTTTTTCCCTGACACTGCGACCACTCGCGACATTAACAAAGCGCAGATTTACGCCTGGCGAAAAGGCATTAAGTCGCTGTATTACATCCGGCTGCGCCAGCTGGCGCTGGAAGGCACTGAAATTGAAGGCTGCGTCTCGTGCGCACTGTAAGGAGAGCGGAATGACATTAACACGCGTGAGCGCCATTAACTGGAACAAGATTCAGGATGACAAAGATCTGGAAGTGTGGAATCGCCTGACCAGCAACTTCTGGTTGCCGGAAAAGGTGCCGCTGTCGAACGATATTCCGGCATGGCAAAGTTTAAGCCCGGCGGAGCAACAGCTCACTATCCGCGTCTTTACCGGGCTGACGCTGCTCGACACCATTCAGAATATCGCTGGCGCGCCGTCGCTGATGGCCGATTCCCTCACCCCACACGAGGAGGCGGTGCTGTCGAACATCAGCTTTATGGAAGCCGTGCATGCCCGCTCCTACAGCTCAATCTTCTCGACGCTCTGTCAGACGAAAGATGTCGATGCCGCCTACGCGTGGAGTGAAGAAAACGCGCCGCTCCAGCGCAAAGCGCAGATTATTCTGGCGCATTACGCCCACGGCGAACCGCTGAAAAAGAAGATTGCCAGTGTTTTTCTTGAGTCTTTTCTGTTCTATTCCGGCTTCTGGCTGCCAATGTATTTCTCCAGCCGCGGCAAACTGACCAACACCGCCGATCTGATCCGCCTCATCATCCGCGACGAGGCGGTGCATGGCTATTACATAGGCTATAAGTACCAGAAAGGGCTGGAGAAACTGCCGGAACCGACGCGTGAAGAACTGAAGAACTTCGCGCTGGATTTACTGATGGATCTGTACGACAACGAAGTCCGCTATACCGAAGAACTGTATGCCGACACCGGCTGGGCGGAGGACGTGAAAGCGTTTCTCTGCTACAACGCCAATAAGGCGCTGATGAACCTCGGCTATGACGCGCTGTTTCCGGCAGAGATGGCGGAGGTTAACCCGGCGATTCTCGCGGCGCTGTCGCCAAACGCGGATGAAAACCATGACTTTTTCTCCGGTTCAGGCTCGTCCTACGTCATGGGCAAAGCCGTCGAAACCGAAGATGAAGACTGGAATTTTTAACGCAAATTATCTTAAAAATAGCCCGACAGTTTTCGGGTAAATATTTTTTACGGATCGCGTTTTTATCACACAAATATCGTCGAGTGAACTACACTCATTCACTGATGCCTTATTCGCCTGAATGCTTCCTCATCCAGGCGAATTTTGCCTGTCCGTGTCAACAAATATCATTTTTTTACACTTGCGATCAGCCCTTATATCACGGGGAATTCCGGCAAATTCCCCCTGGGGCTATTTCACCAATTCACACATTCAGGGTTGTCTCAGATTCTCAGTATGTTAGGGTAGAAAAAAGTGACTATTTCTATCAGGTAACATATCGACATAAATAAATAACAGGAATCTTTCTATTGCATGGCAATTAAATTAGAAGTTAAGAATCTATACAAGGTATTTGGAGAGCATCCGCAACGCGCCTTCAAGTATATTGAAAAAGGACTTTCGAAAGAGCAAATTCTGGAAAAAACAGGGCTATCGCTTGGCGTAAAAGACGCCAGTCTGGCCATTGAAGAAGGCGAGATATTTGTCATCATGGGATTATCCGGTTCGGGTAAATCCACAATGGTACGCCTTCTCAATCGCCTGATTGAACCCACCCGCGGACAGGTACTGATCGACGGCGTGGATATTGCAAAAATATCCGAAGCTGAACTTCGCGAGGTGCGCAGAAAAAAGATTGCGATGGTCTTCCAGTCATTTGCGCTGATGCCGCATATGACCGTGCTGGATAATACGGCTTTCGGCATGGAATTAGCCGGCGTCTCCGCCGAGGAACGCCGGGAAAAAGCGCTGGACGCCTTACGCCAGGTCGGTCTGGAGAATTACGCGCACGCCTGGCCGGACGAACTTTCCGGCGGCATGCGTCAGCGTGTTGGTCTGGCCCGCGCATTAGCCATTAACCCTGACATTTTATTAATGGACGAGGCCTTCTCCGCCCTCGACCCGTTAATTCGTACCGAAATGCAGGATGAACTGGTCAAACTGCAGGCAAAGCATCAGCGCACAATTGTGTTTATTTCCCACGATCTCGACGAAGCGATGCGCATTGGCGACCGTATCGCCATTATGCAAAATGGCGAAGTGGTCCAGGTCGGTACACCGGACGAAATTCTCAATAATCCGGCCAATGATTATGTGCGCACATTCTTCCGTGGCGTTGATATTAGCCAGGTGTTTAGCGCGAAAGATATTGCCCGTCGCAGTCCGGTGGGGCTGATTCGTAAAACGCCAGGTTTCGGCCCGCGTTCGGCACTGAAATTATTGCAGGATGAAGACCGGGAATTTGGCTACGTAATTGAGCGCGGAAATAAATATGTGGGTGTGGTTTCCATCGACTCATTAAAAAGCGCATTAAGCCAGACTCAGGGGATCGAAGGCGCGTTAATTGACGAACCGCTGGCCGTTGATGCGCAAACTCCGCTTAGCGAGTTGCTCTCTCATGTTGGACAGGCGCCGTGCGCGGTGCCGGTTGTCGATGAAGAACAACAGTATGTCGGCATCATTTCAAAACGCATGCTGCTACAGGCTTTAGATCGCGAGGGGGCAAATAATGGCTGATCAATCGAATCCGTGGGATACCGCACCGGCGGCCGATAGCGCCGCTCAGTCCGCCGACGCCTGGGGCTCGGCGGCCAGCACGCCGACCGACGGCGGTGGCGCAGACTGGCTGACCAGCGTGCCCGCACCGGCGCCAGAGCATTTTTCTATTCTGGATCCGTTCCATAAAACCCTGATCCCGCTCGACAGCTGGGTCACGCACGGGATCGACTGGGTCGTAACCCATTTCCGTCCCGTTTTCCAGGGCATACGTGTCCCGGTGGATTACATTCTTAACGGCTTTCAGCAACTGCTGCTGGGTATGCCCGCGCCGGTAGCGATTGTTATTTTCGCCCTGCTCGCCTGGCAGATCTCCGGCGTTGGGATGGGCGTGGCGACGCTGATCTCGCTGATCGCGATCGGCGCGATCGGCGCCTGGTCGCAGGCGATGATTACCCTGGCGTTGGTACTGACCGCCCTGCTGTTCTGCGTGGCGATTGGCCTGCCGATGGGGATCTGGCTGGCGCGCAGTCCGCGTGCGGCGAAGATCGTCCGGCCACTGCTCGACGCCATGCAGACCACGCCGGCGTTCGTGTACCTGGTGCCGATTGTGATGCTGTTTGGTATCGGCAACGTGCCAGGCGTGGTAGTAACCATTATCTTTGCGCTGCCGCCTATTGTCCGTCTGACGATTCTTGGCATCAACCAGGTGCCGGCGGACCTGATCGAGGCATCACGTTCGTTCGGCGCCAGCCCGCGGCAGATGCTGTTTAAGGTTCAGTTACCGCTGGCGATGCCGACCATTATGGCTGGCGTCAACCAGACGCTGATGCTGGCGCTGTCGATGGTGGTTATCGCCTCGATGATTGCCGTCGGCGGTCTGGGTCAGATGGTGCTGCGCGGTATTGGCCGTCTCGATATGGGGCTGGCGACCGTCGGCGGGGTGGGGATTGTGATCCTCGCCATTATTCTTGACCGCCTGACTCAGGCCGTCGGTCGCGATTCCCGCAGTCGCGGCAACCGTCGCTGGTATACCACCGGCCCTGTCGGGTTACTTACCCGCCCATTTACAAAATAAGGAACAACGATGCGACATAGCGTACTTTTTGCCACAGCGTTTGCCACCCTTGTCTCTACCAGCACGTTCGCGGCTGACCTGCCGGGCAAAGGCATTACCGTTCAACCGGTACAGAGCACCATCACCGAAGAAACCTTCCAGACGCTGCTGGTGAGCCGCGCGCTGGAAAAACTGGGTTACACCGTCAGCAAGCCGAGCGAGGTCGACTATAACGTCGGCTACACCTCCATCGCCTCTGGCGATGCCACCTTTACCGCCGTGAACTGGCAGCCGCTGCATGATGATATGTATGCCGCAGCAGGCGGCGACAAGAAGTTTTATCGCGAGGGAGTCTTTGTTACCGGCGCGGCGCAAGGGTATCTGATCGATAAGAAAACCGCCGAGCAGTACAACATCACCAATATCGCCCAGTTAAAAGATCCGAAGATTGCAAAGATTTTTGACACCAACGGCGACGGAAAAGCGGACATGATGGGCTGCTCGCCGGGCTGGGGCTGTGAAGCAGTAATTAATCACCAGAACACAGCGTTCGATCTGGAAAAAACCGTTGAGGTCAGCCACGGTAACTATGCGGCGATGATGGCCGACACCATCACCCGATTTAAAGAGGGCAAACCGATTCTGTATTATACCTGGACGCCATACTGGGTGAGCGACGTTATGAAGCCGGGCAAAGATGTGGTCTGGCTGCAGGTGCCGTTCTCTTCCCTGCCAGGCGAGCAGAAGGACATTGATACCAAATTGCCTAATGGTGCGAACTATGGCTTCCCGGTGAACACCATGCACATCGTCGCCAACAAAGCCTGGGCCGAGAAAAACCCGGCGGCGGCGAAACTGTTCGCGATCATGAAGCTGCCGCTGGCGGACATCAACGCGCAAAACGCGATGATGCATGCGGGTAAAGCCTCAGAAGCCGACGTTCAGGGTCATGTGGACGGCTGGATCAAAGCCCACCAGCAGCAGTTTGACGGCTGGGTGAGCGACGCGCTGGCCGCACAGAAGTAAGGCTTACCTCTTGCCGGATAAGGTGCTCAGGCCCCTTATCCGGCACAGGCAATTATCTCTCCGGCGTCTTTTTATAGCCCGTCAGCATGAGCACCAGGCTTTCCCGTGTGTCTGCATTGTTGAACTGATAATGATTCCCCTGGCGATCGCCGCCGATATACCACGCGATTTCCGTTTTCCCCTCGGCCAGCGCCTTGCGCACGGCTTTGTCCACGTCCACCATCCGGTATTCTTTCGCGTTATTAAGATACAAGACGGCATCTGAACGATAGTGACAGGCCGGGCGATTTTGCCAGGTGACACTGTGCGGATCCCAGTCGCTGCTGGTCGGGTAGAAGAAGATTTGATCCGCGCCGTTGCTCTCGACCTTGCCGCCATAAATACGGATGCGATATTTAAACAATGACGGATCCTGCCCCGCCGGTAGCGCCGGGATCGCGAATTTAACCAGCGTCATGGTTTCCGGGTTATGCGTGCGCCCACCGTTTTGCCAGTTATCCTGAATCAGCAGCTTTTCCGCCGCATTGGTTACTGTCTCCGGCTGCTCGCTGCTGATCCACGTCGCCACTGCCTTTTCATAGCGATACGGTACGTTCAGCCCGCAGTCCATACCGTTGTTCATGCACAGTTCCGTCATAAAGCGCGCGCCGTCCTCCGTCCAGCCGTTCATAAAGTCGGCATGTGCGGTGTAGAGGCTTCCCCAGCGTTCTTCACGCTCGTCGCCGTTCATGATCGGGTCGAGAGAAAGCTGCGCTTTTGCGGTGTCCAGCGACGTAATTCCCGGGATCACATACGCCACGTTCATGTTTACCGTCGGGATTTTCACCGGATAGCCGGACGGACACTGACCGTTGCTGTCATAGGCGGCGTTTGGCATACCATGACCGGGTTTCAGGTGAATACCGTCCCAGCAGTCTGGAAACTGGATGCCAATGTTGAACTGTACCGCGTCCCCCGCTTTACGCAGACCGCATACTTCTCCGGCTTTGGTGGTATAGCCTTTCCCGTTGGCGCACAAAAAAGTAATGCGGGGATTTGGCGCCGCGCCGTGGTGATCGCCCGCCAGCAGTGAAAGTCCCGCCGGAAACGGATGTAGCGGATACTCTGTCGTATTTTTGGCCTGATAGTAGGTTTTTTGATAGGCAGGCGGCACTACCGTCCCGTTCGGCAATTTCAGCGACGGGGCCCAGTACGCGGAGCTGTCCGCTTTATTATCGCAAGTGGTTTCTTCCTTCGCCCGCAGCGTCGGGTAAGTGGATACCGCATCGGTATGGGTATTACCGAAGAAGTCATGCCACATCGCCTGGTTCGGCATGCCAAACATCATGATGGCGTCATCGCCCAGCGTGTGGCTGTAGCCGCATACCACATGCGCCTGCGGTGCGGCATACGCGGGCGCTATTGCGGCGGTCATCAATAGGGAAAGTCCTGTCAACGTCGTGCTCAGTTTCATCGTCATCTCCTGTGATGAAAAAGAACATTGGTAACAGAGCGACGCGCCGCCACCGAACGTTTTTGCGACCGATTTTCTTCAGTTTGCCGGTTTCCCCCTACGCTTCGTGAAAAACGCACAATCGATCACCTCGCGATGTGCCAACAATCATTGACTTCCGCTATGATTGATTCCCCTGGAAATCATCACCTGACTGACGATAACAAACATAATGACAAAAAATACTCACCCGCTTAGCCCGGCGCTGATCGTGCTTATGTCGGTAGCGACGGGCCTGGCGGTTGCCAGCAATTATTATGCGCAGCCGCTGCTCGACACCATCGCCAACAATTTCTCTCTATCTGCCAGCTCTGCGGGATTTATTGTCACCGCCGCACAGTTGGGCTATGCCGCCGGCCTGCTGTTTTTGGTGCCGCTTGGCGATATGTTTGAGCGCCGGACGCTGATTGTCTCGATGACGCTGCTGGCCGCAGGCGGAATGCTCATTACCGCCAGTAGCCAGTCGCTGACGATGATGATCCTCGGCACCGCGCTGACCGGACTGTTTTCGGTGGTCGCCCAGATTCTGGTGCCGTTGGCGGCGACCCTCGCCACACCGGACAAGCGTGGTAAGGTGGTCGGCACGATTATGAGCGGATTGTTGCTCGGTATCCTGCTGGCGCGGACGGTAGCGGGCTTACTTGCCAGTCTCGGCGGCTGGCGCACCGTATTCTGGGTAGCCTCTGCGCTTATGGCGCTGATGGCTGTCGCCCTGTGGCGCGGCTTGCCAAAAATGAAGTCAGAGACGCATCTCAATTATCCGCAATTGCTCGGTTCGGTATTCAGCCTGTTTACCCGCGATAAATTGCTGCGCACGCGCGCGCTGCTGGGTTGTCTGACCTTCGCCAACTTCAGCATCCTCTGGACATCAATGGCCTTTTTATTGGCGGCGCCGCCGTTCAGCTATTCCGAAGGGATGATAGGCCTGTTTGGGCTGGCGGGCGCCGCGGGGGCGCTGGGCGCGCGTCCGGCGGGCGGCTTCGCCGATAAGGGACATTCTCATCTCACCACCACCTACGGTTTGCTGTTGCTGCTGCTTTCCTGGCTCGCTATCTGGCTGGGGCACGCCTCGGTACTGGCATTGATCGTCGGGATTCTGGTGCTGGATCTCACGGTGCAGGGCGTACACATTACCAACCAGACGGTGATTTACCGGCTCTACCCGGATGCCCGTAACCGACTTACCGCAGGCTATATGACCAGCTATTTTATCGGCGGCGCCGCCGGTTCGTTAATTTCAGCCTCTGCCTGGCAACATGCCGGATGGGCAGGCGTGTGCCTGGCGGGAACCACCGTTGCCGTACTCAACTTGTTGGTCTGGTGGCGAGGATTTCATCGACAGGAAGCCGCAAA
Organism: Citrobacter sp. R4; assembly: GCF_026719175.1. Lineage (NCBI taxonomy): Bacteria > Pseudomonadati > Pseudomonadota > Gammaproteobacteria > Enterobacterales > Enterobacteriaceae > Citrobacter > Citrobacter sp. R4. The sequence continues at coordinate 158,240 of NZ_JAPPSU010000002.1, forward strand.
TTAATCGGTTAGCGAGCGTTTACCTCTGTTTCGGCTCCTTAGGGTGTTAAGGAGCCCCCCAGTCTGTTAAGGTTATAGCAATCATTTACCCTGGTTATTTTAACATTGGTGATATCGCATAAATTTCTATGGAAAGCCCCACTCCCCTTTCCGAACCCAACCCGGCGCCATGCATGGAAGGATTCACCGAAAGCTTATCCACCGTCATGAGTAACCTGCCCGCCGCGTTTTCCTATCCCCATTGTCGGGTGCCCTGAGCTACGGATTAGCCCCAGAGGCGCTGGCGATTTTATAACCCGTAAGAATCATTTTGCTTTAATAATACATTTACTTTATTTGTCACTGTCGTTACTATATCGGCTGAAATTAATGAGGTCATGCCCAAATGGATAGTTCGTTTACGCCCATTGAACAAATGCTAAAGTTTCGCGCCAGCCGCCACGAAGACTTTCCGTATCAGGAAGTGTTGCTCACCCGTCTTTGCATGCACATGCAGGGCAAGCTGCTGGAAAACCGCAATAAAATGCTGAAGGCTCAGGGGATTAACGAGACGTTGTTTATGGCGTTGATTACGCTGGAGTCTCAGGAAAACCACAGCATTCAGCCTTCTGAACTGAGTTGTGCGCTGGGTTCGTCCCGTACTAACGCAACGCGTATCGCGGATGAACTGGAAAAGCGCGGCTGGATCGAACGCCGCGAAAGCGACAACGATCGCCGTTGCCTGCACCTGCAGTTGACCGAAAAAGGCCACGAATTTCTGCGCGAGGTGTTACCGCCGCAGCATCACTGCCTGCACCAGCTGTGGTCCTCCCTTAGCACCGCAGAAAAAGATCAGCTTGAGCACATCACCCGTAAGCTTCTGACGCGTCTCGATCAGATGGACCAGGATGGCGCCATTCTTGAGGCGCTGAGCTAACGCGTCGACTCGCTCAATAATCCAGATTAAGAAAGAAAACTGACTGGCCAGCACCCGCGCGTGCTGGCCTTTCTGATAAACAGTTCGGCCAAGCCGACAAAAAATAAGATCGTGGAGAACAACATGAGCGCAAATGCGGAGATGCAAACCCCGCAGCAACCGGTCAAAAAGAAAAGCAAACGTAAAAGTACGCTGATTCTGCTGACCTTGCTCTTTATCGTTATTGCCGTGGCATATGGGATCTATTGGTTTTTAGTACTGCGTCATTTCGAAGAAACGGATGATGCGTACGTGGCAGGGAACCAGGTTCAAATCATGGCGCAGGTATCCGGCAGCGTGACGAAAGTCTGGGCGGATAACACGGACTTTATCAAACAGGGCGATGTCCTCGTCACCCTCGACCAGACGGATGCGAAGCAGGCGTTCGAAAAGGCGAAGACCGCGCTGGCCTCCAGCGTTCGTCAGACGCATCAGTTGATGATCAACAGCAAACAGTTGCAGGCGAACATTGACGTACAAAAAACCGCCCTCGCCCAGGCGCAAAGCGACTTTAAACGTCGCGTGCCGCTGGGTAACGCCAACCTGATTGGTCGCGAAGAACTGCAACATGCCCGCGACGCGGTTGCCAGCGCCCAGGCGCAGCTTGACGTCGCCATACAGCAATATAACGCGAATCAGGCGATGATCCTGAACAGCAAGCTCGAAGATCAGCCTGCTGTTCAGCAGGCGGCGACCGAAGTGCGTAATGCCTGGCTGGCGCTTGAACGTACGCGGATCGTTAGCCCGATCACCGGTTATGTCTCTCGACGCGCCGTACAGCCCGGCGCTCAGATCAGCCCGACAACGCCGTTGATGGCCGTTGTTCCGGCCACGAATCTGTGGGTCGACGCCAACTTTAAAGAAACCCAACTGGCGCATATGCGTATCGGCCAACCGGCAACGGTGATCAGCGACATTTACGGCGATGACGTTAAATACACGGGTAAGGTCGTCGGTCTCGATATGGGGACAGGCAGCGCTTTCTCCCTGCTGCCCGCGCAGAACGCGACCGGCAACTGGATCAAAGTGGTACAGCGTCTACCGGTTCGTATCGAACTGGACGAGCAGCAGTTAGCCCAGCACCCGCTGCGCATTGGTTTATCTACGCTGGTGACCGTCGATACGGCTAACCGTGACGGACAGGTACTGGCAAGTACCGTACGCAGCACACCGGTTGCGGAAAGTAACGCTCGCGAGATCGACCTTGCGCCGGTGAATAAACTGATCGAAGAGATTGTGCAGGCCAACGCCGGCTAATTCCGAGGTGCGTGTTATGCAACAGCAAAAACCGCTGGAGGGCGCGCAGCTCGTCATCATGACGATTGCGCTGTCGCTGGCGACATTCATGCAGGTGCTGGACTCCACCATTGCTAACGTGGCGATCCCCACCATCGCCGGGAACCTCGGCTCCTCCCTGAGCCAGGGAACGTGGGTGATCACCTCCTTCGGGGTGGCGAACGCCATCTCGATTCCTATTACGGGCTGGCTGGCGAAGCGCGTCGGGGAAGTGAAACTGTTCATGTGGTCTACGGTGGCGTTTGCCATCGCCTCGTGGGCATGCGGCGTCTCCAGCAGCCTGAACATGCTGATCTTCTTCCGCGTGGTTCAGGGGATCGTCGCCGGGCCGCTGATCCCACTCTCCCAGAGCTTACTGCTGAATAACTACCCGCCCGCCAAACGTTCTATCGCGCTGGCGCTGTGGTCGATGACCGTCATCGTCGCACCGATCTGCGGCCCGATTCTGGGTGGCTACATCAGTGACAACTACCATTGGGGCTGGATCTTCTTCATCAACGTCCCCATAGGGATCGCGGTGGTGCTGATGACGCTGCAAACCCTGCGCGGTCGCGAAACCCGTACTGAGCAACGACGGATTGACGCCATCGGTCTGGCGCTGTTGGTGGTGGGTATCGGGAGCTTGCAGATTATGCTCGACCGGGGCAAAGAGCTGGACTGGTTCGCCTCGCAGGAGATCATCATTCTGACGGTAGTGGCGGTGGTCGCCATTAGCTTCCTGATTGTCTGGGAGCTGACCGACGATAACCCCATTGTCGATCTCTCGCTCTTTAAGTCGCGCAACTTCACTATCGGCTGTTTGTGTATCAGCCTTGCCTACATGCTTTACTTCGGGGCGATTGTGTTGCTACCGCAGCTTTTGCAGGAGGTCTACGGCTATACTGCGACGTGGGCGGGTCTGGCCTCGGCGCCCGTTGGGATAATCCCGGTGATCCTGTCGCCGATTATTGGCCGCTTCGCGCATAAGCTGGATATGCGCAGACTGGTGACGTTCAGCTTCATTATGTACGCCGTCTGCTTCTACTGGCGCGCCTACACGTTTGAGCCGGGAATGGACTTTGGCGCTTCGGCCTGGCCGCAGTTTATCCAGGGCTTTGCGGTGGCCTGCTTCTTTATGCCGCTGACCACCATCACGCTGTCGGGACTGCCGCCTGAACGCCTGGCGGCGGCATCAAGTTTGTCGAACTTTACGCGAACGCTGGCAGGCTCCATTGGCACCTCGATCACCACCACCCTATGGACCAATCGGGAATCGATGCACCATGCGCAGTTGACCGAGTCGGTGAACCCGTATAACCCGAACGCCCAGGCAATGTACGATCAGCTTCAGGGCATGGGGATGACGCAGCAGCAGGCGTCAGGCTGGATCGCCCAGCAGATCACTAACCAGGGACTGATCATCTCAGCCAACGAGATTTTCTGGATGTCGGCAGGCATCTTCCTGATATTGCTTGGCCTGGTCTGGTTCGCCAAACCGCCCTTCGGCGCAGGTGGCGGTGGCGGCGGCGCGCACTGATTAAAAAGGCCAGTTCATCTGAACTGGCCTTTTTTATGCCGGGCGGCGTTTATCCGTAGTCGACCGGGTAAGGCGCGTAGCCTTGCTATCCGGCAACGCAACTAGATATGCAGCTCCTGCAATTTTTCTTTCGGTAGCGCCAGTTCTTCGTTGCTGTTGACGCGAACGTCGCGCTCCAGAATGTGGCGGGCAATCTCCTGCGCTTCGCTCAGGGAATGCATCTGATACGTGCCGCATTGATAGACGTTCAGTTCCGGGATCTGATTCTGATCCTGCACTTTCAGTACGTCAGCCATCGCCGCTTTCCACGCATCCGCCACGCGCTGCTCGTCTGGCGTACCGATCAGACTCATGTAAAACCCGGTGCGGCAGCCCATCGGCGAGATGTCGATAATCTCAACGCCGTTACCGTTGAGGTGATTACGCATAAAGCCTGCAAACAGATGCTCCAGCGTGTGGATCCCTTTCTCCGGCATCACCTCTTTGTTGGGGATGCAGAAACGCAGGTCAAACACGGTAATTGCGTCGCCGTGCGGGGTGTTCATCGTTTTCGCAACGCGGACGGCAGGTGCTTCCATCCGGGTATGATCGACAGTGAAGCTATCTAACAACGGCATTTAGCCACCTCCGATATTATTTTTTAAAATAAACTGAACTCTTCGTTTCGGGGCGAGTCTGAGTATATGAAAGACGCGCATTTGTTATCATCATCCCTGATTTCAGAGATGAAATTTTGGCCACTCACGAGTGGCCTTTTTCTTGTCTGTCAGGCCTGTTTTTCCAGCCAGCGTTCAAAGGGTTCGCTGTCCGCCGCTTCCACCTCACGTTGACGCCGTAAAGATGCCTCGCGTTCAGCGATAAATTCTTCTTCCTGCAAGATCTCCAGCGGCTCTTCGCGCAGCACATTACGCCAGGCTTCGCCCAGCGCTTTACCGGTGCCGCCAATCCCGTTGTCGATCATCGAACGCAGGATCCGCGCCGAAAACGTCAGTTCCGGGTTATCAAAACAGGCGACCAGTTCGTCGCACACTTTCTGATAATCCTCTCCACCGTGAATGCTGTCCAGCGTTTGCGCTACGCGTTTGAGATCGCGGAACAGATCTTTTCCGACTTTCGTCAGCGGGAACTGCGCGGTTTCGCAGCCAATCCCCAGCGTCAGCCCCGGCTTGCGCCCTTCCAGGATCACCCGATTCCAGTTGGTACGCGTACACTGCAGCTCGCCGCTGCTCATCTCCGGCGCGTCGGCCAGCACGCACCAGACCATAAACAGATCGAGGAAGCGTACCTGTTGCTCGTCAACGCCAATTGGCGAGAAGGGATTGATATCCAGCGAGCGAACTTCAATGTATTCAATGCCGCCGCGCAGCAGTGCGTCTGAAGGCGACTCTCCGCTGCGGGTCACGCGTTTGGGACGGATTGGCACATACAGCTCATTTTCGATTTGCAGCACGTTGCTGTTGATCTGCAGTCGCTTACCGTCTTTCTCGATACCAATGGCCGCGTATTCTTCTGACGGCGTTTTGATCGCGCGTTTCAATCCTGCCACATAGTCGTGCAGATCGTTAAACGTAATACCGAGATTACTTTGCGATTTATTGGTATAGCCGAGATCGCTCAGACGCAGCGAGGTCGCGTACGGCAGGTAGTACATGCCGCAGTCGGTTTTCTCGAAGGGCAGCGTGGTCGGTTTCCCCTGCAGGAAGGAAGAACAGATCGCCGGCGACGCGCCAAACAGGTACGGAATGACCCAGCCGAAGCGATAGTAGTTGCGGATCAGGCGAAAATAGCCAGCCGAGATTTTCTCTTTTGCCGCTTCGCCGTCCATCTCGCCGCACTTCGCCTGCCAGAACGCCATCGGCAGGGAAAAGTTATAATGCACGCCGGAGATCGTCTGCATTAGCGCGCCGTAACGGTTTTTCAACCCTTCGCGGTACAGTGTTTTCATCCGCCCGACATTCGAGGTGCCGTATTGCGCCAGTTCGATATCCTGCCCTTCCGCGATGTAACAAGGCATACTCAGCGGCCACATGCGCTCATCGCCCAGTTTTCTGGCGGTATAGCGGTGCAGATCGCGCATGAACGTCAGCATATGCTGAATGTCACCGTCCACCGGCGTAATGAATTCCAGCAGCGCTTCGGCAAAATCCGTGGTGATCCATTTATGCGTCAGCGCCGAGCCCAGCGCTTCCGGATGCCCCGTTGTCGCCAGGGTACCGTCAGCATTCACGCGCAGCGTTTCGCGCTCCAGCCCGCGCTGTATGCCTTTTAGAGCCTGAGGATGTCTTTCCAGCCAGGTCAGAGCCTGTGATACGTCCGGGATCAAATTGACCTCCCGCCTGTCAAAATCGTTTTAATTAGCATAATTGTAGTGGTTGCCCTGAAGGCTATTCCAGGCACAATTAGTGCCACCATAAAGAGCCCTGAATGGTTGCAGCCGCGACGACAATATAGCGCAGCGCTTTGCCAAGGCATAAAAAAAAGAGCACTGGTCCCCACGGGAGGCGCATCCACCCCGCTAACAGGCACAGTAAATCGCCCACTACCGGCATCCAGCTTAATAATAGCGCCACCGCGCCATAGCGATTAAGCCAGCCTGTTGCTTTCTCCTGCCAGCGCGATGTTTTGCGTAGCGGAAAGAAACGCCCAAGGATAACGTTAGTTAGCCCTCCAAGGCTATTACCCATTGTTGCTGTTATGACTAAGACCCAGGGATGAGAAATCCCGGAAAGCAGCATGGCAACCAGAACGACCTCAGAGTTGCCAGGCAACAGCGTCGCACTGAGAAAACTGCTGGCGAACAAAGAGAAGAGCGACAGTACGTCACTCACAGCAAACGCACATCCACGACATCCATGCCTGCGGCGCGTGCTGCCTGCACGCCAAAATCAGCGTCTTCAAATACCACACAGCGAGCCGGAGGCACGCCCATGCGTTCTGCGCAGAGAAGAAAGGTGTCCGGCGCCGGTTTATGGCGCAGTACGTGGTCAGCGGCAATCACGGCGTCAAAATAACGACGCAGGCCCAGGTGCGCCAGCAACGCTTCGGCAACGGCGCTTTCACTGCCGGTGCCAACCGCCATCGGACGACGACCATGCCATGCCTTCACAACCTCGACCAACGGCAAGGGTTCGACGCTGTCGAGCAACATGCGTTTTACCGCCGCGGTTTTTTCTTGCGCCAATGCGTGCGGATCGAGGTCCGCCTGGTTCAGTTCAATGATCGCCTGCGCGATACGCCAGGTCGGTGAACCGTTAAGCGCGATCATCGCCTGAAGATCGAAATGCATACCGTAACGGCCTAATACTTCGTCCCACGCCTTACGGTGTGTCGGCTCAGTATCCAGGATGGTGCCATCCATATCGAAAATCAGACCCGCATAACGTTCGTACATTGTGTTCTCGCAAACCGTAGAAACCAGACGTTATTTTATCGTAATGGCGGGATTTTGTCGCTGACGGCGAAAGTGAGGATTGTTCAGGGAAGAAGAAACAATTAAAACGGGAAGTATGGGGATTATCTCAGAGAAGATGGTGCATCCGGGAGGATGACTCGGCTGCGCCTCGCCCTTCGGGCCATTGCTTAAGCAACGTTATCCTCCCTGGTGCTTACGGTAAATCCGCAGCCCCTGAAACAACAGCGTGGTTATTGTTTCGGAGAAGATGGTGCATCCGGGAGGATTCGAACCTCCGACCGCTCGGTTCGTAGCCGAGTACTCTATCCAGCTGAGCTACGGATGCATCGGAAAACTTGCTTTACTGCCGATACTGATATGACGGCTGGCGTTATATCAAGCAAGGAATGGTGCATCCGGGAGGATTCGAACCTCCGACCGCTCGGTTCGTAGCCGAGTACTCTATCCAGCTGAGCTACGGATGCATCGGAAAACTTATTTTACTGCCGATATTGATATGACGGCTGGCGTTATATCAAGCAAGGAATGGTGCATCCGGGAGGATGACTCGGCTTCGCCTCGCCTTTCGGGCCGTTGCCTGGGCAACGTTATCCTCTCTGGTGCTTGCGGTAAATCCGCAGTCCCTGAAACAACAGCGTGGCTATTGTTTCGGAGAAGATGGTGCATCCGGGAGGATTCGAACCTCCGACCGCTCGGTTCGTAGCCGAGTACTCTATCCAGCTGAGCTACGGATGCATCGGAAAACTTGCTTTACTGCCGATACTGATACGACGACTGACGTTGTATCCAGTAAGAGATGGTGCATCCGGGAGGATGACTCGGCTTCACCTCGCCCTTCGGGCCGTTGCTTAGGCAACGTTATCCTCCCTGGTGCTTGCGGTAAATCCGCAGCCCCTGAAACAACAGCGTGACTATTGTCTCGGAGAAGATGGTGCATCCGGGAGGATTCGAACCTCCGACCGCTCGGTTCGTAGCCGAGTACTCTATCCAGCTGAGCTACGGATGCAAATGGCGGTGAGGCGGGGATTCGAACCCCGGATGCAGCTTTTGACCGCATACTCCCTTAGCAGGGGAGCGCCTTCAGCCTCTCGGCCACCTCACCACACGCCTCTTACGAGTGCGTCGAAGAACATGTTTCTGCTCATCGTCGCTGCGTGGCGCACATATTACTTTCTGGGACTTATAAGTCAAACAATTTTTCCTGCGCTTTTATCGTTTGCACACTTCACGCTCAATTAGTCTGCAAAAACGGCAAAAAGGGTGTTTTATCAACAAACAAATCGGTTTACATGGACTCTGGCTGCCCCGACAGCCCCAGGAACACGCTCAGATGATAGAGATAGAAAACAAGGAAAACACAGGAAGGACAGGTTGCGTCTCACCCATCCAGATGAGACGCGGAAACCTTAGTAACTGGACTGCTGGGATTTTTCAGCCTGGATACGCTGGTAGATCTCTTCACGATGGACAGAAACTTCTTTCGGGGCGTTTACGCCGATGCGTACCTGGTTGCCCTTCACCCCTAAAACTGTCACGGTGACCTCATCGCCAATCATGAGGGTCTCACCAACTCGACGAGTCAGAATCAGCATTCTTTGCTCCTTGAAAGATTAAAAGAGTCGGGTCTCTCTGTATCCCGGCATTATCCATCATATAACGCCAAAAAGTAAGCGATGACAAACACATTACATGTAAGCAGTCACGGCATCACATTCTGTTAAACCTAAGTTTAGCCGATATACACAACTTCAACCTGACTTTATCGTTGTCGACAACGTTGATGCAAACGCCGCGGAGTACCTGTCCGCGGCATCGGCTAACGCTTATACACCTCATCCTTCAAGCTGCCTCTGCGTTGGCAGCGCGCATTTCCCCCGGTCGCCTACTCGCTGTTCGCTCCCGGGACGCATTCACTTGCCGCCTTGACGTAGCATGAATGATTTTGTGTATATATTTTATAGTTTTGCGCTGACCCAGGCTTGCACACTGGCTAACGCTGCAGGCAGAGCAGCCGCGTCCGTACCACCGGCTTGCGCCATGTCCGGACGACCACCACCCTTACCGCCCACCTGCTGAGCGACCATACCTACCAGTTCCCCTGCTTTGACACGGTCGGTCACGTCCTTAGACACGCCAGCAATCAGAGAAACCTTACCTTCTGCCGCCGTAGCCAGCACGATAATGGTGGAACCCAGCTGATTTTTCAGATCATCAACCATGGTACGCAGCATTTTCGGCTCGACGCCGGCAAGCTCACTCACCAACAGCTTAACGCCATTGATATCAACCGCCTTGCTGGAAAGATTCGCACTTTCCTGCGCGGCAGCCTGTTCTTTCAGCTGCTGAAGCTCTTTCTCCAGTTGACGGGTACGTTCCAGTACGGAACGAACTTTATCGCCCAGATTCTGGCTGTCGCCCTTCAGCAGATGCGCAATTTCGCTTAAACGATCGCTTTGAGCGTGAACGGAAGCAATGGCGCCTTCACCCGTTACCGCTTCGATACGACGAACGCCCGCTGCGGTACCCGACTCGGAAACAATACGGAACAAGCCAATGTCACCGGTGCGACTGGCGTGCGTACCACCGCAAAGCTCGGTAGAGAAATCGCCCATGCTCAGCACGCGAACACGCTCGTCATATTTCTCACCAAACAGCGCCATCGCGCCTTTCGCTTTAGCGGCGTCCAGATCCATCACATTTGTTTCCACCGGCAGGTTACGGCGGATCTGCGCATTCACCAGATCTTCGACCGCACGAATCTCCGACGGTTTCATCGCTTCGTTATGAGAAAAATCAAAACGCAGCAGTTTATCGTTCACCAGCGAACCTTTCTGCGCAACGTGCGTGCCCAAAACCTGGCGCAGCGCGGCGTGCATCAGGTGCGTCGCCGAGTGATTCAGACGAATACGATCGCGACGCGCTTCGTCCACGTCAGCCTGTACTGCATCGCCCACTTTCAGAGAACCCGCAGACAACGTGCCGAGATGACCGATCGCCTGACCATATTTTTGCGTGTCGCTGACAGCAAAGGCAAAGCCTGCGCCTTTCAGTTCGCCTTTATCACCAACCTGACCGCCGGACTCGGCATAGAATGGCGTCTGGTCCAGAACCACAACCGCGTCCTGACCGGCGTTGATTACGTCAACCGCTTTGCCATCCACAAACAGTGCGGTGACCTTGCCGTTCAGTTCCAGATGGTCGTAGCCTTTAAACTCAGACGCGCTGTCTACGCGGATCATCGCGTTATAGTCAGCGCCAAAGCCGCTGGCTTCACGGGCGCGACGCCGTTGTTCTTCCATCGCCGCTTCAAAACCCGCTTCATCCACTTTGATGTTGCGCTCGCGGCAAACGTCTGCCGTCAGGTCAACCGGGAAGCCGTAGGTATCGTACAGACGGAAAGCCGTTTCACCGTCCAGCGTGTCGCCCGTCAACTTCGCCAGTTCTTCGTCCAACAGCGCCAGACCGCGCTCCAGAGTACGGGCAAATTGCTCTTCTTCGGTTTTCAGCACCTGCTCAACCTGAGCCTGCTGGCGCTTCAATTCTTCACCCGCCGATCCCATGACGTCAATCAGCGGACCGACCAGCTTGTAGAAGAACGTCTCTTTCGCGCCAAGCATGTTGCCATGGCGCACCGCACGACGAATGATGCGGCGCAGCACGTAGCCGCGGTTTTCGTTCGACGGCATCACGCCATCGGCGATCAGGAATGCGCAGGAACGAATGTGGTCGGCGATAACGCGCAGCGACTTGTTGCTCAGGTCGGTGGCGCCGGTCACTTTCGCCACCGCCTCAATCAGCGTGCGGAACAGGTCGATTTCATAGTTCGAGTTAACGTGTTGCAGAACCGCGGCAATACGTTCCAGCCCCATACCGGTATCGACTGACGGCTTCGGCAGCGGCTCCATTGTGCCGTCAGCCTGGCGGTTAAACTGCATAAAGACGATATTCCAGATCTCAATGTAGCGATCGCCGTCTTCTTCCGGGCTGCCCGGAGGCCCCCCCCAAATGTGATCGCCGTGGTCGTAGAAGATCTCGGTGCACGGACCGCATGGACCGGTATCACCCATCTGCCAGAAGTTGTCGGACGCATAGGCCGCACCTTTATTGTCGCCAATGCGAATAATGCGTTCGCGTGGAATACCGACTTCTTTTTCCCAGATTTCATAGGCTTCGTCGTCTGTTTCATAGACGGTCACCCACAGACGCTCTTTCGGCAGGGCGAACCAGTTTTCACCGGTCAGCAGTTCCCATGCATACTGGATGGCATCGTGTTTGAAATAGTCGCCGAAGCTGAAGTTGCCCAGCATTTCGAAGAAGGTGTGGTGACGCGCAGTGTAACCGACGTTTTCCAGGTCATTGTGCTTACCGCCCGCGCGCACGCAGCGCTGGGAAGTGGTCGCGCGGGAATAATTACGCTTGTCGAGGCCAAGGAAAACATCCTTGAACTGATTCATCCCGGCGTTGGTAAACAACAAAGTGGGGTCATTGTTTGGTACCAGGGAGCTGCTGGCAACTACCTGATGTCCCTTACTATGGAAAAAGTCGAGAAACGCCTGACGGATCTCAGCGGTGCTCTTGCTCATAATTATCCTGAAATCAAGCTACACGTCATCTTTCAAACCGCCTCTGTACTGGCTGCGAGCTTCCTCGCCTGCCGCCCTGATGCGGCTTGAATGACGTTGTGTATTTAAGGAATATTCGTCGCGAACGCAGGTTACCGCAAAGCAACCCACGCCCGAACGGAAAAAGTGGGAATAAGATAAGTTTTCTTTAGTGGGAAGTAAAATCCCGTATGCGCTCAATCGTCAAAATTTCGCCATATCTCCTGGATATCCTCCATCAGATAGCCGCGATAGAGTAGAAAGCGCTGTATTTTTACCTTTTCTGAAAATGCCGCGGGCAGCGGTTCGCCGTATTTGCGGGTAGCCTGATCGCGCGCGAGGGTACACCAGTCAATTTCACATTCGCGCAGCGCTTTTTCGATAGCTTCCCGGGCAATGCCTTTCTGGTTGAGTTCCTGGCGGATGCGCGCCGGGCCATACCCTTTCCGGCTACGGCTGGCGATAAAGCGCGAAACGAAGCGGCTGTCATCCAGATACCCGTGCTCATGGCACCAGGCTACCACCCGTTCGTAATCCTCTGCCGTGGCATCAATCTCCTCGGGGCCGTTTTTCCCCATGACCGGCGCGGCCAGTTTGCGGCGTAACTCCTGTTCGCTGTGATCGCGCACAGCCAGAATGCGGACAGCGCGATCGAGCAGGCGGGCATAAACGGGTCGGCGTGGTGTCGGTTCGCTCATAACTCCCTTCAGATTCAGCAATGCAAAAGGGCCGCATAAATGCAGCCCTTGAGTGTAACTTAACCTTTTGCCAAATGGCGGTTTCGCGCGATCCGGCTTACGGTCGCCTGAAGATTAAAAATCTTCGTTGGTTTCTGCAACACCTTCACCGTCATCAACGGAGAAATCTGGCGTTGAGTCCTGGTTGTTGAGCAGCAGCTCGCGAACCTTTTTCTCGATCTCTTTCGCGGTAGCCGGATTTTCTTTCAACCAGGCGGTCGCATTCGCTTTACCCTGCCCGATTTTCTCACCGTTGTAGCTGTACCAAGCACCGGCTTTCTCAATCAGCTTCTCTTTGACGCCCAGATCAACCAGTTCGCCATAGAAGTTGATGCCTTCACCGTAGAGGATCTGGAACTCTGCCTGTTTGAACGGTGCGGCGATTTTGTTCTTCACCACTTTCACGCGGGTTTCGCTACCCACCACGTTATCGCCCTCTTTCACCGCGCCGATACGGCGGATGTCCAGACGAACAGAGGCGTAGAATTTCAGCGCGTTCCCCCCGGTTGTGGTTTCCGGGTTACCGAACATAACGCCAATTTTCATACGGATCTGGTTGATGAAGATCAGCAGCGTGTTGGACTGCTTCAGGTTACCCGCCAGCTTACGCATCGCCTGGCTCATCATACGCGCCGCGAGGCCCATGTGAGAGTCGCCGATTTCACCTTCGATTTCCGCTTTCGGCGTCAGGGCCGCGACGGAGTCGACAACGATAACGTCTACAGCGCCAGAGCGCGCCAGCGCATCACAGATTTCCAGCGCCTGTTCGCCAGTGTCCGGCTGAGAACACAGCAGGTTGTCAATATCAACGCCCAGCTTGCGCGCATAGATTGGATCCAGCGCATGTTCCGCATCGATAAACGCACAGGTTTTCCCTTCACGCTGCGCAGCGGCAATCACCTGCAGCGTCAGGGTGGTTTTACCGGAAGATTCCGGCCCGTAGATTTCGACGATACGGCCCATTGGCAGACCGCCCGCGCCGAGTGCGATATCCAGAGAAAGCGATCCGGTCGGGATGGTTTCCACATCCATAGAGCGGTCTTCACCCAGACGCATAATGGAGCCTTTACCAAATTGCTTTTCAATTTGGCCCAGTGCTGCCGCCAACGCTTTCTGTTTGTTTTCGTCGATAGCCATTAACTACTCCTGTCATGCCGGGTTCCGCTTGCGCTTAACCGGATAGTGAATTCTGTACTGTTGAAACAATTATACTGTATGCTCATACAGTATCAAGTGTTTTGTAGAAATTGTTGCCACAGCGTACGTAACGCATAGAGGGTCGCCTGTCGCCGCACGGCATCGCGGTCGCCACTGAAGCATTCCCGCCGGGTAATCCCCTCTCCGCGCGCGCTGGCGAAAGCGAACCAGACGGTGCCGACGGGCTTCGCTTCACTGCCGCCATCCGGTCCGGCAATGCCGCTGATTGAAACCGCATAATCAGCGCGGGCGGCTTTCAGCGCGCCTATCGCCATTTCTACTACCACCGGTTCACTGACCGCGCCATGTTGGGCAAGCGTCTCTTCCCGTACGCCGATCATTTGCGCTTTCGCTTCATTACTGTAAGTGACAAAACCGCGTTCAAACCAGGCGGAGCTGCCAGCAATATCCGTAATGGCCTTCGCCACCCAGCCGCCCGTACAGGATTCCGCTGTTGTCACCGTCGCGCCGCGCGCGTTTAACGCCATTCCGACCTGTTCGCTTAACTGCATCAGTTCACTGTCAGTCATTTCGGCCTCTGTCAGTTAAAAATCCTGCCGGACAAGATAGCACTTTCCCACCCGAGATGGGGACGAGGTGATGATTTTACGAGGGGGATTCAGAAAAAACGTCCAGGTTTAACAGGCGGAGACAGCATTGCCTTATCCGGCCAACAGCAAGCCGGGTGAGCCGGATAAGTTGTCAGGGCCGCCATCCGGCAGCCTGGACGATTACTGGACCCGCGCCAGCGCTACCGCCTGACCTAACTGCCAGACCGCCATCGCATAATGGGTACTATGGTTGTAACGGGTAATCGCGTAGAAGTTTGGAAGGCCGTACCAGTACTGATACCCGGTGCCAATATCCAGACGTAACAAGCTTGCTTCGCGATGGTTACCCAACGGCTGCTGCGGCGTTAAGCCCGCGGCGGCAAGCTGCGACACACTGTATTTTGTTTTGAAGCCATTGGCCAGTCCCGGCGCCTGACCGTTGGCCATCACCGCCACCGTATCGCCTTTCACCCAGCCGTGTGCTTTAAAGTAGTTCGCTACGCTGCCGATGGCATCGACCGGATCCCAAAGATTGATATGGCCGTCGCCGTTAAAGTCCACCGCGTACTCTTTATAGGACGACGGCATAAACTGACCGTAACCCATGGCCCCGGCGAAAGACCCTTTCAGATCCAGCGGATCGTCTTGTTCATTGCGCGCCATCAACAGGAAGGTTTCCAGCTCGCCAGAGAAATACGCCGCGCGGCGCGGATAGTTGAAGGAGAGCGTCGCCAGCGCGTCAAGAATGCGCGTTTTCCCCATTACGCGGCCCCAGCGGGTTTCCACGCCGATAATGCCGACGATGATTTCCGGCGGCACGCCATACACCTGCCAGGCGCGGTTGAGCGCATCTTCATACTGATTCCAGAATGCCACGCCGTTTTGCACGTTATCCGGCGTTATGAACTGTTTGCGATAACGCAGCCATGCGCCGTTAGGGCCGGCTGGCGGCTGCGTGGTCGGCGCCTGCCTGTCCATCAGGCGCAGCACATAATCCAGGCGTTTCGCCTGCGACAGGATCTCCTGCAACTGTTGGCGATCAAAGCCATGTTTGCTGACCATCTTATCGATGAACTGCTGCGCATTGGGGTTATTGGCAAAATCGCCGCCCATCTGCATGACATTGTGCTGAGGCTTAAGCAGGAAGCCGCCAGACGGCGTCCCGGTGGTCGTTTGAGTCTCTTGCGGTTTCGGTTTGCTGCTACAGGCAGCCAGTAACACAAAAAGGGGAAGTAACGCTACATAACGACGCTTGAACATGTGACATCCATTAACCAGATTCAGCCAGAGGGAAGTATGGTAAAGCATCCTCCGTCCCACAAGGAAGCGCGAGACGCGCTCCTTCACATAATTTACCTGTTCGCCCCCTTTACTCCTTCTCTTTCTGTTCCTATTCGCACACAAACTTTCAATTTAAAATATTTTACTTTCATTTTGAGATCAAAATAACACTTTTAAATCTTTCGATTTGATTAAAATAAAGCACCAATTGGCAAGATAACAACAATCCCTACAGGAGAGAACAATGATCGACACCATTACACATGGAGCAGAGTGGTTCATCGGGCTGTTCCAGAAAGGCGGAGAAGTGTTTACCGGCATGGTGACCGGCATTCTTCCGCTGCTAATAAGCCTGCTGGTCATCATGAACGCGCTGATCAACTTTATCGGCCAGCAGCGTATAGAACGTTTTGCCCAACGCTGCGCCGGAAATCCGCTGTCCCGTTACCTGATTCTGCCGTTCATCGGTACGTTTGTGTTCTGTAACCCTATGACCCTGAGTCTTGGTCGTTTTATGCCAGAGAAATACAAGCCCAGCTATTACGCGGCGGCATCCTACAGTTGCCACTCCATGAACGGCCTGTTTCCGCATATCAACCCCGGCGAACTGTTCGTTTATCTGGGCATCGCCAGCGGTTTAACCACGCTTGGCCTGCCCCTCGGCCCGCTTGCGGTGAGCTATCTGCTGGTTGGCCTGGTGACTAACTTCTTCCGCGGCTGGGTCACCGATCTCACCACCGCGATTTTCGAGAAAAAAATGGGTATCCAGCTTGAGCAGAAAGTGCATCTTTCAGGAGCAACATCATGACGCGTATTCGTATCGAAAAAGGCACCGGCGGCTGGGGCGGCCCGCTTGAACTGGATGTCGTCGCAGGTAAAAAAATCGTCTATATCACCGCGGGCACGCGCCCGGCGATTGTCGACAAACTGGCAAGCCTGACCGGCTGGCAGGCGGTCGATGGCTTTAAAGAGGGCGAACCGCCGGAAGCGGAGATTGGCGTGGCGATCATTGACTGCGGCGGCACCCTGCGCTGCGGAATTTACCCGAAACGCCGTATTCCGACGGTAAACATTCACTCCACGGGGAAATCGGGGCCGCTGGCCCAGTACATCGTCGAAGACATTTACGTTTCCGGCGTGAAAGAAGAAAACATTAGCGCGATCGGCGATGCAGAAGCTGCGCCGCAACCGACAAGCGCCACGCCTCCGGGACGTGATTACGACCCCCATAAAAAGATCACCGAACAGAGCGACGGCCTGCTGGCGAAAGTCGGCATGGGAATGGGCTCAGCGGTAGCCGTTCTGTTTCAGTCTGGTCGCGACACCATCGACACGGTACTGAAAACCATTCTGCCGTTTATGGCGTTCGTCTCCGCCCTCATCGGCATCATCATGGCGTCGGGACTTGGCGACTGGATCGCCCACGGTCTGGCGCCGCTAGCCAGCCATCCGCTGGGGCTGGTGACACTGGCGCTGATCTGCTCCTTCCCGCTGTTGTCGCCGTTCCTCGGCCCGGGCGCAGTGATCGCCCAGGTGATCGGCGTCCTGATCGGCGTGCAAATTGGTCTGGGCAATATTCCGCCGCACCTGGCGCTGCCAGCGCTGTTCGCCATTAACGCCCAGGCGGCCTGCGACTTTATCCCGGTTGGCCTGTCACTGGCGGAAGCCCGTCAGGATACGGTGCGCGTCGGCGTGCCGTCGGTACTGGTCAGTCGCTTTCTGACCGGCGCGCCAACGGTACTGATCGCCTGGTTTGTATCCGGCTTTATTTATCAATAAGAGGTGTTGAGATGACCGTCATTTACCAGACCACAATTACCCGCATTGGCCAGAGCGCGCCGGATGCGCTGTGCGACCAGATGCTGATCACCTTCCGCGAAGGCGCGCCGGCGGATATCGAAGAGTTTTGCTTTATCCATTGCCATGGCGAACTGAACGGCACGCTGCAACCCGGCGCGCAATGTGAACTGGGTCAGCATCGCTATCCGGTCACCGCCGTCGGCAGCGTGGCGGAACAGAATTTACGTGAACTGGGGCATATCACCCTGCGCTTCGACGGACTGAACGAAGCGGAATTTCCCGGCACCGTGCACGTCGCGGGGCCCGTACCGGACGATATCGCGCCGGGCTGTATTTTGAAGTTTGTCGCTTAAGGAGAGAAAAATGAATCAGGTTGCCGTTGTCATTGGCGGAGGACAAACCCTGGGGGCGTTCCTGTGCCATGGGCTTGCAGCAGAAGGGTATCGCGTGGCGGTTGTCGATATTCAAAGTGATAAGGCCGCCAACGTCGCGCAGGAGATCAACGCCGAATATGGTGAAGGTATGGCTTACGGCTTCGGCGCCGACGCCACCAGCGAACAGAGCGTTCTTGCGCTCTCTCGCGGCGTGGATGAAATCTTTGGGCGCGTGGATCTGCTCGTCTACAGCGCGGGGATCGCGAAAGCGGCGTTTATCAGTGACTTCCAGCTGGGCGATTTTGACCGCTCATTACAGGTGAATCTGGTCGGATATTTCCTCTGTGCGCGTGAATTTTCCCGTCTGATGATTCGTGACGGTATTCAGGGACGCATTATTCAGATCAACTCTAAGTCCGGTAAAGTCGGTAGTAAGCATAATTCCGGCTACAGCGCGGCGAAGTTCGGCGGCGTCGGATTAACTCAGTCGCTGGCGCTGGATCTGGCGGAATACGGCATTACCGTACATTCGCTGATGCTGGGCAACCTGCTGAAGTCGCCAATGTTTCAGTCGCTACTGCCGCAGTACGCCACCAAGCTTGGCATTAAGCCGGACGAGGTGGAACAGTATTATATCGATAAAGTCCCGCTCAAACGCGGCTGCGATTATCAGGATGTCCTGAACATGCTGCTGTTCTATGCCAGCGCGAAAGCGTCATACTGTACCGGACAATCAATCAACGTCACTGGCGGTCAGGTGATGTTCTGATAGTCACATAGCCCGGTGGCGCTACGCTTACCGGGCCTGTAAACCCCGGGTCTGTTAGCCGGATAAGGCGTCACCGCCATCCGGCATTCACGTAAGGAGCACACGATGGTTTCCGCACTGATTACCGTCGCCGTTATCGCCTGGTGCGTTCAACTGCTACTGGGCGGCTGGCAAATCGCCCGTTTCAACCGCGCGTTTGACCAGCTATGCCTGCAAGGCCGGGTTGGCGTAGGACGTTCAGGCGGACGTTTTAAGCCCCGCGTCGTGGTCGCCATCGCGCTCGACAAAAATCAGCGCGTAACCGATACGTTGTTTATGAAAGGACTGACAGTATTCGCCAGACCAATAAAAATTCCTGCCCTGCAGGGTAAACATCTTAATGAATTACAGCCTGATGTGATCTTTCCCCATGATCCGCTGTCGCAGAATGCACTATCATTGGCGCTTAAACTGAAACATGGATAATTTCGTTGTGAATGCTAATAGCTTGCGAAATTATCATTTCGAAACTTCAATTCAGGGTAATCACGCCTATGAAACCTCGTCAGCGTCAGGCTGCCATTCTGGAGCATTTGCAAAAGCAGGGGAAATGCTCGGTTGAGGAACTGGCCCAGTACTTTGACACCACGGGCACCACCATTCGCAAGGATTTGGTCATTCTGGAAAATGCCGGTACCGTCATTCGCACCTATGGCGGCGTAGTGTTAAACAAAGAAGAATCCGATCCGCCTATCGATCACAAGACGTTGATCAATACGCATAAAAAAGAACGCATCGCCGAAGCGGCTGTCAGGTTTATCCATGATGGCGATTCGATCATTCTGGATGCCGGAAGCACCGTATTACAGATGGTGCCAATGCTCACCCGCTTCAGCAATATCACCGTCATGACCAACAGCCTCCATATTGTTAACGCCTTGTCAGAGCTGGACAACGAACAAACCATCCTGATGCCCGGCGGCACCTTTCGTAAAAAATCTGCGTCATTTCACGGTCAGTTGGCAGAGAACGCCTTTGAGCAGTTCAGTTTTGATAAACTCTTTATGGGCACCGACGGCATTGACCTCGACGCAGGCGTCACCACCTTTAACGAGGTCTACACCGTCAGCAAAGCGATGTGTAACGCCGCGCGCGAAGTCATACTGATGGCCGACTCGTCGAAGTTTGGCCGCAAAAGTCCCAACGTTGTTTGCAGTCTGGAGAGCGTCGATAAGCTAATTACCGATGCTGGTATCGATCCGGCGTTTCGTCAGGCGCTGGAAGAAAAAGGGATAGACGTGATCATAACCGGAGAAACAAATGAGTGATGCACTACTGAACGCTGGCCGTCAAACACTGCTGCTGGAACTGCAGGAAGCCAGCCGCCTGCCGGAACGCCTGGGTGACGATTTTGTTCGCGCTGCCAACACCATTATCCACTGTGAAGGCAAAGTGATTGTCTCGGGTATTGGCAAGTCCGGGCATATCGGCAAAAAAATCGCCGCAACCCTCGCCAGCACCGGCACCCCTGCCTTTTTCGTTCATCCGGCGGAAGCGCTACACGGCGATCTCGGGATGATAGAAAGCCGGGACGTGATGCTGTTTATCTCCTATTCGGGCGGCGCTAAAGAGCTGGATCTGATCATCCCGCGCCTGGAAGACAAATCCATTACCCTGCTGGCGATGACCGGCAAGCCGAACTCACCGCTGGGTCTGGCGGCCAAAGCCGTTCTGGACATTTCGGTCGAACGGGAAGCCTGCCCGATGCACCTGGCCCCCACGTCCAGCACGGTGAACACCCTGATGATGGGCGACGCGCTGGCAATGGCGGTGATGCAGGCGCGCGGCTTCAATGAAGAGGATTTTGCCCGCTCGCATCCGGCGGGAGCGCTCGGGGCGCGTCTGCTGAATAAGGTGCATCATTTGATGCGGCGCGACGACGCGGTGCCGCAGGTTCAGTTGTCCACCAGCGTGATGGATGCCATGCTCGAATTAAGCCGTACCGGACTCGGCCTGGTCGCCGTCTGTGACGCGCAAATGCAGGTCAAAGGCGTCTTTACCGACGGCGACCTGCGCCGCTGGTTAGTGGGCGGCGGCGCGCTGACCACGCCAGTCAGCGAAGCGATGACCCACAATGGCATTACGCTTCAGGCCGACAGTCGCGCTATCGACGCCAAAGAAATCCTGATGAAACGCAAAATCACCGCCGCGCCGGTGGTTGATGAAAACGGCAAGCTCACCGGCGCCATCAACCTGCAGGATTTCTACCAGGCCGGGATCCTGTAGCTGCTTTTATTTTTCAGGCTGCAAATTACATCAGAGTATGCAATTTGCAAGTCCTGATGGGCTTAAAGGATATGATTCACCGGGATTACCCTGTTATGTCCTTGAGCAGTATATTGTGCGCCGCGGAGATACCGCGGCCATACTCAGTATTACCGCTGAGGTATTAGCTGAAATTGACCTCAGTTTTGTAAAAGTGAACTTAAAAGATTAAAGCAAATAATTTAATCTGGTTATACATTTGTGGGAAAACATCTATTTGCATTGCATCTAATGCTTATGTTTATAATAAGAAGAATTAATTTTTACTTCTGAGTAATAACAATGAATATTGCTCACATCAATAAATTACATTCTTTCATGAAAAATAAATATGATTCATATTTTTGAGTACGCAAATTCCAGCATGCTAAAAAAAGGAGAAATAAATGCCAATCCCAGCTTATATGTGGCTTAAGGACGATGGCGGCGCTTTAATTAAAGGTGGCGTAGATGTTAAAGACAGGGACTACACAATTGAAGTTAAAGGATTTCACCATAACCTCATGATCCCTACTGACAACGCAACCGGCAAAGTAACCGGGACACGCATGCATTCACCGATGCTCATCGTAAAAGATTTCGACTGCTCCAGCCCTTATCTCTATAAGGCCGTAGCAACCGGGCAAAAACTCCAGTCCGCAGAAATTAAATGGTACCGTATTAACGATGCCGGAATGGAAGCTGAATACTTCAACATGTTACTTGAAGGGGTGCGTATTGTGTCTTTTTCCCCAGCGATGGCCACAGGAAATAACCTAAATGAGAACCACATGGAAACCGTGGAAATGCGTTACGAGAAAATCACCTGGAAGCACAACGACGGAAACATTATTTTCACTGACTCCTGGAATGACCGACAGACAGTCTAAGCATATGGGGCAGAACGCCCCTTAATCATACAACCAGCGGCCAGCCTTTGCGGATTCAATGATCATTTCAAGGGTGAGCGATTTAAGCTGCCGCCCAACCCATTCCTTTTTGCGCTTCCACTGCCACCAGTACAGTTCCGGCATAAAGTAGTTGTCCAAATTAAAATTACTGTGCTCGATGCCATAGCGGGTGAACAGGTCAATGAGCATATCTTCGAGATCTTCTGGCACAAAATTAAAGTATTCCTGTAGCGCCCACTCTTTCTGAGCAGGGCGTTTGCGCTCGCTGTAGTTCTCGGTGACGTAAATTAAAAATTCTTGTTCATCAGGTAATAGCATTAGAAATAGGTCCATGCGATCCGATCCTTCGGCCGCGCTATCTGGTTGTATTTGTTTCTCGTCTCTTGGGCAACAAGGGCGAAAATAATGACTGCCTGAGCATAACCTACATATGGAACGGCTCTGCCTACTGCTGAGCCAATCTTGTTTGTATAACTTTTTCTGCCCATGCCGATAGTGGTTTCGACTCTCAATCCATCCGGAAAGCGGGCATCTTTAAAAATCCGACGGGCTAGTTTAGAGGCTACGCTGGTGCGAGAACCTGTCGCCCCCAAAACCTGCCGTTTAGGCAGCAGAGGTAGCCCCGCCAAAATAGTAGCGGCGGTTTCAACTGATACTCCCAAATGGTTTGCAAGCCCTTCCGCAAAGATAAGCCAGAATAACTCCGTTGGCGTTACGTTCTCGTTGCCGTGATAAAAATATGTGCCGCCCAGTTCTTCTACTGTATCCATCTCTTCATCCCTGTTAGTCGCTTGCAATACAATAAGTCCTTATAACTACCAGATACACTGTTGTATTAAACAAGCACTATAAAAATGTGAATCGGACCAGAACGTCCCCGCGCGTACTCTAACTTTTCAACCCCAGACGCTTCGCCAGCCGGTGCAGATTGGCGACGTCCATTTCTAACGCCCGGGCGCTGGCCGCCCAGTTGTGATGATGCTGCGCCAGCGCACGGCGGATCGTCTCGCGCTGAAACGACTCGGTAGCATCACGCAGATTAACCGCCTGCGGCATCTCCGGCGCAACGTCTGTTTGTACAGCGGGGGCATCGTCCAGGCGAGCGAAATGCTGCGCTTCCAGCACCACTTCATCCCCTGCCCGTGTCGCCCGCGCCAGCACCACTGCGCGGTGAATCGCATGCTCCAGCTCGCGGACGTTACCCGGCCAGGCATAGTTCAGCAGATAATTTCGCGCCCCCGGACTCAGCGCCACCCGGGAAAGACCCAGCCGCAACCGGCACTGCTCGCAGAAATAGCCCGCCAGCAGCACCGCATCCTCCCCGCGCTCGCGCAGCGGGGGAACGGACAGCGGAAAAACGCTCAGGCGGTGGAACAAGTCAGCACGAAAGCGCCCTGCCATCACCTCTTCGCGCAGGTCGCGGTTGGTGGCCGCCAGTACGCGTACGTCCACCCGCAGACTGCGATCGTCGCCAACCCGCTGAATATCGCCGTACTGTAAGACGCGCAAAAGTTTGGCCTGCAACGCCAACGACAGCTCGCCGATTTCATCCAGAAACAGCGTACCGTTATCGGCCATTTCAAATTTCCCGCTACGGTTGCTGATGGCCCCGGTAAACGCGCCTTTGACATGACCAAACAGTTCGCTCTCCGCCACGCTTTCCGGCAACGCGGCACAGTTCAGATACACCAGCGGATTTACCGCGCGCGGCGAACCTTCATGAATCGCTTTTGCCACCAGCTCTTTCCCGGTACCCGTTTCGCCGCTGATCAGAACGTTGAGATCGGACGCCGCCACAATCTCAATCTCTTTTTTCAACTGCATCATGCCGGGCGACAGGCCAATCATCTGCGTCTCTTTTACCTGGCCGAAATCGGTCGTCGAACCGGGCAGCATATTCTGGCTTTCCAGCTGTTCTATCAGCAGCGCATTGCTGAGCGCGCCAGCGGCCAGCGCGGCGATAAGGCGGAGCTCCTCATCGCTAAAAACGTCAAACTGGTCGGGCTCCATACCATCAAGAGTTAGCGCGCCGATCAGGTTTTGCCCGGCAAACAGCGGCAGGCCGATGCAGGCATGCACTTTTAAACTCTCCTGACCGGGAATCAGCCCATCGTAGGGGTCAGGCAGATCGCTGTCTGCGGGAAAACGCACCACGTCCCCGGCGCGGGCGATGGCTTCCAGACGCGGGTGACCTTCCAGGGTAAAGCGCCTGCCCAACACGTCCTGCGCCAGACCGTCGATCGCCAGCGGAATAAACTGGCGCGCCTCATAACGCAGCAGCGCGGAAGCATCGCACTCCAGCACCTGGCGTAGCGTGGTTATCAGGCGCTGAAAGCGATCCTGATGCCCGACGCCGCGCTGTAATTCGATGGCGATCCCCGCCAGTACGTCAACGGAAAAACTCATGGCTACCTCATTGTCATTTTGACAATACATAATGTCATATTGACATCATTAATCATAGTCTTTTTGACTATCACTATAAATATAAAAACTAACAAATCATCAAAAAATCAAAGAGATAAATAGTTGGCACGTAACCTGCAATAAGCAAAACAACACTTTTGAACAACGCTGAATTAATTGAGGTTGCTATGTCTATTCTGGTTAAAAATAACATTCATTGGGTTGGCCAACGTGACTGGGAAGTACGCGATTTTCACGGCACCGAATACAAAACGCTGCGCGGCAGCAGCTATAACAGCTATCTGATTCGCGAAGAAAAAAACGTACTGATCGACACCGTTGATCATAAATTCAGCCGCGAATTCGTACAGAATTTACGGGGTGAAATTGACCTTGCGGATATCGATTACATCATCATTAACCACGCGGAAGAAGATCATGCCGGGGCGTTGACGGAGCTAATGACTCAGATCCCGGACACGCCAATCTACTGCACCGCCAACGCCATCGATTCGATCACCGGCCATCACCATCATCCGGAATGGAACTTTAAGGTAGTGAAAACTGGCGACACACTGGATATCGGCAACGGCAAACAGCTGATCTTCGTCGAAACCCCGATGCTGCATTGGCCGGACAGTATGATGACCTACATGACCGGCGATGCGGTGTTGTTCAGTAACGACGCCTTCGGCCAGCACTACTGCGATGAACGTCTGTTCAATGATGAAGTGGATCAAACCGAACTGTTTGAACAGTGCCAACGCTACTACGCTAACATCCTGACGCCGTTCAGCCGCCTGGTGACGCCCAAGATCACTGAAATCCTCGGCTTTAACCTGCCGGTCGATATGATCGCCACCTCCCACGGCGTGGTCTGGCGCGATAATCCCACGCAAATCGTTGAACTGTATCTGAAATGGGCGGCGGACTACCAGGAAGATCGCATCACTATCTTCTATGACACCATGTCCAACAATACCCGCATGATGGCGGATGCCATCGCCCAGGGGATTAACGAAGTTGACCCAAACGTGGCGGTAAAAATCTTTAACGTCGCCCGCAGCGACAAAAACGAAATCCTGACCAACGTCTTCCGATCCAAAGGCGTACTGGTCGGTACCTCGACGATGAATAATGTGATGATGCCAAAAATCGCCGGACTGGTGGAAGAGATGACCGGCTTGCGCTTTCGTAACAAGCGCGCCAGCGCTTTTGGTTCTCACGGCTGGAGCGGCGGCGCGGTTGATCGTCTCTCTACCCGACTGCAGGATGCCGGCTTTGAGATGTCCCTGAGCCTGAAGGCGAAATGGCGTCCGGATCTGGACGCGCTGGAACTGTGCCGTCAGCACGGGCGCGACATTGCCCGTCAGTGGGCGCTCGCACCGCTGCCGGAAGCCGCGCCGAAAGCGGTAGCAGCAGAAAGCGCGCCAGTTGAAACCCCAGCGGCCGCCGATCTCGGCCCCTGCATGCAGTGCAGCGTCTGCCAGTGGATCTACGACCCGGAAAAAGGTGAGCCGCTGCAGGACGTCGCACCGGGTACGCCGTGGAGTGAGGTTCCGGACAACTTCCTGTGCCCGGAATGCTCTTTAGGTAAGGACGTGTTCGACGAGCTGGCGACGGAGGCAAAATGAACCGGGGAATCGTTATCATTGGTTCGGGCTTTGCCGCCCGCCAGTTAGTGAAAAACATCCGTAAACAGGACGCGGAAATCCCGTTAACCCTGATTGCCGCCGATAGCATGGACGAGTACAACAAACCCGATCTCAGCCATGTGATAAGCCAGTCGCAACGCGCCGACGATCTCACCCGCCAGTCGGCGGGCGAGTTTGCCGAACAGTTCAACCTGCGCCTGTTCCCGCATACCTGGGTGACCGACATCGATGCCGACGCCCACGTGGTGAAAAGTCAGGATACGCAATGGCAGTATGAAAAGCTGGTCCTTGCCACGGGCGCGGCAGCCTTTGTTCCGCCCGTCCCGGGACGTGAGCTAATGCTCACGTTAAACAGCCAGCAAGAATACCGCGCCTGTGAAACGCAGTTGCGCGACGCCCAGCGGGTGCTGATTGTCGGGGGAGGTCTTATCGGCAGCGAATTAGCGATGGATTTTTGCCGTGCGGGCAAGGCGGTCACGCTGATCGACAACGCCGCCAGCCTTCTCGCCTCGCTGATGCCGCCGGAAGTAAGCAGTCGCTTACAGCACCGGCTTACCGACATGGGCGTGCATCTGCTGCTGAAGTCTCAGTTACAGAGTCTGGAAAAAACCGCCACCGGTATTCGCGCCGCGCTGGATCGCGAACGCAGCATCGAAGTGGATGCCGTGATTGCCGCCACCGGCCTGCGACCGGAAACCGCGCTGGCGCGCCGCGCCGGTGTGAACGTGAATCGCGGCGTCTGCGTGGATACCTGTCTGCAAACCAGCAACGCGGATATTTATGCCATTGGCGACTGCGCAGAAATCAACGGTCAGGTACTGCCATTCCTGCAACCAATACAGCTTAGCGCAATGTACCTGGCGAAAAACCTGCTCGGCGGCAACGCGCCGCTGAAACTGCCCGCCATGCTGGTAAAAGTCAAAACCCCGGAACTGCCGCTGCATCTTGCCGGAGAAACCCAGCGACGCGATCTCGCCTGGCAGATCAGCGCGGAATCCGACGGAATGGTGGCAAAGGGGATGAACGAGGAAGGGCAACTTTGCGCCTTTGTCGTGAGCGAAGACCGCATGAAAGAGGCCTTCGCCCTGCTGAAATCGTTGCCGGCGTAACGCCTGCCGCGCCCTCCGGCCACAATGCCCCTGCTTTATTAACCTCACGAACACGGACGTTCATTATTGCTTGTTGCTTTGCCCCGGCAGTCCCGGGGCTTTTTTATTTATGCCGCGCCAGCCAGCGCGCCGCCGCAATTACGCCCTGCCCAAACGAAAGTCCGCCATCGCCCGCCGGGAGCTGCTGCGGAAACAGCAGATTAAAATCAGACAGGTGAACCATCAGTCGCGCCCGCAACAAACGGTTGTGCATCACGCCGCCGCTAAAGACCAACGTGGAGATCCCCCGCGCAGTGGCCTGCTTGCGCATCATCGTGGCAAACCCTTGCGCCAGCGCGTCATGGAATGCCCATGCGCGTTCTGCCTGCGGGGCTTGCCAGTCCAGCCATTGCCGCCAGAAGGTCGCCAGATCCAACAGGTTTCCGCTCAACGGTAACGTCACCGGATGTGAAACATCGTCGCACTGAACGGCCAGCGCTTCCAGCGCACAGGCGGCTTCGCCTTCATAGCTGAGCGACGTGGGCGCGCAGCCCAACGCCGCCGCTACAGCGTCAAATAAGCGACCACAGGAAGAGGCCAGCGGCGCGTTGATCCCTCGCTCAATGGCGCGGGCTAGCACGGGCCAGTTCTGCTGCTGCGCCGCGGCGGTTTCTGGCGACTGCTGCCAGTCAGGAACAAACTGCAGGCACTGGGCGAGCAGATTGCGCCAGGGTTGAATCGCGGCGAGATCGCCCCCCGGCAGCGCCACGGCTGGCAGCCCGCCGAGATGTTCACAGTCCTGGTAATTTACCCGCAGACATTCGCCGCCCCACAGCGCGCCCGCCTCTCCCATGCCGATACCGTCCAGGGTCAGGGCGATAACATCGCCGCCGTCCAGCGGCCAGCCGTGTTCGGCCAGACAGGCCGCCGCATGGGCGTGATGATGAAGCACCGTTTCCGTCGGCAACGCCATCTCGCCAGCCCACTGGCTGGAGACATAACCCGGATGGGCATCGCAAACCAGCCTCTGGGGCGTAAAGTCGTAGATGTTCTGGATCAAGCGCAGCGCCTCGCGCCACTGGCTCTGGATGCCATCATCGCTCAGATCGCCCAGATGTTGGCTGAGAACCGCTTGCCCGCCACGCACCAGACAGAAGGTATTTTTCAGATCCGCCCCCAGGCACAACATCGGCGGCAGGTCGCGAAATCCCGGCGGCAGCGTCAGCGCGTCCGGCACATACCCGCGCGAACGCCGCAGCATTTCACCGCTTTCGCGTACCACCGAATCGTCCATTCGCTGCACAATGTCGCGGTTATGCAGCAGGAATCCGTCGGCGATGGCCTGCAAATCGTCCAGCGCCTGCGTATTGGTGATGGCTGGCGGCTTGCCGCTAAGGTTGCCGGAGGTCATGACCAGCGGAAAACCCAGTTCCTGTAACAGCAGATGTTGCAACGGATTGGCTGGCAGCATGACTCCCACTTCGTTGAGGCCGGGGGCTATGGCCTCGCATAATGCAGCCACGTGCCGTTTGTCGATCAGCACAATCGGTGCGGCGGGCGTGCGCAACACGTTGCGCGCCGCTTCCGGCAAGCCGCGATCGTCAGGCAACATCACCGCCAGCGGTTTCGCCGGACGACGCTTACGCATGCGTAGCGTGGCCACCGCCCGGGAATTTCGTGCGTCGCAAGCCAGATGAAATCCGCCAATGCCCTTAACGGCAACGATTCCCCCCGCTTTCAGCACGTTGACCGCCGTTATCAGCGCGGCGTCTTTTTCTGCACGTTCTTCGCCGCTCCGCCATTCAAGGTGCGGACCGCAGGCCGGACACGCCACCGGCTGGGCGTGAAAGCGACGGTCATGGGGATCGCGGTACTCTTTTTCACATGCTGGACACAGCGGAAAGGCCGCCATGACGGTGTAAGGACGGTCGTAGGGCATCGCGCGAATAATCGTAAAGCGCGGACCGCAGTGCGTACAGTTGATGAAGGGATAACGGTAGCGCCGTTCGCCAGGCGCGTTCATTTCCGCCAGACATTCCGGGCAGGTCGCCGCATCGGGCACGATCTGCGTGTTCATGGCGCCGCCCGCGCTTTGTCGGATGGTAAATTCCGCAGGAGGCAGCGACCAGGTAAACGGCTCTCTCTCTACGCTGTCAATCCGCGCAAGCGGGGGACAATGTTTGTGAAGCGCGGTGATAAACACTGCGGGGTCTTCCAGCAAACGCACCACCACGCCGTCGCCATCGTTGCAGACATCGCCATGCAACTGCAGATGCTGCGCCAGTTGCCAGACAAAAGGGCGAAATCCAACGCCCTGCACTTTGCCCCGAATGCGCAGCGCTACGCCAGCATGGTTGATTGTTTCCATCGTCTTCTCTCACCGTGATCCGCACTGTACCGGAAGGCGGCTTCGCCTCCTCCGGCCTACCAATTGTCGCGCTTGCGGGCCTGATAAACGCAGCGCCATCAGGCATAAAAGCTGAACTATTTTACGCGGATTTTCAGCGATCAGAACAGCAAAGACGCAGAGGAATCCAGCGCGGCGCGGCGACGTTTTTCCGCACTGAGCTGCTCGAGCTTATTGCGGTCAACGCAAATCAGCGCATGGGTCGGGCAGGCTTCCATACACGCCGGTCCCGCTTCGCGGTGATGGCACAGGTCGCATTTGTTGGCTTCCGCTTTTTCCGCACGAACATTCAGCCCTGCTCCGCTGTTGCGAACAACCGGACGTACGACCACTTCCATCGCGCCATACGGACAGGCCACCACGCAGGTTTTACAACCAATGCAGCGCTCTTGCATCACGTGAACAAAGCCTTTGTCGCGGCTGATGGCGCCGTTCGGGCAGACATTGGCGCAGGGTGCGTCTTCGCACTGGCGGCACAGCGTCGCGGTAGAAACATTTACGCCTTTAATGACATGAATGCGGGGTAAAAAGGTTTCAGGGGTCAGGGACGCGCAGTCCTGGTTTTCCTGATGGGAGACCACGCAGGCCACTTCACAGGTACGGCAACCAATGCATTTATTGGCGTCTGCAATGATGAAACGGTTCATCAATTTCTCCAGCAATGACAGTTCGTGCGCCTGAGCATTCACAAATCATGCCAGTTTTTATCTTATTGTTATATATAACAATTTAAAAAAATTAGCCCACCAGAAAGGTGTCATCGTCACGAATGACGATGACGGATGACAACCCTTACTGACCCGAGCGGGAAATCAGGGAATCACGTGGGATAAGCGTACCGGTAAAGGTCTTCGGCGGCGTGAACGCCCCGCCATCGAGCATAAAGATGAGACGCCCCATGGTTTCCTGAATCATCTCGGTCACCGGGATCTTCACGCTGGAAAGCGCCGGAAGGGTATACGGCGCCAACGCAATGTCATCGAAACCGATCACCGACACCTGCGCCGGTACCGCCAGCCCGCTGTCGTGTAGCTGCTTCATCGCGCCGATCGCCATGTCGTCATTACTGGCGACCAGCGCGGTAAAGGCCACATTGCGCGAAAGCAGCGTTTTTACCCCCGCCGCGCCGCAGGCTGGCGTCCATTTACCTTTGACGATCAGTCGTTCGTCGACGGCGATACCGTGTCGGGTCAGCGCGTCTTTATAGCCTGACAAACGCTCAACCCCGGTGGGCGAATCCATCGAGCCGGTAATAAAGGCGATGTGCCGGTGCCCGGCAGCAATCAGTTCCGCCACCGCGTTGAAACTGGTTTGCTTGTGATCGCACCAGACGCAGTGGCTGCTGTTTTTACGCAGCCGGCGGTTCAGCACCATAATCGGTTGCGAATGGCTATCAATGATCTCATCGATCTCATCGACGCTGAGAAAACGCGGATAAATCATGATCGCGTCGCAGCGCAAATCCAGCAGGTACTGAATCGCCTGGCGCTCTTCCCTGGCGCTGTGTTTACCATCGGCCAACAGCAACTGACGTCCTTTGTCCTCCGCCATCCGCGCGGTATGAAACAAGAGCTCGCTAAAATAGACGCCATAATAAAGGGTATTGGTCACCACCAGGCCGAGCGTCTGGGTGGATTTCGCCGCCAGACTGCGCGCCAGAAGATTGGGACGATAACCGCTTTCTTCTACCGCCTGAAACACGCGATCTTTTGTCTCCTGGCTGACGTAGCCATTCCCTGAAAGCACCCGCGAAACCGTCGCTTTCGACACCCCGGCCCGCTTCGCTACCTCCAGCATCGTCGTCATATTTTATCTTCCTTTTCCCGCAATGTGACGCAGTGTACTGCACCGCTGCGTGGTTGTCCCTGATGGTAAAACAGAGGCAAAAAACATAAGTGATAAAAATCACATTTATGAAAAATAGTAATTTTTATCTATTGCCGAACAAAGACAAACTATTCATGATTTTGTGGAACCGGTTTCTCATAAGCGTTTCGTAACCGACGCTCGCTCACCCGACCGTACGGCATAAATTAAACGTACCCTACTGATAAAACAGGATAAAAATCCTATGTCAAAAAACTATGCAGCGCTGGCGCGCGCCGTGGTGACGGCTCTGGGCGGCGTCGACAATATCAGCGCAGTGACGCACTGCATGACGCGCCTGCGTTTCGTGATCAAAGATGATTCGCAGGTTGACGGCGCCACGTTGAAATCCATCAGCGGCGTACTCGGCGTTGTTCGCAGTGACAACCAGTGCCAGGTGATCATCGGCAATACCGTGTCCCAGGCTTATCGCGACGTCGTCAGCCTGCTGCCGGGCGAAATGCAGCCCGCAGAACCCGAAGGGAAACCGAAACTGACGCTGAAGCGGATAGGCGCGGGGATCCTTGATGCGCTGATCGGCACCATGTCGCCGCTGATCCCGGCGATTATCGGCGGATCAATGCTGAAACTGCTGGCCATGATCCTTGAGATGACTGGCGTACTGGAGAAAGGCTCCTCCACTCTGACACTTCTGACGGTGATTGGCGACGGCGCGTTCTTCTTCCTGCCGCTGATGGTCGCCGCGTCCGCCGCCATCAAATTCAAAACCAATATGTCGCTGGCCATCGCGATTGCGGGCGTGCTGGTGCATCCGAGCTTTATCGACCTGATGGCGAAAGCGGCGCAGGGCGAGCATGTGGAGTTTGCCCTGATCCCGGTCACGGCGGTGAAATATACCTATACGGTCATCCCGGCGCTGGTGATGACCTGGTGCTTGTCGTACATCGAACGCTGGGTCGATCGCATTACGCCTGCGGTCACCAAAAACTTCCTTAAACCGATGCTGATCGTGCTGATTGCCGCCCCGCTCGCTATCGTCCTGATCGGGCCGATTGGGATCTGGATCGGAAGCGCGATCTCTGCGCTGGTCTACACCATTCACGGCTATCTTGGCTGGCTCTCCGTCGCCATTATGGGGGCGCTCTGGCCGCTGCTGGTGATGACCGGGATGCACCGCGTTTTCACGCCGACCATCATTCAGACCATCGCCGAAACGGGCAAAGAAGGCATGGTGATGCCCTCTGAAATCGGCGCGAACCTGTCATTGGGCGGCTCCTCCCTTGCCGTGGCATGGAAAACTAAAAACCCGGAGCTGCGGCAGACCGCGCTGGCCGCTGCCGCCTCCGCCATCATGGCGGGCATTTCCGAACCGGCGCTGTACGGCGTGGCGGTACGTTTGAAACGTCCGCTGATCGCAAGCCTTATTAGCGGCTTTATCTGCGGCGCGGTCGCCGGTATGGCGGGGCTCGCCAGCCACTCCATGGCGGCGCCAGGCCTGTTTACCAGCGTACAGTTCTTTGATCCCACCAATCCGATGACCATTGTCTGGGTGTTTGGCGTCATGGCGCTGGCGGTGGTGCTGTCATTCGTGCTGACGTTACTGCTCGGCTTTGAAGACCTCCCCGTTGAAGACGCTGCCGCGCAGGCGCGGAAACACCACGGCGCCCAACCGAACACTGCAAAAGAGGCCAGCGTCTGACTGGCATTAACTGAGGTTTACTATGTCTGTATTTCCGCAAGGATTCTTATGGGGCGGCGCGCTCGCCGCTAACCAGTCTGAAGGGGCGTATCGCGAAGGCGGCAAAGGGCTGGCCACCGTGGATATGATCCCGCACGGCGAGCATCGCATGCCGGTTAAGCTGGGTCTGGAAAAGCGTTTCGAACTGCGGAATGACGAGTTTTACCCAAGCCATGAGGCGATCGACTTTTACCATCGCTACAAAGAGGATATTGCGCTCATGGCGGAAATGGGCTTCACCGTTTTTCGCACCTCGATCGCCTGGAGCCGCATTTACCCGAACGGCGACGAACTGACGCCCAACGCAGAGGGAATTGCCTTTTACCGCGCCGTTTTTGCCGAATGTAAAAAGTACGGTATCGAACCGCTGGTCACTCTCTGCCACTTCGACGTGCCAATGCATCTGGTCACGCAATACGGCTCGTGGCGCAACCGCAAAATGGTGGACTTCTTCACCCGCTACGCGCGCACCTGCTTTGAAGCGTTTGACGGTCTGGTGAAATACTGGCTGACCTTCAATGAAATTAACATCATGCTGCACAGTCCCTTTTCGGGGGCCGGTCTGGTGTTTGAAGAAGGCGAGAATCCGGATCAGGTGAAATATCAGGCCGCCCATCATGAGCTGATCGCCAGCGCGCTGGCGACCCAAATCGCCCATGACATTAACCCGCAGAACCAGGTTGGCTGTATGCTGGCGGGCGGTAATTTTTATCCTTACTCTTGCAAACCGGAGGACGTATGGATGGCGCTGGAGAAAGACCGCGAAAACCTGTTCTTTATCGACGTACAGGCGCGCGGCGCCTACCCGGCTTATTCCGCTCGCGTGTTTCGTGAGAAAGGCGTGGTGATTGAGAAAGCGCCGGAAGATGATGCGATCCTGAAAAATACCGTCGATTTCGTGTCGTTCAGCTACTACGCCTCGCGTTGTGCGTCGGCGGAGATGAACACGCAAAACACCCGTGCGGCTAACGTGGTTAAATCGCTGCGCAACCCCTATCTTCAGGTCAGTGACTGGGGCTGGGGCATCGACCCGCTCGGTCTGCGCATCACTATGAACATGATGTATGACCGCTATCAGAAGCCGCTGTTCCTGGTGGAAAACGGCCTCGGCGCCAAAGATGAGATCGGTGTGAACGGTGAAATTAACGACGATTACCGTATCAGCTACCTGCGTGAACATATCCGCGCCATGGCCGACGCCATTGAGGATGGCGTACCGCTGATGGGCTACACCACCTGGGGCTGCATTGACCTGGTGTCTGCGTCGACCGGTGAGATGAGCAAGCGCTACGGTTTTGTCTACGTCGACCGCGACGACGCCGGAAACGGCACCCTCGAACGAACCCGTAAAAAGTCGTTCTGGTGGTACAAAAAAGTGATTGCCAGCAACGGCGAAGACCTGGCGTAACCAGATTGCCGGATGACCCTTATCCGGCAGTTCCTTCCCTTTCGTTACATCTCTTGCATTTAAATTACGGAATCCGCCTTCCAGTTTCAGGTTTGCCCCGACGCATTTTTACTGGCATTTTATACAGTAATCACATCCACCGTGGTAACAAGGAATCGTTTATGACGTTTGAAACTGACACGCATAATGCCGCAATCAGTAAACCGTTTCGTCGCTTAAAGGTCAGCTATGTCCGCAAGCGGCATGAAGATCGTAAAACCGGTAATACGCGGCGCTACAGTCGGCACGCATCGTTGACCATCAACGGAGACTGGCTGGAACAGGCGGGGTTTCCCACCGGAACGATCGTTAATGTGGCGGTAATGCACGGAAAACTGATTATTGAGCAGGCGAAAGAGTAAAGAGCACGGCATAGCGCGGAGACAACCACAGAAGCCTGATGATGTTTCGCTTATCCGCCTGACGCACTGAATTGATGGAGAACCGTTTGCCGGATCAGGCGCTGACAGCGCTATCCGGCAATGTGCTTTCGCGTTTTCAGTCGCCTGAAATCACGCCTCCTGCGTCTCAAGCTGAGCGAAACCGCCGTGCCCTTCCCATCCGGCAAGGCGTTGATAGACGGTTTCCACCGCATCCTTGATCGGCTGGGTCATCGGATAATAAAAACCGACGATATCCGGCTGAATGCCTAAGAATATCACTTCGCCGACATCGTCTCTGAGCTGGTCGATGAGATAGTTCAGCGGCATATTATGGGTGGTCATCATGAACATTTCGGCGATGTCATCAGGATCGATAACGCGGATCTCTCCGGGATTCAGTCCCATATCGGTCGCGTCGACGATCAGCAGCAGATCCGGTCGCAGCTCGCGGATCGCCACGATGTCGTTTTCTGGCGCGCTACCGCCGTCAATCACGACCCAACCTCCCTGTGGCTGGGCGGCGCATTTCTCCGCCAGCAGCGGACCCGCGCCATCGTCGCCCATCATACTGTTACCGACGCACAATAAAACATCAGTCACGCAGCCTCCTCACCATCAGATAAATGGCGCTTTCCTGGTGAATATCATGCAACATGCCGAGCATTTGTTTACTCCACGCCTGCTGCTGCGGAGTTTGCCGCGCGAGCGCGTTGTCAAACGCCCGCGCCAGCATTTGCACATGATTAAAATCGATCACGATCTCGCCGTACTTCGGCACCCCTTCCATTTTCCGCCGAGCTTCACTGCCTGCTTCCAGCGTGGCAATCCATGCAAGATACGCATCCCATGGGCAGGTCAACGCCGCCTCCAGGCAGTCGATGACCCCCAGGTGGTGACCAATCGCCAGGCTGTAATAGACAACCTGCTGCGCCTCGGCGGGCGTTGCATCGTTCT
Organism: Citrobacter sp. R4; assembly: GCF_026719175.1. Lineage (NCBI taxonomy): Bacteria > Pseudomonadati > Pseudomonadota > Gammaproteobacteria > Enterobacterales > Enterobacteriaceae > Citrobacter > Citrobacter sp. R4. Next base: position 193,828 of record NZ_JAPPSU010000002.1, read on the forward strand.
CATCAATAAACTTACGGCTCAGTTGACTGAACACCACCGTTTCACTCATCGGATGCGAGCCTCTTCAACAACCTGGTTCAGATGGGTAACGATCTCGGTCAGGCGCGGATCGTTTTCCGCCTCCAGCCAGCGCGCCACCTGATGCTCTCCTTTACCTAACTGGTTGAGATAATCGTCGGCGATCTGTCGCCCATAACGGTAACCCGCCAGTCGGCGCGCCGCGCGATCCACCTTCACACGCAGCGGCTGCACCATGTCAGGATGCAAAATTTCCGCCGCCTGTTCGTCACATTCCCCCGGCGCGCGCGCACGGATTTTTTGCTCCAGCAGCCCCAGCGCCATCGCAAAACCGTACAGCGTTGCCGCAGGGGTGGGAGGACAGCCCGGAATGTAGACATCGACCGGCACGATTTTATCGGTACCGCCCCAGACGCAGTACAGGTCGTGGAAAATCCCGCCGCTGTTGCCGCATGCGCCATAAGAGATGCAAATCTTCGGGTCCGGCGCGGACTGCCATGCGCGCAGCGCAGGTGAACGCATCGCGCGGGTCACCGCGCCGGTAAACAGCAGTATGTCCGCATGGCGCGGCGACGGAACTACCTTGATGCCGAAGCGTTCGGCGTCAAACAACGGTGACAGGGTGGCGAAAATTTCTATTTCGCAGCCGTTACAGCCGCCACAGTCCACGCGGTAAACGTAAGCCGAACGCTTGATGTTTTTCAGTAACGACGCCTTCATGCTGGCGATTGATTCGTCCACCGTCATCGGCACCGGAATGCCGTTGGCGTCGCGTGGGCCTAATAATGTGCTCATCAGCTGGCCTCTTTCATATGGCGAGTCAGTTCAATACGGTCGGACGGCACCAGGCATTTCTGACGCTTGCAGTCCGGGCAGGTCTCAAAACTTTCACGGTGATGCTCCGCACGGCTGTCGCCGTTATGCTTCAGTAGGGCGATGGCGTAGTCGATCTCCTTTTGCACCGCGAAAGGACGGTTGCATACGCGGCAGTTGCACAGCGCAAAGCGAGACTGCTGCAGGAAATCCTCTTTTTTCCACACCGCCAGTTCATATTCCTGAGAAAGCCGGATCGCCGCCGTCGGGCAGACTTCTTCACAGCGCCCGCAGAAAATGCAGCGTCCGAGATTGAACTGCCAGGCCAGTTCATTAGCGGCCAGATCGGTTTCAACGGTCAGCGCATTCGACGGACAGGCGTTAACACAGGCCGCGCAGCCAATGCACTGCTGCGGGTTGTGCTCCGGTTTGCCGCGGAAATTTTTATCAACCGCAATCGGCTCCAGCGGATAAGACGACGTCGGCGCGCCGGTTTTAATCACTTTTTTGATAAAGGTAAACATGGCGACTCCTTATTTCAGCGGCGAGTTTTTACGCTCAATGCTGTAGCGCTCAAGTTCTTTGTACGGCACGACCTTGCTTTTCTTCTTGCGCACATCAACCACGGTCATGCGGTCGGTACAGGAGTAGCAAGGATCGAGGCTACCGATAATCAGCGGCGCGTCGGAAACGGTGTTGCCGCGCAGCATGTAACGCAGGGTCGGCCAGTTGGCGTAGGTTGCCGCACGGCAGCGCCAGCGGTACAACTTCTGGTTGTCGCCGGTCATGCTCCAGTGGATATCATCCCCACGTGGCGCTTCCGAGAAGCCCAGCGCGAAGCGGTGCGGAATGTAGGTGAACCCTTCCACCATCAGCGGGCCGCCCGGCAGGTTGTCCAGGCCGAAGTCGATCATGTTCAACGAAGTGTAAACCTCGTTAATACGCACTTTCAGACGAGAAATCACGTCGCAGCCTTGCTCACTGTGGACTTCCATCGGCAGCAGACCGTAACCAACGAACGGGTGATCGGCGCGGGTATCACGGGCATGACCGCTGGCGCGCACCATCGGGCCGACGTTGCTGAAGTCGCGGGCAATTTCCGGGTCAAGACGACCGATACCCACGGTGCGCTGCTCCATGTTGGGCGTGCTGAGCAGCATATCCACCAGTTCCTGTACGTCGCGACGCATCTGCTGGGCCAGTTGACGGGTCTGGATCATGTCGTCCTTCAGCAGGTCACGACGAATTCCGCCGATCAGATTAAGACCGTAAGTTTTACGCGCGCCAGTGAGGATCTCCGCCATTTTCATGGAGGTTTCACGCACGCGGAAAAACTGCATAAAGCCGGAGTCAAACCCGGTGAAGTGACAGGCCAGACCGAGGTTCAGAAGATGGGAGTGCAGACGCTCCACCTCCAGCAGAATGGCGCGGATCATCTGCGCGCGTTCCGGCACCTGAATGCCCATCGCGTTTTCAACGGAAGTGGTGTAGGCGGTGCTGTGAGCGAAACCGCAGATACCGCATACGCGATCCGAAAGGAAAGTCACCTCGTTGTAACCCATACGGGTTTCCGCCAGCTTTTCCATGCCGCGGTGGACGTAGAACAGACGGTAGTCAGCGTCGATAATGTTTTCACCGTCAACGAACAGGCGGAAGTGTCCCGGCTCGTCAGAGGTGACATGCAGTGGGCCGATCGGCACCACGTTATTTTTCTTGTCGCCCAACTCGTTGATAAATTCGTAGGTTTCAGCGACGGTCGTCGGCGCGGGGCGCTGGCGATAGTCCATGCTGTCTTTACGCAGTGGGTAGAGTTCGTCCGGCCAGTCGTCCGGCAGCACCAGACGGCGCTCATCCGGCAGGCCGACCGGGATCAGCCCGTACATATCGCGCACTTCGCGCTCGCCCCAGACGGCAGCGGGCACGCGCGGCGTAACAGATGGATATTCCGGTTTGTTCGGGTCCACTTCCACACGCACTGTGATCCAGCACTTCTGGCCCTGCTCCATCGACAGCACGTAGTAAACCGCGTAATGCCCGCACAGCTGGCGTTCGTCATTACCAAATAAGACCGAGAGCCAGCCGCCCTGTTTATAGTAGAGAAACTCAACCACTTCCGGCAGGTAATTCACCTTCACGGTAAGGGTGAGCTGATCTCGGGTCTGCCAGGCTTCGTCCAGCACCACGCCAGGAAAAGCCTGGTGCAGTGCCGCAAGGTAGTGTTGACCTAATTTTTCTTCAGACATGCTCAAACTCTCTTCAATCACGCCACCAGCAAGGAGACGAACGCTAAAAACGCAAACCCAAAACCAGCCCAGGTCACGCGGGAAGTGGCGCAAAAACGCAAACGCGCCATGCTGTTTTCGAACAGGGCGATCGCCAGCACGCCGATGAACAGCTTGGCGACGGCAATCACCAGCGCCAGCAGCAGACCGCCCATGCTGAACGTTTCCATTTGCCCCCACGGCAGGAACACGCCGACGAACATCTGCAACACCACCAGTTGCTTGAGGCTGATGCCCCATTTCAGTACCGCAAAGCCGCTACCGCTGTATTCCGTCAGCGGGCCTTCCTGCAACTCCTGCTCCGCTTCCGCCAGGTCAAACGGCAGTTTGCCCATCTCGATAAAGGTGGCGAACGCGCAGGCGCACAGCGCGAGGATCAGCGGGATACTGCGGGCCGCAGGCCAGTGGTAAATCGTATCGGTGATATTGCTGATGTGGGTGGAACCCGCCACCTGCGCGGCGACCCACAGCCCCAGCAGCAGAATCGGCTCCACCAGCACGCCGAGCATCGCTTCACGGCTGGCACCGATGGCGGTGAACGGACTGCCGGTATCCAGACCGGCGATGGCGAAAAAGAAACGGGCGATGGCGAACAGGTAAATCAGGGTGATCAGATCGCCCAGTTGCGGCAGCGGCGAACCGACGGTCACCACCGGCAGCGCGGTGGCGATAGTCAGCATCACGCCAACCATCACAAACGGCGTCAGACGAAACACCCAGCCGGAGTCGGCAGGGGCGATGCTTTGTCGACCGAGCAGTTTGATAATGTCGCGATACTCCTGCAGAACGCCCGGCCCGCGGCGATTGTGCAGACGGGCGCGCGCCACGCGGGTCACGCCGGACAACAGCGGCGCAGCGGCAAATAACACCAGCGCCTGAATTAACGGATATAAGACACTCATTCTCAGGCTCCTCGTGAAACCACAATCACCACCAGTACCACCAGTTCAATCAGCGCCAGGCGACGGAACAGCAACGGCGCCGCCGCGTTCTGCCAGCCCGGCACCAGCGAAACCGGATTCAGCCATTTGCGCAGTTTGAGGACGGGCGCGAAAGCCTCCTTCACCGGCATGGCAAAGCCGTGCGCGGTAATGACCATCGACTGCTCATGATCGTAACCGCAGACCCACGCCGCACCGCGCGAACGTGACGGCAGGCGGTTGCCCTTAAACATTGCCATGATGATGAACGGCAGCAGCGGACAGGCGATCAGCAGCAGTGCGATCATGGGTTGTGAAACCGTGGTGTTCGCCGTTTCCAGCGGTAGCGGAACGGCTGTGGCGATCATCGGCAGCAGCCACGGCGCGGCGACGCCGCCCAGCACGCAGCAAATCGCCAGCGCCACCACGCTTACGCCCATCAGGATCGGCGCACAGCAGGCGTTTTCCGCTTCTTTAGTGCGCGGTGCGCCAAGGAAGGCGACGCCAAACACTTTCGCCATACACATCACCGCCAGCGCGCCGGTAATCGCCAGGCCAACCGCCAGCAGCGGCCCCAGCAGGCGACCCACAAAGGCCCCGCTGGTACCCAGTTTGAAGAACGATTGATAGATCACCCACTCACCTGCGAAGCCGTTCAGCGGCGGCAGCGCGGCCATCGCCATCAACCCCACCAGCATCGCGACAGAAATGACTGGCATACGCTTACCGATGCCGCCCAGCTTTTCAATGTCGCGGTGACCGGTACGGAACCAGATGCTGCCAGCCCCCAAAAACAGTACGCTTTTAAACAGGCTGTGGTTCACCAGGTGATACAGCCCGCCGGTCAGCCCCAGCGCAATTAACGCCGGTTGATTCAGTGCAATGCCGGTGATGCCCGCGCCGAGACCGAGCAGGATAATGCCGATGTTTTCCAGCGTGTGGTAAGCCAGCAGACGCTGGATGTTATGTTCCATCAGCGCATACAGACCACCGACAAAAGCAGTGATCATCCCAAGCACCAGCAGCGTAACGCCCCACCACAGCGGCGCGTTGCCGCCAATCAGCGACAGCGACAGGATGCCCAGCAGTCCGACCTTCATGACCACGCCAGAGAACAGCGCCGCGGCTGGCGCGCTGGCGTTTGCGTGCGCCTGCGGCACCCAGCCGTGCAGCGGAATAATCCCTGCCAGCAGGCCAAAGCCGATGACGCCAAGCAGCCAGATATCCGAGCCCAGCGGTAGCGTCTGGGTGCGCACGTCCAGCAGACGCAGTTCCAGCGTGCCGTAGCGCTGCCACACCAGCCAGCAGGCGATCGCCAGCAGCAGCGTACCGAGACGCCCCAGCGCAAACCACAGCTTGCCCTCTTTACTGCATCCGGTCAGGAACACAGCGCACAGCGCCATAATTTCCGCCATCACCACCAGTGTGCCGAGGTTACTGGCCACCACCGCGCAAACTGCCGCCGCCATCAGCAGGTTCACCAACAGGCCGTTAGCGTTAACCTGCGGGTGACGATGCCAGTCGATGTTATAGAGGCTGACGAACAGTCCGCACAGTCCGAGGGTGATCAGCCAGATCGCATTCAGCGGGGTGATTTGTACGCTATGACCGATCGCCGGCATAAGGCCGCTGACGGCAGTTGCGCTGATGAGCACCGTAAAACCCGCGCCAGCCGCACACAGGCTGCCGACCGCGCCGCCAACCCCGGCGATCCAGCCGCTCAGCGCTTTATGAAACGAAAACAGAAATGCCAGAACCGCGGCGGCGGCGAACCAGGCCACGCCGCTGGTGACTAATGAAATTGCGCTCATTTTGCATCCCCACTCTGAGCCTGCTGAAACAAGGTGAGATCGCCGAAATCGGTGTTAAAGGTCAGCTCACGCTTACGTTTGCTGGCGCGGGCGATATCCATGTTATTTACCAGATGCAGGGCTTTGGTCGGACACATCCGCACGCAGGCCGGGCCTTGTTCGTCGAAGCTGCACAGATCGCACTTCACCGCGATAGCCCGTACGCCAGGCACCCAGTCCAGCAGCGTGCTGACGCGAGCCGGCGCGGGTGGCGCGGGCGGCGCTTTTGGTGTATTCGCGTTCGCCGGAATATGCAGCGGTCGGCTGCCGGAAAATTCAATGGCGCCAAACGGGCAGGCGATGCCGCACAGTTTGCAGCTGACGCACAGGCTTTCATTAAGCTGTACGGCGCCATCCACCCGGTTAATGGCGTTAACCGGACACACGGTGGCGCAGGGCGCGTCTTCACAATGGTGGCACAGCTGCGGCGCAGATTCTTTTTCGTTAAGCATCACTTTCAGGCGCGGCATAGACTGCAGGCCGTGCTGGCGATGCGTCTCTGAACAGGCGGCTTCACAGGTGTGGCAGCCGATACAGAGCGTGGAGTCAGCAATTACAAAACGATTCACCAGGCATTCCTCAGGTGATAGTCATTTTTGACGAAAAGATGGCGATGAAATGTCATTTTCGACACTTATCGACACACCTGTCCCTAAAAATTCCCGTGACGACACGTACGGCGACGTCACGATGTCAAACGGGTCGTGTCCCGGTCTTACGCTGCCGGGCTTTCACCCGCCGCCAGTTGGCTCAGATTGATCGGCGAACCGCTCTCGACGGCGGCATACAGACGGTCATAAACGCTGGCGATTTTGTCGAGATAGTGTTCCAGCACCTGCTCGCGGTCGCGGTTGCTGATCCGACCGTCCACACTGCCTTCAATGCTGAGCTGGGCTTGCGCAATCAACTGTTTATCTTCACCGTCTTTCGTTTCGACGTAGTATTCAATGGTGTGGCTGTTAAAGCCCTCCGCCATCGTCACGTAGATGCGAAAGTGTTCGAACAGGACGAAGCACAGGTCTTTATCCGGCGCGCAGCTCATCGCATGATGCAGCCGCGCTTTTGACAGGGTGATCCCCTGGACCAGCGAATTGCAGTAAATATGCCACTGGTCCTGTAGGCGACGATGCCGCTGCGCGATGTAGTCGGCTTTTTCGCTTATTTCCCAAATAGTCATGACAGGTTACCCGTTTAACTGAGATAGCCAGCCATAAGCATATTCCATGCCACTTTTTAACTCTTTGTTTTTAATAATTTTTAAAATTTACCCTTCGCTTTCGTCGCGCGAATGACATGTCATTTCGTCATCGTCGTCATCAGCGAGCCTTAACAATAATCATGCTGGCACGCTTATTGCTTAACCCTGGCCATCACATCGGGAGGCAACATGCACGAAATCACCCTTTGCCAGCGGGCGCTGGAATTGATCGAACAGCAGGCCGCTGCGCATGGCGCAAAACGCATAACTGGGGTCTGGCTCAAAATTGGCGCATTTTCTTGCGTTGAAAGCAGCGCTCTCTCCTTTTGTTTTGATCTGGTATGCCGTGGCACTGTTGCGGAAGGTTGTAAACTGCACCTCGAACAGCAAGAAGCCGAATGCTGGTGCGAGTGCTGTCAGGAATACGTCACGTTACTGACCCACCGCGTACGCCGTTGTCCGCAATGCAACAGCGATACGCTACGCATCGTGGCAGACGACGGCTTACAGATTCGGCGAATTGAAATTGATGGAACAGAAGATTAAGCCGGGCGGCGGTTGCGCCTTATCCGGCAGAAAGCCTGTAACAAGAAAGAGACCAGGAGTGAGCAATGTGTACAACGTGCGGTTGCGCTGAAGGCAACCTTTATATAGAGGGTGATGAGCATAACCCGCATTCGGCGTTTCGTAGCGCGCCTTTTGCCCCGGCAGCCCGCCCGGCGCTGAATATTACCGGTATTAAAACGTCTGCCTTCACCCCGAGCCAGAGCGAAGAAGGCGATCTGCATTACGGACACGGCGAAGCCGGCACCCACGCGCCGGGCATGAGCCAGCGCCGCATGCTGGAAGTAGAAATCGACGTGCTGGATAAAAATAACCGTCTGGCCGAGCGCAACCGCGCCCGCTTCGCCGCCCGTCAACACCTGGTGCTCAACCTCGTCTCCAGCCCTGGTTCCGGTAAAACCACCCTGCTCACCGAAACGCTGATGAAGCTGAAAGACCGGGTTCCCTGCGCGGTCATTGAGGGCGACCAGCAAACGGTCAACGATGCCGCGCGCATTCGCGCGACCGGCACGCCAGCGATTCAGGTCAACACTGGCAAAGGCTGCCATCTCGACGCACAGATGATTGCCGACGCCGCGCCACGCTTACCGCTTGACGATAACGGCATCCTGTTTATCGAAAACGTCGGCAACCTTGTCTGCCCGGCCAGCTTCGATCTCGGCGAACGCCACAAGGTCGCGGTGCTTTCCGTTACCGAAGGTGAAGACAAACCGCTGAAATACCCGCATATGTTTGCCGCCGCCTCGTTAATGCTGCTTAACAAAGTCGATCTGCTACCGTACCTCAATTTTGACGTAGAGAAATGCATGGCCAGCGCCCGGGAAGTCAACCCGGACATCGAGATCATCCTCATTTCCGCCACCAGCGGCGAAGGGATGGAGAAATGGCTCAACTGGCTGGAGGCACAGCGATGTGCATAGGCGTTCCCGGCCAAATCCGCGCCATTGACGGTAACCAGGCCAAAGTCGACGTCTGCGGCATCCAGCGCGACGTCGACCTGACGCTGGTCGGCAGCCATGACGAAAACGGCGCGCCGCGTCTCGGTCAATGGGTACTGGTGCACGTTGGTTTCGCGATGAGCGTCATCAACGAAGCCGAAGCGCGCGACACCCTCGACGCGCTACAAAACATGTTTGATGTAGAGCCGGACGTCGGCGCTTTGCTGTACGGCGAGGAAAAATAATGCGTTTTGTTGACGAATACCGCGCGCCGGAACAGGTGATGCAGTTGATTGAGCACCTGCGCGAACGCGCCGCGCTGCTGCCTTACACCCCTGAACGTCCGCTGCGCATTATGGAAGTCTGCGGCGGTCATACCCACGCAATCTATAAGTTTGGTCTCGACCAGTTGCTGCCGGAGAACGTGGAATTCATTCACGGCCCGGGCTGCCCGGTCTGCGTACTGCCAATGGGGCGCATCGACAGCTGCGTTGAAATCGCCAGCCACCCGGAGGTGATTTTTTGTACCTTTGGCGACGCCATGCGCGTACCCGGCAAACAGGGGTCGCTGTTACAGGCGAAAGCCCGCGGCGCGGATGTGCGCATCGTTTATTCGCCGATGGATGCCCTTAAACTGGCGCAGGAAAACCCGACGCGCAAAGTGGTGTTCTTCGGTCTGGGTTTTGAAACCACCATGCCAACCACAGCCATTACCTTACAGCAGGCGAAACAGCGCGACGTGCAGAACTTTTACTTTTTCTGCCAGCACATCACCCTCATTCCGACGCTGCGCAGCCTGCTTGAGCAGCCCGACAACGGCATCGACGCGTTCCTCGCGCCGGGCCACGTCAGCATGGTGATTGGCACCAACGCCTATGATTTCATAGCACATGAGTTCGATCGTCCGCTGGTGGTCGCCGGATTCGAACCGCATGATCTACTGCAAGGCGTAGTGATGCTGGTTGAGCAGAAAATAGCGGCCCACAGCCAGGTGGAAAACCAGTACCGCCGCGTGGTGCCCGACGCCGGAAATCTGCTGGCGCAGCAGGCGATCGCCGAGGTGTTTTGCGTGACCGGCGACAGCGAGTGGCGCGGTCTGGGGGTGATTGAATCGTCCGGCGTGCATTTGACGCCTGATTATCAGCGTTTTGATGCTGAAACCCACTTCCGTCCGGCGCCGCAGCAGGTTTACGACGACCCGCGCGCGCGCTGTGGCGAAGTGCTGACCGGCAAATGTAAGCCGCATCAGTGTCCGTTGTTTGGCAAAACCTGTAACCCGGAAAGCGCATTTGGCGCGTTGATGGTGTCTTCAGAAGGCGCATGTGCCGCCTGGTATCAGTATCGTCAGCAGGAGTGTGAAGCATGAACAGCGTACAACTCGCCCACGGCAGCGGCGGACAGGCCATGCAGCAGCTGATTAACAGACTGTTTATGGAGGCCTTCGCCAACCCGTGGCTCGCCGAGCAGGAAGACCAGGCGCGGCTGGAACTGGCGCAACTGGTGGCCGAAGGCGATCGGCTGGCCTTTTCGACCGACAGCTACGTTATTGACCCGCTGTTTTTCCCCGGCGGCAATATCGGCAAGCTTGCGATCTGCGGCACCGCCAACGACGTGGCGGTCAGCGGCGCTGTTCCGCGCTATCTCTCCTGCGGCTTTATCCTTGAAGAAGGCCTGCCGATGGAGACGTTGAAAGCCGTGGTGAGCAGCATGGCGGCGACCGCGCGCGAAGCAAATATCGCCATCGTCACCGGCGACACCAAAGTCGTGCAGCGCGGCGCGGCGGACAAGCTGTTTATCAACACCGCCGGAATGGGGGCGATTCCTGCCAGCATCCACTGGGGCGCGCAAACCCTGTCTGCGGGCGATGTGCTGCTGGTCAGCGGCACCCTTGGCGACCACGGCGCCACTATCCTCAACCTGCGCGAACAGCTCGGGCTGGACGGCGAACTGGTCAGCGACTGCGCGGTGCTGACGCCGCTGATTCAGGCCCTGCGGGATATTCCGGGCGTGAAGGCGCTGCGCGACGCCACCCGCGGCGGCGTCAACGCGGTGGTCCATGAATTTGCCGCCGCCTGCGGTTATGGCATTGAGCTGTCCGAATCCGCACTTCCCGTAAAGCCTGCCGTTCGGGGAGTATGCGAGCTGCTGGGGCTGGACGCGCTCAACTTTGCCAACGAAGGCAAACTGGTGATTGCCGTGGAACGTGATGCGGCAGAAGCGGTGCTGGCGGCGCTGCATGCGCATCCGCTGGGGCGCGACGCCGCGCTGATTGGTGACGTGGTCGAGCGTAAAGGCGTGCGGCTGGCGGGTCTGTACGGCGTGAAGCGAACGCTCGATCTCCCGCACGCCGAGCCGCTGCCGCGGATCTGTTAAGTTCGTTATGTTGCCGGATGACGCTAAATGCTTGTCCGGCCAGTACAAGCGGGTCGACCCAGTGGCCCGCAATAAACGCAAAAGAATACCTATAATTTAACTCACTTTTCTCACCGCGCAGCGGTACTTTCCTGGAAAAGCAACATGTCGTATACACCGATGAGCGATCTCGGGCAGCAAGGATTGTTCGATATCACTCGTACATTATTACAGCAGCCCGACCTGCAATCGCTGAGTGAGGCGCTTTCGCAGTTGGTAAAGCGCTCTGCGCTTGCCGACAGCGCGGCGATAGTGTTGTGGCAAGCCGAAACGCAGCGCGCATCGTATTACGCCACGCGCGAACAGGGTAAACCCGTCGCTTATGAGGATGAGACGGTGCTGGCTCACGGGCCGATTCGTCGGATCCTCTCCCGTCCTGACGCCCTGCACTGTCACTATACCGAGTTCAGCGAGACCTGGCCGCAACTGGCATCCGGCGGTCTGTACGAGCCCTTCGGGCATTACTGCCTGCTACCGCTGGCGGCGGAAGGACGCATTTTCGGCGGCTGCGAGTTTACCCGCCGTGAAGAAAGTTCCTGGAGCGAAAAAGAGTACCAGCGCCTGCAAACCTTCACCCAGATCGTCGGCGTGGTGGCAGAGCAGATCCAGTGCCGGGTAACCAATAACGTCGATTACGAACTTCTGTGCCGGGAGCGCGATAACTTCCGTATTCTGGTCGCCATCACCAACGCGGTGCTCTCGCGTCTGGATATGGACGAACTGGTGAGCGAAGTCGCCAAAGAGATCCATCATTATTTCAACATTGACGACATCAGCATCGTTCTGCGCAGCCACCGGAAAAACAAACTCAATATCTATTCCACGCATTATCTCGATCAGAATCATCCCGCGCACGAACAGAGCGAAGTCGATGAAGCCGGTACCCTGACCGAACGGGTGTTTAAAAGCAAAGAGATGCTGCTTATCAACCTCAATGAACGGGATGCGCTGGCGCCATATGAACGGATGCTGTTTGAAACCTGGGGTAATCAGATCCAGACGCTGTGCCTGTTGCCGTTGATGTCAGGCAATAGCATGGTCGGGGTGCTGAAACTGGCGCAGTGCGAAGAAAAAGTGTTTACCACCGCCAACCTGAAGCTGCTGCGCCAGATTGCCGAACGTGTGGCGATCGCCGTCGATAACGCGCGGGCGTATCAGGAAATCCACCGTCTGAAAGAACGTCTGGTGGACGAGAACCTGGCGCTGACCGAACAGCTCAACAACGTCGACAGTGAGTTCGGCGAGATCATCGGTCGCAGCGAGGCAATGTACAGCGTGCTGAAGCAGGTAGAGATGGTCGCGCAAAGCGACAGTACGGTGCTGATCCTCGGTGAAACCGGCACCGGGAAGGAGTTGATTGCCCGGGCGATTCATAACCTGAGCGGCCGCAACGCACGCCGGATGGTGAAAATGAACTGCGCGGCAATGCCCGCCGGACTGCTGGAAAGCGATCTGTTCGGTCATGAGCGCGGGGCGTTCACCGGCGCCAGCGCGCAGCGGATAGGCCGTTTTGAGCTGGCGGATAAAAGTTCCCTGTTCCTGGATGAAGTGGGCGATATGCCGCTGGAGTTGCAGCCGAAACTGTTGCGCGTGTTACAGGAGCAGGAATTTGAACGGCTGGGCAGCAACAAACTGATCCAGACCGATGTGCGCCTGATTGCCGCCACTAACCGCGATCTGAAAAAAATGGTTCTCGACCGCGAGTTTCGCAGCGATCTTTACTACCGGCTGAATGTTTTTCCGATCCAGTTGCCGCCGTTGCGCGAGCGCCCGGAAGATATTCCACTGCTGGTCAAAGCGTTTACCTTCAAGATCGCCCGCCGTCTGGGACGCAATATCGACAGCATTCCGGCGGAAACCCTGCGTACGCTTAGCAGTATGGAGTGGCCGGGTAACGTACGTGAACTGGAAAACGTTATTGAGCGCGCCGTACTGCTCACCAGAGGCAACGTGCTCCAGCTCTCGCTACCGGATATGGGAATGCTCACGCCTCACACGCCGCCGGTGGCGACCGAAGTGGCGCAGGACGGCGAGGATGAGTACCAGTTGATTATGCGCGTATTAAAAGAGACCAACGGCGTGGTTGCGGGGCCGAAAGGCGCAGCCCAGCGTCTGGGCCTGAAGCGCACCACCCTGCTGTCGCGCATGAAAAGACTGGGTATTGATAAGGACGCGCTGGTGTAAGAGGCCATTGACGAATAAGGCGCAGACGCCTTATTCGTCCTACCCGTTCAGCCCTCTTCCCTGCGCTTCTTACGCTGAAATTTTTCGGGCAGCGCCGGAACGGGACGTTTATCGTCAATCAAATGCTGAACGGTGAGGATCGGATGCCGCCAGAGCATTCTCGGCCCCGCCCAGCGCATGATCTGCTTCATTTCCTCGCGCTTAGCGGGCTGGTAACAGTGCACCGGACACTGTTTACAGGCCGGTTTTTCCTCGCCAAACACGCATCTGTCCAGCCGCTTTTGCGCATAGGCGAACAGCGCGTCATAGTGCCCTGATTCGTCAGACGCCTGCGGACACTGGCTTTCGTATAGCGCGATCATCTTTTTAATCGTCAATTTTTCACGAGCAATACGCTTGCCGGTCATGATGTGCCCTCCGCAGCATTAAGATGCATTTATTCTACAACTTAACTATTCACGACACTATCCCCCGAAGGTGACAGGTTTCTCACCGGTCAGTCAAATAAGAATTATTTTCATTTAACTGTATCTTATCTATACCTTGTGCTATATAACATAGCAAAGGCTATATTCGATGAATAATTAACCACTTTATTATGAGGGATACTATGCCGCACCTGCCCCGTTTAACATCGTTCCTGTTCACTGGCGCACTTGCCGTTTTTGCGCTGTCGCCTGCGTATGCAAAAGAGAAATTCAAAGTCATTACCACCTTCACGGTGATCGCTGACATGGCGCGAAATGTCGCGGGCGATGCGGCAGACGTCAGCTCCATCACCAAGCCCGGCGCAGAAATTCATGAGTATCAACCCACACCTGGCGACATTAAACGGGCACAAGGCGCGCAGTTGATCCTCTCTAATGGCCTGAATCTGGAACTGTGGTTTGCCCGCTTTTACCAGCATTTGGACGGCGTACCGGAAGTCACGGTCTCAAACGGCGTGAAGCCAATGGGCATCAGCGAAGGTCCCTATAACGGGAAGCCTAATCCGCACGCGTGGATGTCGGCAGAAAACGCCTTAATCTATGTCGATAATATTCGCGCTGCACTGGTGAAATACGATCCGGACAACGCCGCGGTTTACCAGAAAAACGCCGAGACCTATAAAGCGGAAATCCGCAAGGCGCTGGCTCCGTTACAGGCCGAACTGGCGAAGATCCCCGCCGACAAACGCTGGTTGGTCACCAGCGAAGGGGCTTTCTCTTACCTTGCGCGCGATAACGGGCTGAAAGAGCTTTATCTCTGGCCAATCAACGCCGATCAGCAGGGCACGCCGAAACAGGTGCGCAAAGTGATCGACGCCATCAAAGCGCACCACATCCCTGCGGTATTCAGTGAAAGCACCGTCCCGGATAAACCTGCCCGCCAGGTGGCGCGGGAATCCGGCGCACACTATGGCGGCGTGCTGTATGTCGACTCCCTGAGCGCGGCAGACGGTCCGGTTCCGACCTATCTCGAGCTGCTGCGCGTCACCACTGAAACAATCGTCAAAGGGATTAACGACGGTCTGAGGAGCCAACCATGAGTCCATCTGCGATTACCGTGAATCAGCTGACGGTGACGTATCGCAACGGTCACACCGCGCTGCGGGATGCCACGTTTCAGGTGCCGGGCGGCTCCATCGCCGCGCTGGTCGGGGTGAACGGCTCGGGAAAATCGACGCTGTTTAAGGCGCTAATGGGCTTTGTCCGGCTGGCTGCAGGGAATATCGCCATTCTGCAACAGCCGGTGAGCAAGGCGCTGAAGCACAATCTGATCGCTTATGTGCCGCAGTCCGAAGAAGTGGACTGGTCTTTTCCGGTGCTGGTGGAAGATGTGGTGATGATGGGACGCTACGGTCACATGGGCTGGCTGCGGCGAGCGAGCGCGGAAGATCATGCGCGCGTCGACGCGGCGCTGGCACGGGTAGATATGCTGGCGTACCGCCACCGCCAGATTGGTGAACTGTCCGGCGGGCAAAAAAAACGCGTATTTCTTGCCAGAGCGATTGCCCAGGAGGGTCAGGTGATCCTGCTGGATGAACCTTTCACCGGTGTGGACGTTAAAACCGAAGCCCGCATTATTGCGCTGTTGCGTGAACTGCGCGACGAGGGGCGCACCATGCTGGTGTCGACGCATAATCTCGGCTCGGTAACCGAGTTTTGCGATTACACCGTGATGATCAAAGGCACGGTGCTGGCTAGCGGCCCTACCGATACCACCTTTACCGCCGAAAACCTGGAACTGGCGTTCAGCGGCGTTTTGCGACACGTCGCGCTCAGCGGCGGCGAAGAACATATTATTACTGATGATGAACGCCCGTTTATCGCCCGCCGTACGGTTGAGGGAGGCCAATGATGAACTGGCTGACCGAGCCGTTTGGCTATCAGTACATGCTCAATGCAATGTGGGTCTCGGCGATGGTCGGCGGCCTGTGCGCGTTTCTCTCCTGCTATTTGATGCTCAAGGGTTGGTCGCTGATTGGCGATGCGCTGTCGCATTCGATCGTGCCCGGCGTCGCCGGGGCGTATATGCTGGGTCTTCCCTTCTCTGTCGGCGCGTTTCTTTCCGGCGGCCTGGCGGCGGGCAGTATGTTGTTTCTTAATCAGCGCTCCCGGTTAAAAGAGGACGCCATTATCGGTCTGATTTTTTCCTCATTTTTTGGCATCGGACTGTTTATGGTGTCGCTAAACCCGATGTCGGTGAATATTCAGACGATAATCCTCGGTAACGTGCTGGCTATCGCGCCGGAAGACATTCTGCAGTTAGCAATTATCGGCGTGGTTTCTTTGCTCATCCTGTTGTTAAAGTGGAAAGACCTGATGGTCACCTTCTTTGATGAAAACCACGCCCGTTCGATTGGCCTGAACCCGGGTCGTCTGAAGCTGCTGTTTTTTACCCTGCTGTCGGTGTCGACCGTTGCCGCCCTGCAAACCGTTGGAGCCTTTCTGGTGATCTGCCTTGTGGTCACGCCCGGCGCAACGGCCTGGCTGTTAACCGACCGCTTTCCGCGTTTACTGACTCTCGCTGTCGCCATTGGCAGCCTGACCAGCTTCTTCGGCGCCTGGCTCAGCTACTGGCTGGACGGCGCCACCGGAGGAATTATCGTGGTCCTGCAAACATTACTGTTTTTGCTGGCGTTTATTTTTGCGCCGAAGCACGGACTGCTCGCTAACCGACGTCGCGCACGTCTTAAGGAGCCGTCATGTTCTTAAGCACACTGCTTGAGCCTTTTCAGTTCGACTTTATGCTGAACGCCCTTGCCGTTTCCGTCATTGTCGCTATTCCCTGCGCGCTGCTGTCGGTCTTTCTGGTGCTGAAAGGCTGGGCGCTCATGGGTGATGCCATGAGTCACGCGGTGTTTCCGGGTATTGTGCTGGCGTATATCGTCGGTATTCCGCTGGCTATCGGCGCGTTTATCGCCGGGCTGTTTTGCGCTGTCGCCACGGGCTTTCTCGACGATAACAGCCGCATCAAACGCGATACCATCATGGGGATCGTATTCTCTGGTATGTTTGGCGCAGGGCTGGTGCTGTACGTGTCAATTCAGTCTGAAGTGCATCTGGACCATATTCTGTTCGGCGACATGCTTGGGGTATCGCTGGTCGATATTCTGCAAACCGCGCTTATTGCCCTGGGGATCGCGCTGATTATCGGCGTAAAATGGAAAGATTTGCTGCTGCACGCTTTCGATCCCCATCAGGCGAAAACCTGTGGGCTGAACACCACGCTGCTGCATTACGGTCTGCTGTGCATGATCGCCCTGACCATTGTCGCGACGTTAAAATCGGTCGGCATTATTTTGTCGATTTCTTTGCTGATCGCCCCTGGCGCGATTGCCATTCTGCTCACCCGCCGTTTTGGCCACGCGCTGTTGCTGGCGGTGTTGCTGTCGACGATCAGCGCGTTTCTCGGGGTCTATTTATCCTTTTTCTTAGACAGCGCCCCTGCGCCAACGATTGTTGTGCTGTTTACGGTGATTTTTATCGTCGCGTTTATTTATTCATCCCTTCGCGATCGGCGATCTGAAATGCGGAGCCGCCAGCCCGTCTGATTTCGTGGCATAAAGAGGATCGCGACGTAGCGCTCCTCTTTTACGCTGATAAAATCGTTGAATGACATCGTTCGTGACCAAATTCACAATTGAATGCACAAAGATTAGACAAAAAGAGAAAATAACATAATGTATATTCGTGACTAATGGAGAACGTACATTATGAACATCCTGACCACATCTTATAAAATGTCCAAATGGTTTAATATTGACACCGTTATTGTCAATCACCGTCCTTAACGCCACATACGCCTCCACCGCAATATCATTGCAGGCTATTTATTTAGCCAGTAACTGATATCCCATACTTGTTTTTATGATTTCTGTTTCACCGCAGCGGTTTTGACTCGCCCTGATAAATTGGCGAAGGTCAGTCGTTTCGGCGATCTACGGTTAATCATAAAGACGAATTCGTATTGCGTCAGAAAAGTGGTTTTCATATTTCATGAATAACCCCGGGAATCGCGCGCCCAAAATAAAGATTAAAGGATGACATCATGAATAACTTTAAACATCTGCCAGAACCTTTTCGTATTCGCGTTATTGAACCGGTAAAACGCACCACCCGGGAGCATCGTGACAATGCGATTATTAACGCCGGGATGAACCCCTTCCTGCTGGATAGCGAAGATGTCTTTATTGATCTGCTGACTGACAGCGGCACCGGCGCCGTCACGCAAAATATGCAGGCGGCAATGATGCGCGGCGATGAAGCATACAGCGGCAGCCGAAGCTATTATGCGTTATGCAAAGCGGTGAACGATATTTTTGGTTATCAGTACACCATTCCAACGCACCAGGGGCGCGGCGCTGAACAAATCTACATTCCGGTGCTAATCAAAAAACGCGAGCAGGAAAAAGGCCTCGATCGCAGCAAAATGGTGGCTTTTTCCAACTATTTCTTCGACACCACCCAGGGTCATAGCCAGATTAACGGCTGTACCGTTCGCAACGTCTACATTAAGGAAGCGTTTGATACTGCCGTTCGCAATGACTTTAAGGGTGATTTTGATCTGCAGAGTCTGGAGCATGAAATTGAAACCGTCGGCCCGAATAATGTCCCTTATATCGTGGCGACCATTACCTGTAACTCGGCGGGTGGCCAGCCGGTTTCGCTCGCGAACCTGAAAGCGATGTACGCTATCGCGAAGAAGTACGATATTCCGGTGGTAATGGACTCGGCGCGCTTTGCGGAAAACGCCTGGTTTATTCAGCAACGCGAGCCGGGTTATCAGGACTGGACCATTGAAGAGATCACCCGCGAGACCTACAAGTATGCGGATATGCTCGCCATGTCAGCGAAGAAGGATGCCATGGTGCCAATGGGCGGGCTGCTGTGCATTAAAGACGACAGTTTCCTCGATGTGTATACCGAATGCAGGACGATTTGCGTGGTGCAGGAAGGCTTCCCGACATACGGCGGGCTGGAAGGCGGCGCAATGGAGCGTCTGGCCGCGGGCCTCTACGATGGGATGAACCAGGACTGGCTATCCTACCGCATCGCGCAGGTTCAATACCTGGTAGACGGCCTGGAAGCCATCGGCGTGACCTGTCAGCAAGCGGGCGGGCATGCGGCATTCGTCGACGCCGGTAAGCTGCTGCCGCATATTCCTGCTGAGCAGTTCCCGGCCCAGGCGTTGGCCTGCGAACTGTATAAAGTCGCGGGCATTCGCGCCGTCGAGATTGGGTCATTCCTGCTTGGCCGCGATCCGAAAACCGGCAAGCAGCTACCGTGTCCGGCCGAGCTGCTGCGCTTAACCATCCCCCGCGCGACGTACACCCAAACGCATATGGACTTTATTATTGAAGCGTTCGGACACGTCAAAGAGAATGCCCATAATATTAAAGGGTTAACCTTCACCTACGAGCCAAAAGTCTTACGTCACTTTACCGCGCGACTCGCGGAAGTGTAATTAACCCTGACGCCAGCGGCGTTATCGCCTTGATAACGCCGCTGGCGAATTCATGCCTGGCATTATTGATATTCCTGACGACAACACCTAATTAGCCGTTATCATTAAGGGAACGCCATGGACGAAGACGCAAATAAAAAACACTCCTCATTTTGGGGAATTATGGTGATTGCCGGCACCGTTATTGGTGGCGGGATGTTTGCTTTACCGGTTGACCTTGCTGGCGCGTGGTTTTTCTGGGGGGCGTTTATTTTAATTATCTCCTGGTTTTCCATGTTGCATTCCGGGTTATTGTTACTAGAAGCCAACCTTAATTACCCCGTAGGATCCAGCTTTAACACGATTACGAAAGATTTAATAGGCGCGAAGTGGAACATCATCAGCGGCATCACCGTCGCTTTTGTGTTATATATTTTGACCTATGCCTATATTTCGGCGAACGGGGCAATCATTAGCGAAACCATTGCGATTAACACCGGCACACAGGTGAATCCGAGGATCGTGGGCATAGGTAGCGCAATCTTCGTCGCCAGCATTTTGTGGATCAGTTCTCTCGCCGCCAGTCGCATCACCTCTTTTTTTCTCGGCATTAAGATCATTGCCTTTATCGTGGTGTTCGGCTCATTCTTCTTTCAGGTTGACTATTCCATTCTCAGGGACATCGCCGAGCCACAGGCCAATCGCACCTATCTGCCCTATATTTTGATGGCGGTTCCGGTCTGCCTGGCTTCGTTCGGTTTTCACGGCAATATTCCCAGCCTGATTATCTGTTACGGCAAGAGAAAGGATAAGCTGATCAAAAGCATCGTCTTTGGTTCACTGTTGGCGCTGGTGATTTATCTGTTCTGGCTGTACTGCACGATGGGCAATATTCATCGCAGCAACTTCAAGGAGATCATCGCCTCAGGCGGCAATGTTGATTCGCTGGTAAAGTCATTTTTAGGCACTAACCAACATGGCATTATCGAGTTTTTCCTGCTGATCTTTTCTAACCTTGCGGTAGCCAGTTCATTCTTTGGCGTCACGCTGGGGCTGTTCGACTACCTGGCGGATCTGTTCAAAATCGACAATTCCCCCCTCGGGCGATTCAAAACCCTGCTGTTTACCTTTTTACCTCCGGCTGCGTTGTACCTGCTGTTCCCAAACGGTTTTATCTACGCGATTGGCGGAGCCGGGCTGTGTGCCACCATCTGGGCGGTTATCGTGCCGGCATTCCTTGCGCTGAAATCGCGTGAACGCTTTCCGGATAAAATGTTCACCGTATGGGGCGGCAGAGCGATCCCCATGGTGGTGATCTTGTTCGGCATTACGGTCATTCTTTGCTGGTTCGGCAGCACATTTAACCTCCTGCCACGGTTTGGCTAAACCGAAATGGAATGAGGATCGAGAAGTCTCGATCCTCGCTTTCCCTGAGTTGCTTATCTCCGTTATCATAAGCCCCTTATGTGATAACAACGAAAACGAAAAGCATCGCAATCCGTTTAAATTCAGGGAACTGGACACAACTTCATGAGTACAATCGATAATCTCGACGCCCATACCCCCATGATGCAGCAGTATCTCAAGCTGAAAGCCCAGCATCCTGAGATCCTGCTTTTTTACCGCATGGGTGACTTTTACGAACTGTTTTATGACGATGCGAAACGTGCGTCGCAGTTGCTCGATATATCGCTGACCAAACGCGGCGCGTCGGCGGGCGAACCGATTCCAATGGCGGGCATCCCCCACCATGCCGTCGAAAACTATCTCGCGAAGCTGGTCAATCAGGGCGAATCAGTCGCTATTTGCGAACAGATTGGCGACCCGGCCACCAGCAAAGGTCCGGTTGAACGTAAGGTGGTTCGCATTGTCACACCCGGCACCATCAGCGATGAAGCGCTGTTGCAGGAGCGCCAGGACAACCTGCTGGCCGCCATCTGGCAGGACAGCAAAGGCTACGGCTACGCGACGCTGGATATCAGCTCCGGGCGCTTTCGTCTGAGCGAACCCGCCGACCGCGAAACGATGGCTGCCGAGCTGCAACGCACCAACCCGGCAGAATTACTGTACGCGGAAGATTTCGCCGAGATGGCGCTGATTGAGGGGCGCCGTGGGTTGCGTCGTCGCCCACTATGGGAATTCGAGATTGATACCGCCCGCCAACAGCTTAATTTGCAGTTTGGCACCCGGGATCTGATCGGTTTCGGCGTCGAAAACGCGCCGCGTGGGCTTTGCGCCGCAGGATGCCTTTTGCAGTATGTAAAAGATACCCAACGCACCTCTCTGCCGCATATCCGTTCCATCACCATGGAGCGCCAGCAGGACAGCATCATTATGGATGCCGCTACGCGTCGTAATCTGGAAATCACCCAGAATCTGGCGGGCGGCGTGGACAATACGCTGGCCTCGGTGCTCGACTGCACCGTGACCCCGATGGGCAGCCGTATGCTCAAACGCTGGCTGCATATGCCGGTGCGCGACATCAACATCCTCACCGAACGTCAGCAAACTATCGGCGCGTTACAGGATGCCACTGGCGACCTGCAACCGGTGCTGCGTCAGGTCGGTGATCTGGAGCGTATCCTCGCGCGTCTGGCCCTGCGAACCGCCCGTCCTCGCGATCTCGCCCGTATGCGTCACGCCTTCCAGCAGCTTCCGGAACTGCGCGCGCAACTGGAGTCGGTAAACAGCGCCCCCGTGCAGAAGCTGCGCGAAAAGATGGGCGAATTTGCTGAACTGCGCGATCTGCTGGAGCGCGCCATCATCGACGCGCCGCCGGTGCTGGTCCGTGACGGCGGCGTTATCGCACCGGGCTACAACGAAGAGCTGGACGAATGGCGCGCGCTGGCTGACGGCGCGACCGACTATCTCGACCGGCTGGAGATCCGCGAGCGCGAACGTACCGGACTGGACACCCTCAAAGTCGGTTTTAACGCCGTACACGGTTACTACATTCAGATTAGCCGCGGGCAGAGCCACCTGGCGCCAATCAACTACGTCCGCCGTCAGACGCTGAAAAACGCCGAGCGCTACATTATACCGGAGTTGAAAGAGTACGAAGATAAAGTGCTCACCTCTAAGGGCAAAGCGCTGGCGCTGGAAAAACAGCTTTATGACGAACTCTTCGACCTGCTGCTGCCACATCTGGCAGATCTGCAGCAAAGCGCTAATGCGCTGGCGGAACTCGACGTGCTGGTGAACCTGGCAGAGCGCGCTGACACGCTCAACTATACCTGCCCTGTCTTCACCGATAAGCCGGGCATTCGCATTACCGAAGGCCGTCATCCGGTGGTTGAGCAGGTACTCAATGAGCCGTTTATCGCCAACCCGCTGGATCTCACGCCGCAGCGGCGGATGTTGATTATCACCGGGCCGAACATGGGGGGTAAAAGCACCTATATGCGTCAGACCGCGTTGATCGCGCTGCTGGCATACATTGGCAGCTATGTGCCCGCCCAGAAAGCGGAGATTGGTCCGATTGATCGCATTTTCACCCGCGTCGGCGCGGCAGACGATCTGGCTTCCGGCCGTTCCACCTTCATGGTGGAGATGACTGAAACCGCCAACATTTTGCATAACGCCACCGAGAACAGCCTGGTGCTGATGGATGAAATCGGACGCGGCACCTCCACTTACGACGGCCTGTCGCTGGCATGGGCCTGCGCGGAAAACCTGGCGAATAAGATCAAGGCGCTGACGCTGTTTGCGACACACTACTTCGAGCTGACCCAATTACCGGAAAAAATGGAAGGGGTAGCCAATGTCCATCTGGATGCGCTGGAACATGGCGATACCATCGCCTTTATGCACAGCGTGCAGGACGGCGCGGCCAGCAAAAGCTATGGTCTGGCGGTGGCGGCGCTGGCGGGCGTGCCGAAAGAGGTGATTAAGCGCGCGCGCCAGAAGTTACGCGAGCTGGAAAGCATTTCGCCGAACGCTGCCGCTACGCAGGTCGATGGCACGCAGATGTCCCTGCTGTCGATGCCAGAGGACACTTCTCCTGCCGTGGAAGCGCTGGAAAATCTCGATCCGGATTCGCTGACGCCGCGCCAGGCGCTGGAGTGGATTTATCGGCTCAAAAGCCTGGTGTAACCGTTATCGCCCGGTGGCGTTGCGCTTATCGGGCCTACGGCGTTAAGAATTCGTAGGCCCGATAAAGCGTCATCGCTATTCGGTTCTGTATTAACGTTTATCTTCTGCCAGCAACGGCGGGATAGCGGGCACCATCGGCGCGTCGTCGATATCCTTCTGCGTCATGCGAAACGCCTCGGGATAATGCTCGCGGCGGGTACGGCGTAGCGGTTCGGTATCGCGCCAGGTATACAGGCAATGCTGACACTGGTAAACCGTCCAGACCCCCTTCACCGGCGAGGTCGCCATCACTTCAATCTGCTCATCGGCACAACGTGGACAAATCATCTGCTCCTCCTTATTTACGGTTAGCCAGCATGGCGGTCAGTTTCTCCGCCCAGGCTTTGGTTTCCGGGAGATCGCAGACCGGCTGGCTGTAATGTCCGCGATTGTCCGGCGCAACCGGCGTGGTGGCGTCAATAATCAGCTTGTCGGTGATCCCCGCCGGACTTGAACCGGGATCCAGCTCCAGCACCGACATATTCGGCAACTGCACCAAATCTCCCGCTGGATTGACCTTCGACGACAGCGCCCACATCACCTGCGGCAGATTGAACGGATCGACATCTTCGTCAACCATAATCACCATCTTTACGTAGCCCAGACCGTGCGGCGTGGTCATCGCGCGCAGGCCCACGGCGCGGGCAAAACCGCCGTAGCGCTTTTTGGTTGAAATAATCGCCAGCAGGCCGTGGGTGTACATCGCGTTTACCGCCTGAACCTCCGGGAATTCCGCTTTCAGTTGCTGATACAGCGGTACGCAGGTCGCCGGTCCCATCAGATAGTCGATTTCAGTCCATGGCATCCCGAGATAAAGCGACTCAAAAATCGGTTTGCTGCGGTAAGAGACTTTATCAATACGCACCACCGTCATATTGCGTCCGCCGGAGTAGTGGCCGGTAAACTCCCCGAACGGCCCTTCGATCTCGCGCTTACGGCTTTCGATGACGCCCTCGAGGATCACTTCGGAGCCCCAGGGTACGTCAAAGCCAGTCAGCGGGGCGGTGGCGATGGGATACGGGCTTTCGCGCAGCGCGCCGGCCATTTCATATTCCGACTGATCGTACTTCAGCGGCGTGGCGCCCATCAGAGTGATGATCGGATCATTACCGAGGGTAATCGCAATCGGCAGATCCTCACCGCGCTCTTCCGCTTTATGCAGATGCAGCGCGATGTCATGCATCGGCACCGGTTGCAGACCAAGTTTGCGCTTGCCTTTGACTTCCATGCGGTAAATCCCGACGTTTTGCTTGCCGAAGCTGTCCGGGTCAAGCGGATCGCGGGAGACCATGCAGGCTTTATCGAGGTAAAAACCGCCGTCACCGTCGTTCAGTCGAAACAGCGGCAGGATGTCGAAAAGGTTGATCGCATCGCCGTCAACGGTGTTTTCCGCCCATGCCGGATTCGCCCGGCGTTCCGGCGCAACGGGAAAATGATCCCAGCGACGAATAAACTCATCTATTTGCTTTTTTACCGGCGTATTCGGTGGCAACCCCAGTGAGATCGCGTGGTTTTGCCACGAACCGATGGTGTTCATCGCCACGCGCGCGTCGGTGAAGCCACGAATGTTATCAAACCACAGCGCGGGCGCGCCGTCGCCAATACGTCCGGTGGCGTTAGCGGCTGCCGCCAGATCCGGCTCGGCGCTCACTTCTTCACCGATCTTCAGCAGTTGCCCCTGCTCGTCCAGCGCCTGTAAAAAGCTGCGTAAATCATCAAATGCCATTATTCATTCTCCTGAGAAAAATTCCGCTCCTGCTGCAACCCCTGCCAGCGGCGGGCGTGGGGATGCTCAAGCGCGAACTGGTCGAGTACGCGCGCCACGATATGCTGAGTGATGTCATCTACGGTTTGTGGATGGTTGTAGAACGCGGGCATCGGCGGCACCATTGCCACGCCCATGCGGGATAAGGCAAGCATGTTCTCCAGATGCAGGGTGCTAAGCGGCATTTCGCGCGGCACCAGCACCAGTTTGCGCCCCTCTTTCAGCACCACGTCGGCAGCGCGCCCCACCAGGCCTTCGGCATAGCCTGCGCGAATACCGGCCAACGTTTTCATACTGCACGGAATGACGATCATGCCGTCGGTACGAAAGGATCCCGAGGAGATCGTTGCCGCCTGATCCGCCGGGCTATGACAGTAATCAGCCAGTGCCGCAACGTCCCGCGCCCGCCAGGGCGTTTCCAGCTCAATGGTGGTTTTGGCCCACTTTGACATCACCAGATGCGTTTCCACCTCCGGCATCTGCCGCAACACCTGAAGCAGCGCCACGCCAAGCGGCGCGCCTGTTGCGCCGGTCATCCCAACAATCAGTCTCATTCATCGCCTCAATATTGTTCGTATACGAACGTTTGCATTAAAATACGCCAGCGATGAAGTAACAACAAGATCCTGAAAATTGCACCGCACGGATCGCTTAAAACGGCTGCATTAAAAAACCGGTAAGAAACCGCTATGATAGAAGCCGATACGCAAACCGGAGTTCCCATGGCGTTACGAAACACAGCGTTTCACCTGTTACGGCAACTTTTTCAGCAGCATACCGCACGCTGGCAGCATGAATTACCGGAGCTGACCAAACCTCAGTACGCCGTCATGCGCGCTATTGCCGAGCGCCCTGGCATTGAGCAGGTCGACCTCACCGAGGCTGCGGTAAGTACGAAAGCTACGCTGGCGGAGATGCTAAGCCGAATGGAAAAACGCGGGCTGGTGAGGCGAGAAAACGATCCGCTGGATAAACGTCGTCGCTTTGTTTTTCTCACTGCGCAAGGCGAAGCATTGCTGACAACGACGATGCCGCTGGGCAACCGCGTGGATGAGGAATTTCTGGGGCGGCTAAGCGAAGAAGAGCGCGAACAGTTCACGCGACTGGTGCGTAAAATGATGGAATGATTTTCCTGGTGCGGCTCACGCCTTATCCGGCCTGAAGCCCGTTCCCCTGGACTTGCCGGACAATCCCCAAAAAAAAGACCAGCCTCACAGAGACTGGTCTTTCTTGATGGAACTTTGCTTACTCGCGGAACAGCGCTTCGATATTCAGTCCCTGAGTCTGCAAAATTTCCCGCAGACGACGCAGACCTTCAACCTGAATCTGACGAACACGTTCACGCGTGAGACCAATTTCGCGGCCCACATCTTCCAGTGTCGCAGCTTCATAACCCAGCAGACCGAAACGACGTGCCAGCACTTCACGCTGTTTGGCGTTCAGTTCGAACAGCCATTTGACGATACTCTGCTTCATATCGTCATCCTGCGTGGTGTCTTCCGGACCGTTGTCTTTTTCATCGGCCAGGATATCCAGCAACGCTTTTTCGGAGTCGCCACCCAACGGGGTGTCCACCGAGGTAATGCGCTCGTTAAGACGAAGCATGCGGCTAACGTCATCAACCGGTTTATCCAGTTGCTCTGCGATTTCCTCCGCGCTCGGTTCGTGGTCCAGCTTATGGGACAACTCACGGGCGGTACGCAGGTAAACGTTCAGCTCTTTTACAATGTGAATAGGCAGTCGAATGGTACGGGTTTGGTTCATAATCGCCCGTTCAATCGTCTGGCGAATCCACCAGGTTGCGTATGTTGAGAAGCGGAACCCGCGTTCCGGGTCAAACTTCTCGACGGCACGGATAAGCCCCAGATTGCCCTCTTCGATCAGGTCCAGCAACGCCAGACCACGATTGCCGTATCGGCGGGCAATTTTCACCACCAGACGCAGGTTGCTTTCAATCATCCGACGGCGTGAGGCAACATCTCCGCGCAGTGCGCGACGCGCGAAATACACTTCTTCTTCGGCTGTTAGCAGTGGCGAATATCCGATTTCACCAAGGTAAAGCTGAGTCGCGTCCAACACACGCTGTGTGGCCCCCTGCGATAACAGCTCCTCTTCAGCCAACTCGTTATCACTGGGTTCCTCTTCAACTAAGGCTTTTTCGTCAAAAACCTCAACTCCGTTCTCATCAAATTCCGCGTCTTCATTTAAATCATGAACTTTCAGCGTATTCTGACTCATAAGGTGGCTCCTACCCGTGATCCCTTGACGGAACTAGCAAGTGTCAGCCAGGTTCCGTCGATTTATCGCTGCGGTAAATAACGCAGCGGGTTTACGGATTTCCCCTTGTAACGAATTTCAAAATGCAAGCGTGTAGAACTGGTTCCGGTGCTACCCATGGTCGCTATTTTTTGCCCCGCCTTCACTTCCTGTTGTTCCCGGACCAGCATTGTATCGTTATGGGCGTAGGCACTCAGGTAATCATCGTTATGTTTGATGATAATAAGATTACCGTAACCGCGCAGCGCGTTACCGGCATACACGACGCGGCCATCTGCGGTCGCGACAATTGCCTGTCCTTTGCTGCCTGCAATGTCGATCCCTTTATTGCCCCCTTCGGTAGCGCCAAAGTTTTCGATCACTTTGCCTTCCGTCGGCCAGCGCCATGTTGAAATTGGCGAACTGGTAGACGTACTGCTTGCAGTCGATTCGGTTGTGCTAACCGCCGGAGCCGTTACAGGCGCTGTGACAACTGTCCCAGCAGGCTTGTTGTTAGGCAACATTTTGTTAGCACTTTGTTCACCTGAATTCTCAGAATACGTAATTGTCGGTTTCGACGCAACAGCGACGGCGGAATTTTGTGCAGGGTTGGTCACAACTCCTTGCGCGGCCGCATCGGCCTGGGTGATCGCATTTCCGCCCGTGATTGGCGCACCGGACGCATTGCCGACCTGGAGGGTCTGCCCGACATTCAGGCCATACGGGGCCGGAATGTTATTCCGTTGCGCAAGATCGCGGAAGTCGTTGCCGGTGATCCACGCGATATAAAATAGCGTATCGCCCTTTTTAACGGTGTAGGTACTGCCGCCGGTATAGCTACCTTTCGGAATGTTCCCATACTGACGATTGTACACAATACGACCGTTTTCCATCTGAACGGGTTGCTCCGCAACGGGCTGGATTTGCGTCGGTTGACTCACCGGACGCTGGACTGGCTGAATTTGCGGCGTTTGCTGCTGTGCGGTATTCGCGCTCCCCATTGTCGGCGGGGGCGTAATCAGCATCCCAGAATTCGTGTTCGCAGGGGCGCTGCCATTAACGGAACTGACTGGCGCTGGCGGATTAGAGGAATTTGAACAGCCTGCCAGCCATAACGAAACCAGTGACAATGCCGCGATGCGGCTGACGGTGAATTTTGGGCTTCCCGCGCTCATTTATCCCCCAGGAAAAAATTGGTTAACAACCAGTGACATAATAACCATGAAAGCACTGGAAAACGTCTTCACAATACGCTGACCTGTTGCAAAATAACCAGGAAAACTCCAGGTATTCGGGCCGTTTCCTATGCCAGTTCGCCCTTGACCAGGGGAACAAAACGCACGGCTTCCACGGTGTCGATAATAAATTCGCCGCCCCGACGACGCACCCGTTTCAGAAACTGATGCTCATCGCCCACGGGCAAAACGAGAATGCCGCCTTCGTCCAGCTGCGTCATTAACGCAGTCGGGATCTCCGGCGGTGCTGCCGTCACAATGATAGCGTCAAACGGCGCACGTGCTTGCCAACCTTGCCATCCATCGCCGTGACGAGTTGAAACATTGTGTAAATCAAGCTGTTTCAGGCGACGGCGCGCCTGCCATTGCAGCCCTTTGATGCGTTCGACCGAGCAGACATGGTGCACCAGATGCGCCAGTATCGCCGTCTGATACCCGGAACCCGTGCCGATCTCCAGCACCCGCGACTGCGGCGTCAGCTCCAGCAATTCGGTCATACGCGCGACCATATAGGGCTGCGAGATCGTCTGCCCCTGTCCTATCGGTAGCGCGATGTTATCCCAGGCTTTATGTTCAAACGCTTCATCGATGAATTTTTCGCGCGGCACGGCGGCGAGCGCCTCAAGCACATGCTCATCGCGGATCCCCTGCCCGCGAAGTTGATCAAGAAGCGTCTGTACGCGTCTGCTTACCATTGCGTGTCAACTCCCACGCTGTCTAACCAGTCAGAAACCACATCATGCGCGCTGTGCGCGGTTAAATCCACATGCAGCGGCGTAATGGAGACATAACCGTCCTCCACCGCGGCAAAATCGGTGTCAGGCCCGGCGTCATGCTTGTCGCCCGGCGGGCCAATCCAGTACAGCGTATTGCCACGCGGATCTTCCTGCGGGATCACTTTATCCGCCGGATGGCGGCTGCCGCAGCGGGTTACGCGGATCCCTTTGATCTGATCCAACGGCAGGTCCGGGACGTTGATGTTCAGGATCCGTCCTGTACGCAGCGGCTCACGGCTTAACGCGCGCAGGATACGGCAGGTGATGGCTGCGGCGGTCTCGTAATGCTGATAGCCGTCCAGCGAAACGGCCAGCGCCGGAAAACCAAGATGCCGTCCTTCCATCGCCGCGGCGACGGTCCCCGAGTAAATCACATCATCGCCGAGATTCGGCCCGGCGTTAATCCCGGACACCACGATGTCCGGACGCGGACGCATCAGCGCATTTACGCCCAGATAAACGCAGTCAGTGGGCGTACCCATTTGGACCGCAATGTCGCCGTTATCAAAGGTGAAGGTGCGAAGCGAAGATTCCAGCGTTAATGAGTTCGACGCGCCGCTGCGGTTACGATCCGGGGCGACGACCTGTACGTCGGCAAACTCCCGCAGCGCTTTCGCCAGCGTTTGTATACCGGGTGCGTGGACCCCGTCATCGTTACTCAGCAATATGCGCATAATCACCCATTGTGTTAATCAGTTCCCTCACTACGCTGGTGGCGAAGCTCCCGGCAGGTAGCCAGAAACGCAGTTCGACGGTGACGTCGTCCCACCAGTTCCAGCACATCTGTTGCGGATAAAGCAGCATCGCCCGGCGCGCCGCGTCTACTTTTTCACGCACCAGTAATGACTGTAACTGCGTTTCTTCCGCGATAGCGGCCTGTTCAAACGCCAGCGCATCACGCTGGGTTCCCCATTCACCGCGACCGGGAAGCGAAGCCGTAATCATCAGCGTTTTAGCGTCGACGCGAGCCTGTAATTCCGCCCTCTCTTCCAACGTCGCCACGAACCAGCTTCCGCGTCCCGCTAATTGTAGCGCATCGCCGTCAACAACTTGATTAAAGTCTGGTTTTTTCAAACGCTCGCTGACAATTTGATTAAACAACGCACTACGGGCCGCCGACAACCAAAAACTGCGTTTATTGCGATCGCGCACCGGCGCATCGCTTTGCGCCCAGCGCAGCGCGCCCTGTATGTTACTGCCGCCAATGCCGAAGCGCTGCGCGCCAAAATAGTTGGGCACCCCCGCCTCATTAATCGCCTTCAGACGGGATTCCACCTCATCACGCTGACTGATGTCGCGCAGCACCAGCGTAAACGCGTTACCCTTCAGGGCGCCTAAACGTAGCTTACGCTTGTGGCGCGCATACTCCAGCACCTTGCAACCTTCCAACTGGAAGGCGCTCAGGTCCGGCATCGCTTTGCCCGGCACACGCGCGCACAGCCACTGTTCGGTGACGGCATGCTTATCTTTTTGCCCGGCAAAGCTGACTTCCCGGGCGTGAATTTTCAGAAATTTCGCCAGCGCGTCCGCGACAAAACGGGTATTGCAGCCGTTTTTGAGGATCCGCACCAGGACATGCTCACCTTCACCGTCGGGCTCAAAACCTAAATCTTCCACAACCACAAAATCTTCCGGGTTGGCTTTCAGCAGCCCGGTGCTCTGCGGTTTGCCGTGGAGCCAGGTGAGATCGTCAAACGCTGTCATTTCACCGCCTTTATCAGTAACGCGACCGCCTCACAGGCGATCCCTTCCCCCCGTCCGGTAAAGCCGAGTTTTTCCGTGGTGGTGGCTTTCACGTTAACGTCATCCATGTGACAGCCGAGATCCTCCGCGATAAACACGCGCATCTGCGGAATGTGCGGCAGCATTTTTGGCGCCTGGGCAATAATCGTCACATCAACGTTTCCGAGGGTATAGCCTTTGGCCTGAATGCGACGCCAGGCTTCACGCAGCAATTCACGGCTGTCCGCGCCTTTAAATGCCGGATCGGTATCCGGAAACAGCTTGCCGATATCCCCCAGCGCGGCTGCGCCGAGCAGCGCATCGGTCAGCGCGTGGAGCGCGACGTCGCCGTCAGAATGCGCTAACAGGCCCGTCTCATACGGGATGCGCACGCCGCCAATGATAACCGGGCCTTCGCCGCCAAAGGCATGTACGTCGAAACCGTGTCCAATTCGCATTACGCTATCTCCTCATGGTTTTTTCGGGTCAGATAAAATTCAGCCAGCGCTAAATCTTCCGGACGCGTTACTTTGATATTATCAGCCCGCCCTTCAACAAGCTGTGGATGGAAGCCGCAGTATTCCAGCGCCGAGGCTTCGTCGGTAATGGTCGCGCCTTCGTTCAGCGCGCGGGTCAGACAATCATGCAGCAGTTCACGCGGGAAAAATTGCGGCGTCAGCGCATGCCATAGATCGGTGCGTTCGACGGTATGGGCGATGGCCGCAACGCCCGGTTCGGCGCGCTTCATCGTGTCGCGCACCGGGGCGGCAAGGATCCCGCCGGTGCGGCTGGTTTCGCGGATCGCCAGCAGGCGGGCGAGATCATCCTGATGCAGACAGGGGCGCGCCGCGTCGTGCACCAGCACCCATTCAGCGTCGCCTGCGGCGCGAAGCCCGGCCAGAACGGAATCGGCACGCTCATTGCCGCCGTCCACCACGGTGATGTGCGGATGTTGCGCCAGCGGAAGTTGTGCAAAGCGGCTGTCGCCTGGACTGATGGCAATGATCACGCGGGTGACCTGGGGGTGCGCCAGCAGCGCATGGACCGAGTGTTCGAGAATGGTTTTATTGCCGATCGAGAGGTACTGCTTAGGACATTCAGTTTGCATACGGCGGCCAAAGCCGGCCGCCGGCACCACGGCGCAAACATCCAAATAAGTGGCTGCCATGTTAAATCCCTGGATGGTTTATCGAGTATTTTGCCCCGCAGTTTGCGCGCGTTTAGACGCGTCGGGCACCAGGCGATAAAACGTTTCGCCCGGTTTCGTCATGCTGAGTTCGTTGCGTGCGCGTTCTTCGATAGCTTCCTGACCGCCATTGAGATCGTCAATTTCGGCGAAAAGCTGATCGTTACGCGCTTTAAGTTTGGCGTTCGTCGCCTGCTGCGCCGCCACGTCATCGTTGACGCGACTGTAGTCATGTATACCGTTCTTACCGAACCACAGCGAATACTGCAGCCAGACCAGTAAAGCCAGCAACAGCAGCGTTAGTTTACCCATCCTGCCCCCTGAAAAACGGCACTATCATCCCATACTTCCACAAACGACTCTATGCTGTGGGCGGGAATGCCGCGACAACGCGGGCAAATGTACCACATTTGCCCTGCATAACGTATACCCGGCACCCCGGGAACATCATCTCATTGTTGGTTACGGTTTGAATTATGGACAGCGGTCGCGCTTTAGCCCAGCAGCCATAAAAACAGCGCGCCGAACATCGCACACACCGTCAGCAGCGTGGCGACAATGCTGTAGCGCAATTTTCCGTTGAAGAGGGAATGTTGGGCGATGCCTACGACAACCGCGACGGGCATTAGCGCCAGAAAGAATGGCCAGGTATAGATGAAGAAAAACAAGGTGTTAGGACCATACACCAAAAAAGGGATCCCCAGCGCCAGCAGCCATGACGCGAATCCCACCACGGCGCCGGGCAGCGACCAGGTGGTTTCGTCATCGGCAGAAAACGTTTCGGACGCCGGGAGGGTGATGTTCTGGCTATTACGCATATCGAATCCTGTAACCTTGACTGACCGGGCAAACAGGTCAGGTGTCTCAGGATCTGATAATATCGTCCTGTCTCAGCAGGTCTAACAATTGACTCACCAAATTTGTTACTAATTGTTCACCATTCAGATGAATCTCTGGCGATTCAGGGGCTTCGTAAACCGCATCAATACCGGTAAAGTTGCGCAACTCACCGGCGCGCGCCTTCTTATATAACCCCTTTGGATCGCGCGCTTCACAGGTTTCCAGCGGCGTATCGACAAACACCTCAATAAAACGCCCTTCGCCTACCCGCTCACGCACCATCCGCCGCTCCGCCCGGTGCGGCGAGATAAACGCTGTCAGCACCACCAGCCCGGCATCCACCATCAGATTCGCTACCTCGCCGACCCGACGAATGTTCTCTTTGCGGTCGGCATCGCTAAAGCCCAGGTCGCTGCACAGGCCGTGGCGCACGTTATCGCCATCAAGCAAATATGTGCTGACGCCGAGCGCGTGCAGCGCTTCTTCCAGCACGCCGGCCACCGTCGATTTTCCCGACCCAGAAAGCCCGGTAAACCACAGCACAACCCCACGATGACCATGGCGTTGCTCACGCTGGTGCGGCGTAACGGAATGCGCATGCCAGACGACATTTTCGTCATGCTGCGCCATTATTTGCCCTCCAGCAGATCGCGCGCGCCCCAGTGGGGGAAGTGACGGCGCACCAGCGCATTCAGTTCCAGCTCAAAGTCGCTATAACCAGTTGGGGCTGTCGCTGCCTGCGCAATGGGCTCACGCACCATGCCCGCCCCGACGGTAACGTTGCTGAGACGGTCGATAAAGATCAGTCCGCCGGTCACCGGATTCTGCGAATAGGTGTCCAGCACCAGCGGTTCGTCAAAGGTCAGATTAACCAGGCCAATGCCGTTCAGCGGCAGGTTTTCCACCTCACGCTGGGTCAGGTTGTTGATATCCACCTGATACTGCACGCCGTCAATGCGCGCGCGAGTCTTTTTGCCGGCAATTTTGACTTCGTAGCTCTGACCCGGCGCCAACGGCTGTTCTGCCATCCACACCACATCTACAGCGGCGCGTTGTACGGCAGGTAACGTGTCGCCCGCATCCAGCAGCAAATCGCCGCGGCTAATATCGATTTCATCTTTTAAAACGAGGGTGATCGCCTCACCGGCAAACGCCTGCTCCAAATCGCCGTCAAAGGTGACGATGCGGGCCACACTGGACTCCACGCCGGACGGCAGCACCCGAACGCGTTGACCCACGTTGACGCTTCC
The DNA here is from genome assembly GCF_026719175.1 of Citrobacter sp. R4. Classification (NCBI taxonomy): domain Bacteria; kingdom Pseudomonadati; phylum Pseudomonadota; class Gammaproteobacteria; order Enterobacterales; family Enterobacteriaceae; genus Citrobacter; species Citrobacter sp. R4. The sequence goes on from NZ_JAPPSU010000002.1 coordinate 228,096, forward strand.
GGAGGCCAGAGTGCCGGAGTAACCGCGAAAATCAAGGTTCGGACGGTTAACGTACTGCACCGGGAAGCGCATTGGCTGGTTGTCCACCACCCGCTGGATCTCAACGGTTTCCAGCACTTCCAGCAGTGTCGGGCCGCTGTACCACGGCATGCTCTCGCTTCGGGAAGCCACGTTGTCGCCTTCCAGCGCAGACAGCGGCACAAAGCGGATATCCAGATCCCCCGGCAACTGCCCGGCAAAGTTCAGGTAATCTTCCCGAATGCGCGCAAAAGTCTCTTCGCTGAAACCGACCAGATCCATTTTGTTGATCGCCACGACCAGGTGCTTGATCCCCAGCAGCGTGGAAATAAAGCTATGGCGGCGGGTTTGATCCAGCACGCCTTTTCGCGCATCGATCAGCAGGATCGCCAGATCGCAGGTGGACGCGCCGGTCGCCATGTTACGGGTATACTGCTCGTGCCCAGGCGTATCGGCGATGATAAATTTGCGCTTCTCGGTGGAGAAATAACGGTACGCGACGTCAATGGTGATCCCCTGCTCGCGTTCAGCCTGTAGGCCATCCACCAACAGCGCCAGATCCAGTTTCTCGCCCTGCGTCCCGTGACGTTTGCTGTCATTATGCAGCGATGAGAGCTGGTCTTCGTAAATCTGGCGGGTGTCATGCAGCAGACGACCAATCAGGGTACTTTTGCCATCATCCACGCTGCCGCAGGTTAAGAAACGCAGCAGGCTTTTATGCTGTTGGGCGACCATCCAGGCTTCGACGCCGCCTTCATTGGCGATTTGTTGTGCAAGTGTGGTGTTCATGGCGGCTCCTTAGAAATACCCCTGACGTTTCTTCAGCTCCATAGAGCCTGCCTGGTCGCGGTCGATGACCCGCCCCTGACGTTCGCTGGTGGTCGAAACCAGCATCTCTTCAATAATTTCCGGTAACGTCCGGGCGTTCGATTCAACCGCGCCGGTCAGCGGCCAGCAGCCGAGGGTGCGGAAGCGCACCATCCGTTTTTTGATCATTTCCCCCGGTTGCAGGTCAATGCGATCGTCGTCGATCATCATTAGCATGCCGTCGCGCTCCAGTACCGGACGCTCAGCCGCCAGATACAGCGGGACAATCTCGATGTTTTCCAGCCAGATGTACTGCCAGATATCCTGTTCCGTCCAGTTAGAAAGCGGGAAGACGCGGATGCTCTCGCCTTTGTTAATCTGGCCGTTATAGTTGTGCCACAGTTCCGGGCGTTGGTTTTTGGGATCCCAGCGATGAAAACGGTCGCGGAAAGAGTAAATGCGCTCTTTAGCGCGAGACTTTTCTTCGTCACGACGCGCGCCGCCGAACGCAGCGTCAAACCCGTACTTGTTCAATGCCTGCTTCAAGCCTTCGGTTTTCATGATGTCGGTATGTTTGGCGCTGCCGTGGACAAACGGGTTAATGCCCATCGCTACCCCTTCCGGGTTTTTATGCACCAGCAACTCGCAACCGTAAGCTTTCGCGGTACGGTCGCGGAATTCGTACATTTCGCGGAACTTCCAACCGGTGTCGACGTGCAGCAGCGGAAACGGCAGCGTTCCCGGGTAAAACGCCTTACGCGCCAAATGCAGCATGACGCTGGAGTCTTTACCAATAGAATAGAGCATTACCGGGTTGGAGAATTCTGCCGCCACCTCGCGAATAATATGGATGCTTTCCGCTTCCAGCTGTCGCAGGTGGGTGAGTCGTTTTTGGTCCATAGCCGTTCCTTTACAATACCGCTACTGTCGAGCGCGTCAGATAACCCGACTATAGGGAGCGCAGCAGAACGAATGAAATTACGAATTGGAATGAGTAGTTCCTCAAAGGAATAACGATCTGGGAAAGCAAATATCAAAAAGTGCTTAAGCCAGCGGTTTTTCGGGCATTTCAGAGCAAATGAAATTGTGTTAGTCGGGCCGCGGTTTCATACTAGGCGGGTTAAAATTTTTGCTTTGTATTCAGGGCGTCTCCCTGGCAGGCTATTTAAGGACTCACTATGTTTTCCGCAACGCGCCGTTTTGTCGCCATTCTGGCCCTCGGCGTCTGCTTTATGGCTCCCGCACAGGCGTCAGCATCGTCACCTGGCGATTTTGCGACATTACAAACCCGGCATATTGCGACCGTCTTTCCCGGTCGAATGACGGGTTCCCCGGCTGAAATGCTTTCCGCTGACTATTTACGTCAGCAGTTTGCGCAAATGGGGTATCGCAGCGATATTCGTACCTTTAACAGCCGTTATATTTATACCGCGAAAGATAACCGCAAGAACTGGCATAACGTGACCGGTAGCACCGTGATTGCCGCCCATGAAGGCAAAGCGCCGCAGCAAATTATTATCATGGCGCACCTGGATACCTACGCCCCGCAAAGCGACGCCGACATCGACGCGAATCTGGGCGGGTTGACCCTACAGGGCGTGGACGATAACGCCGCGGGTCTGGGCGTGATGCTCGAGCTGGCCGAACGGCTGAAAGATGTCCCCACCGAATACGGCATTCGTTTTATCGCCACCAGCGGCGAGGAAGAAGGCAAACTCGGCGCGGAAAATCTCCTTAAGCGTATGAGCGCAGCGGAGAAGAAAAACACCCTGCTGGTGATTAATCTCGATAACCTGATTACTGGCGATAAGCTGTACTTTAATAGCGGACAGCGCACTCCGGAAGCCGTGCGCAAATTAACCCGCGACCGGGCGCTCGCCATTGCCCGCCGTCACGGTATCGCCGCCGCCACCAATCCCGGTCTGAATAAGGATTACCCGAAAGGCACCGGCTGTTGTAACGATGCGGAAGTGTTCGACAGAGCCGGAATTGCGGTGCTTTCCGTTGAGGCCACGAACTGGAACCTCGGTAAAAAAGACGGGTATCAACAGCGCGCGAAAACGGCGTCCTTCCCGGCAGGCAACAGCTGGCACGACGTTCGCCTGGATAACCAGCAGCATATCGATAAAGCGCTTCCCGGACGCATTGAGCGCCGCAACCGGGACGTGATGCGTATCATGCTGCCGCTGGTGAAAGAGCTGGCGAAAGCGTCTTAAGTTTCCCATATCGCCTGGCCCTGACGCACGCAGGGCCAGTTGCCAGTCTCCATGACCACAGATCGCCTTCACGCAATTCTCTGGCGCCACACTAATTTTTCAGGAAATAAAACTGTTATTAAGTAGCAGGAATACGGAATTATTATTTGAAAATTTCTACCGAAATAGTCAGCGCTGTAAAATGAGAGAAGAGAAAACCCAATAATCACATTGAAGAATCGTTATAAAACAAGCAATTTAACGCAAAGTAAATCGATGACGAATAATGTGATGTGAAGGGTGCATTTTGCCAACGGGAATAGCAAACTGCAAAAAGCCGGATAACGTCAACAATTTCTCCGGCCCGGAAGTAATTGCGGTACGCGGTATAACCAGGGCGTTATTTGAGACCCATGGACTGTTTCATTTGAACCAGCGCCGCCGCACCTTGCTTACAGCCTGCATCCTGGTTTTCCGCCGGTAATTCCGCAAGTTGTTTTTTAGCCTGTTCCAACTGCGGTTTCATGGCGTCCATTTGTTGTTTAGCTTGTTCGCTGGATTTTGACGCTTCAACAATTAATGTATCAACATCGTTAAAATATTGCTGACAGGTTTCGGTGATTGCTGCAAAAGAAGTGCCGGACACCAGCGTCAGTGCCGTAGCAAAAATGATTTTTTTCATCTGTTTTTCCCTCAGTGTTAAAATGACGTTACTGCCTCCGGCAATAACGTCATCAAGAGTAATGCAAACGAGAGGGTAAAACAGCTTCAGACATTATTTTCAGATTATTCATTTTAGTTTTCGACAAACAGATCACAGTTCGACGCCTGACGACATTTTTAACCCTGCCCCTCAGATGAGAAGAGGCTGATAAGAAAGACTGGCATTTATAAAATAATCAATTCTTTCAACTTCTTACCCATCTTCCGCTCTAAGGAGTACTTTAGGTTAAAAACACTTTTGTTGCTTATTCTGACTATTTCCGCCACTTCCTGGGTGCTGTAACCGGAAAGGAGTAAATGCAGGATCTTTACTTCAAGACCCGTCGCCCTCGTTATCTTTTGGCTCTGGTTCATTGAAACCATACGTCCGGACTTGCGCAATGCTAACGGCTTATAAGTTCGTACAGTCAATACATCAACGATACACGTTTCCTTATGTTTCCAGTAACCGGCAAGAGGCTCCATCGTTTGATCGCTAAGCAAAATTATCTTCATCGGCACTTTTTTCAAATGATTCAGCCATGCATCGTCAGCAAATAGAGAAAGATAATAATGGGAAAAATCAACAAAAATCATCCCGCCCGAATGAATATTGTAATAATTATCCTTCAGCAAGAGAGTTATTCCTTTTTCCAGTAGGAAATTCCCTATAGGCCAGATAATATATTGACTCTCCATGCAATTGAGCATGCGCACGTTAAAAGTATCGGTCATATTACATTGCCAGGCACAGCTTTGGCATTTAATGGGGTAATCTTTATGGTAGTTCACAATGCGTCCATTATGGAGAAATAACATTCCTTATCTAAATATTATTGTTTTATTTGTTGCTATTCTAGATATATTTCACTTCTCTATTATTATGAAAAAGATGGATTATTCTGATGCTTCGCAGAAAAGTATCTCGAGGTTATGCGATACTGATATTGCTTTTTATCCTGTTTACCAGGATTCTTTCCAGACAATTTTAGGATTATTGCTGGCGATGGCGCGGGTTTATGTAAAGGTAAATAGCACAAAATGTTAAATGTATTTCACAAAATGCTTCGAAAATGAAAGCAGCTCTCGCTCTGTGTGGGGAAAAACACCTGGCATCACAAGGTATCATTGCTTTTTCTTTTCTACTTTTTTAATTTTTAGGCGCTCGGGTACTTACCGGGAAACGGGCTTTTCTTAAATTTTCGCTATTTTCTGTATGTCAACGTAAATATATTTCGATAAAGAAATATGTTTACTGTTTGTTCATGCTCGCTTCATTATGGTTCTCTTCGAAAATAAATTAATTGTGAAGGTACATTTTGAAAATAAAAGAAATACCCGATATCACTCACTGTGTAGGTTGTGGGTTACATTGCCCAACCAGCGATCAAAAGACCATTTGGGCTGTACTTTGTGAAAATAAAAAAATAATCATATGGCCTGAGGACAACTATTTTTTCTCGGCATCACTTCATCATTTAGTCTTCAGAAAATTCGCGTGCAAATTACCAAGGGGCGTTATCTTTGTTGATTTTTGCATTGAGAATCTGCCATTGTTCATCGACATTGCCTGGCTGGAAAAACTTAAAAATTTTGAGATGAGCATTGTACTGGTCACCGACCGGTCAATGAAGTCAATGGCCAGGTACTGGTTCAACAGAAGAAAAGAGATTATTGCTATACTGGTGGCAGGCATCGAACGCGCCTCCTTTATGAAGGACGCAGAAGATATCTTACGCGGAAAAAAGGTCAAACCTAAAGGTATTGTTGAAATAACAGAAAATGAAATGCAAGTTTTAAGGATGTTTGGAAGTGGGCACTCAACGTCTTTCATCGCACAAAAACTCAACTGTTCTGTTAAGAGTGTTTATAATTACCAATACTCGCTGTGTAAGAAACTGGGTAATTTAAAACGCTTAGAGCAGTTACGTCTGAAACATCGGGTCAGCTGGTAAACAAACCGGCACAACGTACCGGTTTGTTGTTCAGAAGAGAGAACATGGATGATTAGAAGCTGTAACGGAATCCAAGATTCGCCTGAACAGGGTCTTCTTGCTTATTCCCTTTTGCATAATCAAGTTCGGCAAACAGTGAAAGCTCCTTGTTGAAGGACGCACTTACCCCGATACCCGCTTTTCCCAGGTCACCGGAAAGATTGGTGGTAAACGTATTGCGCTGGTTAATTGTCGTACTGTTGTTGTCGACATATTCATGCACCCACGCCGCTTTGAAATACGGTGTAATAGATGTCCCTTTGTTTAGCAAGAAAGTACGTCCAAGATTAAAACCAGCTTCTGTGGTCAGCGAATCCTGATCGTCAATGCTGCCTTTCATGCCATTATTCAGTTTGATATCCTGACCTTTAACCTGAATTGCGGCAACCTTTGCATACGGCTCAAACCAAAAATGGTTCTGGAAATGGATGCTCTTACCCACTTCGATCGCTGCGCCCAGAGCATGTTGACTGTAATCGGCCGAAATACCGCTTCCATTTGTCGATACTGCATTTAAAGCGTTATCAAAATGGTTGTACTTCAGTATGCCATCAACATACCATCCCTCGTTGTGAAACCAGGTGGCCTGTGCGCCAATGCTAAGGCTATCAATACGGCTTACGCCCCCTCGCGCGTGCTTCACCTTACCGCTGTTATAGCTTGTAAACAGACCAACACGTGTTTTGGCGCCTTCGGTTGCCATTATTTGGTCAACGCCTAACTCTATTCCTGATTGCTCTAGTTTAAAGTCAGTATGCCCGCTGTCGATATTTGAGTCTCCACCCGTGAAACGCACCCATGCGCCATTGTCACCTTCCGTTTTCTCCGCCAGGCCTTGCCGGAAGCGTAAATTCTGCATCTCGTTTTTAAACATGATAACGGGCGCCGCTGACATAGAAAGCACAGCATCCGTCGCGGGCGTGGTTTTCGGCTTGTCCGTGATGGACGGAATTTCCTGACCCGGATCAGGTGTAGGATCGACAGGTGTCGGGGTTTCTTCGCCCGGTTCAGGAGTCGGAGTTTCTTCTCCCGGTTCTGGCTCCGGAATTTCGACTACAGGCTCTTTTTCTGCTGCCAGATACCAAATTTTACCGGTGTCTTCATCTCTTTCATAAAGCGAATACATGTAGGTACCGCCGTCAATGGCATTAATATTGGTACCGGCGAGCGTGGCAAGGCTAAAACTCGCTCCACCGCTTGCATCGGAAATAATATCAAGGCTGCGTCTATCCGGCTCTGTGATCTCCGCACCTGAATCGGCTACGGTAACGTTATGGTTGCCGGTACCCGTGGTGATGTTCAGGTAGTCCCCTTTGCCGCCTTCTAAAGAGGTATTGAAGTAAAAATGTAAATTGCCAGACAGTGAGTCAACATTCAGTCTGGAGTAAATAGCCGCACCGCTGGTGGCATCGCTGCCAGTGTAATACCTGACATTACCTTGTCCAGACAAGGCACCTACGGTTGCCGCGTCACTGTCACTGCTGTTGGCGATAATCAACAATGTTGAATCGCTGCCATTCAGCGCTACGTTATCTGCCCTCGCCCCGCCATCAGCGGATGTCGAAAGCTGCAATTGCCCCCGGTCATTAACCTGCGTTGCTCCTGTCATTGTTGCGCTATTCGCCAACCAGGATTTCGCGCTGCCGTTAATGGTGACATTTTCCGTGGTCGCATTACCATACACCGTCTGTATCGCCGCATCGTTCAGCGTCACATTATTCGCTGCAGAGCCAGCGTAAATCGTCTGTACGGCATTATCGTTCAGGGTGACGATGTTAGCCGTACCGCCCTGTTGTAATACCTGCGCCCCGGTACCAAACAACGTCGTATTATTGGCGACGCCGGCAATGGCTGATGTATCCGAACCGTTGATAAACAAGTACTGAATGCCACCGCTTTTGATGGTTGTATCATTCACTACGCCGCTGTTATAGACATATTGACGTCCATCTTCATTGATGGTCGCGCTATTTGCGATACCTGATAAGGTCACATACTGGATGCCGCCGTTAATCTGCGCATTACTGGAGACTCCAGACTGCTGAGCATATTCGTAGCCGCCTTGATCGATAACGGTACCGCTGCTGCTGCCACCTTCGTAGACAAATAATTTTCCGCCATCACTGACGTTATTATCTATGGCTTTACCAGTACTCCCGGTGTTTCCACTGTTAGAAATATAAGCGGTTCCCCCTTCCAGATGAGAATTTTGCAGCGTGCCACCATCATATACGCGTACTAAGCCGCCACTTTTAATTTTTATATTGGATGCGGTAGCGGGTACTGTACTATCAAAACCACCATTCGCTATTTTTGAGACCTGCGTGATGTAAACTTCGGCGCCCGAGTTGACGATAGAATCTTCCATAAAACCGAGCACACTCATCAGGCTACCGCTCAACATATTGACGTTCATTGCCGTGCCAGCGTAGCCATTAACCCCACCATAGTTATATGCGCCAATTTCGATGCAGCGATTTGCGTCAAGATCACCAGTCACCGTTGCAGAGCCGCCATACGATACGCTGGTGCGGCTACCGCAAAATGTCGCGGCAAAGGAAGATTGCGATAATGATATCGCCGTCAGAAATGCAAGTGTCGTCAGTTGTGTTTTAAGCTTCATCATTTAATACCATGCGTGTGATACAGATAAAAATAAAAAAAAACGCCCCTCTTGCGTAAAATACTTGGGGATTTTTAGCGGGTGATAGCGGGAGGGAAATAAAATGATGCGACTGATACATTAAAAAATCAGCAGGTTGGAGTTCCTTCCTATATATACCGTCCCTTAATTGCTATGGTATGGAAAAGAATAAAACTAAGCAAGATGGTGATATAATTACGAAACGTGATTTTTAATGGAAAAATCCTAACCAAAATGAGTTATCGCCAATAAATATAAATTTTACATATTGCAAAAACAGTTAGATAAAATTGCCGATGCTTTTTTTGGCTGATTTTTCTTAACCACTCCAGGAATATTGCTCTCTTTTTATGAGATAACGAAATTTCACTTTCAGCACTTTTTGCTAAAGTATCGTGACAGGCTGGAAGAGGTCAGACATTTTCGGGAAAATAAGCGCACGCATGATGGCGGGATACCGTGACGAAAGTCCCAGAATTTTAGCCCTGTAACAACATGGTTATCGTCATTAAATCCCCGCTTTCGCAGGGATCTGTCAACACATAACTCACTGGAGTATCAAGAGTTTTTCATTGAATGCTTTACTGATTATTCCATAACATCAAAACGCAGTGGTTGAGTGGTATTAGAATATGGAATAAAAGGGCCTGTAGGCTTTCTTATGTTTCACCAGGGCAAGTATTATGGTGATTCAACCTTCCTGAAGAAATTACCCCTCGTGCAAACCGCATTCGCGTTTCAGGCCAAAGAAGCGGGTTTCTTCTTCTGCCATCCCCGGCTCCCACTTGCGGGTAGTGTGCGTGTCGCCCACCGAGAGATAGCCTTCATCCCACAGCGGGTGGTATTTCAGGCCGTGCTTTTGCAGGTACTGGTACACCGTGCGGTTGTCCCAGTCGATGATGGGCAACACCTTAAACACCCCACGCTGAATGGCCAGCACCGGCAGATGGGCCCGACTCCCGGACTGCTCGCGACGCAAACCGGCAAACCATGTTTGCGCGTTCAGCTCTTTTAGCGCACGGTTCATCGGCTCGACCTTGTTAATCTCATTGTATTTCTCAATGCCCTCAACGCCCTGCTCCCAGAGTTTTCCGTAGCGCGCCTCCTGCCAGGCGGCGCTTTCAGTCGCGCGGTACACCTTCAGGTTCAGCTTAAGCTTGTCCGTTAACTCATCGATAAAACGGTAGGTTTCCGGAAACAAATAACCGGTATCAGTGAGGATCACCGGAATGTCCGGGCGGATCTGATTGACCAGATGCAAACTGACCGCCGCCTGAATGCCAAAGCTGGACGACAGCACGTATTCACCGGGCAGATTTTCCAGCGCCCAGACCACGCGGCCTTCTGCATCCCGTTTTTCCAGCTGGCTGTTGATTTCTGCCAACGCCATAACACGTTCAACTTTTGGCAGATCGTTCAGGGCGTTTAGATCGAGTATGGACATAAGAACCTCGTTTGCCTGCATTGCCGGGCGGCAATGACGTTTGCCCGGCCTGAAAACCTAAAGGCCCGGTAAGCGAAGCGCCTCCGGGCAAAGGCGTGGTTATTCCCAAAAATCCCGCGCAGGATCGCGCACCGGGCGAATAATGCCCGCACGCACCGTAAAGTCGCCGAAGCCTTCACCCGCTTCGCGCTCTTTCACCCAGCGCCCGATCAGTTCATCCAGCGAGGCCAGAATCTCCGGCTCGGTGATATTCTCTTTAAACATGCGGGGAATACGCGTTCCGATGCGATTGCCGCCCAGATGCAGGTTGTAACGACCCGGCGCTTTCCCGACCAGCCCCACTTCCGCCAGCATGGCGCGGCCACAGCCGTTCGGGCAACCGGTCACGCGCATAACAATATGCTCATCGCTCACCCCATGCTTCGCCATCAGCGTATCGACCTTATCAATAAAGGTCGGCAGGAAGCGTTCAGCCTCTGCCATTGCCAGCGGACAGGTCGGGAACGAGACGCAAGCCATTGAGTTTTCCCGCTGCGGCGTTACGGCATTCATTAAGCCGCTCTCCTGCGCGATCTTCTCTATTTTCGCTTTTTCGCTCTCCGGCACGCCGGCAATAATCAGGTTCTGGTTAGCGGTAATGCGGAATTCACCTTTATGGATCTTCGAAATCTCAAGCAGACCCGTTTTCAGCGGACGGCCCGGATAATCCAGAATACGGCCATTTTCAATAAACAACGTCAGGTGCCAGTTATTGTCGATGCCTTTTACCCAGCCGATACGATCGCCGCGACCGGTGAATTCATACGGGCGAATCGGCGCAAATGTGATCCCCGCGCGACGTTCAACTTCCGCTTTAAATGTCTCAACGCCTACGCGCTCCAGGGTGTATTTGGTTTTCGCGTTTTTACGGTCGGTACGGTTACCCCAGTCGCGCTGGGTGGTGACCACCGCTTCCGCCACCGCCAGCGTGTGCTCCAGCGGCAGGAAGCCGAACTCGCTCGCGGTGCGGGCATAGGTTTTCTTGTTACCGTGTTCGATGGACAATCCGCCGCCCACCAGCAGGTTAAAGCCCACCAGCTTGCCGTTTTCCGCCACGGCGACAAAGTTCATGTCGTTGGCATGCAGATCGATATCATTCTGCGGCGGGATCACCACCGTGGTTTTGAACTTACGCGGCAGATAGGTCTGACCGAGAATCGGTTCTTCATCGGTGGTCGCGACCTTTTCCTGATCCAGCCAGATCTCCGCATAAGCGCGGGTGCGCGGCAGCAGATGCTCAGAGATTTTCTTCGCCCACGCGTAGGCTTCGGCATGCAGCTCAGACTCATAAGGGTTCGAGGTGCAGAGCACGTTGCGGTTCATGTCGTTGGCGGTCGCCAGCGCATCCAGTCCAACGGAGTGCAGCATCTGGTGCACCGGCTTCACGTTTTTCTTCAGAATGCCGTGGAACTGGAAGGTCTGACGGTTGGTCAGACGGATGCTGCCATAAATCGTGTTTTCAGCCGCGAACTTGTCGATCGCCTGCCACTGTTTCGTGGTGATGACGCCGCCCGGCAAACGGCAGCGCAGTAGCATCGCGTGACGCGGCTCCAGCTTCTGCTCGGCGCGCTCGGCGCGGATATCGCGATCGTCCTGCTGATACATACCGTGAAAGCGGATCAGCAGGAAGTTGTCGCCTTTAAACCCGCCGGTGAGACCGTCATTCAGATCTTCAGCAATGGTGCCGCGCAGGTAGTTGCTTTCCAGCTTCATGCGCTCGGCGTCTGACAGTTTACCTTCGACCACCAGTGGTCCTGGATGTTTTTCGCTCATTAGTAGACATCTCGCTGATAACGGCGCTCTACGCGCAGCTCACTTAAAAATTCATCCGCTGCTTCGGCGTCCATCCCGCCGAATTCAGCAATCACGTCCAGCAGTGCCTGCTCAACGTCCTTCGCCATGCGATTGGCGTCGCCGCAGACATAAATGTGCGCGCCGTCGTTAATCCAGCGCCACAGTTCTGCGCCCTGTTCGCGCAGTTTGTCTTGTACGTAGACTTTTTCTTTTTGATCGCGTGACCAGGCCAGATCGATGCGCGAGAGCACGCCCTCTTTAACGTAGCGCTGCCATTCCACCTGGTAGAGGAAATCTTCGGTAAAGTGCGGATTGCCAAAAAAAAGCCAGTTTTTCCCCGGCGCTTCATCCGCCGCGCGCTGCTGCATAAAGGCGCGGAAGGGGGCGATGCCGGTACCAGGACCGATCATAATGACTGGCGTTTGTGGGTTTTCCGGCAGACGGAAATTATCATTGTGTTCGATGAACACGCGCACTTCGCCTTCTTCTTCGACACGATCGGCGAGGAAACTGGACGCACCACCGGCACGGGCACGGCCTTCCACCTCATAACGTACCGCGCCGACGGTAATATGCACTTCGCTTTCCACTTCCGCCTGCGATGAGGCAATGGAATACAGGCGCGGCGTAAGCGGACGCAGCAGGCCGATCAGCGCGTCTGCGTCCAGTTGTGCCGGTGAGAAGCGCAGCATGTCGACAATCGGCGTCGTCGCCGCGTAGTGCTGCAACTGCGCCTTATCGCCCACCAGCGGCAACAGGGATTCACTGCGCGTTAGCGTGGCGTAGTTTTCAACGATATTGGCGGTGTTGACCGTTAACTCAAAATGCCACTGCAACGCCTCCGACAGCGGGAGGTTTTTCCCGTCGACCGTTACGGGTTCATCGCCTTTCAGCCATACCAGCTCGACAATCTCTTTAACCAGCGCCGGATCGTTCTGATACCAGACGCCCAGCGCATCGCCGGGCTGGTAACGCAGGCCGGAATCGCCAAGATCGATCTCGATATGGCGCACGTCTTTTTCTGAATTACGCCCGGTAATCTTTTGATTGACCGAAAGCGATGCGCTGAGCGGCGCTTCTTTAGTGTAGGGGCTGGAGTGAATTTCGTTAACCGCACCACTGGCAATGACCTGCGAAGGGGCAGCGACCGGCGCACGGGATTTCAACACGTCAACCACGCGCGCACGCCATTCTGCGGCGGCGGGCTGGTATTCGACGTCGGCATCCACGCGATCCAGTAAACGCTCACCGCCCAGTTCCGCCAGCCTGCTGTCGAAATCTTTCCCGGCCTGGCAGAAAAATTCATACGACGTATCGCCAAGACCGAACACGGCAAAGGCGGTATTTTCCAGCTTCGGCGCTTTTTTCGAAAACAGGAACTTGTGCAGCGCGACGGCTTCTTCCGGCGGTTCCCCTTCTCCCTGCGTGGAAGCCACAACAACCAGCAGCTTTTCATTGCCGATCTGTTTGAATTTGTAGTCGCCTGCGTTGACCAGCGTGACGCTGAGTTTAGCCGCCAGCAAATCATCACGCAGCGCTTCTGCGACACGGCGCGCATTGCCGGTCTGGGAAGCGGAAATCAGCGTAATGCCCGGCATTTCAGCGACCGGCGCAGGCGGTGACACGGCTGCGCCCGGCTGCTGATTCAGCATGCCCCAGAAATAGCCAGAGACCCAGGCAAGCTGCGTGGGCGAGAGATCGGTTGTGGCCGCCTGAAGGCGCGCCAGCTGCTCCGGGTTCAGCGGAAGCAAAGCGGAAGGTGGGGCCTGTGTCGTCATGCGTCGTTATGTTCCAGTAAGCAAAGCGGATTTAAGCGATAAAACCCAAACTGAGGGTAAGGTTAACGGCGGGGATAATAACAATTAAAGAAGGGTTGGAAATATCAAATAACCAAATGGACTAACCTGTTTTAGTTATCGTTATTAACAATAAAAGCGATTAAATAACCCACTGAAATATATAGAGATACACATTATTCATCGCGTCAATTCCGTTATCAACGCGTCATGGCCGCTTTAGTTAATGCGAAAAAATGTACTTTGCTGTACCCTACGGCGGTTTTTGCCTGACTGAGAATTTAAGATGACCACCACCCTGTTTAAAGATTTCACCTTCGAAGCCGCTCACCGTTTGCCGCACGTCCCGGAAGGACATAAATGTGGTCGTCTGCACGGGCACTCTTTTATGGTGCGCCTGGAGGTTACCGGCGAAGTTGATCCGCACACGGGTTGGATTATTGATTTTGCAGAACTGAAGGCGGCGTTTAAGCCAACCTATGACCGTCTGGATCACTACTACCTGAATGATATTCCGGGTTTGTCGAATCCCACCAGCGAAGTGCTGGCGAAGTGGATTTGGGAACAGGTAAAACCCGCAGTACCGTTACTGAGCGCGGTGATGGTAAAAGAAACGTGTACGGCAGGCTGCGTCTATCGCGGCGAATGATCCTTGAAAGAAGCCGGATAGCGGCGCGAAGCGCCTTATCCGGCCTGCACTGTGACGTCTGACGCGGTTGTCAGGCAATGTTCAAATATTTATGCGTTTGCATCGACAACCGCCAGTTGCGGGCGATACAGGTTTCAATGCACAGTCGGGTCGCATCGTCTTTCTGGCTGATGGGTTGGAGTGCGATAACGCGCTGCTTTTCGTCCGTCAGCGTCGCCAACAGTTCGTCCAGCGCTTCAATGTCACGCACACGTCCCACAGGATGTTTGATTTCATCAGCACGCTCAAGCGCTTGCGACAGCACGTCGTAACCGCCACGCATATTCACTTTTGGTGAGACCGTGACCCATGTTGAGTGAGAACAGCGCACTTCATGAGTGCCGCTGGTTTCTATCTGGCAACTAAAGCCATTCTTTTCGAGCAGTTCGGTTAGCGGCATCAGATCGTGAATGCAGGGTTCCCCTCCTGTGATCACCACATGGCGAGCCGTCCAGCCCTGTCGACCAATGATGGCAAGCAGATCTTCTGCACTGCCTGCCCCCCATTTGTCGCTCTCTTTAGTTTTCGCCAGAATGCTGAACAGCGACACTTCCCGATCCGCGAGCTTATCCCATGTATGTTTGGTATCACACCAGGCGCAGCCAACCGGGCATCCCTGTAAGCGAATAAAAATAGCGGGAACGCCGGTAAAATAACCCTCGCCTTGCAGGGTCTGGAACATCTCGTTAATCGGGTACTGCATAGTCATCTCTGTAAGGGGAATAAACGTTAAGTATCGCAGATGTTGCCCTTAAGGTCATGTGCGAGAGCTGCTTTACCGCAGGCATAAAAAAACCCGCCGAAGCGGGTTTTTTAGAAGAACGAAAGTTCAGGATTACGCCTGGCCTTTGATCTCTTTACGACCGTTGTACGGTGCTTTTTCGCCCAGCGCTTCTTCGATACGGATCAGCTGGTTGTATTTAGCAACGCGGTCAGAACGGCTCATGGAACCGGTTTTGATCTGGCCAGCAGCGGTACCTACAGCCAGGTCAGCGATGGTCGCATCTTCAGTTTCGCCAGAACGGTGAGAGATAACGGCAGTGTAGCCCGCGTCTTTCGCCATCTTGATTGCAGCCAGGGTTTCGGTCAGAGAACCGATCTGGTTGAATTTGATCAGGATGGAGTTAGCGATGCCTTTCTCGATACCTTCTTTCAGGATCTTGGTGTTAGTCACGAACAGGTCGTCGCCCACCAGCTGAATTTTGTCGCCCAGGACTTTAGTCTGGTATGCGAAACCGTCCCAGTCAGACTCGTCCAGACCGTCTTCGATAGAGACGATCGGGTACTGCTTGGTCAGTTCTTCCAGGAAGTGAGTGAATTCTTCAGAGGTGAACGCTTTGTTGCCTTCGCCAGCCAGAACGTATTTACCGTCTTTGTAGAATTCAGACGCTGCGCAGTCCATCGCCAGAGTGATGTCTTTGCCCAGCTCGTAGCCAGCCGCTTTTACCGCTTCAGCGATAACAGCCAGTGCTTCGGCGTTAGAACCCAGGTTCGGCGCGTAACCCCCTTCGTCACCCACCGCAGTGTTCATGCCTTTGCCTTTCAGCACTTTTGCCAGGTGATGGAAAACTTCAGAACCCATGCGGATGGCTTCTTTAACGGTTTTCGCGCCAACCGGCTGAATCATGAATTCCTGGATGTCGACGTTGTTGTCAGCGTGCTCGCCACCGTTGATGATGTTCATCATCGGAACCGGCATGGAGTATTTGCCCGGAGTACCGTTCAGTTCAGCGATGTGTTCGTACAGCGGCATGCCTTTAGAGGCTGCAGCGGCTTTGGCGTTAGCCAGAGATACCGCCAGGATTGCGTTCGCACCGAAGTTGGATTTGTTTTCAGTACCGTCCAGATCGATCATGATCTTGTCGATACCAGCCTGATCTTTGGCGTCTTTGCCAAGGATAGCCTGAGCGATCGGACCGTTAACCGCGCCAACTGCTTTGGTTACGCCTTTACCCAGGAAACGGGATTTGTCGCCATCGCGCAGTTCCAGCGCTTCGCGGGAACCCGTAGAGGCACCTGACGGGGCAGCTGCCATACCGACGAAACCACCTTCCAGGTGTACTTCGGCTTCAACAGTCGGGTTACCACGGGAGTCGATGATTTCACGACCGATGACTTTAACGATTTTGGACATTAGGTTTTCCTCGAGTCACTAGTTAACTAAAACTCCAGACAAACAACGCGTACCTTTGGTACGCGTTGCCGTTCTAACTTTTTTACTTCTTACTTCGCCTGACGCTTCTGATACTCGCTGGCGGCCTTCACGAAGCCTGCAAACAGCGGATGCCCGTCACGCGGCGTTGAAGTAAATTCCGGGTGGAACTGGCAGGCAACGAACCACGGATGGTTAGGCACCTCGATGATCTCGACTAACTGATCGTCCCCGGAGCGGCCCGCAACGCGCAGACCCGCAGCTTCAATTTGTTTCAACAACATGTTGTTGACTTCATAGCGGTGACGATGGCGCTCGGTGATGACTGGCTGGCCATACAGCTGGCGAACCACGCTATCGTCGGACAACTGGCAAGCCTGTGCGCCAAGACGCATAGTACCACCCAGATCGCTTTTCTCGGTACGGACCTCGACGTTACCGTCTTCGTCGCGCCATTCCGTAATCAGCGCCACGACAGGGTACTTACAGTCTGGCACAAATTCCGTAGAGTTCGCGTTTTCCATTCCCGCTACGTTGCGCGCAAATTCGATCAGCGCAACCTGCATACCCAGGCAAATGCCGAGGTAAGGAATATTGTTCTCACGCGCATAGCGTGCAGTGGCGATCTTGCCTTCAACACCACGGTAGCCGAAGCCGCCAGGGATCAGGATAGCATCCAGATCTTTCAGAATTTCAACGCCGCGCGTTTCAACATCCTGCGAATCAATCAGCTTAATGTTGACGGAGACGCGATTCTTCAGACCGCCGTGTTTCAGCGCTTCGATGACCGACTTATAGGCGTCCGGCAGTTCAATGTATTTGCCGACCATACCGATAGTCACTTCGCCGCCCGGATTGGCTTCTTCATAAATTACCTGTTCCCATTCAGACAGGTTAGCTTCCGGACAGTTCAAGCTGAATCGTTTACAAATATAATCATCCAGACCCTGAGATTTCAACAGGCCCGGAATTTTATAAATGGAATCGACATCTTTCATTGAAATAACGGCTTTTTCAGGCACGTTACAGAACAATGCAATTTTCGCACGTTCGTTTGCCGGAATCGCGCGATCGGAACGGCAAACCAGGATGTCTGGCTGAATACCAATGGAAAGCAGCTCTTTAACGGAGTGCTGTGTCGGTTTAGTTTTTACTTCACCAGCCGCCGCCATGTAAGGCACCAGCGTCAGGTGCATGAACAGCGCATGTTCACGACCAATATCGACCGCCAGCTGACGAATCGCTTCGAGGAAAGGCAGGGATTCGATATCCCCTACGGTACCGCCGATTTCAACCAGCACAACGTCATGCCCTTCGCCACCGGCAAGGACGCGTTCTTTAATGGCGTTGGTGATGTGTGGGATAACCTGCACGGTTGCGCCCAGATAGTCACCACGGCGCTCTTTACGCAGAACATCAGAGTAGATACGGCCAGTCGTAAAGTTGTTACGACGGGTCATTTTTGTACGGATGAAACGCTCGTAGTGGCCAAGATCCAGATCGGTTTCAGCGCCGTCTTCAGTAACGAACACTTCCCCGTGTTGGGTTGGGCTCATGGTGCCAGGATCGACGTTGATGTACGGATCCAGTTTCATCATGGTCACATTGAGGCCACGGGCTTCAAGAATGGCTGCGAGGGAGGCTGCGGCAATGCCTTTACCCAGAGAGGATACGACCCCGCCGGTCACAAAAATATAGTTCGTTGTCATGCTGAACCTGAGAAGTTAGGGTGAAACGATGGAATAACCAGGACGGGAAAGTAGTATACCCGAACACAGCGAGCGCCACAAACTTTCATTCTCCGTCTCCTTCCCAGGCCAGGACTATCATAAGGAGTGAGAAAATAGCCCCTTTTGGGTAAATGTTTTTGACGCAAATCAAGCGCTTGTCATTTAAAAAACCGCACAAATAGCGCTTGTTCGCAAAATTCCGTTAGAGATCAGTTTCCTGGCGTTTTACTTCCTGCCACACGACTTCCATGGTTTCCAGATCGACTCCTGTCATTTCCAGGCCGCGCGCCGCAACAATCCGTTCGACTTCGCGAAAACGACGCTCAAATTTTTCGTTGGCTTTTTGCAGGGCAATCTCGGCTTTGGTCCCCAAATGACGCGCCATATTGACGGTGGCAAACAGCAGATCCCCCATTTCTTCCTCGAGTTTAGCCTGGTCAACCACCGCCTGTCGGGCTTCATACATCACCTCGTCGATTTCTTCATACACTTTATCGACGACCGGCCCGAGCGTGGTCCAGTCAAACCCGACGTTTGAGCAACGCTTCTGGATTTTCTGCGCCCGCATCAGCGCGGGTAAGCTGCGCGGGATATCATCCAGCGCGGAATGCTGCGCTTTTTGCGCCCGTTCTTCGGTTTTGATCTGCTCCCAGCGAGTCAGGACTTCCGTACTGTTGCTGGCGGAAACGTCCGCAAAAACGTGCGGGTGGCGGCGTTCGAGTTTGTCGCTGATGGCAGCGCAAATATCATTGAAATCAAAGCGCCCTTCTTCCTGCGCCATTTGCGCGTAAAACACCACCTGAAACAGCAAATCGCCCAATTCGCCGCGCAGATCGTCAAAGTCTTCTCGCGCAATCGCGTCAAGGACTTCATAGGTTTCTTCCAGCGTATAGGGCGCAATGGTGGCAAAAGTCTGTTCTTTGTCCCACGGGCAGCCGTTTTCCGGGTCGCGCAGGCGCTGCATGATGTTAAGCAGGCGATCAATTTGTGTCATGGGTATGTCCTGAACCTCCAGGCCCGTCAAGCCAAACGCTGTCGGGCAAAAAAAAGCCGGATGGCGGCGTACCGCATGATCCGGCCTGTATTATCGTTAATTGCCGTGCAGACGACGCGCGTCAATTACATCCGGCACCTGGTTGAGCTTGCTGAGAACGCGCCCCAGCACCTGCAGGTTGTAGATTTCGATGGTCATATCGATGGTCGCCAGTTGCTGCTTTGTGTCGCTGCGGCTGGCGACGCCCAGCACGTTGACCTTTTCGTTCGCCAGAATGGTGGTGATATCACGCAATAACCCGCTGCGGTCGTTAGCCTGAACGCGCACCACCAGCGAGTAACCCGCCGAATAGCTTTCGCCCCACACCGCATCCACAATCCGCTCCGGCGCATGCGCGCGCAGTTCCACCAACTGTTCGCAGTCGGCGCGGTGAACGGAAATCCCGCGCCCCTGAGTGATGAATCCGACGATCTCATCTCCCGGAATCGGCTGGCAGCAACGCGCGATGTGGTGCATCAGGTTGCCAACCCCTTCCACCACAACCCGACCGTCGTCTTTCCGGCGATTCTGCGGCGCGTAAGTTTTCTGCTGAAGCTGTTTCAGCGCGGCGGCATCTTCTTCAGCCGCGCTCGGTTTGTTGAACTGCGACTGCAGGAAGTTGACCATCTGGTTAAGGCGGATATCGCCGCCGCCGATCGCCGCCAGCAGTTCCTCCAGCTCGTTAAAGTTGTAGCGCGGCAGCAGCAGTTTTTCCGCCTCTTTCAGGCTGATCCCCAGATGCGACAACTCATCGTCAAGGATCTGGCGACCGGCAAGGATATTCTTGTCGCGATCCTGCTTGCGGAACCAGGCGTGGATTTTTGAGCGTCCGCGGCTGGTGGTGACATAGCCCAGGTTCGGGTTAAGCCAGTCGCGGCTGGGGTTCGGCTGCTTCTGGGTGATGATTTCGATCTGATCGCCCATCTGCAACTGATAGGTAAACGGCACGATACGCCCGCCAATTTTCGCCCCGATGCAACGATGCCCCACGTCACTGTGAATGTGATAGGCGAAGTCAAGCGGCGTGGAGCCCGCAGGTAAGTCGACCACATCGCCTTTTGGCGTAAACACATACACCCGGTCGTCAAAAACCTGGCTGCGCACTTCATCGAGCATTTCGCCCGAATCCGCCATCTCTTCCTGCCAGGCGATCAGCTTACGCAGCCAGGCGATGCGATCCTCATGACCCGAACGCGCGCCGCCTGCTGCCGCCCCTTCTTTATACTTCCAGTGCGCGGCGACGCCCAGCTCGGCATCTTCGTGCATCTGTTTGGTGCGGATTTGAATCTCAACGGTTTTACCGCCCGGCCCCAGCACCACGGTATGAATAGACTGATAACCGTTTGGTTTTGGGTTAGCGACGTAGTCGTCAAACTCATCCGGCAAATGACGATAGTGGGTGTGCACAATGCCCAGCGCGGCGTAGCAGTCCTGCAAACGCTCGGCGACGATACGCACGGCGCGTACGTCAAACAGCTCGTCAAACGCCAGATCTTTTTTCTGCATCTTGCGCCAGATGCTGTAGATATGTTTCGGACGTCCGTAAACTTCCGCCTTCACGCCTTCGGTTTTCATTTCGGCGCGCAGATGGCCAACGAACTCTTCAATATAGTGTTCGCGATCGATACGACGCTCATGCAGCAGTTTGGCGATACGCTTGTATTCCGCCGGATGCAGATAGCGGAAGCAGTAATCTTCCAGCTCCCATTTCAACTGACCAATACCCAGACGGTTGGCCAGCGGAGCGTAAATGTTCGTGCACTCTTTCGCCGCCAGCACGCGCTCATCTTCCGGCGCGTCTTTCACCTCACGCAGATGGGCAATACGTTCGGCAAGCTTAATGACCACACAGCGGAAATCGTCCACCATCGCCAGTAGCATACGGCGAACATTGTCGACCTGCTCGGACGAAACGGAGTCGGTGTGCGTGGCTTTAAGCTGGCGAATCGCCGCCATGTCGCGGACGCCATGGATCAGGTTGACGATCGATTTGCCCACGCTTTCGCGCAGAACGTCTTCGCTGACCACGTTGGCGTCGGCTAACGGGAACAGCAGCGCCGCCCGTAGCGTGTCGATATCCATACTCAGCGTCGAAAGGATTTCCACCATCTCGACGCCGCGCCACAGCAGCAGTTCCGCGTCCGGATGCCCCTGTGTCTGTTGCAGGCAATACGCCCAGGTTTCGGCTAAGCGTTCACACGACTGCTGGCTGGCGATCCCAAGACTTTCGATCCATTTTTTCGGATCAAATTCCCCAGCTTTATTTAGATGTGCACTTCTTACCGCAACCATTGTCCTCTCCTTAAGGGACCGGGCCTGCCGAATTCAGCAAGCCGGAAGTTATTACTTGCGCTCAAACAGAACCATTGATTCCAGGTGCCCAGTGTGCGGGAACATGTCGAGCATTGCCAGCCGCTGAATTTGGTATCCCGCACGTAATAATTCGTCACTGTCCCGCGCCAGCGTGGCAGGGTTACAGGATACATAAACAATGCGGTCAGGCTGTAATTTTACAAGATGCTGCATCACACCCGCCGCCCCGGCGCGCGCAGGGTCCAGCAGGACCTTGTCGAAGCCGTTTTTCGCCCACGGCTGTTGGGTTACATCCTCTTCCAGATTGGCATGAAAGAATGTCACATTCTGTAATGCATTTTGCCGCGCGTTTTCACGCCCTTTCTCAACCAGCGCGGGTACGCCTTCGACGCCCACTACGCTCGCCGCCAGCGTCGCGAGCGGCAACGTGAAGTTGCCCATGCCGCAAAAAAGGTCAAGCACGCGATCGTCCGGCTGTACGTCAAGCCACGCCAGCGCCCGGGCGACCATCTGCTGATTCACCCCTTCGTTGACCTGGATAAAGTCGCGCGGACTAAAGTTTAAGCGTAGCCCGTTTGACTCGTACCAGGGCGTTTGCCCCGAAACGGACGCCAGTATCTCGCTTGCGGGCGCCAGATAAAGCGCCAGGTTCTGTGAATGCGAAAAGCGTTCCAGTTTTTCCCGGTCATGGGCGCTTAATGGCGCCGTATGGCGCAAGATCATCAGCGTGCCGCTGCCCGCCTGCACCAGTTCGACGTGCCCCAGATGGCGTTTCCCCTGTAATGTCTCCAGACATGCCCTGAGGTCAGGCAACAGCGCCTCAAGCTGGGGCGCCAGAACAGGGCACCGGGTGACGTCAACAATGTCGCTGGACGCCGACTGGCGAAAGCCCATCTGCAGTTGCTGGGTTTTCGGCGGGTAATGGAGGCTTAAGCGCGCGCGACGGCGATAACCCCACGGCTCCCCGGCGATGACCTCCGCCACGTCATTTTTCATCAGGCGCGCTAACGCGGCGCATTTGCTGCGCTGTTGCAGGGCAACACTGGCGTGCTGCTGCTGGCAGCCGCCGCAAACGCCAAAATGGGGGCAGCGCGGCGCGACGCGCTCAGGGCTTTCATTTAACCGGCGCTTCACTTGCGCTCTGGCGTACTGTTTTTTATCTTCAGTAATGACCACCTCCGCACTTTCCTGCGGCAGTAATCCTGGGATAAACAGCGCCTTTCCGTTATGCCGCGCCACGCCCTGACCAAAGGCATCCAGGTCAGTGACTGTAACGGTTATGATCTGGCGCGTCGTCACGCGCCGTTTTGCAGAGTAGAATTGCGCCATCGACGAGATTATTCTCAAATTAACAGTGTGACCCTAATTGTCCCATAACGGAACTCCATGACCAACTACAGCCTGCGCGCTCGCATGATGATTCTGATCCTGGCGCCGACCGTACTGATCGGTTTATTGCTAAGTATCTTCTTTGTCGTTCATCGCTATCACGACCTGCAGCGTCAACTGGAAGATGCCGGCGCGAGCATTATTGAGCCGCTCGCCGTCTCCACTGAATATGGTATGAATCTGCAAAACCGCGAATCTATCGGCCAGTTGATTAGCGTTCTGCATCGCCGCCATTCAGAGATCGTGCGGGCGATTTCGGTCTACGACGAGAATAACCGCCTGTTCGTCACATCGAACTTTAATCTTAACCCGTCGGAGCTCCAGCTTCCGCCGGGTCTGCCGTTTCCACGCCGGTTGAGCGTGGAACGCCATGGCGACATTTTAATCCTGCGAACGCCGATCGTGTCGGAAAGCTATTCACCGGACGAGTCTGCGTTAACCGACGCGAAAAATGCGCATAATATGCTGGGATATGTGGCGCTTGAGCTGGATCTCAAGTCTGTTCGCCTGCAGCAGTATAAAGAAATTTTCATCTCCACGGTGATGATGCTGTTCTGCATCGGCATCGCGCTCATTTTTGGCTGGCGCCTGATGCGCGACGTGACCGGGCCTATTCGTAACATGGTCAACACGGTGGATCGCATTCGTCGCGGGCAGCTCGACAGCCGGGTTGAAGGTTTCATGCTGGGTGAACTGGACATGCTGAAAAACGGCATTAACTCCATGGCGATGTCGCTTGCCGCCTATCACGAAGAGATGCAGCACAACATCGATCAGGCGACCTCCGATCTGCGTGAAACGCTTGAACAGATGGAGATCCAGAACGTTGAACTGGATCTGGCGAAGAAGCGCGCCCAGGAGGCCGCCCGCATTAAGTCCGAGTTTCTGGCCAATATGTCCCATGAGCTACGCACGCCGCTTAACGGTGTCATCGGCTTTACTCGCCTGACGCTGAAAACAGAGCTGAACACTACCCAGCGTGACCACCTGAACACCATTGAGCGTTCGGCAAATAATCTGCTGGCGATCATTAACGACGTGCTGGACTTTTCCAAGCTGGAAGCGGGCAAACTGATTCTGGAAAGCATTCCCTTCGCCCTGCGCAATACGCTGGATGAAGTGGTGACGTTGCTGGCACACTCGTCCCACGATAAAGGCCTTGAGCTGACGCTTAACATTAAAAATGACGTTCCGGACAACGTCATCGGCGACCCGCTGCGCTTACAGCAGGTGATTACCAACCTGGTCGGCAACGCGATCAAATTTACCGAAAGCGGCAACATCGATATTCTGGTCGAGAAACGCGCGATCAGTAATACCAAAGTCCAGATAGAGGTCCAGATTCGTGATACCGGTATCGGTATTCCTGAACGCGACCAGTCACGCCTGTTCCAGGCCTTCCGTCAGGCCGATGCCAGTATCTCCCGTCGCCATGGCGGTACCGGGCTGGGGCTGGTGATTACACAGAAGCTGGTCAATGAAATGGGGGGAGATATCTCCTTCCATAGCCAGCCGAACCGGGGCTCGACGTTCTGGTTCCATATCAACCTGGATTTGAATCCGAACGTGGTCAGCGATGGCCCGGCCACTGGCTGCCTGACCGGGAAGCGCATCGCTTACGTTGAGCCAAACGCCGCTGCCGCGCAATGCACTTTAGATATCCTCGCGGAAACGCCGCTGGAGGTGATTTACAGTCCTTCGTTCTCCGCGCTGGCGGTAGAGCATTACGACTACATGCTGCTGGGCGTCGCCGTGACCTTCAACGAACCGCTGACCATGCAGCATGAACGCCTGATTCAGGCGACGGAAATGACCGACTTCCTGATGCTGGCGCTGCCGTGTCACGCGCAGGTTAACGCGGAAAAACTTAAGCAAGACGGCGTGGCGAGTTGTCTGTTAAAACCGCTGACCTCAACGCGCCTGCTGCCCGCGCTGGTGGAGTTGTGCCGCCAGAATCACCATCATGACGCCCTGCCATCCGACGAAAACAAGATCGCCATGACGGTAATGGCGGTAGATGATAACCCCGCTAACCTGAAACTGATCGGCGCCTTACTGGACGATCTGGTGCAGCACGTTGAGCTTTGCGACAGCGGCCAACAGGCGGTGGATCGCGCCAGACAGATGCAGTTCGACTTGATCCTGATGGATATTCAGATGCCGGATATGGACGGCATTCGCGCCTGTGAGTTGATCCACCAGCTTCCTCACCAACAGCAAACGCCGGTGATTGCCGTGACCGCACATGCGATGGCGGGTCAGAAGGAGAAGCTGCTGAGCGCCGGTATGAATGATTATCTGGCGAAGCCGATTGAAGAAGAAAAGCTGCATAACCTGCTGCTGCGCTACAAACCGGGCACCGGCGTCACCACGCGGATGCTGACGGCTGAGCCGCCCGAGCCGGTTTTTAATCCAAACGCGACGCTCGACTGGCAATTGGCGCTGCGCCAGGCGGCAGGAAAACCGGATCTGGCGCGCGATATGCTGCAAATGCTGATCGATTTCCTGCCGGAAGTGCGTAACTGCATCGAAGAACAACTGGTCGGCGAAAACCCGGATGGGTTAGTCGATTTAATTCATAAGCTGCACGGCAGCTGTGGCTACAGCGGGGTTCCACGGATGAAAAATCTCTGTCAGCTGCTGGAAGGCCAGTTACGTAACGGTACGCCCGAAAGCGAACTGGAACCTGAATTCCTCGAACTGCTCGACGAGATGGACAACGTGGCGCGCGAAGCGAAGAAGATACTGGGGTGACTGTCTATTGACGGAAGTAATGTCAGCGGCTTACCGGGCCTGCGGACAGGATAATTGCAGGCCTGATAAGCGTTGCGCCATTGGGGAAATTAGCCTGAAAGCCGCCCAATCTTGATCGTTGCAGCCACATTTCGCGCCGTCATCCGCACGTTGTCTTCCGCATTTTTCAGGGCGTCGTCCAGAGTACAGATGCAGTAAATGACGCTGAACACCGCATCCAGCCCATGTTCGTGCACCACGCCAACGTCCGCGGTCAGGCTGCCGGCAATCGCGATCACTGGCTTGTTATAGCGTTTTGCCACGTTCGCCACGCCAACCGGCACCTTACCGTGAATGGTCTGGCTGTCGATGCGCCCTTCGCCGGTAATCACCAGATCGGCGTCGGCGACGCAGGCATCGAGATGCAGCGCGTCGGTCACAATCTCAATGCCGCGCCGCAGCTGCGCGCCGCAGAATGCATACAGCGCCGCGCCCATTCCCCCTGCCGCGCCGCCGCCCGCAAGCGAAGAGACATCCACATCCAGATCTCGGGCGATGAGTTGAGCATAATGTTCCAGCGCCCGATCCAGGCGCACAATCATCTCCGGCGTCGCCCCTTTTTGCGGCCCGAACACCGCTGAAGCGCCCTGCTTACCGGTCAACGGATTGGTGACGTCGCACGCCACCTCAATGCGACATCCGGCCAGACGCGGGTCTAACTGGCTAATATCAATGCGGTCGAGGGTTTCCAGCGCCGCGCCGCCCTGGGCGATGTCGGCATGCCGGGCGTCGAGCAGTTTTGCCCCTAACGCCTGAACCATACCCGCGCCGCCGTCGTTGGTCGCGCTGCCGCCAAGCCCGATAATGATATGTTCCACGCCCGCGTCCAGAGCATGTCGAATAAGCTCTCCGGTACCCCAGGAGGTGGTTTTTAACGGATCGCGCCGATGGGGAGGAACCTGCTCCAGCCCGCTGGCCGCCGCCATTTCAATAAAGGCGGAGCGCGCATCGCCGGATAACCCATAAAAAGCCTGCGTCGGCTCGCCCAGAGGCCCCATGACCTCAACGTCAACAATGCGTCCCGCCGTCGCCGCAACCATGGCTTCAACCGTTCCTTCACCGCCATCAGCGACCGGCAGCTTGACGTAATCCGCATCGGGCCAGATCTCGCGAAACCCCTGTTCAATGGCGCTCGCCACCTCAAGAGCACTCAAACTTTCCTTATATGAGTCCGGTGCGATCACTATTTTCATAAATCGTCCTTACGCATGTTGACTCTGTTAAGCATATACCCGTCATACTACAAATAAAAAAATGGCCGGTCCGAAAGGGGACCGGCACAGGTCTTAACGCACCATGCAAGGACGCTTGTTATCAAAGGTCCAGTTCGGAATCAGATACTGCATGCCCATCGCGTCGTCACGCGCGCCTAAGCCGTGTTTCTGATACAGCTCATGCGCCTTCATCACCTGATCCATGTCGATCTCAACGCCCAGTCCCGGTTTCGCCGGTACCTGAACCATACCGCCTTTGATCTCGAACGGTTCTTTAGTCAGACGCTGGTTGCCTTCCTGCCAGATCCAGTGAGTGTCGATAGCGGTGATCTTGCCCGGCGCGGCGGCCGCGACATGGGTAAACATCGCCAGTGAAATATCGAAATGGTTATTAGAGTGCGAGCCCCAGGTCAGACCAAACTCGTGGCACATCTGCGCCACGCGCACAGAACCTTGCATCGTCCAGAAGTGCGGATCCGCCAGCGGAATATCCACGGATTGCAACGACAGAGTATGGCCCATCTGACGCCAGTCGGTTGCGATCATATTGGTCGCCGTCGGCAAGCCGGTAGCGCGACGGAACTCCGCCATCACTTCGCGTCCGGAGAAGCCCTGCTCAGCGCCGCATGGATCTTCCGCATAGGCCAGCGTGCCTTTCAGGTACTTACCAATTTTAATCGCCTCATTCAGCGACCATGCGCCGTTCGGGTCGAGCGTCACCCGCGCCTGCGGGAAGCGTTTCGCCAGCGCCACGATGGACTCGGCTTCTTCTTCTCCGGCCAGCACGCCGCCTTTCAGTTTGAAGTCATTGAAACCATATTTTTCATACGCGGCTTCCGCCAGGCGCACCACCGCATCCGGGGTCATCGCTTCTTCATGGCGCAAGCGATACCAGTCGCATTGCTCATCCGGCTGGCTCTGGTACGGCAGCGGCGTCGCTTTACGGTTACCGACGAAGAACAGATAACCGAGCATTTCCACTTCGCTACGTTGCTGTCCGTCGCCGAGCAGTGACGCCACGTTAACGCCAAGATGCTGACCCAACAGGTCAAGCAGCGCCGCTTCGATACCGGTCACCACGTGAATGGTGGTACGCAGGTCGAAGGTCTGCAAGCCACGACCACCCGCGTCGCGATCGGCAAATTCATTCCGCACCGCGGTTAATACATTTTTGTATTCGCCCAGCGTTTTCCCCACCACCAGCGGGATCGCATCTTCCAGCGTCTTACGGATCTTTTCGCCGCCGGGAATTTCACCAACGCCGGTGTGGCCAGAGTTATCTTTGATAATGACGATGTTACGCGTGAAAAACGGAGCGTGCGCGCCGCTCAGGTTCATCAGCATGCTGTCGTGACCGGCAACCGGGATCACCTGCATGGCGGTAACAACGGGAGTGGTAAATTGTGCGCTCATAATCTTGTCCTTTTCAAAATCAGTGACGACCGAAAACGGGGCGTTTGCGGTCAAAAGTCCAGCCGGGGATCAGATACTGCATCGGGCCTGCGTCATTGCGCGCGCCGCCGGGCAGCTTTTTGTACGCTTCATGCGCCTTATGCACCTGATCCCAGTCCAGCTCAACGCCCAGCCCGGGCGCGTCCGGAACGGCAATTTTGCCGTTTTTGATCTCCAGAGGATGTCGGGTCAGGCGGCAATCACCCTCCTGCCAAATCCAGTGGGTATCAATGGCGGTCGGTTTGCCTGGCGCGGCCGCGCCAACGTGAGTAAACATCGCCAGAGAGATATCAAAGTGATTGTTGGAATGGCAGCCCCAGGTCAGGCCCCAGTCGTCACACAGTTGCGCCACGCGTACCGCGCCGGAAAGCGTCCAGAAATGCGGATCGGCGAGCGGAATATCAACGGCATTGAGCATCACCGCGTGGCCCATCTCGCGCCAGTTGGTCGCGATCATGTTGGTTGCGACCGGCAGCCCGGTCGCCCGACGGAATTCCGCCATCACTTCGCGACCGGAGAAGCCCTGTTCCGCGCCGCAGGGGTCTTCCGCGTAGGTCAGCACATCGTTCAGCCCTTTGCATAACGCAATGGCTTCATCCAACCGCCAGGCGCCGTTCGGATCAACGGTGATACGCGCATCCGGAAAACGTGTTTTCAGCGCACGGGCAGTTTCAATCTCCTGCTCGCCCGGCAGAACGCCGCCCTTGAGTTTAAAATCTTTAAAGCCGTAGCGATCCTGCGAGGCTTCCGCCAGACGCACGACCGCGTCGCGGGTTAATGCTTCCTGATGGCGCAGATGATACCAGTCGTGGTTCCCCGGAGTGTTTTCCAGATAGGGCAGATCGGTTTTTGTACGATCGCCGATATAGAACAGGTAACCCAACACCGTCACCGCATCGCGCTGCTTGCCAGGCCCTAACAGCTCGCAGACTGGCACATTCAGCGCTTTGCCCAGCAGGTCGAACAGCGCCGCTTCCAGCGCGGCGACCGCGTTAACGCGCAGTTCAAACGTCCACGCCCCTTTGCCGAAGGTGTCAAAGTCTGCAGCCTGGTTGCCTTTATGTACCTGCTGAACCACTTTATTCAGCCGGGCCACCTCCTGACCGAGCACCATCGGAATGGCATCGACCAGCGTTTGATAAATCACGTCTCCGCCCGGCGCCTCGCCAACGCCGGTATTCCCGGCGTTGTCGGTGAGCACCACGATATTTCGGGTGAAGTACGCGTTATGCGCGCCGCCGATGTTCAGCAGCATACTGTCATGTCCGGCCACCGGAATGACCTTCATGTCGGTGATAACAGGACTCGATTGCGTTGTCATGATCATTGCCCCGCAACAGGTTTCAGTTCGACACGTTTAATATCACCCACCAGCACCAGGTAGCTCAGCACCGCGACCAACGCATGGATCCCCACGTAGATCAGCGCGCCGTTGAAGGAGCCGGTCGTGCCGACAATGTAGCCGATGGCGATAGGCGTCACGATACCGGAGATGTTGCCGAACATGTTGAACAAACCGCCGCTCAGACCGCTGATCTCTTTCGGCGCGGTGTCCGCCATTACCGCCCAGCCCAGCGCGCCAATCCCTTTGCCGAAGAACGCCAGCGCCATAAAGCCGATGATCATCCACTCGACGTTAACGTAGTTACAGAACACCATCACCATCGACAGCAGCATCCCCATCACAATCGGCGTTTTACGGGCGATGTTCAGCGAGCCGGTACGGCGCATCAGCCAGTCGGAGATAATGCCGCCCAGTACGCCGCCAACAAAGCCGCAGATGGCGGGAACCGAGGCCACAAAACCCGCTTTCAGAATCGACATGCCCCGCGCCTGCACCAGATAAACCGGGAACCAGGTGATAAAGAAGTACGTCAACGCATTGATGCAGTACTGGCCGATATAAACCCCGATCATCATGCGTGAGCCCAGCAGTTGCTTGATCTGTCCCCATTTCACGCTGAACGGCACTTTAGCTTTGTTGCTCTTCTGATCCATGTTGATCAGCGCGCCGCCCTCTGCAATGTACTCAAGCTCTTTCTGGTTGACGCCCGGATGCTGGTTCGGCTCGTGGATCACCTTCAACCAAATGAAGCTGATGACGATACCCAGTCCGCCCATGAAGAAGAACACGTGCGACCAGCCTACTTCGTGGGTCAGCCAGCCCATGATGGGGGCGAAAATAACGGTGGCAAAATATTGCGCGGAGTTAAAAATCGCCACCGCGGTTCCCCTTTCCTGCGCCGGGAACCACGCTGCGACGATACGGCTATTGCCCGGGAAAGAGGGCGCTTCCGCCAGACCGACCAGGAAACGTAGCGTAAACAGCGCGACGATAATGCCGAAGCCGCTAAAGATATCGACGAAGCCCTGCAGGAGGGTAAACATCGACCAGATAAAGATGGACCAGAAGTAGACGCGTTTGGAACCAAAGCGGTCGAGCAGCCAGCCACCCGGAATTTGACCGATAACGTAGGCCCATGAGAACGCAGAGAAAACGTAACCCATACCGACCGGATCGAGGCCAATGTCTTTGGCCATCTCGGAACCAGCGATAGAAAGCGTCGCGCGGTCGCCGTAGTTGAAGGATGTGACGATAAACAGCATCACCACTATCCAGTAGCGGGCGTTAGTGCGTTTTTCCGCACTGCTCGCAGCCTGACTTAATGAACTCA
This sequence comes from Citrobacter sp. R4, assembly GCF_026719175.1. Classification (NCBI taxonomy): domain Bacteria; kingdom Pseudomonadati; phylum Pseudomonadota; class Gammaproteobacteria; order Enterobacterales; family Enterobacteriaceae; genus Citrobacter; species Citrobacter sp. R4. The sequence goes on from NZ_JAPPSU010000002.1 coordinate 258,968, forward strand.
TTGTTGCACTCCTGAATTTTCGCGTTAGTCACGCTCACTCTGAACTGCACAGCCGGTAGGGAATCAGAGGTGACGTTTCATACATGGCAGCTTTTTGTAGGTCGTTCGCCTTGCGTACTGCTTTTTTATAACTGGCAGGAGAAGTATAAAAAGCGCCAGGAGGTTGCTCACCGTGCAACAACACAACATTTCAGGGGGATAACGCGTCGGTTTGTGGCAAAAGCCCAGGGTAATGGAAGCGACTTCACGGAAATGAAAAGCAGTCAGGGAATTCGCCCAGCAGGAGAGGCAGAAAAGGCAGGAGTGTGAATCAGGTCGCTTGACCCTATGAAAACGTCAATAAAAACCCTTTCGTCTGAAAGGATTTTAGGCATTTGCCCGATGCTAACACGATTCAGTTTTGACTAAACTGATTTCAGGTTGTCCCCCTTGCTTACTGGCGCAAGCGGGAGTCCCTCCCGGTAGGGGGAGGGTTTACTCTCACGATAAAAGCGTTCCCCACTGTTCCACCCAGGGATTCGATTCGCTTTCAGGTTCCGGATGTTCGCTGGCATCAATCAACAGCATCTCGCCGACGCGCTGCGCACGCTGTTCCTGCAGCAGGGCATCAAATTGTTTGCCGCCGTTACAGAAATTCACGTAACTGCTGTCGCCCAGCGCGATAACGCCGTAGCGCAAATTGGGCTGAAACCCCAGATTATCCTTTATGCCCTGAAACAGCGGCACGATGCTGTCAGGTAAATCTCCCTGCCCCGTTGTGGAGGTCACCACCAGCGCGACGTTATCCTGATAGTTCTGCCAGTCGCTCAGTTCAGGATCTTCATAAACGGTCGCCTCATGTCCCTGCGCCGTGAGGATCGCTTCGGCTTCTTCGGCAACCAACAGCGAGTTTCCGTACATCGTCCCGACAAAAATGCCTATTTTCGCCATGCTTACTGACTCCCTGAGTTACGAATTTACGCCTTCATCCTGACCTGCCGACGCGCTTAACTCAACCCTTTCATTGTCGGGGAGACATCCTCGCCAGCCAAAATGCGCCAGCGCCTGCATCCAGACCGCGTCCAGCCCGGCGCGAATCGTCAGCGGCTCGCCGGTAAAGGGATGTGTCAGAGAGAGCGCGCTGGCGTGCAGCATGAGACGGTGGCAGCCGAAATGTTCCGCTGCGCTGCGGTTTTGCCGCAGATCGCCATGCTTGCTGTCGCCGATAATCGGATGACGCAAATGCGCAAGGTGGCGCCTGAGCTGATGCTTGCGGCCGGTTTTTGGCTCTAACGCCACCAGACCGTAACGGGTCGTTGGATACCGCCCGGTTGCCACCGGCATTTCTACGGTCGCCAGACCGCGATAATGGGTCACCGCTGGCTGCGGCTCTTTATCCTCGCGGGCAAATTTATCGGCGATTTTGTCCCGTTCTTCTACCAGCGGATAGTCGAGCACCGCGTCGTCCATCAGCCAGCCGCGTACAATCGCGTGGTAGCGCTTTTGGATCTGATGCTGCTCAAACTGCTGCGCCAGCCGTCGTCCGGCTTCGCTGGACAACCCCATCAGCAGGACGCCGGAGGTGGGCCTGTCGAGACGGTGGGCGGTAAAAACGTGCTGACCAATCTGATCGCGCACGGTCTGCATCACCACCACTTTTTCATCGCGATCGAGCCAGCTGCGGTGTACCAGCCAACCGGAGGGTTTATTGACCGCCACCAGCCATTCGTCCTGATACAGAATCTCCAGCATCAGGATTTATCTTGCGCAAACAGCGCATCCAGCGCCTGCAGCGCGGCGATCAGAACCTCACGCTGCGGATGATCGGCGCTCAGCGCCACTTCGTAGTACGGCGCGACGGCAAAAGCCTCAGGCAATGGCTGGGCGCTGTCCAGCAGGGCCTGCATCCGGGGGATCAACACCCATTGCAGCCACTCGAGCGGCTCCATGGTATCCATGCAAAAAGGCTGCGTACTGGTAAACAGGTGGGCTTCGGGTTCATCCATCCGCCAGTGTTGATGCTCGCGCAGCAGCGCTTCCAGTGCGTGAAGCTGCTGACGCACACGGTCATGAGTCGTCATGAAGTCACCTCAGTAAAGAAAAATGTGGCGCGAAGAATACCACCAGTAAAAAAAGAAATAAAAAAAGGGAGCACTGTAAAAACAGTGCTCCCGGTTCGTTTCGCAGCATTCCAGCTACTTTTAGTGCTCCCTGCTCATCCTTGACAACTTTTCCAGCGGTCTTGCGACCCGTTGTTCATCCTGAACGTGCGCATCCTGCTCACACCACCCCGATGTGAAAACTTCATCCTGAAGTGTCCTGGCCTTCCTGACCCACCGACCATCCTGACCGGCTCTCGTTCTCCTTCCTGGAGGTGTCCTTTAACGCCTTCCTGCGTTTTCCACTTTGCTTCGTCCTGAAGCCTTTCCTTGCAACACCGTCCTGGTGTGTCCTGCCAAAGCGCCATCATCCTGATGTTCGCTTCGTTGTGCGACTCCCTGTCGACGTACATAGAATCGCCTTTTTTACGCCGTCTTACAAGGGACTTACAGGCAATGCCTTAAGGAAAATTTCATATGAAAGTTGACACGAATTAGTTAACCGTCTGATTTATTAGGATATTGATAATTCTTATGCCCTTAAGTCTTCACTTATCACCTGGCGATCTCCTACAGGGCGTGTAAGAGATCTCTCACAACATTACCAGGTAAATGGATTACAGAACAGGCTTAAGCTGAGTAAGGAATTCCGCAAGGGAGGGAGCCAGAACGGTGCGTTGCCGCGTTCCCAGCGTTTCTTTGATGACATCACCTGACAGATTACACACTGAAATCACCTCCAGTTCATTTTCCTGGGTGGCGATGAACAGCGTCGGCGGCAGCTTCAGACGTTTTTGCGTAACCAGATGACCAATCAGGTTTTCCTGAACCCGACGGAAATCGTCAACGCTCCAGGTTTGCAGCAGCGTCAGCGTTTCATTGTGAAACTGTGCGGGCATATCGCCGGCAAACTGCGTGGTGTAAAACGCGTGAAGGGCAGGTTGTATCACAATATCAAAGGCGCGTTCAACCGCGTTTACATTCGACTCGCCCTCAAACGGCTGCGGCTGCCAGTAAACCGCGTCCTGAGTAGAGGAAATGATGCAGGGAGAAGGCACGCCATACAGCTCCTCGCTCATCGGCCAACTTTGCTGTTTTTCATGCCATGCGTCGCAATAACGCGTCGTAAAAGCCTTCAGGGCCAATGCAGTCTGTTCGTTCACCGGTTTCTCTCATCATAAAAGCCAGGATACACTGGAGCCATAGTGTATCTGGTTTACGACGGTGAAACATGTCTTCTTATGAAAACCATCAGGCGCTTGACGGCCTGACTCTTGGTAAATCAACCGATTACCGGGATAATTACGACGCCAGCCTGTTACAGGGCGTTCCCCGCAGCCTCAATCGCGACCCGCTCGGCCTCCACGCTGACCGCCTGCCCTTTCACGGCGGCGACATCTGGACGCTGTACGAACTGTCGTGGCTGAACGCCAAAGGCCTGCCGCAGGTCGCGGTCGGGCAGGTGGAACTGGATTACGCCAGCGTTAACCTGATTGAATCCAAAAGCTTTAAGCTCTATCTCAACAGCTTTAACCAGACCCGTTTTGACAGTTGGGACGCGGTGCGCCAGACGCTGGAAAACGATCTCAGCGCTTGCGCGCAAGGACAAGTCAGCGTCGCGCTGTACCGCCTGGATGAGCTGGAAGGCCAGCCGATCGCCCATTTTCATGGCGCCTGTATTGACGATCAGGACATCAGCATTGACAACTATCAGTTCACCACCGACGCACTGCAGGATGCCGCCAGCGGCGAAAAAGTCGTAGAGGAGACGCTGGTCAGCCATCTGCTGAAATCCAACTGTCTGATCACTCACCAGCCGGACTGGGGCTCCATTCAGATCCAGTATCGCGGCCGGAAAATAGATCGCGAAAAGCTACTGCGTTACCTGGTTTCCTTCCGTCATCATAACGAGTTCCATGAACAGTGCGTGGAACGCATCTTCAATGACCTGTTGCGCTTCTGCCAGCCGGAAACCCTCAGCGTTTACGCGCGTTACACCCGCCGTGGCGGACTGGATATTAACCCATGGCGGAGCAATACCGATTTCGTTCCTGCGCTCGGCAGACTGGTTCGCCAGTAAATTATTTCACCGTTTTGCGTGCCTGATTCCGCACTCAAGGTTGTGAAAGATCATAAGCCAGGGCTATTGTAATCAACAGGGAATGACGTTTTGCGTCCCATAAGGAGTTTACTTGATTACACATATTAGCCCGCTTGGCTCAATGGACATGCTGTCGCAACTGGAAGTCGATATGCTTAAACGCACGGCCACCAGCGACCTGTATCAACTGTTTCGTAACTGTTCGCTTGCCGTCTTAAACTCCGGCAGTCTGACTGACAACAGCAAAGAGCTGCTGTCCCGCTTTGAAACCTTCGACATCAACGTGCTGCGCCGCGAGCGCGGCGTGAAGCTGGAGCTGATCAACCCACCGGAAGACGCTTTCGTTGACGGACGTATTATTCGCGCGCTACAGGCCAACCTGTTTGCCGTGCTGCGCGACATCCTGTTTGTCAACGGACAGATCCATAACGCGGGCCGTTTCCAGCATCTGGATCTCGAAAGTTCGGTACACATTACCAACCTGGTGTTCTCCATTCTGCGTAACGCCAGAGCGCTACACGTGGGCGAAGCGCCAAACATGGTGGTGTGCTGGGGCGGCCACTCGATTAACGAAAATGAGTACCTGTACGCCCGCCGCGTCGGCACGCAACTGGGTCTGCGTGAACTGAACATCTGCACCGGCTGCGGGCCGGGGGCAATGGAAGCGCCAATGAAGGGCGCGGCAGTGGGTCACGCCCAGCAGCGTTACAAAGACAGTCGTTTTATCGGCATGACCGAACCGTCGATCATCGCCGCCGAACCGCCAAATCCGCTGGTCAACGAACTGATCATCATGCCGGACATTGAAAAACGTCTGGAAGCGTTCGTACGTATCGCCCACGGGATTATCATCTTCCCGGGCGGCGTCGGTACTGCGGAAGAACTGCTGTACCTGCTGGGGATCCTGATGAATCCGGCGAACAAAGATCAGGTGCTGCCCCTGATCCTCACCGGCCCGAAAGAGAGCGCCGACTACTTCCGCGTTCTGGACGAGTTTATCGTGCACACGCTGGGTGAAGCGGCGCGCAGTCACTACCGGATTATTATCGACGATGCGGCGGAAGTGGCGCGTCTGATGAAAAAAGCGATGCCGCGGGTGAAAGAGAACCGTCGTGACACTGGCGATGCCTACAGCTTCAACTGGTCGATTCGCATCGCGCCGGATCTGCAAATGCCGTTCGAACCGTCCCATGAAAATATGGCTAACCTGAAGCTGTACCCTGACCAGCCCGTTGAAGTGCTGGCGGCAGACCTGCGTCGCGCGTTCTCCGGGATCGTCGCGGGTAACGTGAAGGAAGTCGGCATTCGCGCCATCGAGCAATATGGTCCTTACAAAATCCATGGCGATAAGGCGATGATGCGGCGCATGGACGATCTACTGCAAGGGTTTGTCGCGCAACACCGTATGAAGCTGCCTGGCTCTGCATACATTCCCTGCTACGAAATCTGCGCCTGAGGCGAAAAGTCCTGAACGAACCGGAAACGGCTGCTGGCCTTTCCGGTTTTTTATTGATACCAATAAGATAGCCTCGCCAATTAATTAGTTTCACTTATAAATCTTACTCATTATTTTTATACGCAAACGATTACCCGCCCTGAGATACCGCGTTTTATCATTCTTAACTTTGCTTAGGCATCAGAAACCACCAATAAATGGCACTTTTACAGCGTAACCTCCGCATCTCTCGGGGAAAACTTCCCGTCGCTGTATCGTTAATGCTAGCCTTCGCGCGCGTAAATTCGCTTTGATGATTTTTTGACAGATTAATGATCCAATTTTATCCACATTAAAGGTGGATTATTGCATTTGGGATCGCGATCACTGATAGATTCATTGGTTATCTGTATCTTTCCGCCCGCAAATTATTACGGCGAAAAATTATATAAAAATCGTCTTTGATGAAATTTCGTTTTACGGTCGGGACTTTTTTCATTGGATTAGACCAGCAACCTGACTTTTAGCATCCTCCAGGAGAAATAGATGGAAACCACTCAAACCAGCACTATTGCTTCGATTGATTCCCGAAGCGCATGGCGCAAGACAGATACCATGTGGATGCTGGGCCTTTACGGCACGGCTATCGGTGCGGGCGTACTGTTCCTGCCAATCAACGCAGGCGTCGGCGGCATGATTCCGCTGATCATCATGGCGATTATCGCTTTCCCGATGACCTTTTTTGCCCACCGCGGCCTGACCCGCTTTGTTCTGTCCGGTAAAAACCCGGGCGAAGACATCACTGAAGTGGTTGAAGAGCACTTCGGTATCGGCGCAGGTAAGCTGATTACCCTGCTCTATTTCTTTGCCATTTACCCTATCCTGCTGGTTTACAGCGTGGCGATCACCAACACGGTGGAAAGCTTTCTGACGCATCAGCTGGCTATCACGCCGCCGCCGCGTGCGATTCTGTCCCTGATCCTGATTGTCGGTATGATGACTATCGTGCGTTTCGGCGAGCAGATGATCGTGAAAGCGATGAGCATCCTGGTGTTCCCGTTTGTGGCAGCGCTGATGCTGCTGGCTCTGTACCTGATCCCGCAGTGGAACGGCGCGGCGCTGGAAACGCTGTCCTTTGATACCGCCGCCTCTACCGGCAACGGCCTGTGGATGACCCTGTGGCTGGCGATCCCGGTGATGGTCTTCTCCTTCAACCACTCGCCGATCATCTCCTCTTTCGCGGTAGCGAAGCGTGAAGAGTACGGCGACGGCGCCGAGAAAAAATGCGCTAAGATTCTGGCGTTCGCCCACATCATGATGGTGCTGACGGTCATGTTCTTCGTCTTCAGCTGCGTACTGAGCCTGTCCCCGGCGGATCTCGCCGCGGCGAAAGAGCAGAATATCTCGATTCTGTCTTACCTGGCGAACCACTTTAACGCGCCGATCATCGCCTGGATGGCGCCGATCATTGCGATGATCGCCATCACGAAGTCTTTCCTCGGCCACTATCTGGGCGCGCGTGAAGGCTTCAACGGCATGGTTATCAAATCTCTGCGTGGTAAAGGTAAATCCATCGAGATCAACAAACTGAACCGCATTACCGCGCTGTTCATGCTGGTGACCACCTGGATTGTCGCGACGCTGAACCCGAGCATTCTCGGTATGATCGAAACCCTGGGCGGCCCGATCATCGCGATGATTCTGTTCCTGATGCCGATGTACGCGATTCAGAAAGTACCGGCAATGCGTAAGTACAGCGGCCATATCAGCAACGTCTTCGTTGTCATCATGGGTCTGATCGCTATCTCCGCAATTTTCTACTCTCTGTTCAGCTAAGTTTTACAGCGCCGCCTGTGGGCGGCGCGTCCTCCCGAGCTTTATTTAATGGAAGTCCTATGATTAGCGTCTTCGATATCTTCAAAATCGGCATTGGCCCTTCCAGTTCTCATACCGTTGGACCAATGAAGGCAGGCAAACAGTTCACGGACGATCTGATTGCCCGCAACATGCTTACCGATGTCACCCGCGTCGTGGTGGATGTTTATGGCTCTCTGTCTTTGACGGGGAAAGGCCACCACACCGATATCGCGATTATTATGGGTCTGGCGGGAAATCTGCCGGACAGCGTCGACATCGATGCCATTCCAAGTTTCATTCAGGATGTGAATACCCACGGGCGTCTGCTGCTGGCAAATGGTCAGCATGAGGTCGAATTCCCGGTGGATAAGTGCATGAATTTCCATGCCGACAACCTGTCCCTGCATGAGAACGGTATGCGCATCACCGCGCTGGCAGGAGAAACCGTCCTCTACAGCCAGACTTATTACTCCATTGGCGGCGGCTTCATCGTCGATGAAGACCATTTCGGTTTACCGAACAGTGCGCCAGTCGAAGTGCCCTATCCATACAAATCTGCCGCCGATCTGCAAAGACATTGCGCAGAAACCGGGCTCTCGCTTTCCGGCCTAATGATGCAAAACGAACTGGCGCTGCACAGCAAAGAAGAGCTGGAACAGCACTTTGCCAACGTCTGGGAAGTGATGCGCAGCGGTATTGAGCGCGGCATTACCACCGAAGGCGTTCTGCCCGGAAAATTGCGTGTGCCGCGCCGTGCGGCGGCGCTGCGCCGGATGCTGGTCAGCCAGGATAAAACCACGACCGATCCAATGGCCGTCGTGGACTGGATCAACATGTTCGCGCTGGCGGTTAACGAAGAAAACGCCGCCGGTGGGCGCGTAGTCACCGCACCGACCAACGGCGCCTGCGGTATCGTTCCGGCGGTGCTGGCGTACTACGATAAGTTCATCCGTGAAGTGAATGCGAACTCGCTGGCCCGCTATATGCTGGTTGCCAGTGCGATTGGCTCGCTGTACAAAATGAACGCCTCCATTTCCGGTGCGGAAGTAGGCTGCCAGGGCGAAGTCGGCGTGGCGTGCTCTATGGCGGCGGCGGGTCTGGCGGAACTGCTGGGCGGCAGCCCGGCGCAGGTGTGCATTGCGGCGGAAATCGGCATGGAACACAACCTCGGTCTGACCTGCGACCCGGTCGCGGGACAAGTACAGGTGCCGTGCATCGAACGTAACGCGATCGCCTCGGTGAAAGCGGTCAACGCGGCGCGTATGGCGCTGCGTCGCACCAGCGAACCGCGCGTCTGCCTCGATAAAGTGATCGAAACCATGTATGAAACCGGAAAAGACATGAACGCCAAATACCGCGAAACCTCCCGCGGCGGTCTGGCGATGAAAATCGTCACCTGCGACTAACGCCTGCCGTCTGCCCGGTGGCATAGCGCTTACCGGGCAAACCACGCCAGGCTCGCCTCATTTCGCCGTGAATGTTACCCTACCCGCAGGTTGTAAAGGGAGAACACCGTGGCTGTCCATCTGCTTATTGTCGACGCGCTCAATTTGATTCGCCGCATTCATGCCGTGCAGGGTTCGCCGTGCGCGCAGACCTGCCAGCATGCGCTGGATCAGCTGATTCTCCACAGCCAACCCACCCACGCCGTGGCGGTATTTGATGATGAAGCGCGAAACAGCGGATGGCGTCACCAACGGCTTCCGGATTACAAAGCGGGTCGCCCGCCAATGCCGGATGACCTGCATGACGAGATGCCCGCTCTGCGTGCCGCCTTTGAACAGCGCGGCGTCGCCTGCTGGGTATCTGACGGTCACGAAGCTGACGACCTGGCGGCAACGCTGGCGGTGAAAGTCACTCAGGCCGGTCATCAGGCCACCATCGTGTCGACGGACAAAGGTTATTGCCAGCTTCTCTCCCCGACGCTGCGCATCCGCGACTACTTTCAGAAGCGCTGGCTGGATGCCCCCTTCATTGAAAAAGAGTTTGGCGTCTCGCCCCAACAGTTACCAGACTATTGGGGACTGGCGGGGATCAGTAGCTCAAAGGTGCCCGGCGTCGCCGGTATCGGTCCGAAAAGCGCCACGCAGCTGTTGGCGCAGTTTCAGACGCTGGAAGGACTTTACGCACACCTGGCGGAAGTGCCGGAAAAGTGGCGTAAAAAACTGGATGAGCATAAAGAGATGGCTTTTCTCTGTCGCGATATCGCCCGACTGCAAACGGATTTACAACTCGACGGCAACCTGCAGCAGCTACGGCTGGTCAAAGCGTAGTGATTGTAATTATTCCTCTATGCGCAAACCGTAAGTTTTAAATTTCTCCAGCACCACGGCAATCTCTGCATCTGATAACACGGGCACCGGGTCAACCACCGCCAGCGTACTCATGTACAGTTGCGCTAACACTTCCACCTCATGCGCCAGCCACAGCGCTTTTTGCAGATTCGCTTCGCAGGCGATCAACCCATGATGCTGCAACAGCGTGGCTTTACGATTTTTCAGCGCGACGGCGACGTGCCCGGAAAGCTCACGGGTGCCAAAGGTCGCATAAGGCGCACAAGGAATGGTATTCCCCCCCGCTGCGGCAATCATGTAATGAATAGCCGGGATCGGGCGGTTAAGGATAGAAACCGCGGTGCAATGAATCGCATGGTTGTGGACCACGGCATTCGCGTCCGGGCGCGTCTGATACGCCGCCAGATGAAAACGCCATTCGCTGGAGGGCAATTTCCCGTCTTCATAATGGCCGTCGTTATCGACAAAGACGATCATATTTTCCGTCATGCGTTCATAAGGAATGCCGCTGGGCGTAATTAACATGCCGTCCTGATAACGCGCGCTGACGTTTCCCGCCGTTCCCTGATTAAGTCCCAGTCGGGTCATTTCTAAACAGGTTTCAATGATTTCACGGGATAATTGCGTTCTTTCCATCTTTGTTCTCCGGGTAATCGGTTCAATGGCTGATTTTTTTGCGCATCTTATTTTTGTCTTACGCGCTTAATTAATTTCATTTCCACTTTTACGGTTTCTTTCACTGGTCGTTCATCGATTGCACTGAGCATCATGTCCACCGCCTTTTCAGCCCAGGCGTTTTCATCCTGCTGCATCGACCAGACGTTATTCGACAGAAACCCAAGCATCGGATGTTCGTCAAAGGTGCCGATATTGATGTCAGGCGGCACGACGCCAACGCGATCGCGGATCGCTCTCACCGCCCCTTCGAGAACCGGCAATGAGGACGCGATAAACGCTTGCGGGCATCCTTGTTCATCCATCAGCGTTTGCATGATCTCGTAACCGCCTTCCGGGGTGTTTACCGGCCCTTCGCGCACCCAGTCACGATGGTGAATGCCTTTTTCTCTGAGTGCGTTCAGATAACCGTTAAGACGGTCGCTGATACTCGGTAAACCGGTATCGCCCACCAGAAACCAGACCGGTAATTTTTCTGCGTCCAGTAATTGCCGGGTTAATTGCTCACCGCCCGACATATTATGGCTTTCCACCAGCGCGTTATCGGTATATTTAAAATCACGATCCAGCAATACCATCGGTTTTCTCACCTGGCGTAAATGGTGCTGCTGATTTTCCAGGGTCGAAGGCACAATAAACAGACCATCGACATTACGGGCGATTAACGCTTTCGTTAACTTATTTTCGTAATCCACATCGTCATAGGTACAGCTGATCATCAACTGGTAGCCGGAACGCCGACAGCGCTGTTCCAGCTTTTCTGCCAGCGTGGCGAAGAAGACGTTAGAAATATTGGGAACAATGAGTCCCAGGGTATACGTTTTATTCAGCTTAAGGCTACGGGCGGAATGGTTAATGACATATCCATAGCGCTCCACATATTCGTTTATTCGCGTTTGTGTCTTGAGGCTGATGCGATACTGTTCAGCTTTTCCATTTAGCACCAGTCTCACGGTCGTTACCGATAAATTCAGATCGCTGGCTATCTGTTCTACTGTCTTAGCCATGTCATTGCCCCAGTCACCGTCCAAGCGTCAATTCACAATCATAAAAGCATTTTACACTTTTGTCTTACCGCATCAGTCGCTTAAGCGTGAGCCGGCGGGCGTTACGCATAAACGGGGGCGCAGGCCTCGCCCCCCACGGCCTTACTTTTTGCCAAACGGATGCAACAGCTTGTCAATTTCCGGCGTATTGATATTTTGCGCACTGACAAATTTCACCGGAATGTCGATCTCTTTCGGCACCGTTTGGCCAGAAAGCGCCGCATTCAGCGTTTTGATCCCCTGATAGCCAATCTGAAACGCATCCTGCACCACAAATCCCTGAATCACGCCAGCATTCAGGAAATTGATAATCGCCTCAGTGCTGTCGAAGCCAATGACTTTCACTTTGCCTTTCAGGTTCTGGCTGTCGATGGCGTTGGCGACACCGAGCGTTGATCCCTCATTCGTGCCGTAGATCCCCGCCAGATCCGGGTTCGCCTGGATCATATCGATGGTTTTATCCATCGCTTTTTGCGGATCGCCGTCGCTGTACTGTACCGGCAGCACCTGAATATCCGGGTACATCTCCTTCATGCGCGCAATGAATCCTTCCGAACGTTCAATCGCCGACGACGTCCCCGCTACGTGGGCGATAATGCCAACCTTGCCTTTCTTATTCACCTGCGCCGCCAGCGCGTCGGCGGCTTCCGCCCCGGCTTTGCGGTTATTGGTCGCCACGAAGCTCACCGGAATATCAGAATTAACGCCAGAGTCAAAGGTCACCACCTTGATACCGCGTGAATTGGCGGTTTCTACCAGCGGCGCCAGCGCGTTAGCGTCCAGCGCCGCCAGCAGCAGGCCGTTGGGCTTCTTCGCCATTGCGTTTTCCACCAGTTGAATTTGCTCGGCGATCTGAGTTTCATCGGCAGGGCCGACATAGCTGGTTTTATCGCCCAGCTCCTTCGCCGCCGCTTCGGTCCCCATTTTCACGGTTTGCCAGAATTCATGCTGGAAACCTTTACTGATCACCGGAAGATTTAAATCTTTCGCCAGCGCGCCGGAAGAGATGCACGCCAGCAGGGATAACGCATAAACAAGATGCCTGGTTTTCATTATGTGACTCCGTTGTGAGTGTCTCACCCTTTACGTCAGGGTCTGTATGCCCCGTGACTGCCGGGAGCGTAAATCAACGAATTTTTTTGCGTAAGGTATCAAGGTACACAGCGGCCACCACCACAATGCCCATCGCCACCATTTGCCAGAACTGGGAAACGCCCATCAGGTTCAGGCCATTTTTCAGTACGCTCATGATGAACGCGCCAATGATAGTGCCGCCGATGGTGCCAATGCCGCCCATCAGGCTGGTGCCGCCGATAACGACTGCCGCAATCGCCTCCAGTTCATAGCCGACGCCAACCGTAGGCTGCCCGGAGTTCAGGCGTGAGGCCAGAATGACGCCCGCGATGCCGGTCAGTAGCCCGCAAAAGGCGTAAACGAATATTTTGACCCGCTGGACCTTAATACCGGAGAGATGCGCCGCCACCTCATTGCTGCCGACGGCATAGACATAGCGGCCAATCACCGTTTTCTTGAGAATGTACCCGGCCACCAGCGCCACGATAACGAGATAAAACACCGGATACGGCAGCACGTCGAACAAACGCCCCTGGGCCAGCAGCTTAAAGGTGGGGTAATCGGCAAAATAGATTGCGCGGCCATCCGTCATCACCATGTTGATCCCGCGAACGGACATCATCAGCCCGAGGGTGGCAATAAACGGCGGGATGGTCATTTTGGTGACCAGCAGGCCGTTGACGTAACCGCAAAGCCCTCCGGCAATGACGCCCGCCAGAATACAGACGGGCAGCGGCAGCCCGAGGGTGGCGCAAATTCCCACCGCGACGCCGGAAAACGCCACCACTGAGCCTAATGAAAGGTCGATTCCTGCGGTGATAATCACAAAGGTCACGCCAATCGCCATAATGCCAATCACCGAGGTTTGTAACGCGATGGTCATGATATTTTCGGTATTAAAGAAAAAGGGCGAACTGAAGCTAAAGAAAATGATCAGAATGATCAGACTCAACAGCGGCGCGAGGCGCATCAGTAGCGCTTTGTTAACTTTTAATTTCTTATTATTCGTAGCAGATGAGGTGACAGAGATGGTCATGATTTAATCCTCTAACGTCGCGAACTGCATGATTTTTTCCTGTGTGGCGTTATCGGCAGTTAATTCACCGGTAATACGACCGCTGCGCATCACTAAGATGCGATCGCACATGCCTAACACTTCCGGTAATTCAGAGGAAATCATGATTATCGATTTACCTTTCGCCACCAGGCGATTCATTAATTCATAGATTTCCAGTTTTGCCCCGACATCAATTCCCCGGGTTGGCTCATCAAAAATGAGAATTTCAGTATCCTTACACACCCAGCGGGCAATAATAATTTTCTGCTGGTTCCCACCGCTTAAATTAATGGCTGCCTGTTCGAGATGCGGCGTTTTTATTCTAAGCGCGTTTACCTGCTCCTCGCTGATTTGCTGGCAACGTCGGGTATCAACATTGCCAAAGCGGTCAGAAAACTCAGGGTAATTGCCCAGCATAATGTTACGCTCGACGGAAAGATTGAGCGCCAGCCCTTCCTTCTTGCGGTCTTCCGTTAAATAACAAATACCTTGCGCGATGGCATCGGCAATATCGTTAATCACGATCGCTTTGCCGTGGAGCTTTATCGTCCCGGCATCGACCGGATCGGCGCCAAAAATCGCCCGCGCCAGTTCAGTTCGTCCAGCCCCCATCAACCCGGCGAAACCAAGAATTTCACCGCGGTGAAGGGTAAAGTGAATATCGTTCAGCACGCCTTTTCGCGTTAACCCGCAGACCTCCAGCACCGGCTCCCGGCGCGCCTTTCGCGCGCGAGGGGGAAAGATATTGCCCAACTCGCGGCCCACCATCATCGCTATCAGATCGCTGATTTTTACCGTTTCATACTCCACGGTATCGATGTACTGACCGTCGCGCATCACGGTGGCGCGATCGGCGATCAGCGCCAGTTCCTCCAGACGGTGCGAGATGTAAATAATGCCGGTCCCCTGCGCCTTGAGCAGTCGGGTAACGCGGAACAGGCTCTCAATCTCCGTTTCGGTGAGCGCCGCGGTGGGTTCGTCCATAATCAAAATTTTGGCGTTAACCGAGATCGCTTTGGCGATTTCCACCATTTGCTGCTGCGCGACCGTCAGGTCTGAGACCAGCGTATCGGGGGCAATATTCAGATTGAGCTTTTGCAAAATATCCGTCGCCGCCTGGCGCTGCTGTTTTTCATCCAGCCGCCAACGGTTATTTTTACAATACTCGCGGCCAATAAAGATATTCTCTTCAACGGTTAATTCAGGAAATAAATTAAATTCCTGATGAATAATGGTGATGCCAGCATTTTGCGCGCTAAGCGGATCGCTAAACGCGATCGGTCTTCCCTCAAAGATAATCTCGCCTTCGTCCGGTTGATAAACGCCCGCTAAAATTTTCATTAGCGTTGATTTACCCGCGCCATTTTCACCTAATAGCGCATGGACTTCGCCTTTACGGAGCGTGAAATTCACATTACTCAACGCTAATACGCCGGGAAAGCGTTTCGTAATATGATTCATCTGTAAAAATGTTTCGGACATTGCTGCTTTCCTCAATAATCAGAAACCGCAGGCTGTAAATCAGGCGAAGTACGTTCTCAGGGCCGCCCCTTACCGCGAATGTGAATTCTTCCTGAAAACAGTGATACGTCACGTTGGCTCAATGCTGAATATTGCTAACTCGAGTTAGCGATTTGCCTTTTAAAGCTATTTTAGCCACCCCAAATAGCCAAATTATTTGGCGTGAATTTGTGACGCCGGGCAGACTCTTTATTTTAACCAATTGAAATAGATTGATTTTTATAGAAATCGTCACGCGCTTTTATTTGACATAGATCGAATTTTAACCACTTCTCGTGAAGTTTCTCACAATCCCGTCAGAAAAAAGTTGTGTAAAAAACCTGCCAATACCTAAGCTAACTCGAGTTAGCAAAAACACATTTTTTCAGCCGACTGCCGCGGTGGCGCCTCTCTTCCGCCTGCGCAGCGCGTCTAAACGAAGATGAGGAACCACGCATGAAGAAAATGTCCCTGCCAAAAATCGGTATTCGTCCGGTGATCGACGGACGCCGTATGGGCGTTCGCGAATCACTGGAAACCCAAACCATGAATATGGCGAAAGCTACCGCCGCTCTGCTGACGGAAAAGCTGCGCTATGCCTGCGGCGCGCCCGTCGAATGCGTCATTGCCGACAGCTGCATTGCCGGGATGGCGGAAGCCGCCGCCTGCGAAGAAAAGTTCAGCGGCCTGAACGTCGGTCTGACAATCACCGTCACCCCGTGCTGGTGCTACGGCAGCGAAACCATCGATATGGACCCAATGCGTCCAAAGGCTATCTGGGGATTTAACGGCACTGAACGCCCGGGAGCGGTGTATCTGGCTGCGGCGTTGGCGGCCCATAGCCAGAAAGGGATCCCGGCGTTTTCCATTTACGGTCAGGATGTGCAGGATGCAGGCGACAGCGCCATTCCTGCCGACGTGGAAGAGAAGCTGTTGCGCTTTGCGCGGGCAGGACTGGCGGTGGCCAGCATGAAGGGCAAAAGCTACCTCTCGCTGGGCGGTGTCTCGATGGGTATCGCCGGATCGATAGTCGATCATAATTTCTTTGAGTCCTGGCTCGGCATGAAGGTGCAGTCCGTCGATATGACCGAACTGCGCCGCCGTATCGATCATAACATTTACGACGAAGCCGAACTGGAAATGGCGCTGGCCTGGGCCGATGCCCATTTCCGCTTTGGCGAAGATAAAAACGCGAAACAGTACCAGCGCAACGCTGAACAGAGCCGACACATCCTGCGCGAAAGCCTGCTGATGGCAATGTGCATCCGCGACATGATGCAGGGCAACAGCAAGCTGGCGGAGAGGGGACGCGTGGAAGAGTCCCTCGGCTACAACGCCATCGCGGCAGGTTTTCAGGGTCAGCGCCACTGGACCGATCAATACCCGAACGGCGATACCGCCGAAGCGCTGCTAAACAGCTCCTTTGACTGGAACGGAGTGCGCGAACCGCTGGTGGTCGCCACTGAAAACGACAGCCTGAACGGCGTCGCGATGTTGTTCGGCCATCAACTGACCGGCACGGCGCAGGTCTTCGCTGACGTGCGTACCTACTGGTCGCCGGACGCGGTTAAACGCGTCACCGGCCATACCCTCAGCGGTACGGCGGAACACGGCATCATCCACTTGATCAACTCCGGTTCCGCCGCGCTCGACGGCACCTGTAAACAGCGGGACAGTGACGGCAACCCGACGCTGAAACCGCACTGGGAGGTGACGCAAGAGGAAGCCGACGCCTGTCTGGCAGCCACCGAATGGTGTCCGGCGATCCACGAGTATTTTCGCGGTGGCGGCTATTCGTCACGCTTCCTGAGCGAAGGCGGCGTCCCGTTCACCATGACCCGTGTGAATATCATCAAGGGACTGGGGCCGGTATTGCAAATCGCCGAAGGCTGGAGCGTGGCGCTACCGAAAGCGGTTCATGACACACTCGACAAGCGTACTGACTCCAGTTGGCCGACCACCTGGTTCGCTCCGCGGCTGACCGGCAAAGGACCGTTCACTGACGTTTATTCGGTCATGGCAAACTGGGGCGCAAACCACGGGGTGCTCACCGTGGGACATGTTGGCGCTGACTTCATTACCCTCGCTGCAATGCTACGTATTCCGGTCTGTATGCATAACGTGGACGAAGCGAAAATTTATCGCCCTTCCGCCTGGGCCGCGCACGGCATGGACATCGAAGGTCAGGATTACCGCGCCTGCCAGAACTACGGGCCGCTGTATAAGCGTTAAGATTCGACGTGGGCCGGATAGCGTAATGCCATCCGGCAACGGGAGTCCTTATGAAAAATGACGTTATTCTGGTTCTCGACTGTGGCGCAACTAACGTGCGGGCGATAGCCGTCGATCGGCAGGGCAAGATTGTCGCCCGCGCCTCGGTGCTTAACGCCAGCGAGGCGGCCACTGAAAACAGCGCGTGGCATCAGTGGTCGCTTGACGCCATACTGCAACGCTTCGCCGGGTGTTGCCGGATGCTGAGCGGCGAACTGTCCGCCTGCCGGGTTCGCGGCATTACGGTGACCACCTTTGGCGTTGACGGCGCGCTGGTGGATGCGCGCGGCGAACTGCTGTATCCGGTAATTAGCTGGAAATGCCCGCGCACGGCGGCGGTCATGGACGCCATCGGCCGTTTTATGCCGCCACGCCAGCTTCAGGCGATTTCCGGCGTGGGCGCATTCAGCTTTAATACCCTGTATAAGCTGGTGTGGCTGAAAGAGAATCACCCTGCGCTTCTGGCGCAGGCGCATGCCTGGCTGTTTATCTCCTCACTGATTAATCAGCGTCTGACCGGCGAATTCACCACCGATATCACAATGGCCGGCACCAGCCAGTTGCTGGATCTTCACCAGCGCGATTTCAGCGGCGATATTTTGCAGGCCGCCGGTTTGACGCGCGCGCTGTTTCCCCGGCTGGTAGAAGCGGGTGAACGAATCGGCTTGCTGCAGCCTACCGCTGCGACGCTGCTGGGACTGGCGCCGGGCGTTCCGGTGATCTCCGCCGGACACGACACTCAGTTTGCCTTGTTTGGCGCGGGCGCGGCGCAGGACGAGCCGGTGCTCTCCTCCGGCACCTGGGAAATCCTGATGGTACGCAGTCGCCAGGTCGATACCGCGACGTTAAGCCGCTATGCCGGATCAACCTGTGAACTGGACAGCCAGAGCGGATTGTATAACCCCGGCATGCAGTGGCTGGCCTCCGGCGTACTTGAATGGACGCGCAAACTGTTATGGACGCCCGACACGCCCTGGCAAACGTTAATTGATGAGGCACAGCGTGTACCGCCTGGCGCTGAAGGGGTCAGAATGCAGTGTGAACTGCTTACCTCCCCGCTGGCGGGCTGGCAAGGGGTAACGCTCGCCACCACCCGCGCGCATTTATACCGCGCGGCGCTGGAAGGCTTAACGGAACAGCTTCGCCAAAACCTGCATATGCTGGAAAGCATCGGTCACTTCCGGGCAACGGAGCTTCTGCTGGTGGGGGGAGGAAGCCGCAACCCGTTGTGGAATCAAATCAAAGCCAACGTGCTGAACATCCCCATTAAGGTGCTTGACGACGCGGAGACCACCGTCGCCGGGGCGGCGATGTTTGGCTGGTATGGCGTTGGCGAATTTGCCAGTCCGCAGCAGGCGCGCGAGCAGGTGCGCTACCAGTACCGTTATTTTCATCCTCAGTCACCCTATCCGTCACACTAAAGGAGTGGTTCATGCTTAAAACACTTTCTCCATTAATCTCGCCTGAACTGCTCAAGGTGCTGGCGGAAATGGGACATGGCGACGAGATCGTTTTCTCGGACGCGCACTTTCCGGCACACAGCATGGGGCCGCAGACAATCCGCGCCGATGGACTGCAGGTTAGCGAATTATTGCGGGCGATCATTCCGCTGTTCGAGCTGGACAGCTATGCGCCGCCGGTGGTGATGATGGCGGCGGTTGAGGGCGATACCCTCGACCCGGATGTTGAAACCCGTTATCGCGATGCCCTTTCGTTGCAAATGCCTTGCCCTGACATTGTGCGCATCGATCGCTTCGCTTTTTACGAACGCGCGCAAAAGGCTTTTGCGATCGTCATCACCGGCGAGCGCGCCAAATACGGGAATATTCTTTTAAAAAAAGGCGTAACGCCGTAATCTCACCCGCGGCAGAGTTTTCCGGACGGTGAGAGGGTCAGCGATGAAAGCGGTACGTCAGCAAGCGATAGTGCATCTGCTTAGTCAGCATCAAAGCCTGACCACTGACGCGCTGGCCGCGCTGCTTAATGTCAGTAAAGAGACCATCCGCCGCGATCTCAGCGCGTTACAAAGTCAGGGCAACGTGTTGCGTAGCCACGGACGGGCAAAAAGCATTCGGCGGGAAAACGGAGATAACGGCGATCCGTTTTCTCTCCGTCTGAAAAGCCATTACGCCCACAAAGCAGACATTGCCAGAAAGGCGCTCGGCTGGATAGAAAACGGTATGGTCATTGCGCTGGATGCCAGTTCAACCTGCTGGTATCTGGCGCGGCAGCTACCGGATATCGACATTCAGGTGTTCACCAACAGTCAGCCAATCTGCCAGGCGCTAGGCAAGCGCGAGCACATTCAACTGATTTGTTCTGGCGGTACGCTTGAGCGTAAACACCGTTGTTATGTGAATCCCTCACTCATTTCTCAACTGAAAACGCTGGAAATTGATCTGTTTATCTTTTCCTGTGAAGGAATCGACCGCCACGGCGCGCTGTGGGATTCCAGCGCTTTTAACGCTGAATATAAATCCGTACTGCTGAGTCGCGCCGCGCAGTCGCTGCTGCTGATCGATAAAAGCAAATTCAACCGTTCGGGAGAGGCCCGGCTGGGTCATCTGGATGAGGTGACGTCTATTGTTTCAGACGTGTCGGCGAGATAGCGCCAAACGAGGCCTCCTCCGGCGTAGTTTTAGCGTTCGTCGCGACGCCCGCCTACCGCCGCCCACAGGCGACGCACGTGCACCGTGACTTCTTCGCGATCGTGATAGAGCTGACGCGCCTGGATCTGCGCGTTCACGCCATGTTCATCCAGTTGCGCCTGAATATACGCCAGGTTCTGGGAGACTTCTTCATAGCGTTTTTTCATCGGCAGCTTGAGGTTAAAAATGGTTTCACGACACCAGCCATTCACCAGCCACTGCGCCATCAGCGCCGCCACTTTCGCCGGTTTCTCCACCATATCGCATACCATCCATGAGATGTTGTTACGGTTCGGGCGATACTTAAAGCCATCTTCCCGCAACCAGGTCACCTGTCCGGTATCCATCAGGCTTTGCGCCATCGGACCGTTATCGACCGAGTAAACCCACATGTTCCGCTTCACCAGCTGGTAAGTCCAGCCGCCGGGGCAGGCGCCTAAATCCACCGCATACATCCCGTTCGCCAGACGCTCATCCCACTCATCTTCCGGAATGAACACGTGCAGCGCTTCTTCCAGCTTGAGCGTCGAGCGGCTTGGGGCGTCGGCGGGAAACTTAAGGCGCGGAATGCCCATGTAGTACGGGGAGTTATTTGAGGCATACGAATAACCGGTATAACAGCATCCCGGCGCGATAAAGAAGACGTGGACCACCGGACGCTTCGGCGTTTCATAGTGCGTCAGAATGCCTGCGTCACGCAGCGCGGCGCGCAACGGCACCGTAAACTTGCGGCAGAACTTCATCAGTTCTTTGCTTTCATTGGTGTCCGCCACTTCAACCCGCAGATCGCCGCCCTTCTCGACCACGCCCTGCAGCATACCGACGATCGGCGTGATCCTGTCTTCCGGCGGCAAATGCTGCAGCAGCTCGCCCACCACAAACCACTGGCGGGTGAAGATCAGTGAACTGAACGGCAGCTCGCTGATAATTTTTTCCGCATCATCGGCCTGATAACATTCATAAATGACATATCCCGCGTTTTCTTTAACGCGCGCAAAGCCAAACAATTCGCGACGTCCCGCTTTATCGGTAATTTCCGCAGCGCACTCTTTTTCAAAGCCCGGGCGACACAACAACACCACTTTATTCATGAACAACGCCCTTACGCTTCAAACGAACGGCGCCGATTAACATCAACACCCACCCTGCCAGGAAACTCACCCCGCCAACCGGAGTCACAAACGCCCACAGGCGCAAATGCGACAGCGCCAGGCAATATAAGCTGCCGCTAAACAACACAGTGCCTAACGCCAGAAAAACGCTACTCCAGTAGAACCAGATGCTGATGCGACGCTGCATCGCGACCGCCAGACCGAAGATCGCCAGCGTATGAAACGCCTGGTATTGCAGACCGGTCTGGATCCAGCCCATCTCAACCACACCAAGGGTTTTGCTTAGCACGTGCGCTCCGAAAGCGCCCAGAGCAACATAGATAAAGCCACTGACAGCGGCAAAAATCAGCATAAAACGGCTGGTCATGGTAATACCCTAAGTAAGTTATTGTTCGTAGCGAAAGCGGAATTTCTCTTGTTCAGCCGCCGCTTTCGCCAGGATCCACTGACGGAAGGCGGCTATTTTACCCAGTTCTGCCTGACTGTCATGACAAACCAGATAAAATGCGTTTTTACTCACCAACACATCGTTAAACGGACAGACCAGACGTCCGGCCTCAATTTCCGATTGCGCCATCACGTTATTCGCCAGCGCAACGCCCTGACCGTGAATCGCCGCCTGCAGCACCATCGCGCTGTGGCTGAAGATCGGCCCCTGCTGGACGTTAATATGATTCAGGCCCAGCTGGCGCGTATAGGTTTGCCAGTCGCGGCGCGAGGCGTCATGCAATAGCGTGTGCTTCGCCAGATCCTCTGGCGACTTCAATGGCTTATCCCCCGTCAGCAGCAGCGGCGAACAGACGGGCAACAGATATTCTGCGTACAATTTTTCGACGCGCAAGCC
Organism: Citrobacter sp. R4; assembly: GCF_026719175.1. Classification (NCBI taxonomy): domain Bacteria; kingdom Pseudomonadati; phylum Pseudomonadota; class Gammaproteobacteria; order Enterobacterales; family Enterobacteriaceae; genus Citrobacter; species Citrobacter sp. R4. The sequence goes on from NZ_JAPPSU010000002.1 coordinate 280,960, forward strand.
CGGCCAGTTGCCGCGACCATAAAAAATCGCCACGTCGACATCGTCCGACAGCTTGTCTTCCTGACGGTCCACCGCCTGGATCCTGACGTCGATTCCCGGATAAGCTGAGTTAAAGCTAGAGAGTCGGGGAACCAGCCACTGGATCGCAAAACTGGGCAATAAACTGACCGTCAGCGCCCCTTTTGCGCTTCGCGCCTGAAGTTTACGCGTCGCTTCGGTTAATTGCGAAAAAATCTCTTTGATGTCGAGGAAGTAGCTTTGGCCTTCCTCGGTGAGAAGAAGAGAACGGTTGCGTCGCCGAAACAGTTTAAGTCCCAAAAAATCCTCAAGTGACTTGATTTGGTGGCTTACTGCGGCCTGCGTCACAAAAAGCTCTTCTGCTGCGCGAGTGAAGCTGAGATGCCGTGCGGCGGCATCAAAAACACGTAATGCGTTCAGAGGTGGAAGACGTTTAGACATGGCTATTAGACTTTGATGTTAAAACAATTTAACAATTAGATTACAAGCTGTAACCTATTAGTTTTTTTTATCTGAGCCATTATAATTTGTCCGTTGAGGAACTACCAGCAAATACCTATAGTGGCGGCACTTCCTGAGCCGGAACGAAAAGTTTTATCGGAATGCGTGTTCTGGTGGGCTTTTGGCTTACGGTTGTGATGTTGTGTTGTTGTGTTTGCAATTGGTCTGCGATTCAGACCACGGTAGCGAAGCTACCCTTTTTCACTTCCTGTACATTTACCCTGTCTGTCCATAGTGATTAATGTAGCACCGCCAAATTGCGGTGCTTTTTTTTACCTGTCCGCTACGGATTAGTCTTCCAGCGCGACCATCTCTTTCACGTCAGTACGGTTGATCTGCTGTTTGTTGCCGTTAGCGTCTTTGTAGGAAATCATCCCGGTATCGTTATCGGTCTGCGGTTTACCGTCAGACACGATGCTGCGACCATCGTTGGTGTGCATTACATAGTTCGGACCGGAACAGGCGCTCAGGGCAAAAGTCAGCATACATGCAGAAATAATTGCGGCAGTCTTTTTCATCTTCTTCTCCTTAAAGCTGTTTATGCTATTAAAAACGTACTCCGTAACAGGCAGAAACATTTGCCTAACACTATTCAGCATAAGACACTGGTCTGATTTCGCCAGGTTATCCAGAAGATTCCTGGTGACAGGCAAGCCTTGTCACGGCGGCAAAATTGCGCCACGATCGGCTGACTGAACCGAGGAATACCATGAACGCTTTCAATCCCGCGCAGTTTCGCGCGCAGTTTCCCGCACTGGCCGACGCTGGGGTTTATCTCGACAGCGCCGCCACGGCGCTGAAGCCACAGGCCGTTATTGACGCGACGCAGCAATTCTACAGCCTGAGCGCCGGAAACGTGCATCGCAGCCAGTTTGCCGAAGCTCAACGCCTTACCGCGCGCTACGAAGCCGCCCGGGAGCAGGTCGCACGGCTGCTGAACGCGCCGAATGACAAAACCATCGTCTGGACTCGCGGCACCACCGAGGCCATTAACATGGTGGCGCAAAGCTACGCTCGCCCCCGCCTTCAGCCTGGCGATGAAATCATCGTCAGCGCCGCCGAACATCACGCCAATCTCGTTCCCTGGCTGATGGTGGCGGAGCAAACCGGCGCGAAAGTGGTTAAATTGCCGCTCGATGCGCAATTTTTACCGGACGTTGAGCGCCTGGCGGAGAGAATAACGCCGCGTAGCCGCATCCTCGCGCTGGGACAAATGTCGAACGTTACCGGCGGCTGTCCGGACTTAGCCCGCGCCATTACCCTTGCCCATCGTGCAGGCATGGTGGTCATGGTGGATGGCGCGCAGGGCGTGGTCCATTTTCCCGCCGATGTACAACGGCTCGACATCGACTTCTACGCGTTTTCCGCGCATAAGCTGTACGGTCCGACGGGAATTGGCGTGCTCTACGGCAAACCAGAACTGCTGGCGGCCATGTCGCCGTGGCTTGGCGGCGGTAAGATGATCGACACCGTCAGCTTTGACGGCTTCACTACTCAGGCCGCGCCGTGGAAGCTGGAAGCTGGAACGCCTAACGTCGCAGGCGTCATCGGGATGAGCGCGGCGCTGGAATGGTTAGCCGATACCGATACTGCCCAGGCGGAAAACTGGAGCCGAGGGCTGGCGACGCTGGCGGAAGACGCGCTGGCGAAGCGTCCCGGTTTTCGCTCCTTCCGCTGTCAGGACGCCAGCCTGCTGGCCTTTGATTTTGCAGGCATTCACCACAGCGATATGATCACGCTGTTGGCGGAATACGGTATCGCCCTGCGCGCCGGACAGCACTGCGCCCAGCCGCTGCTGGCGGAAATGGGCGTAACGGGCATCCTGCGCGCCTCATTTGCGCCGTATAATACAAAGAGTGATGTGGATGCGCTGGTCAACGCCGTTGATCGGGCGCTTGAGCTATTGGTGGATGAATGACAAGCCCAATGTTTGCCGGACACCCGTTCGGCACAACCGTGAATGAAGAGACGCTGCGCAAGACCTTCCTGCCGCTCAACCAGTGGGAAGATAAATACCGCCAGTTGATATTACTGGGAAAGCAACTGCCGACGCTGCCCGACGATCTCAAAGCCCAGGCGAAGGAGATCGCGGGCTGCGAAAATCGCGTCTGGCTGGGTTACACCCGTGGAGAAAATGGCGCGCTGCACTTTTACGGCGATAGCGAGGGGCGGATTGTACGTGGACTGCTGGCGGTGTTGCTGACAGCTGTCGAAGGGAAAACCGCGGCGCAGCTGCTGGCGCAGTCACCGCTGGCGTTCTTCGATGAACTGGGGTTGCGCGCGCAACTGAGCGCGTCGCGCAGTCAGGGGCTGAACGCGCTGAACGAGGCGATCATGGTCGCGGCCCAGGAAGCCGGATCTTAACGAACCGAAGGCAAAATAAGCGCAGCTTCATCTCCCTCATTGCCGGCATCATTTCGGGTCCCACTAAGCCTGACGCGCCGCCTTCGCCATCATTTTCTTCAACGCATGAGAGACCGCGACAAAGCCAAACGTGGCGGTCACCATCGTCGCCGCGCCGAATCCCGATGCGCAGTCCATCCGTTTGGGTCCTTCCGCGGTCGCTTTCATCGCGCAGACGCTGCCGTCTGACTGAGGATAAACCAGCGCCTCAGTGGAGAATACGCAGTCAACGCCCAGCTTACCTTTGCTATTTTTCACCACCCCAAAGTCGCTTTTCAGCCGCTCGCGCAGTTTTGCCGCCAGCGGGTCCTGAATCGTTTTCGCCAGATCCGTCACCTGGATCTGAGTGGGATCGATCTGTCCGCCCGCGCCGCCGGTGGTGACCAGCGGAATTTTGTTGCGACGACAGTACGCGATCAGCGCCGCTTTCGGCCGCACGCTGTCAATGGCGTCAATGACATAGCTGAAGCCTGCGCGCAGATATTCCGCGACATTATCCGGCGTGACAAAGTCATCGACCACGGTGACCCGGCATTCCGGATTGATCTGGCGAATACGTTCTGCCATGACGTCTGCTTTCGCCAGACCAACGTTATCGCGCAGGGCATGAATCTGGCGGTTAGTGTTGGTGACGCAGACGTCATCCATATCAATAAGGGTAATGGCGCCGATGCCCGTACGCGCCAGCGCCTCTGCCGCCCACGAACCAACGCCGCCAATCCCGACCACGCAAATATGCGCATCGGCAAACAGTTGCAGCGCTTTTTCACCGTACAAACGCGCCGTGCCGCCGAAGCGCTGACGCCAGGCATCACTTATTACTACTGACATACCACCTCAGAATTAAAAAGGGCGAGGTTATCCCTCACCCTGTCTGATCCATAGAAACAGCGCTCAGAATACCATATTCAGCCGCTAAACACGTTACCAGCGCCAGGCGCGCTTTTCAGCACCCAGACGCGACCATAGTGGTTATACCAACCTGCGCGATGTCCGGCGTCCGGACCAATTCCCTGATAAATATCGAAGTGCTGGCCTTTTATCGCGCCGCCGACATCCAGCGCCACCATCAGACGTAGCTCATACTGGCCGTTGAATTTGCCGTTGTTGTCGAGCAGCGGGACTTCAGCGAGCAATGTTGTCCCCGGCGGGATAATGCTGCGGTCAGAGGCAACGGAAGCCCGGCCAATCAGCGGCACCGCGCTTGCGCCTTTCACTGGCGCGAAAGACTGCGGCTTAAAGAAAACAAACGACGGGTTTTGTTCCAGCAGTTCGCGGACTTCCGCTTCGCTGTGCGTTTCCCCCCAGTGACGGATCGCCTGCATCGACATGTCTTCCCGCTTCACTTCGCCGCGATCGATCAGGACCTTACCGATACTGCGATAAGCATGCCCGTTTTTCCCTGCATAGCTGAAGAAATTAAGCGGGGAGCCGTCGCCAAAATCGATATAGCCACTGCCCTGCACATCCATAATGAAGTTATCCATCAAAGAATTGCTGTAGGCAAGAATGTAATTGTCGCTCAGCGCGCCAGCGTAAATCTCTGCGCGAGACGGCAAGCGTCCGCGTTTTGGCGGCATACGGTAAATGGGATACTGGAATTCGCCCTGACGCGTGTGGCGCGCCTGAACAACTGGTGTGTAATAACCGGTAAACTGGACGTTGCCGTAGTTATCGGCTCCTTCCATCTGCCAGGCGTCGATTCCAAACTGGCGCATGGTACGGGTATCGCCGCCGGAACGTAGCCAGTCCTGAACGGCGTTATAGACGCTGCTCTGACTGCCGTACAAGCGCGGAGAGGCACTGCGGATCTGGCTCACCTGCTCGGCAAAATCACCGGCGTTGATGGGGGCGCCAACGGCGTCAGGCTGGTTCACCAGTGAGAAAGGCTGGGTAAACTTCCCGTCTTTATACTGCTGTCCGCGATCGGTCGGTTTAGAGGAACAGGCAGCAAGCATAGCAACCACCGCCCCCAAAAGAAGATAACTTACCCAACGTCCTTTCATTGTTCTCATCTTTTCGCTGTCATTCATACGCAAAGAAGATAACAAACCCCGCCAGCTAATGAAACGAGCAGGGTTACCCTGACGCAAATTCCGCGCAAAATTTAAACTGAAATGCCTTGTTTTTGTTCAATTTCGCCCTTAAACCGTGATCCAAGTGAAAAAAGGGTTGCATGAAAATGTTAGCAGAGTATAGTGCGCATCCACGGACGCGGGGTGGAGCAGCCTGGTAGCTCGTCGGGCTCATAACCCGAAGGTCGTCGGTTCAAATCCGGCCCCCGCAACCAATTAAAATTTGATAGCAGTGCTTTCTGCATAGCAGAAGACGGACGCGGGGTGGAGCAGCCTGGTAGCTCGTCGGGCTCATAACCCGAAGGTCGTCGGTTCAAATCCGGCCCCCGCAACCAATCAAATTTGACAGAAGTGCTTTCTGCACAGCAGAAGACGGACGCGGGGTGGAGCAGCCTGGTAGCTCGTCGGGCTCATAACCCGAAGGTCGTCGGTTCAAATCCGGCCCCCGCAACCAATACTAAACACCTTAACGGGTGTTTTTTTGTTTCTGCGATCCGTGAAAGGTTTTTCTGGTGACCAAACGCGGCCGGGCGGCGACACCTGCGCCTTCTCCGGCCTCTCTGTTTATCCTCTTCTCGCCAATGTTGCCCCGTCGGCAAAATAGGCTTTGATCCCGGCAAGAATCGACTCGGCCACTTCCTGCTGGAACTTTGCGGTTTTAAGCTTGCGTTCTTCTTCAATATTACTGATAAACGCCGTTTCGACGAGAATCGACGGAATATCCGGCGCTTTCAGCACCGCAAACCCGGCCTGTTCGACCTGATTTTTATGCAGATTGTTAATCTTGCCGAGCTTGTTCAACACCGCTTTACCAAATTTCAGGCTGTCGGCGATGGTCAGCGACTGCACCATATCGAACATCGTATGGTCGACGTAGCGGTCACCGCTTTTGCTCACGCCGCCAATTAAGTCCGAGGCGTTCTGCGTTTGCGCCAGATATTTCGCTGCCGTACTGGTCGCCCCTTTGGTGGAAAGCGCGAATACCGATGACCCGCTGGGCTGGCGGCTGGTAAAGGCGTCCGCGTGAATCGACACAAACAGGTCTGCGCGCTGTTTCTGGGCCTTCGCCACACGCACCTTCAGCGGAATGAAGATATCTTCGTTCCGCGTCATGTAGACCTTCATATTGCCTTCTCTTTCGATCAGCGCGCGTAAGCGCCGGGCGATTTGCAACACCACGTCTTTTTCACGCGTTTTGTATTTACCGACCGCCCCGGAGTCTTCTCCGCCGTGTCCCGGATCAAGCATGATCACAATCGGGCGATCGCGCCCGGCTTTCCCCGGCTGCGGCCCGCTCTGCGCAGGCGGTACCTGTTTATCCAGATCGCCCTTGTTGTAATCTTCCAGTAGCGCCAACAACGGATCCTGCATATCCTGCGCATTGACAGGATAAAGATCCATGACCAGACGCTCTTTAAACCCGGCAACCGGCGCCAGCGCGAACAGCTGCGGCTTCACGTTTTGCTTTAGTTCGAACACCATTCGGACGGTCTGCGGGTCGAATTGTCCTACCCGCGCCGACTTAATATAAGGATCATCAGGACGAATTTGCGCCCCCATGCCTTTCAGCACCGAGTTCAGATTTACCCCTTCAATATCCACCACCACGCGCTCAGGATTGCTCAGGGCAAACTGTTTGTACTTCAACTGTCGGTTCGACTCCACCGTCACACGGGTGTAACTCGACGCTGGCCAAATACGAACCGCAACGACCTGACTGGTGGCAGCCAGGCCGACCTGACTGACGCTCAATAGCCACATGGCGCCCGCCCCTTGTAGTAATCGACGGCGGCTGATGGGTGGATGTGATCCCGACATGCTTCTCCCGAGCAAAGTAAATCTTAACGGTGTTGAGTGAGTAAACGTCCAAATTGACCGGAAACTTTAGCGAATGACGCATAATCTGTCATCAATAAAAGGGTAAACATTCTTTTGGTATTCACGGTATTACTGAGAAAAAACTTTGCCCGGATTAAAATTTGCGCTTGCGCACGGCGAAGAAACAGAATAAAAATACAATAATTACGAATAATCATGCAGTGAGGGTAGGCCGTGGTGAAGGAACGTAGAACCGAACTGGTACAGGGATTCCGCCATTCTGTTCCCTATATCAATACCCATCGGGGAAAAACGTTTGTGATTATGCTTGGTGGCGAAGCCATTGAGCATGAAAACTTTTCCAGTATTGTCAACGACATTGGCCTTCTCCATAGCCTTGGCATTCGCCTGGTGGTGGTGTATGGCGCGCGTCCGCAAATCGACGCCAACCTGGCCGTGCATCATCATGAGCCGATGTATCACAAAAATACGCGTGTCACCGACGCCAAAACACTGGAACTGGTTAAACAGGCAGCGGGCACCTTGCAGCTGGATATCACTGCGCGCTTATCAATGAGCCTGAACAATACGCCGCTTCAGGGCGCGCACATTAACGTGGTCAGCGGGAATTTCATTATCGCGCAGCCGCTGGGCGTCGACGATGGGGTCGACTATTGCCACAGCGGACGCATTCGCCGTATTGACGGAGAGGCGATCCACCGGCAGTTAGACAGCGGCGCGATCGTACTGATGGGCCCGGTCGCGGTCTCGGTGACTGGCGAAAGTTTCAACCTGACGTCGGAAGAAATCGCCACCCAACTGGCGATCAAGCTGAAAGCAGAAAAGATGATTGGCTTCTGTTCGTCTCAGGGCGTGACCAACGAGGACGGCGATATCGTCTCTGAACTGTTCCCCAACGAAGCGCAGGCCAGAGTTGAGGCGCAGGAAGAAAAAGGCGATTACAACTCCGGCACCGTGCGTTTTCTGCGTGGGGCGGTGAAAGCCTGTCGCAGCGGCGTGCGCCGCTGTCATCTGATTAGCTATCAGGAAGATGGCGCGCTGTTGCAGGAGCTGTTCTCCCGTGACGGCATCGGGACCCAGATCGTAATGGAAAGCGCCGAACAAATTCGTCGCGCGACCATAAACGATATCGGCGGCATTCTGGAACTGATTCGCCCACTGGAGCAGCAGGGGATCCTGGTGCGCCGCTCACGCGAACAACTGGAGATGGAGATCGACAAATTCACCATTATTCAGCGCGATAACATGACCATCGCCTGCGCCGCCCTGTACCCCTTCCCGGAAGAAAAAATCGGCGAGATGGCCTGCGTGGCGGTGCATCCGGACTACCGTAGCTCCTCGCGGGGAGAAGTTCTGCTGGAACGCATTGCCGCCCAGGCAAAGCAAATTGGCCTGAGCAAGCTGTTCGTACTCACCACCCGCAGCATTCACTGGTTCCAGGAGCGCGGCTTTACGCCGGTGGACATTGATTTGTTGCCGGAAAGCAAAAAAGAGATGTACAACTACCAGCGGCGTTCAAAAGTGCTGATGGCGGATTTAGGATAAGCGGGGGCCGGAACGCGCAACCGCTTCTCCGGCCAGACAGTTAGCCTTCGCCATTGAACAACGCGGACAAACCGCTTCGGCGTTCGGTGCGGGTGGCCACCGCGCTGCTCAGAATGCGCTCATCGGCATACAGCGACAGCCGCTGGCGCGCGCGGGTTACAGCAGTGTACACCAGTTCGCGGGTCACCACCGGCGAGCGCTGGGTGGGCAACACCAGCGCCGCATGGTCGAACTCCGATCCCTGCGATTTATGCACCGTCATTGCCCACGTTGTTTCATGCTCCGGCAGGCGGCTGGGCTGTATGTCTTTGATGCTGCCGTCCGGCATCGCGAACCAAACCCGTAAGCCGTCCCCGCGCTCAAGCGCAATGCCAATATCGCCGTTAAACAGCCCCAGCGCGCTGTCGTTGCGGGCAATCATAACCGGCCGCCCTTCATACCAACGGGAATGCGGCAGACGGCGAATTTTCCGCTTCTGCTGCATAGCCTGCTCAAGACGTTCATTCAGTCCGCTGACGCCAAACGGCCCTTCACGGAGCGCGCAGAGCAACTGGAATTCATTGAAAGCCTCAATGATTGCGTCTGGTTCCGCACGCTGTGAAAGCAGTTGCAAATAGCGTCCGTAGCCGCGCAGCGCGTCATCAAGCATAGCGCTATAGTCTTCCCCGCTCTGCAATATCCGTTTCTCAATATCTGCAAAATCCTGCTGAAAGACGGTGTTTATCGCCGCCTTATCGCCCCGGTTGATCGCCGCCGCCAGTTGGCCAATGCCGGAATGGCTGCCAAAGCGATAGCTTTTTTGCAACAGACACAGGCTGTCCCGCAGAGAAGCGGCTTCAGTACCGGTACCTGCCGGGACGGGCATACCGGTCAGGCGGGTCAACTGTTGCGCCCGCTCCGGCGTATAACCCGCGTTCACATACGCGCAGATATCGCCGAGCACCGCCCCTGCTTCTACCGACGCCAGCTGGTCGCGATCGCCGAGGAAAATCACCCGCCCATGCGGCGGCAACGCGTCTATCAGGCGCGACATCATCGGCAGGTCAATCATGGACGCTTCATCAACCACCAGCACGTCCAGATGCAACGGGTTACCCGCGTGATGACGCAAGCGCTGACTGCCCGGTTGGGCGCCCAACAGCCGGTGCAGCGTGCTGGCCTCTTCAGGAATGCGTTTTTTCTGTTCGTCTGTCAGCGGAAGCTGGCGCAGGGCCTTACCTAATGATTCGGTCAGCCGCGCTGCCGCTTTGCCCGTCGGCGCCGCCAGTTGGATGCGGCATCGCTCGCCGTCCGCCAGTTGAATTAACGCCGCCAGCAGTCGCGCCACGGTTGTGGTTTTTCCCGTCCCCGGCCCGCCGGAAATCACCGAAATCCGTCGGGTCAGCGCGACCGCCGCCGCCACTTTTTGCCAGTTAATGTCATCAGCGTCCGGAAATAGCGCTTCCAGCGTTTGCGACAACAGGGCTTCATCCACCGCAATGGGCTGATTTACTTCGCTAAAGAACCGCGCTACCGTCCGTTCGTTACACCACATGCGATTCAGATACAAACGTTCGCCGTAGAGAATCATCGGCGAGGGACGCTCGCCGCGGCTGACCGCGCTGGAGGCCAGCAGACATTCACGCCAGTCTGCTGGCTCGCCGATCTCACTCAGGCAGGCGGCCAGCACCGGTGGCAGATCATCCTTCTGCGTCAGGCGCGCAAGCGGTAAACAGACGTGCCCCTCTCCGGCGTCCCGACTCAACAGCGCCGCCGCCAGCGTCACGGCAGGCTCATTCTCGCCAGTTACCGCCAGCGCAAACTGCGCGTCCAGCGGGCGAAGCTGTTTTTGTTCCACAGCGTCGAGCAGTCGCTCCTGTAACGTCATCGCGTCTCCTCCTCTGTCACACCCGCAAACATCTCATCCATGCGGGTAATCAGCTCGCTGTCAGGGCGGGTAGTGAAAATCCCCTGCTGCGGCTGTTCGCTGTCCACTCCGCGTAAAAACAGATAAATCACGCCGCCAACGTGGCGCGTATAGTCATAATCCGCAATGCGATGTCGCAGGTAGCGATGCAGCGCAAGGGTATAAAGCTGATACTGTAAATCGTAGCGGTGTGCCTGCATTGCCGCCGCCATCGCTTCCGGCGTGTAGGCCTGGCTATTGTCGCCCAGCCAGTTTGACTTATAGTCCAGCAGGTAATAGCGGCCTTGATGACGAAACACCAGGTCGATAAAGCCTTTCAGCATCCCACGAACCTGCGTGAAATCCAGCGGCGGACAGCCCGCCGAGAGCGGATCATATTGACGAATAAGCGCATCAAGTTCCGCAGCGACCAGCGGCTTGCCGATCGGCAGATAAAACTCCATCTCAACCTGTTTTTCACGCGCCGAAAGCTGGTTCAGGCTGACGCCCGTTTCATTGAGGGGGGTGCGTAAAATCGCCGCGATCCACTGGGTAAGCGTCGGCTCCCAGTGCGTCTCATAGCCGCCCAATTCAAGCTTTTCCCGTACCCAGGCGGGATCAACCGGCTGGGTAAAGTCGAGATCTTCAAACAGGCTGTGCAGGAACGTGCCCGGCGACGCGCCGCGCGGAAACTGGTGCGGCGTCAGTTCAGGGGCGTCCACCACCTCGCCGACGCCTGCGGCATCGATATCCAGTCGCGGCATAAGATCCTGAGCGATGCCGTGTCCGCGCTGCTGCAGGCCAGAATAACTGGTCACACGCCAGCTATCGCCGGGGGTGCGCAGTACATGACGAACGCTCAGCGCCGCCTCGCTTTCCGCGAAGGCTGGCAGTGACTCAGGACGGATCACGTCCGGGGTCCGGCAATGAATATGCTCATCGCACAGCGCTTCAATCGCGGCGCGAAGCCCGGCGGCGTCTTTCGGCTCGCCTTTTTGCAGCAGACGGCCAAGCGCGCTCAGATGCACATCGGTATCGCCTTTTTTGTCGCCCCGGCGGCGCACCAGAGGCGCAACGCCCAGACTACAGTGCCAGACGGAACGGGTCAGCGCCACGTAAAGCAACCGCAGATCTTCCGCCAGCCGCTCGGCTTCGGCCAGCGCAATGCTCTCTTCCGCATGGCTGAGATCCAGTACCGCTTCAAAGGACTGACGATCATGGTAAAACGCCTGATCCTGAACGCGAAAGTGGGTGATAAACGGCAGCCACACCAGCGGGTATTCCAGCCCTTTCGATTTATGAATGGTGACGATTTGCACCAGATGCTTATCGCTTTCCAGACGCATCTGCTGGCTGGCGGCATTGTTGTCCGGCTCAAGAATATGTTGAGAAAGCCAGCGTACCAGCGCATGTTCGCTCTCCAGCTGCGACGCCGCCTCCTGCAATAGCTCGCTGATGTGCAGGATATCGGTCAGGCGACGTTCGCCCCCCGCCGTTGCCAGCAGGTTTTCCGCGATATGACGCGCCGACATCAGCGCGCGCAGCATCGGCATGACGCCGCGCTTCTGCCAGATCTGACGATAACCGACAAACTCTTCCACCACCCGATCCCAGGCGCTTTCGCTTTGATTAAGCGTTTCGATATCACGGGCGTTCAGTCCCATCATCGAAGTAGCTAACGCGCTACGTAAGGTATTTTCCCGCTCAGGGTTCATGACCGCCTGCAGCACCCAGAGCATTTCCTGGGCTTCCAGCGTGTCGAACACGCTGTCGCGGTTGGATAGATAGACAGAAGGAATGGCAAGCAGGGTCAGGGCATCGCGCACCAGCGCGGCTTCCTGGCGGCTTCTGACCAGTACGCTGATATCGGACGCGCTCACCGCTTGCGCGCGCTCACCGCGGATGAGCAGAGCGTCGCCACGCTGCCCGGCTTCCAGCCAGTCGCGGATTTGCGCAGCACAGACCTGCGCCATGTAGCTCTGGTAATCCCCCACGCCGCAGCCTTCCCCGTCCATCAGCCACATTGTCATCGCGGGCTGTGCTTCGCCACGAAACTCAAAGCGCAGCGACTGGTTTTTTTCGGCTGACTTAACTGGCTGGAACGGAATCTCACGAAACATGAAGGCATCGTCCATCTGGCCGAACAGTCGGTTAACACTGTTGACCATTCCTGGCGCGGAACGCCAGTTGGTATCGAGCGTATAGTGCGCGTTCACTTCGCTACGCGCTTTCATATACGTGAAGATGTCCGCGCCGCGAAATGCATATATCGCCTGCTTCGGGTCGCCGATCAGTAACAGCGCCGTCTCCGGCTGCCGCTGCCAGATACGGCGGAAAATTCGGTATTGCTGGGGATCGGTGTCCTGGAATTCGTCAATCATCGCGACCGGAAAACGGGTACGAATGGCGGCCGCCAGCGCATCGCCGCTCTCACTGCGCAGCGCGGCGTCCAGCCTGCTGAGCATGTCGTCAAACCCGAGTTCGCCGCGGCGGCGCTTTTCGCGGGCAACCGTTTCACGAATTTCCGCCAGCGCGCGCGTGATCACCAAATCCCGGATGGTCAGAGGCTCCGCCAGCAGTTCATCAATGGCGACAAACAGCGGATGTTCCGGCACGACGCCGCCCGCTTTGGTCCGTTCCTGCAAAAAACGCTGCGAAAATTTCTCCAGCGCGTCCGGGAGCTGGTAACTCAGGGTCTCTTCCTGCGCCCAGGCGCTGATCTTTTCGATCCATTTACCCTGATTACCACGGTTAAATTTGCGCCGATCAATGCCAGAGGATTCCAGCAGCCCCTCCAGTTGGTCGACTGATTCACACCACTTTTGCTTGAGCGCGTTGATCCGTCCGACGATGGCGTCATGACGGGAGGCCAGCGTTTCGTCATCGGGCGGCGGCGCTTTAATGACCGGCGCTTCCCCCTGCAAATAACGATTGATATCGGCGAGCAGCGACTTAGGGCCTTTCCAGGTCTCAAATACCACCTGAGCGATTTCACGCGGTAAGGGATAGCAGTGGCGACGCCAGAAATCCGCGCACGCCTGATAGCGCAGCAGGGATTCGTCCTCAATCAATTGCTGTTCAAACAGCATGCCGGACTCAAAGGCATTCAGGCTCAGCATGCGCTGACAAAAACCATGGATAGTAAACACCGCCGCCTCGTCCATCTGCCGCTCAGCCAGCAGCAGCCACTGGGCCGCCTGTTCGGTATCGGCGATCTCATCCAGCAGGCTGGCATAAAGCGGGTTATCGGTGGACTTGCGCAGGCAGGCGATACGCAGCTCATGAATATTGCTGCGAATACGGCCGCGGAGTTCTTCGGTGGCGGCCTCGGTGAAGGTCACCACCAGGAGTTCTTCCACGGTGAGCGGACGAGGAAAGGCGGCTGTACCGCCGAGTCCAAGCAACAGGCGCAAATAAAGCGCTGCGATGGTAAAGGTTTTGCCGGTCCCCGCCGAGGCTTCAATCAGGCGCTCGCCCGTAAGGGGCAAGCGCAGGGGATCAAGGGACTCGGCAACATCATTCATTCTTATCACTCATCAGGGGCAAAGTTTGCTGCAACGCGCTGACGTTATCCCACACTTTCCAGCCTTCCGGGCGGGCGTAACCCGTCTTCCCGCTCTGACCACCGGAAATTTGCGACAGTATCGCCATGCCTTGCGGCGCGACCACCGCCTGATGGAAGAAATCCGCGAGCTTCTGTGGCGTCAGCAGTTTTATCTGGGCGACGATTTTATCACGCGAATCGAAACGCATATTGCCGCGATCGAAATCTTTGCTGATTTTCGATGCTTCTTCACCCAGCGTCTGCGGCGCCTGCACCATTTGCGCAATGATCGCCTGCTGGATCTGCACAAACTCTTCCGGCTTCATTGCCCGTAGTTTTGCTTCCGCCGTTGGGAAAAACGCTTTATAACGCTCCCACAAATACTTAGGTTGTTTGTCGCTGCTTTGCAGGAGGAAGCCCATCCCCCATTGACGCCCTACGCTCATCGGGAAAGCGAATACCGCGTAACCCAGTTGTTCTTCAGTACGAAGCTGATGGTAAAACCACGGCTGCACAATCTGACCGAGCATCGCACTGTAGGCCGAGCTGGCATACTCGTCGTAGCCCGTGGGCACAAAGACCGCCGCCAGTGCGGAGTCTGTACTGCTGCCCGCTTTTTCAAAAATCACGGACTGCTTTTTATCGACCACCACATCTTTATTACGACACCACTCAGAGCCGTTCGCGCCCAGCTGTTTCTGGATATCGCGCGCCATTGACGTCACCTGCGCCTCGCTCATGTTGCCGATAGCCAGGAACTCCGGACGCGCGCCGGTTTTTAACGCCTCACGATACTCCATCACCTCTTTCAGCGTGATTGACGGCAGCAGCGCGCGACGCTCATCGCGGGTGAAATAAGGCACCTGCGAGATCATCTGCACCGGCATGATGGCTTGCTCGTAAGCTTTACCTTTCTCAGCGGAATCCATCATCTGGCTGTACCAGGATTTCGCCTGTTCCAGCTGTTCTTCCGTCGCGCTATAGGTGAAATACCCTTCAAGCAGCGCCTTGAAAAGCTGCGGCAAGCGCTGCGTATAACCGTCGGCATTCAGCATCAGACCATTATTCGCGTTCGTGGAAAAGCCGATCCCGCCGACGGAGGCCTGGTTGCTTAACTGATCGAGCGCGATCCCCGCCAGATAATCATTCAGGGCAAACATCACCTGATTTCTGGCGCTGTCCATCGCTTTAGGGTTGCGCAAAATGACGCTGACGTCCGCCCTGGGTTCGCTGGCAAAGTGCTGGCTTGGCGCGTAAACCACTCGCAGCGCCGGCTCATCGACAATCAGCGCCGGGCGGGGGTATGACTTTTGCGGTTTAGTCAGGGTGAAATCGTCAGGAATATAGGGGTTAAGTTCCGGCAGCGACAGGGTAATGCCCTGCGCTTTTTTCTGCCATGCAGCAAACGTCTGCTCGCTGATTTTATCAACCTGATACGGCGCATCGACAAAGTAAGCGGTTTTATTGTGCGGCTCTTTCGGGCTGATGTACCAGATACGCGCATTTTGCGGCGTCATCATGCCAAGACGCGCATTTATCGCTTTGGCGTCGTAATGATCGGCAATGTTTACGGCGTCGAGAGTATGCGCCACCGGTACGCGGATCATGGTATCCGCCAGCCACTCGACGTAGTCCATATCGCGGGTAATTGACGGATAACGGAAGTCGAGGTCAAGTACATGCGCCAGTTCGTCAAAGTAGCGCTTATCAATTCCCTTTTCACGCAGCAGATTGAGGTAACTGAAAATAGCGGCGACAACCTCTTCGCGTTGGGCCAGCCCTTTGTCGGTCAACGTAGCCGAAATTGCCAGCACGCCGCTGTTGCCATTCACTACCGGATCGGAGTCCGCGCGAATACCTTCCACCAGTCCCTGCTTTTGTAGCCAGTCAGAAAGCGTGCCTGGCGTACGATTACCGATCAAATATGCGATCAGTTCGTCCGTTTTGCTGCGAAACTGCGCGCTGTTATTGTCGATGCGAAACTCGACGCGCAGCACTTTTCGCGGCAGCGCGGGAACGTAGTGGATGATAATCCCTTTTTGCGCGTCGGTGACCACCGGGACGGTGATAGCCGGTTTTTCGATGTTTTTATTCGGCACCCGACCATAGGTTTCAGCAGCCATCTTCGCCAGCTCCGGCAGCGGCTTATTGCTGTATATCACCGCTTTCATGAGGTTGGCGGAGTAATATTTTTTATGGAAGTCGACCAGCGCCTGTTGCACCGGGTTTCCGGGTTTATCGCTCAGGGTTTCCAGGTTTCCACCGGAAAAGCGTGAGCCCGGGTGCGCAGGGTTGATGGTTTCTGCGCTGACCTGCGCCATTCGCATCCCGTCACGAGTACGCGCCATCGTCAACTCTGCGTTCACCGCGTTGCGTTCACGATCCGCATATTTTTTATCCAGAAGCGGTTGTGCGACGGCGTCTGACAATCGATCAACGGCTCCGGCCAGAGCGTCGTTTTCGACTTCCAGATAAAAAGCGGTGCGATACGGCGCGGTGCTGGCGTTATGGCTGCCGCCGTGCAGTTTGAGATATTCAGCAAGGCTGTCGGCCTGAGGGTATTTTTTCGATCCCATCAGACACATATGCTCAAGATAGTGCGCCAGCCCCTGATGCGCCTCCGGATCTTCAAGCGAACCAACGGGTACCACCAGCGCAGAGAGGGATTTTACCGCCTGCGGATCGGATACCAGCAAAACCACCATGTCATTATCCAGACGCACGGCCTGATACTGACGGGTATCTTTGTCGCTTTTCCGGATAGTTTCCGCTATGGGTTGCCAACCGGTGTCTGCCTGACTTAAGGGCGCCCAAAAGGCGACGAACAACAGTAACGCTTTGAACCAGGTGCTGCGGGGCATTCAAAAACCTCATCATTAACTTTCTTTCTGCGCAAAGACACGCCGTTTGCGACTCCGGGCAGGGCAACGCATCTTAAAGGAAGCCTTTAAATTGCGCAATTTTTATACAATCATGACGACTGATTAAATCTGAAAAGCGGAAGCAGGTAACGTTGCGACTGCGCGAGTATCATCTCAAGCGTGTCTGGCTCCAGCTGCCGCCACAGGCGCTGATACCAGATATCATCGCCTTCGCCACGCACGATCATATTCCCTTCGTAAGCCTGCAAAAACTTCGTGCGGGCCTTCTGGCGCGTGTCGTCGTCCTCTAACATGGCATCATTTGCCGCGTCGTAACAGGCTTTTATCCACGCGCCGCCGCTTTCCGGCAGAACCAAAAGCGGCGCGGACATCCCTTCGCGATAGCCTTCAATCAGTTGCGCAAGGTAGCCTAACGCCTGCTCTTTTTCTAACGGCGGGAAGCGCCATTCGCCGTCTTTTCGCAAAAACAGCCGACTTTCGCCTTTTCCCCCGCAGGCACAATAGACAAGGTGTTCGAGCCAAAGTTGCACGCCCTGCGAAACGCTGATTAGGGAAGGCCGCCAGCGTAACAGGCCGTCCTCCTGCACCTGCGGCAGCCAGCCGGTCAACTGGACGCCGTGACAGTCGAGATCAATTTCCAGACTCTGACTCGGCTGGCGACAGGCAATAATTTTGTCGGCCAGCGTCTGCATTTCCTGATGCTGAGCTTCCCAGAAAATTTCGCCAAACGCCCCGTAAGGCAGATCGCCCGCCGCGCGGAAACGACGGAACAGGCTTTCCGCATCGCCCTGCTCGACCAGCGCGTTCAGCAACTGCTGGTTGAGCTGATAACGGCTTAAACCTTCCAGAGTAAAAGGCTCCGTGTCCGGAATATCACTCTCCTCAGCGCGAAAATTAACCCGCAATCGCATCTGGAAAAACGCCCGTACCGGATGCGCCCAGAAACGCTGAAGCGTGTCGAGATTCAACGTATCCGGCATCGCAAATTCCAGCGGCTGGACAAAATCGCTATGGGCCTTTCCGCTACGGCTGGCCGCTGGCAACCACTCGCTGGCGTAGCTCTGCAACTCGCCAGGCTGGAAGTTCTGCGCGTCAAACGGCATTCGCGTATGCAGACAGGCAATATGTGCTTTCACCCGCGCCTCGCTTTCATCGCAGGTCAGCGCCTCGTCGCCCGGCAAATAATGGCTTTGTCCGATATAGTCGAGCAGTTCCTGCACCAGAACCGAAGGAAAGCGTTCACTGTTATCCTGAATGGAGCGCCCGATGTAGCTGATATACAACGTCTGTTGGGAAGAAATTAATGCTTCCAGGAATAAGTAGCGGTCATCATCCCGACGACTGCGATCGCCACGCATTGGCTTCTGGTTCATCAGGTCAAAACCAAGCGGGGGCAGTTGGCGTGGGTAAATGCCGTCGTTCATTCCCAGCAAACAAACCACTTTGAACGGGATGGACCGCATCGGCATCAGGGTACAGATGTTCACCGGGCCGGCCAGGAATCGCTGACTGATTCGCTCCTGATCCAGTCGCTGCGCCAGTTCATCACGCAGTAGCGAAAGCGGTACCGCATCGCCATATTCCGCGCCTATTCCTTCGGCAATAATCGTCTGCCACTGCTGCTCTATCAGCGTCATGGCGGCTTCCGTTTCGCTGTCCGGCTGGAAAAAATCGTTGAGCATGTCCCGGCAAACGGGTAACCACTCCTCCAGAGGCCGCTCCTGCGCCAGTCCACGTCGCCAGATGTTGAGCTGCATCAGCAGAGACGCAAGATGCCCAACCAGTTCCGCAATCAGCCCGCTGGATTCGTCATACGGCAGGACGGACTGCCATTCGCCCTGCGCGCTTTCCATCGCGTAGCCGAGCAGCATTCGCGTCAGGCCAAATCGCCAGGTGTGCTGCCCCGTCGCCGGAAGCGCCAGCTCCCGTACGTTATCGTCATCAATCCCCCAACGGATGCCGGATTCGTTAACCCACAACCGCAGATAGCGCAGCCCTTCTTCACTGATATTAAAACGCGCCGCCAGCACCGGCACATCCAGTAAAGCCAGCACATCTTCAGAAACAAAGCGGCTGTCAGGCAGTGACAGCAGACTGATAAACGCCTGCAAAACCGGGTGAGACTGGCGGGCGCGGCGATCCGAAATGGCATAGGGCAGATAACGCTCAGGCGGCGCGCTGCCAAATACCGCCTGAATAAACGGGCTATAACTGTCGATATCCGCCACCATTACGATAATATCGCGCGGGGTCAGCGAGGGATCGGCCTCAAGCATTGCCAGCAGGCGATCGTGAAGCACTTCCACTTCTCGCTGCGGACTATGACAAACGTGAAAAGTAACGCTGGTATCGTTCGGGTCAAGCCGACGCTTACTGTCGCTGCGCGAATATTCTTCCAGATTCACGCCCGCTACCGCGCGGTTCTCCAGCTCAAGGATATCGGCCTGAATAGCGTGCAGCAGGTTATCCGGCGTGACGTCGACGAACGCATCCAGCTCCTGGCTGTTTTCCAGTTCGGAGAGCAGGTAAATGTAGTCTCGTCCCAGCTTCCCCCATGACGCCAACATTGGATTGCCGACGTCCTGTTCTCCGTCGCGGTTAAATAAGCTTTCGGCTTTCGCATTATCACGAAACAACGGTAAATGGCGCTCTTCGAAGCTATGCTGCCGTTGACGCGCCAGCAGCTTTGCCAGCCAGGCCGGATCTTTAATATCACCCCAGTAATAACGGCAGGGATTGGTAAAAAGCAAATGAATGTCGATATGTTTACCGAGGGCCTGCAGCGCCTGCAAATAGACGGGCGGTAGCGCGGAAATTCCGCAGATAAACACCCGAGAAGGCAGCCCGGGCGGACAGGAACTGGCGTTGTTAAGAGTCTGAATGAAACGCTGGTAAAGGTTAGCGCGGTGCCAGCGCGGTTGTCCTAACTCCGCGGTGTATTCCACCAGCGCCTTCCACAGCGGCGCCTGCCAACGTTGAGCCTCGCCCAGCCCCTCAATCCTGCGCCCTGTTTCCCACTGCGTCAGCCAGTCAGGACGGTAAACCAGGTACTGGTCGAACAGATCCGCCGCGCGCGAAGAAAGCTGGAACAGTTTGCGTTTGTCACTGTCGTCCGTCAGATAGTGGCGCAGCAACGCGAAGTCGTCTTGCTCCAGAAGCTGTGGCAACAGCGTCATAAGTTTCCAGCTCATGCTCTGTTTGCTAAATGCGCTCTCTTTAGGAATTTCCGGCAACACGCGAACAAACATGTCCCAGATAAAACTCGCCGGCAGGGGAAACTCGATATTGGCGGCGATGCCAAACTTCTGCGAAAGGGTCATTTGTAACCACTGCGCCATACCGGTGCTCTGCACCAAAATCATTTCTGGCTCGAACGGATCGTCCAGCCGCTCGCGCTCGACGATAAACTCCATCAACGCTTCCAGCACATCCAGACGGTTTGAGTGGTAGACCCTTAACATAGAGACTCCTGACAACTAACGATTAGGGCAGTGCAGACGCGTCATCGCGCCCTGTCTGCCCAGCGGTGAAACCAGCTGAACGCTGATGCTGACACATCCGGCCTGCGTTGTCTGCATCCGGTTAACCCGCCAGTTATCAGGTGGCGATAATGGCCGCAGTTGCGTTTGTCGCCAGGCGAGTCGCCACTGTTGCAGATACTGGCCGTTCACGACAAAACTGTTCATTAGCGCACGCTGATACCCGGAAAGCGCGGTGACCACCATGACCATCAACAGCATGGCTAACAGCACGTCAGGCAGGCTAAAACCACGCTGGCGGCTCAGGGAAGCTGGCATAGCGCAACCTCCCGCAGCGGGCAAAAATCGCTCCAGCCAGACGGAGAAAACACGACGCTTTCTTCGCGCTGTTCCGCTTGTCGCCATAATGATGTCCCCTGCCAGCTTGTAATAAGCAGCGCGCGTTTTCCATCGATCTGACGCAGGCAGACGGGAACCCTTTCCGCCGCATAATACCGACACTGTTTTTCAGCGCCTGTGCCCCAATGCTGCATTCTGCCCCACTCTATGGCTGACTGCACCAGCGCCTGACGCTGTAAGGCCTGGCTTTCCAGCGCCACGCGCCGGGAAAAATGCGTTTGCTGCTGGTTTAGCCCTTGCAACAGCAGGCTCCCAAGCACCAAGAGCAACAGTACCAGCGCAAGAGAAGAGACGCCTCGCTCACGGTTCACAGATTAAATCCCGTCACGCTATATAACACGTCAATCGCCATCCGCGGACGGGCCCGGCTCTCGCCGCGCAACCGTAGGGTCAGTTCGGGCGAAAAACCAGCAGTGTCTTGCCGTTCAACCACAAACCCGGTGATCTGAACGGTGTCTGGATCGGTCATTTTATCCCAACCTTTGTCGGTACAGCTTCTTGCCCCCCGCAATGTTTCCAACGCGCTACCGCTAAGACGAAACCCAATCTGTTCGGCGTCTTTTAGCGGCTCGCGCTCCCAGATACCGTTACCGTTGGCATCCCACTGCGCGATCACGCATTGCCCCTGTTGGGCAATAAACAACCCTTTTCCCTTGCAGCTACCATAACAATACCCGGCTCGCTGAAGATGCTTCGCGACGGTATACACCCGCTGCCACACGTCGTCTTCCAGCGAAAGCCTTCGGGTATGCTGCAAAATGTCGCGCTGTAAGGCGGGCAAAAAGCGGGCGGCTCCCAACAGCAGTACACTACCGATGGCCATCGCGATTAAAACTTCGAGCAATGAAAATCCGCGTTCGTTCATCGGCAGGCCTCGGTGTTGTCGCGCTCGCACAAGCGAATGCGCCCCCACGGCGACACAACCAGACGCCATTCTCCCGCCGGGTTTTTCAGGCGGATATGTCCGGCCCAGGCAGTGTTGCGCAGGCCAAAGAAGGCCAGCGACGGCGTGATCTCCGCGATGGCGATGTCGTGCCAACGCGGCGTAAAGACCAGCGCGGAACGTGGCACACAGGTCGTTTGTTGGGCAAGCGAACTGACAAGACACTCTCTTTCCTCCTCCCTGATGACGGCAATGGTATGGTCGCGGTTATGCCAGTTGGCATCTTCACGCAGTTGAAGCAAATAATCCCGCAGTTCGCAGGCGGTCTGCCATAAGCGCTGCTGTTGCTGCCAGCGTTGCCAGCCATACAGTCCCGTTGCACTCAGGCTGACGATAATAAGCATCGCGACCAGCATTTCGATGAGCGTATAACCCTGCTGTTTTTTCATAGCGGCAGTATGGCCGGGCGAAAAATAAAAACGAGGGGAGAACGCGGATTATTCGGCGCGTTACGAAGAATATTTACGGCGTTGCAGCAGATTGCAGAATCGTTGGAATCCGCGCCGAAAGATCGGTATCAGGATAAAAAAAACCGACGCACTGTGGCGTCGGTCATGACAGGATAGCAAGGGTCAGATAGCCACGGGCGCTTTGATGCCGGGATGCGGATCGTAGCCCTCAATATCAAAGTCTTCAAAGCGATAGTCGAAGATCGATGCCGGCTTACGCTTGATCACCAGTTTCGGTAGCGCGCGCGGTTCACGGCTTAACTGCAAGTGCGTTTGCTCCATATGGTTGCTGTACAGGTGGGTGTCGCCACCGGTCCAGACGAAATCGCCCACCTCCAGGTCGCACTGTTGCGCCATCATATGCACCAGCAGGGCGTAGCTGGCGATGTTGAAAGGCAGGCCGAGGAACACGTCGCAAGAACGTTGATAAAGCTGGCAGGAGAGCTTGCCGTCCGCCACATAGAACTGGAAGAACGCATGGCAGGGCGCCAGCGCCATTTTATCCAGTTCGCCGACATTCCAGGCAGAAACGATGATACGGCGCGAATCGGGGTCGTTTTTCAGCTGATTCATCACCGTGGTGATCTGGTCGATATGACGGCCGTCAGGCGTCGGCCAGGCACGCCACTGCTTGCCGTAAACCGGACCGAGATCGCCATTTTCATCCGCCCATTCATCCCAGATGGAGACATTATTTTCATGCAGATAAGCGACGTTGGTGTCACCCTGCAGGAACCACAGCAGTTCATGAATGATCGAGCGCAGATGGCAACGCTTTGTCGTCACCAGCGGGAATCCTTCCTGCAGGTTAAAACGCATCTGATGACCAAAAATGGAAAGCGTTCCGGTTCCGGTGCGGTCGTTTTTCTGTGTGCCTTCATCCAGCACTTTTTGCATCAGTTCTAAATACTGTTTCATGGTTCCTCAGGAAACGTGTTGCTGCGGGCTGCGGCGGTAAGCCCAAACCATCATGATCACACCAGCGACAATCATCGGAATTGAGAGGATCTGCCCCATGCTGATGTACTGTACCCATTCGCCGGTAAACTGCGCATCCGGCTGGCGGAAGAATTCCACGATGATACGAAACGCGCCGTAACCAATCAAAAACAATCCGGATACGGAGCCCATCGGTCGCGGTTTACGAATAAACAGGTTAAGAATGATAAACAGGACTATCCCTTCCAGCACCATTTCATAGAGCTGGGAAGCGTGGCGAGGCAGGACGCCGTAGGTGTCAAAAATGGACTGCCACTGCGGATGCGTTTGCAGCAGCAGAATATCCTCGGTACGCGAGCCAGGGAACAGCATGGCGTAAGAGAAATCAGGGTCCACACGCCCCCACAGTTCGCCGTTGATAAAGTTGCCCAGACGGCCCGCGCCCAGGCCAAACGGGATCAACGGCGCGATAAAATCAGAAACCTGGAAGAAGTTACGCTTTGTGCGTCTGGCAAAAATGATCATCACCAGAATCACGCCGATCAGGCCGCCGTGGAAGGACATGCCGCCGTCCCAGACGCGGAACAGATACAGGGGATTTTCCAGAAACAACGGGAAGTTATAGAACAGCACGTAGCCAATACGTCCGCCGAGGAATACCCCGAGGAAGCCTGCATAGAGTAAATTTTCGACTTCATTCCTGGTCCAGCCGCTGCCCGGGCGGTTGGCACGCCGCGTCGCCAGCCACATCGCAAAAATGAACCCCACCAGATACATTAAGCCGTACCAGTGAAGCGCGACGGGTCCAATTGAGAAAATGACCGGATCGAATTCCGGAAAATGCAGATAGCTACTGGTCATCTGTCACCACAAGTTCTTGTAATTTTGCTGAAATAAGTCAGCGCGCGAGATGCACGCCCGCAGGTTACAGGCGCTCCGAAGGTGCGAATAATAGCATAAGGGGCGCGCGGCAGTTGCGTCGGGTTGTAAAAGTTCTGTCAGGCAACGGACAAACGCACTGGAAACAGTTGCGTAATCACAGTCCGCCGCGGATCAAACCGCCGACCCCACGCCGCTCCATAAAGGCTGCGACCTGATGCCGGACCTCCGTCGCCAGCTGCGCCTCCAGACTGCGCCGGGCGAGCACCTTCGCGTCTTCAAAATCGATATGGCGAAGCAGGTATTTCACTCGCGCTACCGAACGGCCGTTCATCGAAAGATGGCGGAACCCAAGACCAATCAGGATCGGTACGCACATGGGATCCCCGGCCATTTCACCGCACAGGCGCAGATCAATGCCGCTTCGCTCCGCTTCCTGCACGATCATTGCCAGCGCGCGCAGCATGCCTGGATGCAGGCTGTCATAAATACTGGCGACGCGCGTGTTATTGCGATCTACCGCCAGAATGTACTGGGTCAGATCGTTCGTGCCAACCGAGATAAAGTCGATGCGACTGGCAAGATGCGGCAGCATAAACACCATTGACGGCACTTCAAGCATGATGCCGATCCGTGGTTTAGGGATCGCGTAACCGATCATCTCTTCCACTTCGCGCCCGGCGCGATCGATCAACCGCCGCGCTTCATCCACTTCATCAATGCTGGTGACCATCGGCAGCAAAATGCTCAGGTTGCCCGTTGCCGCGTTGGCGCGGAGCATCGCACGCACCTGGATCAGGAAGATCTCCGGCTGATCGAGCGTAATGCGGATCCCCCGCCAGCCAAGACACGGGTTCTCTTCGCTGATCGGCATATACGGCAGCTGTTTGTCCGCCCCGACGTCCAGCGTACGCAGCGTGACCGGCTTGTCGTTAAACATTTGCAGCATGCCCTGATACTGCGCGACCTGCTCCTCTTCAGACGGAAAGCCGCTTTGCAGCATGAAGGGTATTTCGGTGCGGTACAGGCCAATACCGTCAATGCGGCTACCGAGTTTTTCTTCATGCTCCGGACTCAGACCGGCGTTCAGCATCACCTTAACCCGTTCGCCGCTTTTCAACTGCGCAGGCTGGTTGACATCATCTTCCGCCAGACGGCTGAGCGCGATCTCCTCGCTGACAAGCCGCTGATATTCCTGGATCAATACCGGTTCAGGATCAACCAGTAGTTCGCCACGATAGCCGTCCACCACCAGCGTGCGCCGATGCAGTACCGAAGGCTGAATATCGGCCCCCATGACGGTCGGGATCCCCAGCGCGCGAACCATAATCGCCGCATGTGAGTTGGCGGCGCCGTCACGAACCACAACGCCAGCCAGTCTGTCCTGCGGCAGCTCCGCAAGCGTCGCGGCGGAAAGCTCATCGGCAACCAGAATAAAGCGCTCCGGCCAGGCGTTTGGCCCCTGGATGGCGTCATCAAGATGGAACAACAAGCGCTGGCCGAGCGCGCGCAGATCGCCCGCACGCTCTTTTAAATAATTGTCACTCAGCGCCGCAAACTGTTCGGCAAACTTCTCGATGATCGTTTTGACCGCCCATTCCGCCACTGCGCCTTTATCGACTTCGGCGAACAGCTCCCGCCGCAGCCGGGCATCAGAGAGCAGGTGCGAATAGAGATCAAATATCGCCGCCGTCTCTTTTTGCGCGCCAGCCGCATAGCGTTTACTGTAACGGCGAAATTCGTTCGCCGCTTCTTCGAGCGCGCCGGTCAGACGCTCGCGCTCTAGCGCCGGATCCAGAGTGGAAGCCTGATACACCTGCTCCATCAGCGGCAGCGTTGCATCCTGCCAGCCTTCGGCAATGGCAATACCTGGCGAGGCGGGCAGCGCGCGGATGCGCGTCTGACGGTACTGACCGAACAGCGCGGTGAGCTGAGACTGTGAAAGAATGGCCGCCATCTGGGTGGCGAGCGTGACGAGGAATGATTCTTCGCTTTCGTCGTACTGGCGCAGCTCGCGCTGCTGAACCACCAGCACGCCCAGCAGTTGTCGCCGCTGGATGATCGGCACGCCAAGAAACGCGCGAAAGCGCTCTTCTTTAACTGAGGGAATGTACTTGAAACTGGGGTGTTTTTGCGCATCGGCAAGGTTGATCGGCTCCGCCAGCCTGCCTACCAGGCCGACGATCCCTTCATCGAAGGCGAGCGCAACCGTGCGACCTCGCGGTTTTTTTAGCCCCCGCGTCGCCATGAGATAATAACAACGTCGATCGTGATCGGCCAGGTAGACCGAACAGACCTCAGTATCCATCGCCAGACAGATGTCGGTGACCAGGATGTTCAACGCTTCATTCAGACGTGGAGCACTGGCCACCTTTTCGACTATTTCGCGCAGGCGGGTGAGCATAATTTGCGTGGCTTAACCTCTTTTACGTCGATAAGCAGGCGCGCTTTGCGGCTTCGGCGTCGCTTCCTGAAGCGCCATCACGACACTTGCGAACTCTTTCATCACCCTGCGGTAAACATCACGTTTGAATGAAACCACTTGCCGAACCGGGTACCAGTAGCTTACCCAACGCCAGCCATCGAACTCAGGTGTACTGCTGGTTTGCATGTTGATTTCCGCGTCCGCGCTCATCAACTGCAAAAGAAACCACTTTTGCTTCTGGCCGATACAAACCGGCTTTGTGTCCCAACGCACCAAACGTTTCGGTAACTTGTAACGCAACCAGTTGCGAGTAGAAGCCAGGATCCGCACATCTTTACGGCTTAACCCAACTTCTTCAAACAGTTCCCGGTACATCGCCTGTTCTGCTGATTCTCCAGGGTTGATTCCGCCTTGCGGGAATTGCCAGGAGTGCTGACCAAATCGCCGGGCCCACATGACTTGCCCCTGACGATTACAAATTACGATACCTACATTTGGGCGGTAGCCATCGTCATCAATCACCGGACTACCTCAACGTAAACCTTATATATGAATGATTGTTTCACACTCCTGACAGGCGGTAAACCATTGTGTTAGCGACCTGCGTATCTAATAACAATTGAATAACTCACAGTTAAGAACGAAGTTATAAACAGAAACTGGCATTTTTGACCGATCTTATTCACCTTTTCTGTGGATAGAGTTGTGAAAAAGTATGGAATTACTCCGGGAAAACCCAGAACAGTCTGAATAAACGCCCTGACGGGGTAAAAAAATAAATGCGGTTATTCATGCGGTTACTTCACTTATTTACCGGTTCCCCGATAAAAAAGTGATGTCCATCACACCAACGATCCTCGGGCTGATGAAAGATCGAACAGCGTCGGTTTTATCCACAGATTGTGCCAATAAGTTAAACACAATTTGTGTGAAAATTCGATTTTCCCCGCACGTCAAGGCTGTAAATGGAAACAGTAGTCGCGGTTTTTCACAGTTATCCCATCTTTCTGTGGATAACATGGTGTAAGATCCTGTTTATTTTCAGTGACCAGAATTGGAAAACCGGTTTTCATGTTGCGCAACTCACCGCTCTGTCATCTAAAAAGCACGTTAAATCATAGGATTGAACAGAAGGGGCGGAAAACGATAAACTTCTTTTCTGCGGTATAAATCCGTTGTCTATTTTTTCACCTAAGGTATCTCGCTATGTCCGCTCTCCAGCCGTTACGTTTTCCACCGGAATCAGAAACGCTGCTACTCCAGCAGGCGCAGCAGATTTCAGGCTATACGCTGGGTGAACTGGCCGCGCTTGCCGGGATGACAACGCCAAAAGATCTCAAACGCGATAAAGGCTGGGTTGGCGTTTTACTGGAGCTGTGGCTGGGAGCCAGCGCGGGCAGTAAACCTGAGCAGGATTTCGCGGCTTTAGGTGTGGAACTGAAAACGATTCCTGTAGACAGTCAGGGACGCCCCCTTGAGACCACCTTCGTCTGTGTCGCCCCGCTCACCGGCAATAGCGGCGTTACGTGGGAAACCAGCCATGTGCGGCATAAACTGAAGCGGGTG
This sequence comes from Citrobacter sp. R4, assembly GCF_026719175.1. Lineage (NCBI taxonomy): Bacteria > Pseudomonadati > Pseudomonadota > Gammaproteobacteria > Enterobacterales > Enterobacteriaceae > Citrobacter > Citrobacter sp. R4. The sequence goes on from NZ_JAPPSU010000002.1 coordinate 308,731, forward strand.
TTGTGGATCCCGGTAGAGGGCGACCGCGCCATCCCGCTCTCCTTGCGGCGTGTCGGCTCCCCTGTGCTGTGGAGTCCGGACCCGGACGAGGAGCGCCAGTTGCGTCTCGACTGGGAAGAGCTGATGGATATGATTGTATTAGGCCAGGTGGAACGAATTACCGCCCGGCATGGCGAATTTTTACAATTGCGCCCCAAGGCCGCCAACGCCAAAGCGCTGACCGAAGCCATTGGCGCGCAGGGCCAGCCAATCCTGACGTTGCCACGCGGTTTCTATCTGAAAAAGAACTTCACTCGCGCCCTGCTGGAACGCCATTTTTTGTTACAGCAGCGTTAGACTTTCGCCTGCCGTGGTAGAGGCATATAATTACCGCTTCTTTTTTTGGCAGGACTTTGCTCAATGTTATTTGCATGGATAACCGATCCCAACGCCTGGCTCGCGCTCGGTACGCTGACGCTGCTGGAGATCGTGCTCGGGATCGATAATATTATTTTTCTCTCTCTGGTCGTTGCAAAACTTCCTACCGCGCAGCGTGCGCATGCCCGACGCCTCGGTCTCGCCGCGGCGATGATCATGCGTCTGGCGCTGCTGGCTTCCATTGCCTGGGTGACACGCCTGACGAATCCGCTGTTTGAGGTTTTTGGCGAGGAAATCTCCGCACGCGATCTCATTCTGCTGCTCGGCGGTCTGTTCCTGATCTGGAAAGCGAGCAAGGAGATCCACGAATCCATTGAAGGTGAAGAAGAAGGGCTGAAAACCCGCGTCTCCTCTTTTCTGGGGGCGATCGTGCAGATTATGCTGCTGGATATCATCTTCAGTCTGGATTCGGTGATTACGGCGGTAGGGTTGTCCGACCATCTGTTCATCATGATGGCGGCGGTGGTGATAGCCGTAGGCGTGATGATGTTTGCCGCGCGTCCCATCGGCGAGTTTGTCGACAGACATCCATCCGTGAAGATGCTCGCGCTGTCGTTCCTTATCCTGGTTGGCTTTACGCTTATTCTGGAAAGTTTCGACGTTCACGTACCGAAGGGCTACATCTATTTCGCCATGTTCTTCTCTATCGCGGTAGAGAGCCTGAACCTGCTGCGAAACAAAAAGAACCCGCTGTGATCCTCCCTTTCGCTCCCTACGGGGAGCGAATGCCTTCTCCGTCCTTTCACAGATTAAGATTTTACTGCTTTCCCTGAGCATAACTTCACGTTATTACTAGACTATTATCAGACGAATGCCACGTGAGGATAAATGGATGAAAAAATGGGCAGTAGTAATTTCCGCCGTAGGACTGGCTTTTGCCGTTTCCGGCTGCAGTAGCGACTATGTCATGGCGACCAAAGATGGACGTATGATCCTGACCGACGGAAAACCGGAAATAGACGATGATACCGGTCTGGTGAGCTACCACGATCAGCAGGGTAACGCCATGCAAATTAACCGCGACGACGTTTCTCAAATCATTGAGCGTTGATGGTTGAGGTCAGCATTCACGCTGGCCTTAACAATTTTTCTTCCCTTTTTCCCTTCCCTCAGCCATTTTTATCATCCTTATGTCGTGATTATAAAAAGGAAACGGCTATGCACTATCACCTTATACCCCACAGCTCACTTGAAGTCAGTACACTGGGGCTGGGCACAATGACGTTTGGTGAACAAAATAGCGAAGCCGATGCACATGCACAGCTCAACTATGCCGTCGCGAATGGCATTAACCTGATCGACGTGGCCGAGATGTACCCGGTCCCGCCGCGACCGGAAACCCAGGGACTCACCGAAACCTACGTTGGCAACTGGCTGGCGAAACAGGGCTGCCGCGAAAAGCTGATTATCGCCTCGAAAGTCAGCGGTCCGGCGCGCAATAACGACAGCGGCATTCGGCCAAACCAGGCGCTGGACCGCAAAAACATTCGTGAAGCGCTGCACGACAGCCTGAAGCGGCTGCAGACCGATTATCTGGATCTGTACCAGGTGCACTGGCCCCAGCGTCAGACCAACTGCTTCGGCAAGCTCGGCTACAGTTGGACGGACACGGCGCCGGTGGTCTCGCTGCTGGATACGCTGGATGCGCTGGCCGAATTTCAGCGCGCCGGAAAGATTCGCTATATCGGCGTTTCCAACGAAACCGCTTTCGGCGTGATGCGCTATCTTCATCTTGCGGATAAACACGACCTGCCGCGCATCGTCACCATTCAGAACCCGTACAGTCTGGTTAACCGCAGCTTTGAAGTCGGCCTGGCGGAGGTGAGCCAGTACGAAGGCGTCGAGCTGTTGGCCTATTCCTGCCTCGCCTTTGGCACCCTGACAGGTAAGTATCTGAACGGCGCAAAACCCGCTGGCGCGCGCAATACCTTATTCAGCCGCTTTACCCGCTACAGCGGCGCGCAGACCGAAAAAGCCGTGGCGGCCTATGTGGATATCGCGAAACGTCATGGTCTGGATCCGGCGCAAATGGCGTTGGCATTCGTTCGCCGTCAACCGTTTGTCGCCAGCACCCTGCTGGGCGCCACCACGATGGAACAGCTACACGCCAATGTTGAAAGCCTGCATCTGGAATTAAGTGAAGAGGTGCTGACGGAGATCGAAGCGGTGCATCAGGTTTATACCTATCCGGCACCGTGACGATTAGCGCCCGGCGGCGTGACGCTTATCCTGCCTACAGGGACGAAGTAGGCAGGATTAAACACAGCCGCGATCTTTAGCGCGATGACGCCTGGCGACGCTGCCAAATCCACAGCGCGGCAATCGCCAGTGCGAACAGACCGCCAAACCCAATGCCGACGGCAACGACCGGGATCCCAACCCACACCGCCAGTGAGTACAACCCCAGCATCAGCAGCATCGCGCTGTTTTCCCCGAGGTTCTGCACCGCAATGGCGTTGCCCGCGCCGACGCTTCGTTTACCGCGCTCCTGCAGCAGAGCGTTCAGCGGCACCACAAAAAAACCGCCCAGAATGCCGATCAGCATCAGCAGTCCATAAGCCGGAAGCAGCGCGTGTTGCAGAGAGAAAATCAGTACGACCACGCCGATCAGGATCCCCGCAGGCATGCAGCGCGCGACGGTTTCCAGGGTAACCAGCCTGGCCGCTGCGCCAGCCCCCGCCACGATACCGATGGCAACCATCGCATTCAGGTAGGTTGGCGTGGCGTTATCGGCGATCCCCAGCGCGACCGGCACCCACAGCACCAGCAGAAAACGCAGCGTCACGCCAGCGCCCCAGAACAGGCTGGTGCCAACAAGGGAAAAACGCGTTTCGCCATTGCGCCACAGCGACGCGCAGGCGCAGAAAAAACTGCGGGTCATCTTCGCCAGATGCCAGGACTGTCCGGGACGCGCAGCCGCCAGCTTTGGAATGAACAGGTTTGCCACGACCGCCCCGGCGTAGGCCAGCGCGCAGGCGACCAGCGCGGCGATCACATGCCAGTCAGCCAGCACGCCGCCCGCCACCGAACCGAGCAGGATCGCGGCAATAGTAGAGGCTTCCATTAAGCCATTGGCCTTCACCAGCTTATCGCCGGTAGTCAGTTCGCCAAGAATGCCATATTTCGCAGGTGAATAGGCTGCCGCGCCAATCCCCACCAGCGTATAGCCGATAAACGGGTTGAAGCCGAAACAGATACTTGCCGCTCCCAGCAGTTTCAGGCCGTTGGCGAACATCATCACCCGACCTTTGGCGAAGCTGTCAGCTACCTGTCCGACAAAGGGCGCAAACAGAATGTAAGCACCCACAAACACCATTTGCAGGATCGGCTGACTCCAGTCCGGATAAAACTGCGCTTTCAGCAGCGCCAGTGTGGCAAACAACAGCGCGTTATCGCCAAACGCAGAGAGAAACTGCGCGGCAATAACCGACATCATCCCTTTCGACCAAATCGAGGTGTTAGTATGCACTGACTCACCCATGTTGTTGTTCCGCTTCATCGACCCAGCTTTTCAGCGTAACAAAATCCGGCTTACCGCTTCCCAACAGCGGCATTTGTTTCAGATAGCGGATGTCGCGCGGCACCGCCAGTTCCGGAACGCCGTGCGCCCGGGCGTACTGCTGGAGTTTGTCGCGGGTCAGTTCGCTGTCGGTAGTAAAGAGCACCAGCGCTTCGCCTTTGCTGGCGTCGCTCTTGATTGCCGTGGCGTGCATTTTTTCCGGTGAAACGCCCAACGCCACCTGTTCGACCATCTCCAGCGACACCATTTCGCCCGCAATTTTGGCAAAGCGCTTTGCGCGCCCCTGAATCTGCACAAACCCCTGTTCGTCAAAACGCACAATATCGCCGGTGTCGTACCAGCCGCGCTCCAGTTCTCCCTGCGCATTTTCCGCTGTCGGCACCTCGAGCACGCCCGGTTTTTCCACCCGCAGATAACCGTTCATGATATTCGGTCCTTTCAGCTGTAACCGTCCGCCGTCGTCAATGCCAGGCACCGCAAGCAGGCGCGCGTCCATTCCCGGCAGGATCCGCCCCACGGTGCCCGGTTTCGCCGCCATCGGTACGTTAATGGAGACCACCGGCGCGCATTCCGTCACGCCGTAGCCCTCAAGGATGCGCAGACCAAACTTATCCTGCCAGAGCTGCTTCGTGCTCTCCTGCAGTTTCTCCGCGCCGGCCACCACGTAGCGCAGGCGATAAAAATCATACGGGTTCGCAAAGCGCGCATAGTTGCCAAGAAACGTCGAGGTGCCAAACAGCACCGTACAGTTCCGGTCGTAAACCAACTCCGGCACAATGCGGTAATGCAACGGACTGGGATAAAGGAACACTTCCGCGCCAGTCAGCAGCGGCGTGAACAGCCCCACGGTCAGACCGAACGAGTGAAACAGCGGCAGCGCCGACATAAAGCGGTCGTTAGCGGTAAAATCCGCGATGGTTTTGATCTGCTCAACGTTAGCCAGCAGGCTTTTGTGGCTATGGACCACGCCCTTTGGGTGGCCCTCAGACCCGGAGGTGAAAAGGATCACCGCCGCCTCTTCCGGTTGCTGTTTCACCTGCGCCAGACGCGGCATCAGCAGGTGGGCGAAAATCCACACCTTGTCGGCGGGGGTGACGTCCGCTTTCAGGTCTTCCAGATAAACCCAGCGCACCTGAGTCAACTGCTCCGGCAGGTGCCAGAGTTTGCCTTTATCGAGGAACTGGCGGGAGGTGAAAATGGTTTTAATCTCTGCGGCGGCGATCGCGCTGCTTAGCCCTTTAACACCCGCCGTGTAGTTCATCATCGCCGGAACACGGCGACGCGAGACCGCGCCGAAAATCACCGCCGCGCTGATTGCGGCGTTCGGCAGCATCAGGCCGATCCTTTCGCCCTCCGCGCTGTATTTTTCCAGAATACGCCCGACAAACAGCGTTTTGATGAGCAGTTGCCGGTAGCTGTCCGGCTTGAAGTTGATGTCTTCAATACACTTTTTGCCCGCGCCATAGCGGTATTTTGCCGCCAGCAGCGATTCGTACAGGGTTTCACGCGGACGCACCGCCATCCGCGCTTCCATCATTTTTTGATGCAGCATTTCGCCAGCGATTCTGCGGCGATCGCGCGCACGCGGCGCGTCCGGCATCGGCAACTGGGTTGGCGGCAGGATATGAAGCTGAATGCGCGGGAAAAAACGACGTTTGACCAGCCCTTTCAGGCGGCTGAAATGGGTAAGTTCCGCGCCTTCAATACGTACCGGCACCAGCGTGGCGCCGGATTTCGCCGCGACGAATCCGGCGCCGTCGTAGATCTTCATCAGCGAACCGCTCACCGAGATACGCCCTTCAGGGAAGATCACCACCGGACGTCCCTGCTCAATCAGTCGCACCAGATGTTTGATGGCCATCGGTTTGGTGGGATCGAGAGGCACGAAATCAATCAGCGAGGTCAACCAACGCATATACCACTGCTGGCTAATCGAGGTATACACCGCAAAGACCGGGCGCACCGGCAAGAACAGCGCCAGCAGGATGCCGTCAATAAACGAAACATGGTTCGGCGTGATTAATACCCGCTCTCCGTGCAGTGCCTTCATATCGCCCGTGACGCGTACCCGATAGAGCACACGGCACAAGCTGCGGAAAAATCCAAATAGCATTTCAACTCCCTTTGCCGAGGATTCGGTTAAATAATGGTGGCAGATTACACGATTAGGGCAATGGGAGCGACACAGAAAGTCAGTACGAAAAAAAACCTGCGCATCCGCGCAGGTTGGTGCAAGAGACAGGTACGAAGAGCGTACCGAATAATCTCACCAATCAATACCTCTGGGATCTTGATTGTGGTCCGACGCTGGCCGCTTCGCCAGCAAGAAAACGCAAAGGAATGAAGGGAAATGCAACGAGTTGTGTAAATTATCGGTTACTGTTACAGAATGGCTGATGGGCAAAAAAAAACCTGCACATCTGCGCAGGTTGGTGTAAGTCATGTGGTCAACCCGAAAGTCGACGCCACCTATCAATACCTCTGGGATCATCACTGTATCAATGCGCGGCGAACGCTCGCCAGCGAACAAACGCAACAGCCTTTCGCAAAGTGTAACTAAAGGTTTGTATTGTCGGCACTGAGTCGTCTATCTCCTGGCCGTGCTCACATTTGCGGCGTTGTCGCGGGCGAACCGCTTGAACCGTCGGGCGTTTTCCGTAACACTGACAGAATGTAAGCGTTTACCCACAATAGGTACTGTCATGGCGACCATAAAGGATGTAGCCCGACTGGCTGGTGTTTCAGTCGCCACCGTTTCTCGCGTTATCAATGATTCTCCCAAGGCCAGCGAGGCCTCGCGCCTGGCGGTGACCAGCGCGATGGCGTCGCTCAGTTATCACCCCAATGCAAATGCGCGCGCGCTGGCGCAACAGTCCACCGAGACCGTGGGTCTGGTGGTCGGCGACGTGTCTGACCCCTTTTTTGGCGCAATGGTGAAAGCCGTCGAGCAGGTCGCCTATAACACTGGCAATTTTTTACTGATCGGCAACGGCTACCATAATGAACAGAAAGAGCGACAGGCGATTGAACAGCTTATCCGCCACCGCTGCGCGGCGCTGGTCGTACACGCCAAGATGATCCCGGACGCCGATCTGGTCTCATTAATGGAGCAGATGCCCGGCATGGTGCTGATCAACCGCATTCTGCCTGGCTTTGAACAGCGCTGCGTCGCCCTTGACGACCGCTACGGCGCCTGGCTGGCGACGCGTCATTTAATTCAACAGGGTCATACCCGCATCGGCTATCTCTGCTCCAATCACTCTATTTCAGACGCCGAAGATCGTCTTAAAGGCTATTACGACGCCCTCGCAGAGAGCGGAATTCCGGTTAACGACAGGCTCGTCACCTTCGGCGAGCCCGACGAGAGCGGCGGCGAGCAGGCGATGACCGAGCTATTGGGTCGTGGCCGAAACTTTACGGCGGTCGCCTGCTATAACGACTCGATGGCGGCGGGCGCAATGGGCGTACTCAACGACAACGGCGTGGAAGTGCCATCGGAGATCTCACTGATTGGTTTCGATGATGTGCTGGTGTCCCGCTACGTCCGCCCACGCCTGACGACCGTGCGTTACCCTATCGTCACCATGGCGACCCAGGCGGCGGAACTGGCGCTGGCACTGGCGGAAAAACGCCCGTTACCGGATATCACCCATGTCTTCAGCCCCACGCTGGTGCGCCGTCATTCTGTGGCCTCGCCAGCCGAAGCGGGACAACCGTCATTAAACGAGTAATCAGGAAAGCGTCATGACAACAATGCTGGATGTTTCCCGCCGCGCTGGCGTGTCGAAAGCCACCGTGTCCCGCGTGCTTAACGGCACCGGACAGGTTAAAGAGAGCACCCGACAGAAAGTTTTTAAGGCGATGCAGGCGCTGGACTACCGGCCCAACTTTCTCGCCCGTTCGCTGGCGCATCGCACCAGCAACAGCATTGGCCTGGTGGTATCGACCTTTGACGGTTTCTATTTTGGACGCCTGCTGCAACAGGCGTCCCGGCAGACCGAGTCCCACGGCAAACAGCTCATCGTGACCGACGGCCACGATACGCCGGAGCGTGAACAGGAAGCGGTGCGGATGCTGGCCGACCGCCAGTGTGACGCGATTATTCTTTACACCCGCTATATGAGCGAGAAAGCGATTCTGGCGCTGGCGGACGCCATCCCGATGCCGTTGGTGATCATCAACCGGGAGGTGGCCCTGGCCCGTGAGCGCGCAATCTTTTTTGAACAGGAAGAGGCGGCGTTTCAGGCGGTCGATTACCTGATCTCGCAGGGGCATCGGGAGATCGCCTGCATTACCGTACCCGGCCATACGCCGACCGGAAAGTCACGTCTGCGTGGCTATCGTAAAGCACTGGAGAAAAACGGAATCGCCTGGGATCCGGCGAAAGTGAAGTATGGCGACGCCAGCATGACCCGCGGCTACGACGCCTGTCATGAACTGCTTGCGGAAGGGATTAAATTCAGCGCCCTGTTCGCCTGTAACGACGATATGGCGCTGGGCGCATCCAAGGCGCTGCATCAGGCCGGGTTACGCATCCCTCAGGATGTGTCGCTGTTTGGTTTTGACGATGCCCCGAGCGCAAAATGGCTTGAGCCGGGGTTATCCACAGTTTATTTGCCCATCGACACCATGATCACCACCGCCATTGACCAGGCGATCCGCATGGCGAACGGCGAAGCGGTGGCCCCTATCCCACCGTTTACCGGCACATTAGTGCTGCGCGATTCGGTGACGACCGGGCCGTATTTTACCGGCGGCAGCCAGCCGCAGGCCGGATAACGCGCTTGCGCCGCCTCCGGCATGCGCCTCAGATGCGTTCCAGCGCCAGCAGTTCGTCTATTGTCTGCCGACGCCTGATCAGCCGCGCCTGGCCGTTATCAAATAACACTTCCGGCAGCAGCGGGCGGCTATTGTAGTTCGACGACATCGACGCGCCATAGGCTCCCGTATCATGTAACACCAGGTAGTCACCGGGGACAACCGCTGGCAGCGCGCGAGTTTCGACTTTCCCGCCCTCCTGTTGGGTAAAGACATCCCCGGATTCACACAGCGGCCCGGCGACCACCGTTTCCACTTGCGGCGCGTTGGCAAGCGAGCGTCCGTCTGCCGCCAGCGCGGAGATGTGATGATAACTGCCGTACATCGCCGGGCGCATGAGATCGTTAAAACCCGCGTCCACCAACACAAAATGACGGCTGCCCATCTGTTTCACACTGCGCACCTGGGTCACCAGCACGCCCGCCTGGGCGACAAGAAAACGTCCCGGCTCGATCTCCAGTTTTACAGGGTGTCCGAGGTGGCGGGCGATTTGCTCACGCGCGGCGTTCCACAGGCCAAAATAGTGCTGCGTGTCCACGGCTTCTTCGCCATCGTGATACGGAATCGACAGCCCGCCCCCCGCGGAGATCGCCTGCAGATCCTGGCCAAAATCGATCACCTGACGCACCATCGCTCCACACACCTGTTCCAGGTGGCCGTAATCCACGCCGGAACCGATATGCATATGGATGCCGACCAGTTTCAGCTGATGGCGCTGCATGACGGCCAGCGCCTCGGGCAAATCGCTATGCCAGATACCGTGTTTACTGTTTTCGCCGCCAGTGTTGGTTTTTTGGCTGTGACCGTGACCAAAGCCCGGATTAACACGCAGCCAGACGCGATGCCCCGGCGAGACCTGACCAAGCTGGTCCAGCATGTCGACGGAACCGGCATTCACCGGGATGCTGAGTTCGCTGACGCGCGACAGCGTCGCGTTATCAATCACATCGGCGGTAAAAACGATATCGTCCGGATGCGTCTGCGGATCGTAACCCGCAGCCAGCGCGCGCTCGATCTCGCCTAATGATACCGAATCCACCTTCACGCCCTGCTCACGCATCAGACGCAGAATATGAATATTCGAGCAGGCTTTCTGCGCGAAGCGGACAACATCAAACTGTTGCAGCGCGGCAATCTGGCGGCGAACGATCTGCGCGTCATACACCCATACCGGGCAGCCAAACTCGGCGGGCAGCCTGAGCAGGTTTTCAGCGGTCAGGTCGGTATCAGAGGCATTAAGAGAATGTGGCATTTCAGGCTCCGGACATCATGTTTTTACGGATTACGCCACATCCTGAAGACAATAAAAAATATCGTTTCATACGTATTCTATGCAAAACTGATATGGATTCACTTCAGCGGGATGATTATGGCCAGCGTTAACTTACGTCACATTGAAATTTTCCATGCGGTGATGACCGCCGGGAATCTCACCGAGGCTGCACGGTTGTTGCATACCTCACAGCCGACCGTCAGTCGCGAACTGGCGCGCTTTGAAAAGGTGCTTGGGCTTAAGCTGTTCGACCGCACCCGGGGGCGTCTGCATCCGACGGTTCAGGGATTGCGATTGTTCGAAGAGGTGCAGCGTTCCTGGTATGGGCTGGATCGCATTGTCAGCGCGGCGGAAAGCCTGCGTGAATTTCGCCAGGGGGAACTGTCGGTTGTCTGCCTGCCGGTCTTTTCCCAGTCGCTGTTGCCTGCGCTGGTCCAACCGTTTCTCGCGCGTTACCCGGACGTAAGCCTGAATATTGTGCCGCAGGAGTCGCCGTTGCTTGAGGAATGGCTCTCTGCCCAACGCCATGATCTGGGATTAACGGAAACCCTGCACACCCCGGCGGGCACCGAGCGGACGGAATTATTCTCGCTGGACGAGGTGTGCGTACTGCCGTCGGGGCATCCGCTGGCGGAAAAACCCGTGTTAACGCCGCAGGACTTCCACGGCGAGCGCTATATTAGCCTTTCGCGCGCCGACAGCTACCGCCAGTTACTCGACGCGCTGTTTAACGAACATCAGGTTAAACGACGCATGGTTGTGGAAACGCACAGCGCGGCGTCGGTTTGCGCGATGGTGCGCGCCGGTGCAGGTCTGTCTATCGTCAACCCGCTTACCGCGCTGGATTATGCCGCAAGCGGCGTGGTGGTTCGCCGGTTCAGTATCAGCGTGCCGTTTACCGTGAGCCTGATTCGTCCTCTTCATCGCCCTTCGTCAGCGCTGGTGGACGCGTTCAGCCGCCATCTGCAAACCGGTCACGCCCTGTTTACCCGGGCGCTGGAAAAAATTTCCGCGCCGGTTATGACAGCATAAACGCGACGGCGTCCGCGGCGTGAATGGCGGCGGTGTCAAACACCGGAACGGGGCTTCTTTCGGCGGGGACCAACAGGCCAATCTCCGTACAACCGAAAATCACGCCCTGCGCGCCCTGAGACGCCAGTTGCTCAATGACCTGCACATAATAGTCGCGTGACGCGTCGCTAAACTGTCCGAGGCACAGCTCATCAAAAATGATGGTGTTGATCTTCGCGCGATCTTCCGCCTCCGGCACCAGACATTCGATGGCAAACTGCTGTTCCAGACGTCCACGGTAAAAATCCTGCTCCATCGTGTAACGCGTCCCCAGCAGCGCCACGCGACTCAGTCCTTGCGCTGCAATCGCGCGTCCGGTCGCATCGGCAATATGTAAAAAAGGCAGCGTACAGCGTGACTCAATGGCGTCCGCCACTTTGTGCATCGTATTGGTACATAAAACGATCCCTTCTGCGCCCGCTTTTTGCAGACCCAGCGCCGCATCGGCCAGCATCTCGCCCGCTTTATCCCATTCACCGCGTTGCTGACAGGCTTCAATGTCGTGAAAATCAACGCTATGCAGCAGCAGGCTGGCGGAATGAAGGCCACCGAGGCGCTGTTTGATCCCTTCATTGATCAAGCGATAATAAGGGATGGTTGATTCCCAACTCATACCGCCTAACAGTCCAATTGTCTTCATAACCTGCTCCTTTATCAGTGAGGAAAAACCGGGAAAGTAAACCATAAAAAAAGCGGCTGTTAAGCCGCCTTCATAGTGACAAGTCTCGCAACGTTATTCCAGTACCGGCATCATCTGCGCCGAACGCGATTTGATCGCTTCACGAAGCAGCACGCCGCCGCAGGCAAACATCCCGCCAAGCAGCATGGCGAGCGTGATAATCATCAGCCTGCCCGGTCCGTCTTTTCGGATCGGCAAAGAAGGCGACATCTGGTATCTGAACGGCGCAAATTTCACGTCATTGAGGCTGACCTGTTGCAACTGACCCAGCAGATACTCACGGTTCTTAAAGTCTGCGTTCAACTCTGCGACATCTTGTAGGGATTCTTCAATCTGCAATTTTCTGGCGATACCGTTAGCGCCCAGCGTAACGGAGTAATCGGGATCGTCTTTTACCGCCTGGCCGTTACTGAACACCGGCTGCTTGATACCCGCCGCGTTGGCCACCTCAAGCGAATAGCTCAGACGCTGCAAATTGGTGTTATGCGCATTTGTCAGGCGGACGTGATCCAGCGCCAGTTGCTCTTTCATGATCCGCGTTTTTAACTCCAGCGCATTGCGCACATTTTGCATGGTTTCTTTCTGCACAATCGCGGAAACCCAACCGATATACCCGTCAAGGACGGTTTGCGCATCTTTCGCCGTGGGCGCAGTAAAACTTAATGTCCAGGCGTCATAAGGCGTTTTGTCGGCATTTTTTGCCGTCGCATTGTTCGTCACTTTTAGCTTTTCGGATACGTTGACCACGGCGCGATGTAAGGCCAACGGATCAATATCCGCGTCTTTCAATTGGCCCATGACATAAGGCGAAGTTTTAAGATACTCCTCAAGCAACGACTGCGACTGGAGCTTTTTAATAAACAGATTAAACACATCGCCCCGCGAGATGTTTATTTCGACGCCCAGTATCTGTAAATCTGCCAGCGTTTGCCGCAGGTCATACCATTGCGTTTGCTCTGCCGGGGTGACAACAGACTGGCTGGTCCATTTTTGCGGTAAAAGCCATGAGACTGCCGCGCCTAACAGCGCACAGGCGAAAACAACGGCAATAATATGATTTTTAGCGGAAAAGAGGATTTCGACGAGTCTCAGCAGATCGATCTCGTTTTGCCTGACCGCAGGCGGCGCGTAGTCGGCAAAATTAAGTTCCGTATTTTTCTTTATATCTATTGTCGACATATCGGTTCTTCTGATCTTATTAAAATGAAATATAAGCATAAAATGTCACTGACGACGCTTATCATATAAGAACATAAGATTTTTCTGAACAAAATCTTTATAAATTTGCTACCTCCCCACCATTATTGGCAGTATTTCAAGATTGACTTTCAAATAAAGTCAATCTATGTATAGCGCCGCTCACCCCGTGTATTTCTGACCAGCCCGATACGAGCCTCGCTGTTATATGGGTTAATATCCTGACTTATTCAAAATTAATCGCCGTTTTAGCTTTTCCCGGCGCATGGAATTCCTTAACGGCGAGGCACAAACTTGTGATCCACTTTCCACTTCGTTCCGACAGCCGTTTTCTTTTTCGGCTGGCTGCGCTAATTTAAATGAAACACCGTTTCAAACATTAACAGGATCCGTGCATGTTTATTTTTCATAAAGAGACAACGCTGGAAGATCTGGGCAATGGCGTCACCCGCCGGATTCTCGCCCATGACGGCAAAATGATGGCTGTAGAGGTCAACTTTGAAGAAGGGGCCGTGGGCCCGCTGCATAACCATCCCCATGAACAGTTGACCTATGTCCTGTCAGGCGAGTTTGAATTCACCATCGGCGACGAAAAGCACGTCGTCAGCGCAGGGGATACCCTTTACAAAAAGCCTCACGTAATGCACGGCTGCGTTTGTCTCAAGCCTGGCACGTTGCTCGATACCTTCACGCCAGTGCGTGAAGACTTCCTGAAAGCGTAAGCCCGGCCGTCATCGTCCAGCAGCCGACGCAGCTCACAAACCTTCCTGCGGGAAGGTTTTTTTTGCCTCCTCGCCCACAAATTAGTTCACTAATAATTGCTAATAATATTAGTTTTTATAACCTTGAGGCGCGTCCGGTTTCCGCAAATGTCGATAGCGCAGCGGCAATCATGACGTATTTATGTCAATTATGATGAGCATCTCACCTATTTGAAACACCGTTTCGACTTTGATCACATTTCCACCATTATGTGAATGACGGCGAAACAAATAGCAATAAAATAAATTAAAACGATGTTTTACAAATCAAGAACAGCGGTTCATTTAATCGAGCCGCGCTGAAGGTTGAGATTAATAAAGTATTCTAAATCAGTGACTAACAAGGAAGGCTGACAGAACGAATACGCAGAGAACACAGGCGACTACGCCGTCTTGACCGGGCGTGGTCGGTAACATCCGGTTCCATTTTTTACTAATCATCGTCAGGTAGGTCGCTATGAATGAAAACAGGATGCTTGGGCTGGCATGGATATCACCCTATATCATCGGGCTGATTATCTTTACCGCCTTTCCGTTCGTTTCATCTTTCTTCCTCAGTTTTACTGAGTACGATTTGATGAGCCCTCCGGTGTTTAACGGAGTGGAGAACTATCGCTATATGTTTACCGAAGACACGCTGTTCTGGAAATCGATGGGCGTGACCTTTGCCTATGTCTTTTTAACGATCCCCTTAAAACTGGCCTTTGCGTTAGGGATTGCGTTTGTTCTGAACTTTAAATTACGCGGCATTGGCTTTTTCCGCACCGCCTATTATATCCCGTCGATTCTCGGCAGCTCCGTGGCTATCGCCGTATTGTGGCGCGCTCTGTTTGCTATTGACGGTCTGCTGAATAGCTTTATTGGCGTATTTGGATTCGACCCAGTGAACTGGCTCGGCGAACCGTCGCTGGCGCTGATGTCCGTTACCCTGCTGCGCGTCTGGCAGTTTGGCTCAGCGATGGTGATCTTCCTCGCGGCGTTACAGAACGTACCGCAGTCACAGTATGAAGCGGCAATGATCGATGGTGCGTCAAAATGGCAGATGTTTATGAAAGTGACCGTACCGCTGATTACGCCGGTGATTTTCTTCAACTTTATTATGCAAACCACCCAGGCGTTCCAGGAGTTTACCGGCCCGTATGTCATCACCGGCGGCGGTCCGACCTACTCCACCTATCTGTTCTCGCTCTACATCTACGACACCGCGTTTAAATACTTTGATATGGGCTACGGCGCAGCGCTGGCCTGGATCCTGTTCCTGGTCGTTGCGGTGTTTGCCGCCATCGCCTTTAAGTCGTCGAAATACTGGGTGTTCTATTCTGCCGATAAGGGAGGCAAAAATGGCTGATATTCAGGAAATTACATCAGCACAGAGCGTGGCTGAACGTGAAGTGGCGCGTACCCTGCGCCGTGAGAAAATCAACGCCACCGTTCGCTACATCATTCTGCTCTTCGTCGGCCTGCTGATGCTGTATCCACTGGTGTGGATGTTTTCGGCGTCGTTCAAACCGAACCACGAGATCTTCACCACCCTGAGTCTGTGGCCCGCGCACGCCACCTGGGACGGTTTTGTGAACGGCTGGAAAACCGGTACGGA
This sequence comes from Citrobacter sp. R4, assembly GCF_026719175.1. Lineage (NCBI taxonomy): Bacteria > Pseudomonadati > Pseudomonadota > Gammaproteobacteria > Enterobacterales > Enterobacteriaceae > Citrobacter > Citrobacter sp. R4. The sequence goes on from NZ_JAPPSU010000002.1 coordinate 324,064, forward strand.
ATACACCTTTGGCCATTACATGCTGAATACCTTTAAGTATGTCATCCCGAAAGTGATTTTGACCATTATCTCTTCCACCATCGTGGCCTACGGCTTTGCCCGCTTTGAGATCCCGTGGAAGAAATTCTGGTTCGCTACCCTTATCGCCACCATGCTGTTGCCGAGCACTGTATTGCTGATCCCGCAGTATCTGATGTTCCGCGAAATGGGCATGCTGAACAGCTATATGCCGCTGTACCTGCCGCTGGCCTTCGCCACTCAGGGGTTCTTCGTCTTCATGCTGATCCAGTTTTTGCGCGGGGTGCCGCGTGATATGGAAGAGGCGGCGCAGATTGACGGCTGTAACTCCTTCCAGGTGCTGTGGTACGTGGTGGTGCCCATTCTGAAACCGGCGATTATTTCGGTTGCGCTGTTCCAGTTCATGTGGTCGATGAACGACTTTATCGGGCCGCTGATCTATGTCTACAGCGTGGATAAATATCCGATCGCACTGGCGCTGAAAATGTCCATCGACGTCACCGAAGGCGCTCCGTGGAACGAAATTCTGGCAATGGCGAGTATCTCCATTCTGCCATCCATCATCGTCTTCTTCCTGGCACAGCGCTACTTCGTACAGGGCGTGACCAGCAGCGGAATTAAAGGTTAAGAGGGAAATACCATGGCTGAAGTGATTTTCAACAAACTGGAAAAGGTGTACTCCAACGGCTTCAAAGCGGTACATGCTATCGACCTTAAAATCGCCGAAGGGGAATTTATGGTGATCGTCGGCCCATCCGGCTGCGCCAAATCCACCACCCTGCGAATGCTGGCCGGGCTGGAGACCATCAGCGGCGGTGAAGTGCGCATCGGCGATAAGATCGTTAACAATCTGGCGCCAAAAGAGCGCGGTATTGCGATGGTGTTCCAGAACTACGCGCTTTATCCGCACATGACGGTGCGCGAAAACCTCGCCTTCGGCCTCAAGCTAAGCAAGATGCCAAAAGATCAGATTGACGCGCAGGTGAATGAAGCCGCGAAGATCCTCGAACTGGAAGAGTTGCTTGACCGTCTGCCGCGCCAGCTTTCCGGTGGTCAGGCGCAGCGTGTGGCGGTTGGCCGGGCGATTGTGAAGAAGCCAGACGTATTCCTGTTCGACGAGCCGCTGTCGAACCTCGACGCCAAGCTGCGCGCCTCTATGCGCATCCGCATTTCCGACCTGCACAAGCAGCTAAAGAAATCAGGTAAACCAGCGACCACGGTTTATGTCACGCACGACCAGACCGAAGCGATGACCATGGGCGACCGCATCTGCGTGATGAAGCTCGGACATATCATGCAGGTCGATACGCCGGATAACCTTTACCACAAGCCGAAAAACATGTTTGTGGCGGGCTTTATCGGCGCGCCGGAAATGAACATTCGCCCCAGTAAACTGGTGGATGAAGCGGGACGTCTGGCGCTGACCATTGGCAACGAAACGCTGCCCCTGAGCGAAACGCTGCAGGAAAAAATTTCCGCCAGCCAGGGACAGGACGTGTTTTACGGTATTCGCCCGGAATTTGTCGCGCTTTCTGACGAGCCGTTTACCGAAGGAAGTTGCAGCGGTGAGATGGTGCGCGTGGAAAACATGGGACATGAATTCTTCGTCTACCTGAAGGTGTCTGACTACGAGCTGACCGCCCGCATTCCTTCGGATAAAGCTAAACCGATGATTGAAAAGGGACTTCATCGTAAGGTGTATTTCACGTTCGACATGAATAAGTGTCATATCTTTGACGCAAAAACTGAACAGAACATCTCTCTCTGACTGGAGTTATAAAAATGAAAAAAGTGCTTTTAAGCGCCGCTATCTCCGCTACCCTGGGTCTGACTGCTATGCCTTCTATGGCGCAAAACGTCGATTTACGTATGTCCTGGTGGGGCGGCAATGGCCGCCATCAGGTGACGTTGAAAGCCCTCGAGGCGTTCCACAAGCAAAACCCGGATATCAACGTTAAGGCGGAATATACCGGTTGGGACGGTCACCTGTCGCGTCTGACGACGCAGATTGCGGGCGGCACTGAGCCGGACGTGATGCAGACCAACTGGAACTGGCTGCCGATCTTCTCGAAAACCGGTGACGGCTTCTACGATCTGAACAAAATGAAAGAGGTGATCGACCTAAGCCAGTTCGATCCGAAAGAATTACGTTCGACCACCGTGAACGGCAAGCTGAACGGCATTCCGATCTCCGTGACCGCCCGCGTATTCTATTTTAATGATGAAACCTGGAAAAAAGCGGGTGTCGAATACCCGAAGACCTGGGATGAACTGATGGCGGCGGGGAAAGCGTTCGAGAGTAAACTGGGTAAGCAATATTATCCGGTGGTGCTTGAGCATCAGGATACGCTGGCGCTACTGAATTCTTATATGATTCAGAAATACAACATTCCTGCGGTCGATGAGAAAACCAAAAAATTCTCTTACAGCAAAGCGCAATGGGTGGAATTTTTCCAGACCTATAAAAAGCTGATCGACAGTCACGTGATGCCGGACACCAAATACTACGCGTCATTTGGTAAGAGTAACATGTACGAGATGAAGCCGTGGATTCAGGGTGAATGGGGCGGTACCTATATGTGGAACTCCACCATCACCAAATACTCTGACAACCTGAAGCCACCGGCGAAGCTGGAGCTGGGTAATTACCCGATGCTGCCGGGCGCGACCGATGCGGGTCTGTTCTTTAAACCGGCGCAGATGCTGTCAATCGGTAAGTCCACCAAAAACCCGGAAGCAGCAGCGAAACTGATCAACTTCTTACTGAACAGTAAAGAGGGCGTCGAGACGCTGGGACTGGAGCGCGGCGTGCCGTTGAGCAAAGCGGCAGTCGCGATCCTGACTCAGGATGGCACTATCAAAGAGGACGATCCGTCGGTAGCGGGCCTGCGTCTGGCGCAGTCTCTGCCGGCGAAACTGACCGTATCGCCATACTTTGACGATCCGCAGATTGTTGCGCAGTTCGGCACCTCTTTGCAGTATATCGACTACGGTCAAAAAACGGTGGAAGAAACGGCAGCGGACTTCCAGCGCCAGGCCGAACGTATCCTGAAACGCGCGATGCGTTGATATCAACCTGCCGGGTGGCGGCTTCGCCTACCCGGCCTACAAATTGTGCGTTGATGTAAAACGCGCGCCAGTGCCTGCAATAATCGGTAGGCCCGGAAAGCACAGCGCCACCGGGCAATAACCTCACACCCCAATATTTCTTAACTTCTCACCGGCCATCAGCTTACGTTCAATATGTTCCAGGGTGACGTTTTTGGTTTCCGGAATCAGCCAGAAGGTAATGCCGATAAACGCCACGTTCAGCGCGGTATAAAGCCAGAAGGTGCCCGCAGCGCCGATGCTGTCGAGCAGGGTCAGGAAGGTTGCGCCGATAATCATGTTCGACACCCAGTTCGTGGTGGTTGAGCAGGTAATACCAAAGTCGCGGCATTTCAGCGGCTGAATTTCCGAACACAGGATCCATACCACCGGCGCGGCGCTCATCGCATAACCGGCAATACACATCATGGTCATGCCCACGGAAAGCCAGGACAGGCCGCTTGAGGCTGTGCCGTTATCAAACTGCATCAGGCAGTAACCCAGCACCAGCGTACCGAGCGCCATCACACTGAAGCCGATTTTCAACGCCGGTTTACGTCCGGCTTTATCAACGGTGAACACGGCAATAAAAGTAGCGAACATAAAGGTCAGACCGACCACCAGCGTGGCGATCATCTGCTGTTCGGTAGTGGTAAAACCCGCCATTTTAAAAATGCGCGGCGCGTAATACATGATGATGTTCATACCGGTAAACTGCTGCATCGCCTGCAATAACATGCCAAGGAACACCGCCCGGCGCACATTACGGTTGACCCTGAACAGTGCCCAACCGCCCTGCTTCAGCTTCAGGCTTTCCCGAATCTCATTTAGCTCCTCGCGGGCTTTTTCCGACGTATCACGCAGCATACGCAGTACTTCTTCGGCTTCAATATGACGACCTTTTTGCGCCAGCCAGCGCGGACTGTTAGGCAGAAAAACAACCAGCACGATCAGCACTACTGCCGGCAGCGCCAGCACGCCCAGCATTGCGCGCCAGTTGCCACTGTAGCTGAACGCAGTATCGGATAAAAACGCCAGCACAATGCCCAGTGTAACCATCAGTTGATACATGCTGATCATCTTGCCGCGTACATGTTCACTTGCCATTTCAGACAGATAAAGCGGCGCCGTGTACGAGGCGATCCCTACGGCGACGCCCAACACCACGCGCGCGACGATCAGTATCTCTACGCTGGTGGCGAACGCCGAACCCAATGAACCGACGACAAAGAGGATCGCCCCGGCCATCAGGCTGTATTTACGCCCCAGCCGGAAGGAGAGCCAGCCATTGAACAACGCGCCAATCGCCGCGCCGAGCATCATGCTGCTGACCACCCACTCCTGCAGGCGACTGGTCAACACAAAGTGATCGGTGATAAACGGCAACGCGCCGGCAATCACCCCAATATCCAGGCCAAAAAGCAAACCCGCCACGGCAGCCGAGACGGACACAAACAAGTTCATGCGGCGCGTATCGCGCAGCGTTAAAGCAGAGTCATTATTGATTGAGACCATTTTTTCCTGCCACAACAGAGTAAGACATGATCAAAAAGTACGGTATTCGTCAGCGAGGTGTCAGGCAGGAAACGGCATAAACATGGACGAAATGGCTACGCAGTAGCGTTATGTGATGGACATTACACTTTCAAAAATATTTGTTTATCTGGCTGGATTTTATATCTTTATGATTATTAATGCTTTTAATAAATAAAAATGAAAACTGCCCGTGTGGCGTATGGATTAATGACTAATCTGAGTATGGACTATGCTCACGAAGTGATAAAAAAAACCCTGCCAGAAGGCAGGGTTTTAGCGGGCACGCCAGACGGATTAACGCGCCAGCCAGCCGCCGTCAACCGCGACGGTATAGCCGTTGATATAATCAGATGCGCTGGAAGCCAGGAAAACCACCGGCCCCATCAGATCGCTTGGCAGACCCCAACGACCCGCCGGAATACGGTCGAGAATTTCCGCGCTACGCTGTTCATCAGCGCGCAACTGCTGGGTATTGTTGGTCGCCATATAGCCAGGGGCGATCGCGTTCACGTTGATGTTGTGCTTCGCCCACTCGTTCGCCATCAGACGGGTCACGCCCATCACGCCGCTTTTTGACGCGGTATAAGACGGTACGCGAATGCCGCCCTGGAAGGAAAGCATCGAAGCGATGTTAATGATTTTGCCGCCGTTGCCCTGCGCGATGAAATGCTTCGCCGCAGCCTGAGACATAAAGAACACGCTCTTAATGTTCAGGTTCATCACGTCATCCCAGTCTTTCTCGCTGAAGTTGATCGCATCTTCGCGACGGATCAGACCGGCGTTGTTTACCAGAATATCGATATGACCGAATTCAGCCACCGCGCGCTCCAGCAGCGCCGGAATGCCGTCGATCTGACGCAGGTCAGCGGTCAGGCTTAAAAAGCGACGTCCCAGCGCAGTAACGCGTTCGATCGTTTCCGTCGGTTCAACGATGTTAATCCCGACGATATCGCAGCCCGCTTCCGCCAGGCCGAGCGCCATGCCCTGGCCCAGGCCGGTGTCGCAACCGGTCACTACCGCGACTTTACCTTCGAGTGAGAATGCATTCAAAATCATTGTAAATCCTTAATATTATTCATGCCTGTCACGGACAGGCGTTGTACGCGCCCGCGACTAGCGGAGATCTTTTACCGCAACGTGATCCATGTCATCGAAGACCTGGTTCTCACCCACCATTCCCCAAATGAAGGTATAGGCTTTGGTACCCACCCCGGAGTGAATCGACCAGCTCGGAGAAATGACCGCCTGCTCGTTGTGCATTACGATATGGCGAGTTTCCTGAGGCTGACCCATCATATGGAAGACGCAGGTGTCTTCTTCCATATTGAAATAGAAGTACACTTCCATGCGGCGTTCATGCGTGTGACACGGCATGGTATTCCACAGGTTACCCGGCGCCAGTTCGGTAAGCCCCATGCTGAGCTGGCAGGTTTCCAGCACATCCGGCACGAAATATTTATTAATAGTGCGGCGATTGCTGGTGAGATTGTCACCGAGCGTGACCGGCGCAACATCGGCTGGCGTCACTTTTTTGGTGGGGTATGTGGTGTGTGCCGGAGCGCAGTTGTAGTAGAACTTGGCGGGCGTAGCGCTGTCGACGCTGGCGAAAACCACTTCCTTCGCCCCTTTGCCGACATACAGCGCGTCGCGATGGCCGATTTCGTAGCACTGGCCGTCAACGGTAATGGTGCCCGCGCCGCCAATGTTGATCACGCCCAGTTCACGACGCTCAAGAAAGTAGGTCACACCCAGTTGTTTACCGACTTCGCCGCCGACAGACACCGTTTTCGCCACAGGCATGATGCCGCCAACGATAATGCGGTCAATGTGGCTATAAACCATGGTGTATTCGTCAGCCACGAACACTTTCTCAACTAAAAACTCTTTGCGTAGCCCCTGGGTATCCAGTGTTTTGGCGTGCGCGCTGTGAATACTTTGTCTTACGTCCACATTTACCTCCAGTATGAACCGAGCCGGAATTCCTGCACGGAGAGCGAAACGCTGTTCCGTTTTACATTATGGCTCATGATATCCCTCCGGGAACGGCTTTTCAATTACAAATAAAACATCGTTTCACTTTTTCTGCATGTTATTATCAAAAGTGTAAGTGCGATCACGCTCGTTTTCTGAAATTGCGTCACAGTTTAGAAAAATCCTATTTAAAAACAAAAGGCTATATAGGGAGTGGTAAATATACCCCCCTCGTTGATTCCCTAAGTCCGTGAAATCCATCCGCTTTATTTTTGCTTTTTCGAAGTAAAGTGCGCTGTCAATCACATACAATGAAACAGTGTTTTGATATTTTGATACTCGCTTTTTAAACCTATCATAAATCTGGGTACTGCCGCGGGTCTTTTCCCCCGCCACGGTAAAAAGGAGTGCATCATGGCTAAAGGCATGCGGGTCAAACTGAACTATGAGGTCAGTCGCGATCCGGATACAGGCGTGGAAGTTACGCGTCTGACCCCACCGGAAGTAACGTGTCACCGAAACTACTTTTATCAAAAATGTTTCTTTAATGACGGTAGCCACCTGCTGTTCGCTGGGGAGTTTGACGGCCACTGGAACTACTATTTACTCGACATTGCAAAAGCCGAGGCCGTTCAGTTAACCGAAGGCGCGGGCGACAACACCTTTGGCGGCTTTTTATCTCCGGATGATAGCGCGCTGTATTACGTGAAAAACGATCGTACGCTGTTTGAAGTCAATCTCAGTACCCTGGCCGAGCGTGAAGTGTATCGCGTACCGGATGAATGGGTCGGCTATGGCACCTGGGTGGCAAATAGCGACTGTACGAAGCTGGTCGGCATTGAGATTGCCAAACGCGACTGGACGCCGCTGAACGACTGGAAAATCTTCCACGACTTTTTCCATAAAGGTCCACACTGTCGCTTGCTGCGGGTGGATCTGAGAAGTGGAGAAAGCGCGGTCATTCATGAAGAAAAGATCTGGCTGGGCCATCCGATCTATCGCCCCTTTGACGACAATACCGTCGCGTTTTGCCATGAGGGACCACACGATCTGATCGACGCGCGGATGTGGCTGGTTAACGAAGAGGGTAGCAATATCCGCAAAGTGAAAGATCATGCAGAAGGCGAAAGCTGCACCCATGAGTTCTGGGTGCCAAACGGCTCCGCGTTGGTGTATGTTTCCTATCTGAAAGGGCAGCAGGGACGCACAATTTCCAGCTATAACCCCGACACCGGCATCAATGAAGACATTATGTCAATGCCAGCCTGCTCGCATCTGATGAGTAACTTTGACGGCACGTTGCTGGTCGGCGATGGCTCCGGTACGCCGGTAGACGTCAAAGACACTGGCGGATACACCATTGATAACGACCCCTATTTATATGGCTTTGACGTGGCGAATAAAGCCTATTTCCGGATTGCCCGTCACGATACCTCCTGGGCGACAGTCGCTAACAGCCGCCAGGTAACCCACCCGCATCCGTCGTTTACTCCGGACGATCGCGCGGTATTATTCAGCTCTGACAAAGACGGCAAACCGGCGATTTATCTCGCCAGACTGCCCGAACAACCGGAATTATTGCGACTGTGAGATTGAGCGCCTGTTCCGCAGGCGCGACCTGTGTGCTTCTGTAACTGGCCTTGCCCTCCTCCTGGAGGGCTTTTTTTATGGCTGACTTTGCTGAATGTTCGATGGGTTTATTTCGCGGTGATGCCTGGCGCCCCCGGCAATAACGAAAAAACCCCGGCTGACTGCGCCGGGGGAATAAGACAATGAGGGTACCGCTGAATCAGAACGAATAAGCGACGCCCACACGGAAGCGGGTCTGACGTTCGTCAGAGGTTTTCACCCCCACGTTCCCCACTTCGACATAAGGCGCCCAGTTTTTATCCCATTTATACGCCAGCTTGGCGTTGTATTCGTTGGAGTAGGTTTTGTTGTTATTGCGAATTTCGCCTTCAGTACTTTTGGCGTAAACATAGTTTAGTTCGGTACGCCAGTCGCCCATGACCCAACCAATCCACGCATCGCCACGGTTAACTTTGTCATCGTCTTTATTATCGCTTGACGGATAACGTGTGTATTCATAACGGTAACGCGCCGCGACATAAAATCCATTTTCGAAGCTGTACTGCACGTGAATATTCGGCTTGTAAATGGTGCGGCTGTCGGTGCTTTCCAGCGTCATCGCCGGTGTGATGGCAATATTGTCAGTCGCCTTCCAGCGCCAGCTCAGTGAGTCTTCGTGGCCGTTACCCACAACGTCAGAGAATGGCTGATCGGCTTTATCTCCGCCAGATTTCCATTTTGCTTCAACAGAAAAACCGACGCCGTTATCGAAACGATGCGACACCGCCACACGGTCGGCGTTGGTGCCGCTATCAATATACTCATGACGCAAGTCGACAGTCACCGCTTGCGCGGCAAACGACGCACCAATTAATGACGCAAGGCCCAGAGTTTTTTTAAACATATCCTATCCTCAAATTAAAATGATGTTTCTTTTTTATGGAATTGCATTTTATTTTTTTGACACCATCATTTTAGTGATCGCGATCGTAATTATTTGTTTCAAAAAAAATGGACGTCCGTGGCGTGATGAATATCAAACAAAAAAGCCTTCCAACGCCATAAATAACGATTACGGTCACGTTTTAATTTAATTAAAACTCATCCCGGGAATTTAATTTAAATAAATAATCATTAAAAACAAGAAATTACAGAATTACACGCTTAATAACCTGCGTTACTTTATGATTTATAACTATCAACCGATTGATTATTATAAAACAGGGTCTGTTTGAAAAATAAAGGATGGGTTTCGAAAACAGCAGATGTTTACGGATAGGATTTTACTTATTTCAAAACAATGCGCGTGAATGCCGTCACATTTTATATAACGGCATTAAAGGGATTAATATAAAAAAGGGAAAAGAAATGAAATTAATCGTTAATCGCGCTCAATAGCTAACGCGACGCCTTGCCCACCGCCAATGCACAGGGTCGCCAGGCCTTTCCGGGCGTTCCGCTTGACCATCTCATGGACCAGCGACACCAGAATCCGGCAGCCGGACGCGCCGATAGGATGCCCCAGCGCAATCGCTCCTCCGTTGACGTTAACCCGCCGCTCATCCCATTCCAGCATTTTCCCGACGGAAAGCGCCTGCGCCGCAAACGCTTCGTTCGCTTCGATTAAATCCACATCGGCCAGTTGCCAGCCGACCCGCTCAAGACAGCGGCGAGTGGCATAGACCGGCGCAATCCCCATCAGCGCAGGGTCTACGCCAACGCTGGCGAACGCACGTATACGCGCCAGTACCGGTAAGTTTAACGCCTGAGCTTTTGCTTCGCTCATCATCATCACCGCCGCCGCCCCATCATTGATCGATGAAGCGTTGCCGGCGGTCACGGAACCACGTAAATCAAAAGCCGGATCGAGCCTCGCCAACCCTTCTGCGCTGGCGTCGGTTCGCGGCTGTTCGTCGGTATCGACAACCACGTTTTGCCCGTTACGCTGCGTTACCACCGGCACGATCTCGGCTTTAAAACGCCCGGCGTCGATCGCCGCGCGCGCCTTTTGTTGTGAGCTGAGCGCATAAGCGTCCTGCAATTCACGGCTGATACCGTATTCCCGCGCCAGATTTTCGGCGGTGACGCCCATATGATAATCATTGAACGCATCCCACAAACCATCATGCACCAGGCTGTCCACCAGTTGGCTGTTGCCAAGTTGCGCGCCCGTTCGGCTGTCGGTGAGTACATGCGGCGCCCGGCTCATATTCTCCTGTCCACCAGCAATCACAATGTCGGCTTCACCGCACTGGATCGCCTGTGTCGCCAGATGCAGCGCCTTCAGCCCGGAGCCGCAGACGTCGTTAATCGTGATAGCAGAAACCGTGTTCGGCAGCCCGCCTTTAATTGCCGACTGACGCGCCGGGTTTTGCCCAGCCCCTGCGGTAAGCACCTGGCCGAGGATCACTTCATCAACGGCATGCGCATTTACGCCGCTGCTGTCGATCAACGCCCGAACCACCATACTGCCAAGCTCCACGGCAGAATGACGCGCCAGCGTTCCCTGAAAGCAACCAATGGGCGTGCGTAACGCCCCTACGATCACAACCTCTTTCATTACGACCTCTGCGCAAAAGAACACCGCAATAGTAGAGGATTGTTAAAAATAGTTATCTTGATTGTTTAAAAAAGGTGAGTTTTATCACAAAGGAAATCCTTCTGCGCCTTCACTCCCCCATACCACCCTGCTGGAGATGGTATCTCAACCAGCTTCCAGCCGCGCCAGGCGGAGATTTTTTATTCCAGAGCAGATCGATTGAGATTGCCCTGGGCCAGCCGGGCACATCCAACTGCACCAGCGGTTTTTCCGCCGCAAACTCTTCAACAAGCGCACAAGGTAGCGCGCACCAGCCAAACCCCTGCACAGCCATACTGAGCAACAACAAATAGTTTGGCGCGGACCACACCGGACCACGGGCAAGCTGGGCGCCATTATCCAGATACGTGTTAAGCCGCAGCTCGCGCCAGGTATGCAACCTGTCCCACTCAACTTTTTCCTCACCGGCCAGGGGATGTGAGGCGGCGACGTAAAGGCCCATCCAGGTTTGCATCGGCAGGCGGGTCGCACCAATGTCGGTAGGATAATGATCCTTCGCTTCCGTCAAACCGACCTGCGCCCGTTCTTTTTGCAACAGGTCGATAACGTCGACATCTTCACCAATCAGACACTCAAATTCCGTATGAGGAAACTGGCGGTCAAACTGCGCCATCAACGCTTCGAGAACGTCCGGATGCAGGGTATCCGAGAGAACAAACGTCAGGCGCGCTTCAGTCTTGCCTGCCAGCGACAGCGCCACCTCATCCAGCCGATCGCTGGCGGACAAGATAGCCTGAACGTAGCCGAGCACTTTCTTACCTTCTTCGGTAAGTACCGGCTGGCGCGAGGTGCGATCGAACAACGTAATGCCAAGATCGGCCTCAAGATGTGCAATCGCTGTACTGACGGTGGACTGACTTTTGCGCAGCCTGCGCGCCGCCGCGGAAAACGATCCGCAGGCAACCGTCTCGACAAACGCGGTCAGTGCTTCAGGGGAATAACGCATGAACTATCTACTTTATCGATGGATTCTATCTTTTAGATATCACATTAAACGATAAAATGCTCGCCATTCCCTGTTCCGGGCGTTTTTCAAAAGGTGAAGTATGCAACACAACGATATTCAACGCAGATCGCTACTGGAGCGCGTTTTTCACGCCGTCTGTTTTGAGGGGATCGCCACGGCGATCCTCGCGCCCACAGCCGCATGGTTAATGCAGCGTTCGGTGCTGGAAATGGGAGGATTGACGATCCTGCTGGCGACCACGGCGATGATCTGGAATATCATTTATAACGCTTTGTTTGATCGCGTCTGGCCCGCGCATCTGCTCAAACGCACAGCCAGAGTGCGGGCGCTCCACGCGCTGGGTTTTGAGTGCGGATTTATTGTGATCGGCGTGAGCATCGTCGCGTATGTTCTGCGCGTCAGCCTGCTACAGGCGTTTACACTCGAAATCGGTTTCTTCCTGTTCTTCCTGCCCTATACCATGTTGTACAACTGGATGTATGACACCCTGCGCGCGCGGATTGTGAAGCGTCGCCAGCAGCGCGTTACTGCCTGATTATTCACTGAATTGCCGGGATCCTTGCGCTTCCGGCAGTTTCTGCCGCCATACCCCCTTCCCTTCTCTGCTCACTCATTACGCCCATTTATGGTAAATTGCGCTTCTTTTTGTTTAATTTATAGTTGATACGTTCAAATAATGTCGAAAATTTGGTCAAAAGAAGAAACGCTCTGGAGCTTCGCCTTATATGGTACGGCCGTGGGCGCTGGAACATTGTTTCTGCCTATCCAGCTCGGTTCGGCAGGGGCGATTGTTCTGTTTATCACCGCGCTGGTCGCCTGGCCGTTGACATACTGGCCGCACAAAGCGTTGTGTCAGTTCATTCTCTCTTCAAAAACGTCCGCGGGCGAAGGCATTACCGGCGCGGTGACGCACTATTACGGTAAGAAGATCGGCAGCCTGATCACCGCACTGTACTTTATCGCTTTCTTTGTCGTGGTGTTGATCTATGCCGTCGCCATTACCAACTCACTGACCGAACAATTAGCCAAACATATCGCCATTAACACCGGCGTGCGGATGGCGGTCAGTTTTGGCGTGGTGCTTATCCTGAACCTGATTTTCCTGATGGGCCGTCATGCGACGATTCGGGTAATGGGATTTCTGGTTTTCCCGCTTATCGCGTACTTTTTATTTCTCTCGTTGTATTTGATCGGCAGTTGGCAGCCCTCGCTGCTCACCGGACAAATGGCGTTTGATCAGCACACGCTGCATCAGGTATGGATCTCCATTCCAGTGATGGTTTTCGCTTTTAGCCATACGCCCATTATTTCGACGTTTGCCATCGACAGACGTGAGAAATATGGCGAGCAGGCCATGGGTAAATGCAAAAAAATCATGAAGGTCGCGTATCTGATCATCTGCCTGAGCGTGCTGTTCTTTGTCTTTAGTTGCCTGCTGTCTATTCCCCCTTCCTATATAGAAGCGGCGAAAGCAGAAGGCGTGACGATCCTTTCGGCGTTATCAATGATGCCCCATGCCCCCGCATGGCTGTCGATTTCCGGTATCGTGGTCGCCGTGGTGGCCATGTCGAAGTCTTTCCTGGGAACCTACTTTGGGGTGATTGAAGGGGCGACCGAAGTGGTCAGAACCGGTTTACAGCAAGTTGGTGTGAAGAAAAGCCGCGCCTTCAACCGCGCGCTGTCGATTCTTCTGGTTTCCGCCATCACCTTCGTGATTTGCTGCATCAACCCAAATGCGATCTCAATGATTTATGCCATTAGCGGACCGCTGATCGCCATGATTCTGTTTATCATGCCGACCCTGTCGACATATCTCATCCCGGCTTTAAAACCCCATCGCTCACTGGGCAATCTGATCACCCTGATTGTCGGGCTGCTCTGCGTGTCGGTCATGTTTTTCGGCTAGCTTCAGACGGCCCGCAAGGGCCGTTATTCCTCATCACTGCACAGCAGCGAGGGCGCGCCGATAGTGGAGAACGCCCATCCTTCCTTCCACGACTTTATCACCAGCGAAAACGTCGTATCGTCGGTCAGGTAAATGGGCGGCATCGCTCTGATCCCGGCGGTCTGCAATAGCTCATCAGTGGGAAAGCGTACCAGTTTATTCGTATGAAGAATGTAATTGTCGCGCACATTCTGATAGGTGAAATAGGCTATCCGGCTGACTTTATAATGCGCATCGTTGTGCATCACCAGTTCGCCGGTCACAATCACCACCCCTTCTCCGCCCTGCATTTGAAAGTCCAAATCCCCTTTGAACATTTCATCATTCACCTCCCAGACCACTCGCCCGTTACAGTTAATATGTGGCTGGCGCAGTTCTGAGTACCAATAAGCCGCCCCGGTCGCGAGAACCAGGAGAAAAACCAACATCAGCGAGATCGTTTTAGTTTTCATTATGAATGGAGTACCAGGTTGTGCATTGCGCGGCGGGATCGAGTCGAATATCCGTTTGACAAACGATAGCGCCAATATTTTTCGCCTTGCTCATCCCTGAAATAAAAACAAAACTATGATGATGACAAATATCTTTATTTCGCCCCATAAACTGCACATACCGTGTATCTAATGCCCTCTTACCATGTAATAACACTGTGCACGAAGATATTGAGGTTGCATCAAGAAGTGTATAAGCGGAAAAAAGGGATTCCGCCGGGGTAAATACCGCCACCGAAACCCCGACGCTGGCCAGTAGCGTCGACACCAAAAGCGTCCCGGTAATGAATGTAAGCTTAAAAAAGGAACGTTTTCTGTCGGGGGGAGATTCTGCATGTAATTCCCTGTCAACATTTCCCACGCCTTCCGCAGGAGAAACATCTGTGCAATGAACATTTGCTGAAATCATTATACCGCGGCGAGCAATGGTTTTAATCAGATCGCGTGAAAGCCCCACTTCCGCGAGAGCATTACGTAACGTTAAAACCGTCTGATATAGCGTATTCATTGACGTGATTGTGTTCTTCTCTCCCCAACCTACTTCAACGAGTTGGTTTTGTGGGATAACCGCCCCTTCATTTTCAATTAAATATAAAAGAATAAAACAGGCGGGTGTTTGCAGCGTGACGCTTTTTTCTGTGATTTTATTGGTTAAGGAGCGGTCACCCGGGTGAAAGTCAACCAGGTTATTAATAGTGTAACATATTGTGTGTGTGGAATTCTCAAGCACCGTGTGCATACTCGCATTTACATGATGAATATCATGCTACAAAAATCTTAAAAAGAGATCACCCTATATATAATAGATGTGCAAACACGATCATGCAATTTCCAGTAAAATTGTTATAAATCAAGAGCATTAAGTTTTAACTGGATCACAAATTCTTAATTAAGACCATTTTAGATGCGTAATGCGGAAGCTCCCGATATCATAGCCTCAGGTTTAAAAAACAAACAGACTGATAAACAAGGCTTTATAATTTAACACAAGCACAATGTAACAAATGCTTCAGACATTGTAACAGATGCTCAACTTTTAACGATAAATGCTATCTGCGGCTATAAAACCAACATTTTTGCAATATAACTATTCCTGGTGGATGTAG
Source organism: Citrobacter sp. R4 (assembly GCF_026719175.1). Classification (NCBI taxonomy): domain Bacteria; kingdom Pseudomonadati; phylum Pseudomonadota; class Gammaproteobacteria; order Enterobacterales; family Enterobacteriaceae; genus Citrobacter; species Citrobacter sp. R4. The sequence goes on from NZ_JAPPSU010000002.1 coordinate 339,353, forward strand.
CAAAATTCCTGGATGGCTTTTTGCACGTCTTTTACGCAACCGGATAACACCGCTCAGAATTAGACTAAACGCATTTTTATGTCTAAAGCTAAAAATTGTTTTTTTAGGAATAATAGCAATAACGTAAGTTTAGGATTTTTACTCTATCGAATACACATTTTGTAGAGTATTGACATGTTTTAAAACGGATGAAATTATCAAATTATCACGGATAGGGGGGCTCTCAATATGGGGCTGGATGAAAAAATAAAAAGGCTTACATGTAGTAGTTGTACTTTGCACTGTAAAATAATGCCAGAGAAATCGCCACGTTTACAATATTGCGCCAATGCCTGTTTTTGCATGTGGCCTGAAGAAAGCGTCTATTTTAATAAAGGCATTATTGAAGGTATTTTAGCGAATAATCACAACGCCAGGTTAAGTGGGTATATTTTTGTCGATTTCTCGATCAGCTTTTTACGCCTGTTTTTGGACAAAGAGTGGATTGAATATCTGGCAAGTACCCGCATGGGCATTATCCTTGTTAGCGACAGAAATATGCAGTCGCTGGCAAATTATTGGCGGAAATATCATCCTGCGGTGTCCGCCATCATTTATCATGATGATGGACTGGACGTGGCGAATGAAAAAATCCGTCAGGTGTTTATCGGGCGTCATCTGTCGTTCACTAAGGGTAATACCCTGACGCAGATGGAATTCACCATCCTGGGCCATATGGTCGCGGGCAGTACGCCGCATCAGATTTCCCAGGCGCTTGATATGGATATTCGCAGCGTATATGCCTACAAACAGCGCATCGAAAAACGCATGGGTGGACGGATCAACGCATTGTTTATCCACTCTCATTCCGTTTCAGAAGACAAAAATGTCTATTCTGTACTGATGAAAGAGAGTGATTGCACAACGGGACCTTTGCACAGACGTAATTGAGTCCAGGCTCAGGGAAGAAAATGGACGGGAGTCACCAGTGAGTTATTACGAAGAAGAAACGCGCGCGCTGAGCACGGTACTTATTTTTCTTTATGGGGGGGATGGCGAACGGGCTTATCAGGAACTGACGGCTGCGCTGCAGCAACTGACATTTCCGCCCTCGGTCCGGCGCCTCTGCGAAGAAGCGCTGCGGCAACACGCCGATGCGAAAGGCGTTATCTGTCTGCTTCAGGCACTGGAAACGATCAGCGGCTATAAACATATTGAACGTTATATTGTTCAGCGAAATCAGCACACGGTGTTTGGCTGAATGACGGGCCGGGACGGGATTCCCGGCTATTTTATATAAGAGTCCAGTACTTTGAGGATCACGTCCAGATCCGCCTCACGCTTTTCTTCTTCGCTTTGATGCACAATATGCTCTGTGAGATGACCTTTAATCACTTCCCGCATTAAACCATTTACCGCCCCGCGAATTGCGGCAATCTGCTGGAGTACGGCAGCGCATTCGTGCGGCTCATCAAGCATTTTCTTCAGCGCAACCACCTGCCCCTGGATTTTACTGGTACGGGCTTTTAGCTTTTGTTTATCACGAATAGTGTGCGACATAGCAACACCTCCTTAACATAAAACAAGGAAGATTATAGCATTACGCATTTACTGGGGGGTAGTATTTGGTACTGGGGGGGAGTAGAATTCGTCGAAAACAGTCAACCAAGAATCATTATCATGGGTGAATTCACAACGCTTCTTCAGCAAGGCAACGCATGGTTTTTTATTCCCAGCGCCATACTCCTCGGCATTTTGCACGGGCTGGAGCCGGGACACTCCAAAACGATGATGGCGGCATTTATTGTCGCCATTAAAGGAACCGTCAAACAGGCCATCATGCTGGGACTGGCGGCAACGGTTTCCCACACGGCGGTCGTCTGGCTTATTGCCCTCGGCGGCATGACTCTCAGCAAAGCGTTCACCGCGTCCGCCGTTGAACCCTGGCTTCAGTTAATTTCCTCGGCCATCATTTTATCAACCGCGGGCTGGATGTTCTGGCGGACGTGGTCCGGTGAACGCAGTTGGTTAGCCGACATGCAGCACGCTGACGATCGCCATCATCATGACCATCAACATGATCACGACCATCATCACGATCACGACCATCATCACGATCACGACCATCATCACGATCACGCCGGGCTGGAAGGGTTAACGGCAGGGTCGAAGGAATACCAGGATGCCCATGAACGAGCCCATGCCCGAGACATTGAGCGACGCTTTCACGGCAAAAGCGTCGGCAATGGGCAGATCATCCTGTTTGGTCTGACCGGCGGGCTTATTCCTTGTCCGGCGGCTATTACCGTTCTGCTGATTTGTATTCAGCTTAAGGCATTTACGCTCGGCGCGACGCTGGTACTCAGTTTTAGCCTTGGGCTGGCCTTAACCCTGGTAACAGTGGGCGTAGGGGCTGCGATTAGCGTCCATCAGGTAGCCAAGCGCTGGAGCGGAATGGGTACGCTGGTGAGAAAAGCGCCTTATTTTTCCAGCGCGCTGATAGCGCTGGTCGGGCTGTATATGGGGATCCACGGCTATTTTGGCGTTATCCAGACGGCCTGACCGTTGTACACGAGCATCAGCGCATGCCTGGTGCTCATTAAAATTTTCAGAAAACAAACGCCGCGATCGTCGCTGACGCTTCCGCTCGCAGGGCGCAATCCCCCGTGTACTCCTGTGGCATATGACATCATTAACGACGCGGGTAACCACTGGAACTACACGCAGCCCGCGACGATAACACCGTAGCACAGACCTCCCCGGTCGGGTTAGCCCGTTACGCGCCCTGCCATCACTGCGTAACCGCGCCCCTCTCATGCGCGTATATCGTCATACTCCCGCGTCTTATCAAACTCGTGCTTCGCAAACGGGCAAAGTGGGATCACCTTACGGTTCTCACGGCGCATTTTCTCCACGACTTTTGCCACCAACTGTTTCCCGACGCCCTGCCCTTTCAGGCTGGCATCCACATCGGTGTGTTCGATAATGCTTAAATGCTCTCCAGTCGGCACAAAGACAATTTCGGCGACCTGGTTACCCTGCGCATCATTAACATAAAATTTATTGTGACCCTCAATTATTTCCATCTTTCCCCCTACTTATGGCGATATTGCAGCGCGCCGCTTGGACAGGTGTCGATAACCTGCGTCACGATCTGGACATCCACCTCGTCAGGCATAATCCACGGCTTACGCTTCAGGTTAAAAAGCCTGCTATTGCCGCGGACGCAATTTCCCGAGTGTTGGCAGAGGGCCGTATTAAAATAGACATCAATTTTCTCGCCGGTGTAGACACGGTAACCCGCATCTTGAAGATCTTTATCCATGACATTGCCTCGTTATTCGTCTTATTGCTAAGCATAGCGCCGAAATAGCCTTACTTGCTCTCTAATTTTCGAATGAGTAAGTCCTCACCACAGACAGCACCTTCCAGACAAAAATCTAAATATAAGATTATTTAAGATGCTTTATTTGACATTTCAGGGGAATTAAGAAATTTTCCCCTGGCGGATTAATTTTGACCGCCTCCCCCGGGCAACTCATTCAAAAAACTCGCCATAAAAGGCAAAAATCAATCAAAAAAACTCATCAATATTCCTGTTTTAAACCCAGGCTTCGCTGGCTGCCTTTTAACTTGTCTTAAATCGCGTGGTTAAAACAGAATTTCAATTCCGTCAAGAAAATGCAGTTGATAATCTGATGGGAAATGGATGTGTATAAACGAAAGGATATCCCATATGTTAATAAATTGCTTTATATAATAGAGACATATGTAAATAACAGCGATAAAAACATTAGTTTCATAAATGATACCTACTACTGTATTCGCATATTTTATATGTAATACTATGTTCAGACTTTATCTACACTTAAGTATCTTTCTGTCTAACTTCCCCCATCGTGAACATATATGTACTGGATAATCAACGATAATATTGAATTCAGACCCGACAGTAAAAAGTTAATTTCAGTGTCAAATCCTGAACTTAACGTGGTTTTGACAACGCCCGCCAGTCGTTGTCTGCTTTTGCTGCTCGAAGCGTCTCCGGACGTGGTTACCCAGCAGGAGTTCTTCAAGAAGGTATGGGAAGATGAAGGTATGCTGGTTCCGGCGAACACCCTTTACCAGAATATCTCTATCGTTCGTCGCGGCCTGCGCGCCGTCGGGGAAACAGATCGTATTCTGGTCGCCACGGTGCCGCGTAAAGGTTTTCAAATTGATAAAAGCGTAAAAATCACCCGCATCGCGGCGAATCAAATGGCAGAAGCGCCCGTGGATACGCTGGCAGGCGAAGACGAACTGGACGTTGACGATAAAACGGAAGCTGTTGCGCCGTACGAGCCAGAACCCGCATCCGCACCCGCGGTACAGGCCAAAGAAACAGCCAGATTGCCGCGCGTCGCCAGCATTTTGCTCATCGCCGCAGCGTTTCTCATTGGCGCGGTCGGCGTGCATTTTTTCTGGCATGTGACCGACACAAAACCGTTTTTTAAAGATTATGCTTTCGTCGAGCAGGTTCAGGGCTGCCGTTTCTATACCAAAGACGACAGCCACGACAATAAAAGCAATTATGCACGATTTAAGTCCCTGATCCTGAGTTCAGGGCTCGACTGCAAAAAGTTCCCCTGGGTTTACTTCCCGGTATCCAAAACCTCCCCCGGTCTGTCGGTCTTTGTCTGCCGGAAGGAGTACGTAAAATCTCCGGTAGCAGGTTGCATCACTCTCTCTTTCCGAGGAGTCGAAAGTGAATAAAAAAACAATAATAACGATCAGCGCGGTGTTTTTAGCTGCCGGAATGCTCGTCGGCGCGTTATATAACGTGTTTATGTACAGATATCACAATAAACAAGAATGTTCTGCCTCTGTGGTGGTATTTTATAACAACGTCCGCGCGAACATTACGCTGAACTATATGTATTCGCTGGACAACAAAAATGGCATTGTGGCGGTCAGCGGAACCTATTTAGAAGACGGTAAGCTCAAAGGCCGGATCCGCCGGGATGTTGCATACGACTGGAATGAAAACCAGGATTCGTATCACCTCCACTCAACCCGAATCAATAAATTTGAAATTATTGAAACCTTACCGGATGAACTCCTGGCCGATATTCTGCCTGATTTTTACGTCTATCCGGACAAAAACGTGAGCTACTCCATTCTCAACCAGGGCGTTCATGGCTTTTTGTTCACCATTGGTCAGCGCCCGCTCTTTTATTGCGCGCGATAGCCTCACTCAGGCACAGCCCTGTTGTACACAGGGCTGACGCCATTAAAACAAAAAACCTTCTTCCAATAGATTTTCTTTGATTAATAACAGATCGTGAATTTTATTACCGCCAAGTTTTTTACAGGCGATATTGCGATAGGTATATACCCGCTTAGGCGGTAGCGAGAGCGATTTGGCGATCAGATTGATATCTTTTCCTTCCAGCGACTCACGAATGATAATCTTCTCTACCCGGTTAAGCAGATGATTTTTAATGGCTTTACTTTTCTTCATGTTCACCAGGCGCGTTATCGCCATCATCAGGGCCGAAAGCGACTCTCTGGCGTTGATGATCATATCCGCGTCACAAATTAAGGCATTTTTTTGCGCGTTTTGAATAATCATAAGCTTGCATGTCTTGTTCAGCCGAGGAATATCCTTTGCACAACATTTATTATTCAGATGTAGATGTAAAATAACCGTATCGTCAAACGTCAATTGGTCAACAGGCAAATGATGTATGGTCTCTATCATGATGTCCATGTCTGCATCTTTTGCTAATAAGACGATTCCTTCCTGCAAGTAATTATCGTTGCTTATGATATATATAGCCATAGTTTTATTGCCGTATTAATAATTCATTATTAAAATAGTTTTTTGCCTTGTTAAATTCACCTTTAGCGAGACATGGTCAAATTGTATGCGGAGGACCACAGATAACGTAATTAAATAGTCTTAACTGGCGTGATATAACTAACCGATTGAAAAATCATTAATAAAATAATTTTTTTAAGCGTTCTTAAACACGTTTTGCTGGACTTGTCGCTGTATTCTGCGGCTTTCTCTATGCTATGTTGTGCCACACGGGGAGATGCGTAGCGAACAGGAAGGAAAGCAACATGGCCAGGCGTATCGATTATCTGATTGAGAAATATCAATTCACCGAGATCAATGAATCGCCGCGTATTGCCAGCCAGTGGAAGGACGTTCTGGCAGAGTGTCAGCAGGAGCAGGCGGGCGTTGAAGAACGGCTCCGGATTGCGTTGCTCAATGTCGATTACGTCACCAGCTTCGAACTGCCCTTTCGTTTATTGCTCACCCGCACACCACAGCTCATCGATAAGCTGCGTAAAGAATTCTCGCTTACCCAGAAAAGCGTGCTGATCAATGAAAAGCGTCGCGGGCAGGTCTATAGCATCAGCGCCGATCTCAGTCGCGTCCCGGACGCGTTTCGCTACCGCTTATCCTCCCGCATTCGCCGTATGGACGATCAAACCCTTACTACCGCGCCCTATCAGCAGGTGGCCAGCGAGACAAAACAGCCTGAAGATCGTCTGCGTCTGGCGCTGGAAAGCGGACTGGCGGTAAACGCGCTCGACGGACTTTTCTGGCTGGGCATCCAGCGTATCGCCGCCGATATTCAGCGCCTGCGCGCGTCCGGTATGCCCATTCAGACAACAGACGTGGAGGTGTTTGACACCCTGACGGGAACGGTGCGCACCATCACGGCTTATCATCTTTAACCAGTCGTCTCAGTTGTAGTCCAGCACGAAGGTTGCGCTGCTATTTGCCGAACCCGCCGTCACCGTTGCGCCGGTCTGAACATACTGGGCGATAAAATTCACCGGCGTCGCCGCCGATGCGCTGGAGGCCGTCATATGCTTCACGATCGGCGACACCGCGTCGTTGAGCGTCACCCGCGTACCGGCAGCCGGAGCGCCAGCACCGTTATTACCATAGCTGAGTCTGACCCCCACCCCCTCCGCGCCGCCCGACGTACGGACAACCGCCAGCGCGTCGCGGCTGCCGCTTACCGCTGGCGTACCAAAAAAGCCGATCCGCAGTTCAACAGGCGCAGTGCAGTAAACAGGGATGGAAAACGCCGTCGGCGTTCCGCCCGTCGTCCCTTCGCCGGTGAAATCCGTCCGCTTCACTTTCCCCAGGTTGACCTTGATACTGCCGGTCGCGACGCGACAGCTGCCGCTGTTGCCGATGTCCACGTTCATCGCCGCCAGATCGAGGCTCACGTCATGCGTGGACAGCGTCCCGTTGCCACCACCGTTGTCACTCAGCGTCAGAGTGCCCACCCCCGGCAACGCGCCGGAGGAGGCGTGGTTATTACTCACCAGTTGAATATCGCCCGTTTTATAAAACGTGACGAACGGGGTGACGGTGATCTCACGCGCCGACAGCATGGCCGGCAGCGTTGCGCTGTCGCAGACCACCGTCGACGAACCGGCGGTAATAAAGGTTTGCGGCCCGCCGCCGCACTGAAAACTTAATGAATAACCAATACCTGGCAGCGAGGCGCTGAACACCTCATGTCCGTTGATCGTGGCAATGCTTTGTCCCTTCTGGTTATACACAATCTTCTTCAAAGACGATGCCGCATTTTGCTGGTCGCAGGTGAAGTGAATACCGCCGCCGTTAGCCTGCATCGTGGCGCTCATTTGCATATGGGTGCCTAACGCCGGTAAGTAACGAATATTATTAAAGTTAATCGTCATCTGACGGGTACTGGCCTGGCAAGTTTCCGCCCATGCGTTTTGGCTGATTGTTCCCGCCAGCAGCAACAGTCCGGTGATGATGCGAATAATAACTGACATGACAACGTCCTCGTAATTCAGAGACAGGGGCCAGAGATAGTCTTGACCGTTTTATGCGCTTGCGACTCGTCAATATGAAAATGCAGCACGCAGCGACGCGCCACGCCGCCCTCATCCCATCGCGCTTCCAGAACGCCGTCGCTGGGAACGCCGCTCAGATAAACCTGGCCGCGTTCAGCGACGATACCGCTCATCGCCCCTTCATCACCCTGAACCTGTGCGCTGGCGCCAAACGGCAGCGAATGCCGACCGTGATGTAACGTAAACAGTACGCGATGGCCAATATGGGTTTGATAACGGGCTTCAACTACCGCGCCGCCGCCGGGGATCACCGTCGCCCCTTCAATTTCCACGTCGGCATCGTCTGACAACGACGCCGAATCGAGCGTGATCACGTTTTTGTGATAGGGCGTCAGCGTGGGCACCACAGCATACCCGCGCCAGTCGGTATGAACGTTATTGCCGTTCTGAATCGCAACGTTCGTCGCCCCCGGCGCCCGAACGATGGCGAAGCTGTCACCGACATTCTGGCCCAGGGTAATGCCATGGGGATGAGCGATAACAGACCCCGAGGCGCCCCAGGTAAGCTGGCTGCTGTCAGGATCGCGACGATAGCCTATTTGCGTGGTGGCGTAGCCACCGTGGTATTCCAGCGAGGCGCTGCTGTTGTTCCCTTGCCCCTGGTTGGCGTATCCCTGTTGCAAGGCGTAATTCAGATTCGCCTGTCCTGGTACCGAACCATACATCGCCAACTGGTGCGAAGTGTCGCCGTGATTATCCGTCGCGGTGTTGTAACTAACAGCGTTGTCGGACAACGCGCCGCCCAACGGAATAGTCATGTTGAATGACCACGAACGATCAGCCTCCTGATGCCCTGCCGACCGGGTGTAAAAATACCCCAGACTCCAGGAAATGCTTTTCCAGGCGCTGTAATAGCCAGCATGCATTGTTTGCTCACGCTGGTCGCTGTGCCAGTACGCCTGGGCATAGGCAGAAAGGGAAAGACTCCCCACCTCGCCCAGAGTCTGGTTAAGGGTGATTTCCTCGCGACTGCGCTTGTTCCAACGCGGTCCGTCGCGTCGCTCCAGCGTCACCGCCTCGCTCAGATCATAAAAGCCGCTGGAAGAGTAACGATAGTTGGCGAGACTGAAAGAGGTGCCAGTGCCGGTGAAATTCTTCTGGTACTGCGCACGTACCGAATAACCAGCGTAACGTGTTCCGGACGGCGTTGCGGTAGCCGCCCAGGTGGTATCCGCGCCCAACGCGCCCAAAATGCCTAACCCATGACCGGCGCCAAGGGCAACCGCATGATAATCCTCCGCCAGTTGCGTCCCGCCATACAGCGTCAACTCATCCGGCAGACCGTAAAAAAGCGTGCCCTGCATAAACAGAGGGGAACGGCTGTCATCGCCGCTGGCATGATACCGCCCTGCGCTGAGGCTGTACGTCGTTAACCCCTCGCGCAGCATAAACGGCACCGCCGCGAACGGCTGCGTCCAGCGGCGCTCAGTACCGTTGCTCTCTTTAACGTTGATCTCCAGATCGCCGCTTTGCGCGGTGGGATAGAGATCTTTTATGGCGAACGCGCCCGGCGAGACGTAGGTTTCGTAAATCACATAGCCGTGCTGGGAAAGGGTTACTTTCGCGTTACTGTGCGCGACGCCGCGAATCACCGGAGCAAAACCGCTCATGCTGTCCGGCTGCATGTCGTCTTTCGACATCAGTTGCACCCCACGAAACGGTACGCTGTCAAATACCTCGCCGCTGGTGTAAGTATCCCCCATGCGCAATTGGCTTTTCAGCGAACGAATATCCCGCTGCAGCCAGGTGCTCTGCGCGTCCCAGCGGCGAGTTTTGTCATACTGCATTGACGAAATATTGCGCAACCGCCACGCGCCAAGATTCACGCCACTGCGTAAATTCAGATAGCTGGAACGTCCATCAGCGTCGGATTGACGGGTTTGCGAACCGTTGAAGGTGTAATCCACAAACGCGGCCGGGATCCCGTCATCCCAACGGGCGGGATCAACGTAGCCCCGGCTCATGATCTTCATCGCCGCTTGCGGAATACTGAGGTTAAGGCGCTGGGTCGAGAACTCAAACCGGCTGCTGGCATCGGGAATGAACTGTTCTATGCGGGTAAAAGTCTCCCCTTCACGCAGTCGGTCGAAAGCGGAAAACGCGCTAACGTTAACACCGTATTCCTCCAGCTGTGCGGCAGTAAGGACTGGCCTCAGCGTCCCGTTATCCTCGACAAAGGTGATGTTCTCCTGCGCGATCTGCTGGTCGTTGACCCAGATGCCGACAGGATACGTTCCCGGTTGCTGTCCCCCCGCTTTGGCAAAGTAATGCAGATCCGCCATTTTTTGCTGCGGATCGCTTAACTCCAGCGCGGCCGGATCAAAATAATCATCGGCCCAGGCCAGCCGCTGATGCAACAACAGTATGATCACCGTCGGCAGCGTGGCCAACAGCAGGCCAGACCGGTTACAGGAGGCAGAATAAATGCGTTCTTTCACGGTGCTGTCGCCCGGCATCGTTCGTTGTTAGCGTCACTGCTGCGCATAGTCGGTCACGCCGCCAAAATCGTTGATCGCACGCCATTTCACCGTTCCGTGGTTGTTAACGTTCCACGTCCGGGTACTGAAAGGCGCCATCATTCCCGGCTGAGAAATGTCGTACCCGCCCACCGACAGAGAGAAAAAAGAGACGTAATACGGCGTGGGATTCGTGGCCGCTAACTGGTTTCCGTTCTGGCTAAACGTCAACGTTTGCCAGGCCTGGTTAGCCTCTCCTTTCAGCCCGGCAGGGCGATAAAAGAGTTTGAAACGGGATTTGACGTTAATCTGCAACTTATTGACGTCATCTTTTTGCGACGGCGCAATGCTTTTGATACTCAACCAGAAGACGGATTCCCGATCGGCAGGCAGTTCGCCGCCGGTAAAAGTAATACGCAGCACGTTCTGCTGCTCAGGCTCAAGCCGAAACAGCGGCGGCGTTACCACAAACGGCACCGGACGCGGGTCGCCCTCAGCGACATTATCGACAAAGGATTGCACCAGATACGGTGTTTGCGTATCGGCATTGGTTACCGTCATCGACGCCTCCCGCTTCCCTTCCTGATAAATTACGCGGGTTCCTCCCATCACGATGCCAGCCTGAGCCGTTATGCTAAGCAGTAATAAAGATGCCGACAGAGCGGCAAGAATGTGTTTCATTGCGAATAACCATCAGGAAAAAGAGAACAGGAACGCTGACCGGGCAGGCATTACGCCTGCCCAAACGGGAATCAGTTGTAGACCATCAGAAACGTCGCCGTCGCGTTTGCGGGACCGGCGGTCACCGTGGTCGTGGTGGCCCGATAATCCGCCAGGAAATCCAGCTGAGCTTTTGCACTGACCGGCGCCACGGCTTCCGATAACTGACCCAACTGAATTTGCGATGCATTACTGGCGTTATACAGTTTTATCGCAACGCCGGTTGCCGCAGTGCCTCCTGCAGAACCGGCGGCCACTTCCAACAGCGTGGGATCCGTTTTATCTTTTTGCCCGTCAAATAATACTGCCACCGAGGTTACGGATGCCGGGCAATTATCCACATTGATGCTGAACGGTTTTTTTGTCGTCTCATCACCCACGCTGGTGAAATAGCTTTTCGCCCAATGGCCCAGATCGACATGCAGATTTTTTGAGGTCGAGGTGACATTGCACGAGCTGTCAACAATCTCACCGGTAAATTCAATATTGCCACCGGCTCCCTTAAAAGTCGGTACACTTCCTGCGGCGCTGGCTGCGCCAGAGAGGAATACACTGACCAACACGGCAGTTGCTTGAATAGTCTTTTTCATTATCTTGCTCTTTTGTCACATATAATTAATGTTTACTTTCACCGAACACTAAATATCCGGTATTCCTCCCTTCGCGTTGTCCTGCTAATAATATTCACAATCCGTTCGTGATAATACGAGGTATAAGGTATTGCAGTAGCCTGACAATGCATTAACATTGCCGCTAATATAGAGACAGTGGTAAGCCCCACTTAAGATTAAATAAATATTATTTTGCATTGATACAAAACGCAATAAAATAAAATTTAGCAAACTAAGGAAAAATAAAAGTCAGCATTAATATTTTTGTTAATATTTTTTCTTGCTGTATCAGTAAGAACAATACCATCAGCATAAGTAAACATAGTTGCAACAAATAGCCCTATATCTGATCATCTTCATGCTGAAAAATTGCGCAATAACGTAATGCCATACTCAAAATTAGGATTAATCCTAATACGCATTATCTGTATTGCGTTCGCCCAGGGTATGACAGCCTTAACCTGCGGGTAGCGTTCCAGTAAGTACTGATAAAGAGGTGTAGCAGAGCAATGTATCACCCGATATGACGCTCGCGATGTTGCGGTCAGATCGTACCCGGTAAAGTCAGTTTCACTACGATATTAGTTGCCTGCGTTATTATTTACTCGCCTGGTGCCTTTTTGTTGCAAAGTATTTCTTCATCCTGACAACCTATATTGTGCTGGCGCTTTGCGTTAGGGTAAATATACCCACTGCGCAAAATTTCCCCAAACAAAGCAGCCTGGTGAATCGTTACGCACGCCAACAACTTTTTTGAATGAAAATAGGCTATTACAAACATCCTGATTAAATAACCTGCAAGAAATGGTGGGTAACTTATCCCTGTCGACGGTGAAGAATACACGTTTAGCCGGTAACTTTTTAGCGTTAAGCGGGAATCATCCTGGTCATGATAAAATATGATTTTTGCGCCAATACCCCCGCTTGTGCTTATTATGACTATTCTCAGGCTGTTTTTTGCAGTATGGTTTAATCATTGTTGTAGTATTGCAGTGAATGCTAGCCAGGCTGCCATAATGTTCTTCGTATTCACTGAAGTCACTTGCACCCTATTTGCCTGGTTGTCGGGATCTCCGCCCACGAAAAACGTGGTCGTTGCGTATGCCGATTAAAGGCCAATACATTTGGCGCGGTTGGTGTGTTTATATCAACCACAGGGGCTTCTGAGTTCATCATCCAGAGGAGTAAGAATGAACAGGACGTGGAAACCACCCGGAAAACCGTTTTTTTTCAGTCTTAAACATCACTACACCGCGAGATGTCCGAGGAGGCTTTCCCCAGGGAATGGCAATACGTCATGACCTAACGAACAACCGCCGTTTTAACTATCCGGTTCAGCGCAGCAGGGGCCAGGCGATTTTTACCCCCGACAAAGTGCCTATAAATAACGAGTAAAACCGGAAGAGCCATTGGATTGATGGTGATGAGCAGAACAGTTGCATGCCTGCAAAAAAAAGGGAACCTAATGAAAAACAGCGCCGATAACAAAAAAAGGAACTTCCTGACTCAGAATGAAATAGAGTCGCTTCTCAAAGCAGCCAATACCGGACCTCACGCTGCCCGCAATTACTGCCTGACACTACTGTGTTTTATCCACGGGTTTCGTGCCAGCGAAATCTGCCGTCTGCAAATTTCAGACATTGATATCAAATCAAAGTGTATTTATATCCATCGACTGAAAAAGGGTTTCTCTACCACCCATCCTTTATTAGGTGAAGAAATCCAGGCGCTGAAAAACTGGCTGGATATTCGCGGAACGTATCCGCACTCCGACAGCGAATGGTTATTTTTATCACGAAAAGGAAACCCGCTTTCTCGCCAGCAATTTTATCAAATCATTTCCGCATCTGGCGATAACGCCGGACTGCCGCTGGAAATCCATCCGCATATGCTTCGCCACTCCTGCGGCTTCGCCTTAGCCAATATGGGAATCGACACCCGCCTGATCCAGGACTACCTCGGCCACCGTAACATCCGCCACACCGTCTGGTACACCGCCAGCAACGCCGGGCGTTTTTATGGTATTTGGGACGACACAAAACTTAAACAACGTAACGCTCTTTCACTCTGATAAAGCTAACGCCATGGATGGTGTTAAAAAATAACCTTCTGCTTACCGAAGTTTAATCAACATTAACCCTATGTTAATTATGATTATCGTTCAGGCATGTTCATGTAATTAATAATTGCGATACTTATTATATCCTTGTAATCACTCTGGATATCAGATTTTTATTAATCCCAAGGTTAAACCATTCAGCTTATCTTCTTTCGCTGAAAATATCGGCAACGCGAACTATTTTCCTTTTATTTTTAACCACCTGACATTAACGCCTTCGGGTTCGGTTGTGGTAATCCTTAAAATAAATAAAAATAAGATTTATCATGTGGCAATGATTTCCTCATGTGTAAAAGTAATGTAATCACCATTTTGTGATTATTTCCCCGCATATAATACGCCTTTAACATCGTCGATTATTTTTTAATCGTCATGGTTTTTTACAGGTGTTCATTAGCAGAAACCCATTCAGGAGTAATGTATTGTGAATCGACGTCGTTATCTTACCGGCAAAGAAGTTCAGGCGATGATGCAGGCCGCTCGTCACGGTCCGACCGGAGAACGGGATTATTGCCTTATTCTGCTGGCATTCCGTCACGGGATGCGGATCAGTGAACTCCTCGACCTGCATTACCGCGACCTCGATCTTCATGAGGGGCGTATTAATATCCGACGGCTGAAGAATGGTTTTTCAACCATTCACCCGCTGCGCTTTGATGAACGCGAAGCCGTCGAACGCTGGAGCCAACAGCGCGCGAACTGGCGTGGGGCAGGCCGCACCGACGCGGTGTTCATTTCCCGCCGGGGTACACCACTGTCGCGTCAGCAGGCGTATCGCATCATTCGCGCGGCCGGAATTGATGCCGGTACCGTCACCCATACCCATCCCCATATGCTCCGCCACGCCTGCGGTTATGAACTTGCCGAAAGGGGGACGGACACGCGACTTATTCAGGACTATCTCGGCCATCGCAATATTCGCCATACCGTGCGTTATACCGCCAGTAATGCCGCGCGTTTTGCCGGATTATGGGAGAGAAACAATCTGATAGACGAAATTTCACAAGGGAAAAAGAAATAAGCTAAATCATTGAAAAGGAACAGAAAAGTCTAGACCGAACAGGTCAATTGGGGCCAAACTGTTTATATCATAAAAAAATTTAGTTAAGCATTGCAACTAACAAGTTAAGATTTATCTCAAATTCAATGTTATCTCATTGATTAACCAATCATTATATTAAGTCTTTTTTCACAACATTCTTCCCCGACGGATGGCTTCTCACCGATTTGTCTTCCCACGCCTTTCCTGTTCGCGCTTGCTGAACAAATTAAAATATCAGTTTTTTACACTTCAAATACATCAAACACCAATACAAAAAATTAAAAAACACCACAAAAAAACCATCCAAAAGCCATTTATCCCGATGAGTCAAAATGGCCCCAATTGTCTCATAAATTGGGCAAAAACTGTGCAGAACCGGCAGTCGCACCATTCGGCTGAAATAGGGAATGCCTGGAAGGCACAACGACTGCCCATTTCGGTTCGTTACATCGATTTTGTTTAAAGGAAAACAACATGAAAATTAAAACACTGGCAATCGTTGCTATGTCAGCACTGTCCCTGACCTCCGCGGCGGCTCTGGCCGATACCACCACGGTGAACGGCGGTACAGTACATTTTAAAGGGGAAGTCGTTAACGCAGCCTGCGCCGTTGATGCCGGATCTGTCGATCAAACCGTTCGTCTGGGCCAGGTGCGTTCAGCAAAACTGGCGACGGCGGGGAGCACCAGTTCCGCAGTGGGCTTCAACATTCAGTTGGTTGATTGTGATACCAGCGTCGCCACCAAAGCGTCTGTTGCGTTCTCTGGCGCAGCGGTTGACGCCACCAACACCACCGTACTGGCGCTGCAAAACTCCGCAGCCGGTAGCGCAACCAACGTAGGCGTGCAGATCCTCGACAGCCAGGGCACCCCGCTGGCGCTGGACGGCGCAACCTTTAGCGCGGCGACAGCCCTGAATGACGGCCCGACCAACATCCCGTTCCAGGCGCGTTACTACGCGACAGGCGCTGCGACTGCCGGTATCGCAAACGCCGACGCAACCTTCAAAGTTCAGTACGAATAATCCCTCTGACAGGGACGCATTCAGGGCCAGGACGGCCCGTTATCCGCAACAGGACTGAGGTGATAACGATGCAATGGATGAAATCTGGTCTGCTGATCCTTCTGTTTCCCGTTTGCGCGCTGGCCGGGAACAAATGGAATGTGACGTTACCCGGCGGGAACTTACGTTTTCAGGGGGTCATTATCGCCGAATCCTGCCGCGTCGAGGCAGGCGACAGGCAGATGACGGTACAGATGGGACAAATCAGCAGTAATCGGTTTCATGCGCCAGGTGAAGATACGGACCCGGTGCCTTTTGATATTCATCTTCAGGATTGCAGCACTTCGGTAAGCCAACGTGTCGGCGTGGCGTTTCATGGCGTAGCCGATGGTAAAAATCCCGACGTGCTCTCCGTGGGTGAAGGACCCGGGATCGCGACCGGGATCGGCATCGCGTTATTCGATAAAGACGGCAGTCTGGTGCCGCTTAACAGTCCGCCGCTGAGCTGGACACGACTTTATTCCGGGCCAACGACGCTGCATTTCATCGCGAAGTATCGTTCAACCGGACGCCAGGTAACCGGGGGGGCCGCGAATGCCCAGGCCTGGTTCTCTTTGACCTACCAGTAATTAACCCGCAGAGAAACGGAATACAGGAAACGACGGTGAGTATAACAAGGGTAAACATGAACAAAACATGGGCTATGACGCGCGGCCTGCTGGCCGGGTTACTGCTGGTCGCCACCCTGGGCGTGTCTTCTCAGGCTGACGCAGGCGTGGCGCTGGGCGCGACCCGGGTGATTTATCCGGCGGGCCAGAAACAGGTTCAGCTCGCCGTCACCAACAATGACGACAGCAGCACGTATCTGATCCAGTCGTGGGTGGAAAACGCCGACGGCGCGAAGGACGGACGCTTTGTGGTCACGCCGCCGCTGTTTGCCATGCAGGGAAAGAAAGAGAACACCTTACGCATTCTTGACGCGACCAATAATCAGTTGCCGCAAGACCGGGAAAGCCTGTTCTGGATGAACGTAAAAGCGATTCCGTCGATGGACAAGTCGAAGCTCAGCGAGAACACCCTGCAACTGGCGATCATTAGCCGCATCAAGCTCTATTACCGTCCAGCCAAACTGGCGATGTCGCCGGATGAGGCGCCAGCAAAGCTGCGATTTCGCCGCGCGCCGGGCACGCTAACGCTGATTAACCCGACGCCTTATTACCTGACGGTCACCGAACTCAATGCCGGCACCAGGGTGCTGGAAAACGCGCTGGTCCCGCCGATGGGCGAAGCCCAGGTGAAATTACCGGCCGATGCAGGTCGCGAGATTACTTACAAGACCATAAATGATTATGGCGCGCTGACGCCGCGTATGACAGGCGCAATGCAATAACGAACGGGGAAACCAGCGAGATCCCCTGAACAAAAAAAGAACTGACAGCCGGGCGATTTCGGACCGGAGGGACTATGTCATATCTGAAATTTGGACTCGAACGTTTGGGGTCCCGGCGTAGGCGGTATGACGCCACGCGTTTGGCTGGCGCACAGGCGCTGCTCCCCTTTGCCCTTTTGCTTGCCTCGCACTCATTTTCCGCGCAAGCGGAGCTTTATTTTAACCCGCGTTTTCTGGCGGACGACCCTGCGGCCGTGGCGGATCTTTCCGGCTTCGAAAAGGGGCAGGAACTGCCGCCGGGCACGTATCGCGTGGATATTTACCTTAACAATGGGTATATGACCACCCGCGATGTCACCTTCAATGCCAGCGAAAATGGTCATGGGTTAGCGCCATGCCTGACGCGCGGCCAGCTTGTCAGTATGGGGTTGAACGCCGCAGCCGTCAGTGACATCAACACGCTGGCGGCTGACGCCTGCGTGCCGTTAACCGGGATGATTAAAGACGCCACTGCCCGTTTAGACGTGGGGCAACAGCGGCTGTACCTGACCATCCCTCAGGCCTTTATGGGAAGCCAGGCGCGCGGTTATATCCCGCCGGAAATGTGGGATAACGGCATCACCGCCGGGCTGCTGAACTACAACTTTACGGGTAATAATGTCGAAAACGATGTCGGCGGCAGCAGTCATTACGCGTATCTGAACTTGCAGAGCGGGCTGAATCTTGGCGCCTGGCGTTTGCGTGATAACACCACCTGGAGCTACAGCAGCGGCGGAAGTGCATCCAGTAATGAAAACAGGTGGCAGCACGTCAACACCTGGCTGGAGCGGGATATCACGCCTTTACGTTCACGACTGACGCTTGGCGACAGCTACACCAACGGCGATATTTTCGACGGGATTAACTTCCGTGGCGCGCAGTTGGCCTCTGACGACAACATGCTGCCGGACAGCCAAAAAGGGTTTGCCCCGGTGATCCACGGTATTGCCCGCGGGACGGCGCAGGTATCCGTCAAACAAAACGGTTATGAGATCTACCACAGCACGGTGCCGCCGGGTCCGTTCACCATTAACGATCTCTACGCGGCAGGCAACGGCGGCGATCTGCAGGTCACGATCAAAGAAGCCGATGGCAGCAGCCAGAATTTCACCGTGCCCTATTCGTCGGTTCCGGTGCTGCAACGTGAAGGGCATACCCGTTTTGCCCTCACCGCCGGGGAATACCGTAGCGGTAACGATCAGCAGGAAGAACCTAAATTCTTTCAGAGCACCCTGCTGCACGGGCTTCCGGCTGGCTGGACGCTGTATGGCGGCACCCAACTGGCGGATCGCTATCGCGCCTTCAATCTCGGGGTCGGTAAAAACATGGGAGAGTTGGGCGCGCTGTCGGTTGACGTGACACAAGCCAATTCCACCCTGCCCGATGACAGTAAACATCAGGGTCAGTCGGTCCGTTTTCTCTATAACAAGTCGCTCACCGATGTCGGCACCAACATTCAGTTGGTGGGCTATCGCTATTCCACGCAGGGGTATTACAGCTTTGCCGACACCACCTACAAGCGGATGAGCGGCTATGACGTGCAGACCCAGGATGGCGTGATTCAGGTGAAGCCCACGTTCACCGATTACTACAACCTTGCCTATAACAAGCGCGGCAAGGTGCAGGTCAGTGTCACTCAGCAGTTAGGCCGCACCGCCACGCTCTATCTGAGCGGCAGCCATCAGACTTACTGGGGCAACGACAGCGCCGACGAACAGTTTCAGGCCGGACTGAACGCCGCCATTAACGACATCAACTGGACACTGAGCTACAGCCTGACCAAAAACGCCTGGCAGGACGGACGCGATCAGATGCTGGCCATCAACGTCAACATCCCGTTCAGTCACTGGCTGCGATCCGACAGCAAATCCGTCTGGCGCCACGCCAGCGCCAGCTACAGCATGTCCGACGATCTTAACGGTCGGATGACCAACCTCGCAGGGCTGTACGGCACGCTACTGGAAGACAATAACCTGAGCTACAGCGTGCAGACCGGCTACGCGGGCGGCGGCGAGGGCAACAGCGGCGGCAGCGGCTATGCCGCGTTGAGCTATCGCGGCGGCTACGGCAACGCCAACGTCGGCTATAGCCGTAGCGACGGCATTAAACAGCTCTACTACGGCATGAGCGGCGGCGTGCTGGCGCATGCCAACGGCGTGACGTTCAGCCAGCCGCTAAATGACACGGTGGTGCTGGTGAAAGCGCCGGGCGCGGAAGGCGCGAAAGTGGAAAACCAGACGGGTGTCCGCACCGACTGGCGCGGTTATGCCGTTCTGCCGTACGCCACGGAATACCGGGAAAACCGCGTCGCGCTGGACACCAACACCCTTGCGGACAATGTCGATCTTGACGACGCGGTGGTCAGCGTCGTGCCGACACACGGTGCGATTGTCCGTGCGGAATTTAAAGCCCATGTCGGGATGAAGCTACTGATGACGTTGATCCACAACGGCAAACCGGTTCCCTTTGGCGCAATGGTGACATCGGAAAGCAACCAGAGCGGCAGCATCGTTGCCGATAACGGCCAGGTTTATCTGAGCGGAATGCCGCTTGCGGGGCGCGTGCGGGTGAAATGGGGCGACGGCGCGAACGCCAGTTGTGCGGCGGACTACCGTCTCCCCGCCGAAAGCCAGCAACAGTTGCTCAGCCAGCTCACGGCGGTATGCCGTTAAGGACATGAAGATGAAAAAACGCTTTTACCTGCTGGTCGCGGTGCTTTCGCTGGTCGCCGCGAACACCCGGGCCGCTGACAGCACGATCACCATCAGCGGCTACGTCAGAGACAACGCCTGCGCCGTGGCGGGGGAATCAAAAGATTTCACCGTCGACCTGCTGGATAACGCCGCGAAGCAGTTCAGCAGCGTCGGCGCGACGACGCCGCTGGTGCCATTTCGGATTGTGCTGTCCCCCTGCGGCAGTTCAGTAACCGCGGTGAAGGTGGGCTTTGTCGGCGTCGCCGATAACGACAACACCAGCCTGTTAAAGCTTGATAGCGGGGCGTCAGCGGCGGCGGGAATGGGCGTGCAGATCCTCAATGGCCAGCAGACGTCGCTGCCGCTCAACGCCGCTTCCTCCGCTATTCCGTGGACCACATTGACGCCCGGACAGCCTAACACGCTGAATTTTTACGCCCGTCTGATGGCGACACTCGTGCCGGTAACGCCGGGACACGTTAACGCGACAGCAACATTTACTCTCGAATTTCAGTAAGCGGAGGCTCTGATGAAATGGTTTCAATCCGGCTGGCTGTTAACGGTACTGCTGGCGGTCTCCCCAACGCCGCACGCCGCCGACGTGACCATCACGGTAAACGGCAAGGTGGTGGCGAAGCCCTGCACGGTCTCTACCGTCAATGCCACCGTCGATCTTGGCGATCTTTACACCTTCAGCCTGGTGTCTGCCGGATCGTCTTCAGCATGGCACAGTGTGGCGCTCGATCTCAGCAACTGTCCGGTTGGCACCTCGCGCGTGGTCGCCAGCTTCAGCGGTACGGCTGACAGCACCGGCTATTACAAAAACCAGGGCACCGCCAGCAATATCCAGCTCGAATTACAGGACGACAGCGGCAATACCCTGAACACCGGCGCAACAAAATCAGTACAGGTGGATGACGCCTCGCAGTCCGCCCGTTTTCCCCTGCAGGTTAGAGCGCTCTCGGTGAACGGCGGTGCGACCCAGGGGACGATTCAGGCGGTGATTAACGTGACTTATACCTATGCCTGAGCAGGAGAAAAAGTTGATGAAAAAAGTGTTCGCCCTACTTACCACCCTGCTGCTGTTGGGCTGGTCGCTCAACGCCTGGTCCTTCGCCTGTAAAACCGCCAACGGAACGACCATCCCCATTGGCGGCGGCAGTGCTAACGTCTATGTCAATCTCGCGCCTGCCGTCAACGTCGGGCA
The DNA here is from genome assembly GCF_026719175.1 of Citrobacter sp. R4. NCBI lineage: Bacteria > Pseudomonadati > Pseudomonadota > Gammaproteobacteria > Enterobacterales > Enterobacteriaceae > Citrobacter > Citrobacter sp. R4. The sequence continues at coordinate 360,504 of NZ_JAPPSU010000002.1, forward strand.
AAACCTGGTGGTGGATCTTTCAACGCAGATTTTTTGTCATAACGACTACCCGGAAAGCATGACCGACTATGTGACCCTTCAGCAGGGTTCCGCCTACGGCGGCGTTTTGTCGAGCTTTTCCGGTACCGTCAAATATAATGGCACCAGCTATCCGTTCCCGACCACCAGCGAAACCGCGCGGATCATCTACAATTCGAAAACCGATCAGCCGTGGCCGACCATTCTCTACCTGACGCCCATCAGTTCCGCTGGCGGAGTGGCGATCAGCGCGGGTACGCTTATCGCAAAGCTGATCCTTCGCCAGCGAAACGACAAAAACAGCGACGACTTTCAGTTTGTCTGGAACATCTACGCCAACAACAACGTGGTGGTGCCCACCGGCGGCTGCGACGTTTCGGCCCGCAACGTGACGGTGACGCTACCCGACTACCCCGGCTCTGTAGCAATCCCGCTAACGGTCTACTGCGCGCAAAGCCAGAATCTGGCGTATTACCTTTCCGGCGCCACCGCGGATGCCGCAAACTCGATCTTCACCAATACCGCCTCGGCCACGCCGGCGAAAGGAGTAGGCGTTCAGCTTACCCGCAACGGCAGCATCGTGCCCGCCAACAGTACGGTCTCTTTAGGTACGGTAAGCACCTCCGCCGTCAGTCTCGGTCTCACCGCCAACTACGCACGCACCAGCGGACAGGTCACGGCAGGCAACGTACAGTCAATCATTGGGGTGACGTTTGTTTATCAGTAACGCAGGCGGGTTACGACAGGATTATGTTCTGTCGCCCTGCGCGTTCGCTGCCGAGGGAGTGGCGAGAATGATGACGCCAGAGCGCGGGCATCTGACGCGTCTGCATCCGCAAACATTGGTGATGACGCCGCTGCCGGCGCTGGCGTCGGCACGCCGGATAGTGGTGTTTTTACCGGAGGATCCTCTCTGGCTGCTCACAACGCTGCAACAGGCGGCCCTTCTGCTGGATCAGGCCGCCACGCCGTTGCCGATGCTGATCCTCAGCCGCTGTCCGAATGGTTGGCTGTGGCACACGCTTCTTCATCTTGTCGCCGACCGCGCGTTGCTGTCCGAAGTGCGCGCCGCCTCGTCCGACCTGCCCGCCCGCTGTATTGCGGCGCTGCTTCGCGGTCACGCTTTACAGGCGTATCCGCCCCTGCCGACGCTGGCGGAAAAGGAGGCGTTGATTCGCCATAAACCCGCCGCCGGCCTCAGCAAACCGGAACTGATCACCATTCTCGATTTACTGCACGGCGCCAACATTGCGGAACGGGCGCTGCACCGTGGCGTGAGCCAAAAAACCCTTTATAACCAGAGAACTTCAGGACTGAAAAAGATGGCGGAACATCACCCGCAGCTGGCGGCGAATTTTCCCGGTCACCCGGTGACCGCGCAGAATAAAATAGACGGCGAAGATCTCTCTGCTTTTGAGCGTGAGTTTGTGCATGCAATCCACTGCCGGGATCTTTTTCCGGTTTTCCAGCCCATCGTGGATGACGAACAGCGGCTACAGGGTATGGAGATCCTCTCGCGCTGGCGGCGCGACGGGACGATTCTCCAGCCCGGCGCATTTTTGCCAGAGATACAGGCCGACTATGCCTGGCTGGTGCTCACCGCCTTTGTTCTGCAGGAGGCCGTGCAGAAGATCAATCGCTATCCAGGCTCGTTTTATTTCTCCATTAACATACCGCGAGCGATTGCCGGTCACATCCATCTTCCCCGCATGCTGGAAACCGCACGTCAACAGTTGCGCCAGCCCCGACATGTCGACAGGCTGGTACTGGAATTTGCTGAAACCATCGATTTCCGGTTACAGGCTCACGCCGCCGCCAACATTGCAGAATTACAGCGGCTCGGTTTTCGTATTGCGCTGGACGACTGTTATTCGCAGGGTAGCGTGTTTTTTCCGGTCAGACAGATCCGCTTTAACGAATACAAGCTGGATATGAGCATTGTTAACGAGATGCAGCACGATCCCCACGCGCTGGCGCTGATTAAAAGTCTGCATTATTACTGCAAGCTGACCGGCAGCCGCTGCGTTGCCGAAGGCGTGGACAGCGACGAAAAGTTCAGGATGCTGAAGGCGCTGGGTATCGATCGTTTTCAGGGCTACCTTATTTCCCCGCCGGTGAACGGAATGGAACTGGAGGCGTTGATGCTGCGAAAGCGCGAGGAACGGGACGTGTGTGAAGATAAAGCCGACGCATAAGGCGTCGGCCCATTGCGGCCTCATCCGTGGCGAACCTTGCGCGTGAGATAATCACGACCCGCAATGAAAATTCCTGGAGTGATGCCGATTCCCTTGTCCCGGCGCGGTGATGCGATAAAATCCCCCTCTTTGCCTCAGGAGTTGTTGCGTGAAACCGGAAAAGCGAGAACGTAGAATTTCCATCATGCCGCTCGGCAATCCTTTCCCTCCCCGTCACTGTTCCCTCTGTCCTAAAGGCACCGCGATTGACCGTAACAATGAACGAGGGTTGATCGACAAAAGAAGACGATTTGCGCCAGGCGATATCATCGCCTCACAGGGAAAACCGGCAGCGTCGCTGTTTGTTATTCATGAGGGGTACTGCACCGCTCAGGTAGAAATGAATAACAAGGCGGTGGTCAGTCGTTTCTTTCTGCCAGGCGACATCATGGCGCTCGATGCGATAAACGATGGGCGCTATATTTCGACACTTAAAGCCGCCACGGCTGCCGAGATTTGTCATATCAATCTTTCCCGCTTACTTGAAACCGCCGCTAACGACCCTACGGTTGCGGCGTCGGTGATTAAATTTCTCAGCCATGACAGCGGCTTTATGGTGGAAAAGCTTCAGCGCTACGCCAATAAACATGCCGACGCGAAACTTGCCGCCTTTCTGGTGGAATTCTATGAAATGCATTTGCGAATTGGCCGTCCGGAAACGACGCTGCGTCTGCCTTATTCCCGGGAAGATATCGCCAGTTATCTGGAACTTAAAATAGAAACAGTGAGTCGGTCATTAAAAGCGCTTGAACACCTTGGACTCATTAGTCTGCATCGCGTCCGAACGGTCACGCTACATAGTTATCTGGGGTTAAAGAGTCTGCTTTAAAGGATTCCCGTCCGTCACGACACGGAGTGTCATTTTCTGCCCACCTCAAACTGTTTCTGACGTTTATAAATCTCTTGATCAGTAACAGCCTGCGACATAAAAACACGCGCAAATATCGGAATATTCTCCAGATTCCCCGAAAAACATAAGAATTTTCCGATCTTAAATAAAATTTATCATATTTTTAACAAAAAATAAGCATTTAAAAACGTTTGCGTTATAAATCTGTATCATTATGTTTTATAAGAAATTTCCGGACCGTTGCGCTCACTGACTTTTTGATTTTTATCAAAAAGTCAAAACAGGCCAAAAATCTATTTCAGTGTTATTTTTAGAGAAAAAACCTAATACAAACTTCTCTGCCAAACAAAGATACTACACAAAACCCTTTATCGCCGTTATTGAATGGAAAATTCCTGGCTTTTTTATTATTCATAAAATTTATCGGCTGTTGAGTACACATATATTTCAAAAGATAATTTTTATCGCGGCAATTGTTGTTCGCAAATAAAGGATCTGCTGGCTTCCATTTTATAAACAGACGCCCGCAGAGAATAAGTTCTTAGGAGAAGACAAAAATGAAAAAAATATTACTGGTTGCCTCTCTGGCTTCTGTTTTTGCGGCAGCAAATGCGACGGCTGATGTAACGGCCTCTGCGACCGCCTCATGGGATGCTACGGCAACGAAAGATACCAAAAGTATGCTGGTCGTTACCCCGCTTAATTCCCTGACCTTTCAGTACGCCGAAGGGTTAAATGCGTTTAATTCCCAGGACGGCGCGTTTGATATTACCATTCAGGGTCAGGACACCGCGACTGACTTTGAACTGACTGCTCAGGTTATTAGCAATACGCTGACCAACGCCAGCGGCGATGCGTCAACGCTTGACGTAGGCGTTGCGTGGAATGGCACCGCGCTTTCCAGCGCCAGCGAAACCGTTCTGGTCAATAAATCTAAAACCTCTGGCCTGGAAAACCTGCTGGCGGATGGCGCATACAATGGCACTGAGCGCGTCAGCGACCAGTCTAATTTCAAATTTACCATTGCTTCCGCAACGGTCGACGGCACCACCCCGGTAACCGACTATTCCACTCTGCCGGACGGCTACTGGAGCGGTGATGTGAAAGTTCAGTTCAACGCAACCTGGACGACGCCGACCACGACGCCTTAATCGTGATGATAACGAATTCGGGAGAGTACTCTCCCGAATTTTTCAGGGACAATTATCATGAAGAAATATTTTACCGCCGCTATTTTCACAGGTGTTTTCGCACCCTTTTCAGGTTGGGCAATTAACGTCGGTGATATCACGTCGATAATGACGTCCACGGAGAGTTCATTATCGAAAGAGATCACCAATACGACGGATTCCGCCCGCTTTGTTAGCGTCTCGGTAAAACAATTGTCATCGCCCCTTGCGGATGGCGTCGAGATTAAACCAGCGAATAACGGCGAACTGCTGTCCACACCCGCGAATCTTATCCTCCCTGGACAGGCGACGGATGTGTTCCGTTTTTTCTATAAAGGTCCGGAGGACGACACCGAACGCTATTATCGTCTGCAATGGGTTGACGAGCCGGTCAGTGAAAATGCTGAAACCAAAGCCAATAAAATGGCGGTAGCTACCGCTTCCGCGCAGATTGGCACCATTCTGGTCGTCGCGCCGCGTAAAGAAAATTTTAATTACAGCCGCAGCGGTGACGTTATTAGCAATACCGGCAATGTCTCCTTTCGGGTCATCGCGTATGGCGCCTGTAAAGACAAGGCACGCGAGAATGGCAAAGGTTGCCGCGAGCGTTATTACGTCATGCCGGGAACAAAAATAAAACTGCAATATACCGACGTAAACCATTCACGTTCACATATTGGGATCTGGCACGGTAAGCGATTTATAACGGTCAAATAATACACCGTAATCGGATTAATACGGATAAATACTCTACACCGGAATGTAAGGAAGCGAATGACAATGAAATATTTTGTCAGGGGAAGCGTTACCCTTTTAATAGTGCTGACACCGATTATCGTTTATTCAGCGCCGACGAAAGTGGGTAAGTATATTATCCCAGGCGCTTTCTCGCGTTCTCTGGAACAGGGAATGACCGTTCCGGTTTATATTCGTTACAATGAGACTGACGAAAAAAGTCAGCAGAAAATTGCCGATGCGATCATCTCGCTCACGGATAGCAGCATTACCGTGAAATCAATTGCCATTGCGGAATTACCCGACAACGCCGTGTTATCAAGAAAAACCCGCATCATGGTGGAAGGCCTTCGCGATGTGAAATTTCGCGATAACACCGTTATCGATCTGTCGGCTGATGCACGCCTGAAGCTGAATATCGCCTCCTTTCATCTGGAAATGATTGTCAGTAAGGATGCGCTGACGGAGGCCATCGTTGCCCGAAGCAGTCTGCTTGGCCCCTCCAGCGTCGAGACGCTTTCCAACGTGCTGAACTACAACGTCGGGACGTATTACAACGATTATCGAACCGGCAACAGCTCGCGAAGCTATCTTACTATTGATAATACGGCCTCATTACGTGAGCACCATTTAAATATTAATGGCTCGTTCTATGGGATTGGCGACAGCAATAACACCAGCAAACTGTACCGTGCGATGTACGAACGCGACTACCAGGGCTATCGGCTGGCATTGGGTATGCTTGATACCTGGAACGTGCAGTCGGTAGCCAGCCTGAACGCGTTAAATGGCGGTAAAATTTACGGCGTTAGCTACGGCAATAAAGGAAGTACGGTTATTGAGAAAAATTCCCTCTCCTTAACCCCAATTACCGTATTTTTACCCGCGGCAGGTGAAGTCCACGTATTAAGAGAAGGGCGACTGCTGAGCGTACAGAACTTTAATATGGGCAGCTATGAAATCGACACCAGCCGTTTTCCTTACGGCGTATATGACGTCACGGTCGAGGTGGTGGTGAATGGCCGAACGGTAAACAGCCGCGTCAGCCGGGTGAATAAAATCTTCGCCCGACAGCAAACCGCCGGAATACAGGGGTTGAACTGGCAACTCTTCGGCGGCTCGCTGGATTACGATCGCGTGAGTTATAAACGCAATCACTACCGGGATGAAGGGAGTGAGCAAACCTGGATCGCAGGCGGCGCCGCATCAATGACGCTGGCCATTTTGTCTGGCTTAAATCTGAAAACGACCGTTTACGGTTTTGGCAACAACGCGGTCAACGAAACCGATGTGACGCTCAATGTGAATGAGTACGTTAGCCTCGGCAATCAGACGCTTGTCGCTAACGATTCTTCCTGGCGAAACGTCAGTAATATCAATGTGACGATCCCCGGTGGCTACGGGTCGCTGTGGGCGTCACGCGAGGACAGTAAAATTGGCGACCAGCTACCGGTCCAGGAGCGCGATAACTATTCTGTCGGCGGGACGCTTAATCTCGGAAAATTTATTCCCCACGGCGGTTCGTTAACGCTAAGCCAGACGGAAAATCGCTATTCTGGCAACAAGTACCGGAACCTGGATTACAGCACCACCCTGTATTCTGGCCGATACGCCACGGTAGGGCTCCGCGCCGGGATCCAGCGTTATTACTACAACAATAGAAATGATGATGGTCGGCAGGAACGCTACGTCAGCCTGGATTTTTCATTACCTCTGGCTTCCTGGTTAAGTATGGGCGTCTCGCGGGACCGCTACGGCAGCACCCAGGGGAACCTCAGCGCGCGCAAACAGTTTACTGAAGGCGCCATCCGGTCAGTTGGGCTGTCTGCTTCGACGCGCCTGAGCGGCGAACAACATTACGATAATAATTATTCGCTTAACGGTAATATGAGTTACGCCACGAAATACAATTCCGGAATGCTGTCCGTTACGCGCGCGGCAGATAATTCGACGAATATGAACTTTTCGTCACAGGGGTCGGTGGCATGGAGCGGGAAAAACGTGGCGCTGAGCCAGGAACGTCAGCGCGCAGGGATCATCGTCAACACCGATTTGGCTGGCGAAGGGCAACTGGCGGCCAAAATTAACAATCGTCATTATCTCCTGAGCGGTAAGTCAAACTTCATCGCCCTGCCGCCCTATGCGCAATACAGAATGGAAATACTCAATGACAGAAATTCAGAAGACAGCTTCGATATTGTTTCCGGGCGTACCCAGGAATTGACGCTTTATCCGGGCAACGTCGGCGTGATCAATCCGGAAATAAAAAGCATGGTTACGGTATTTGGTCGCATCCGCTACCCGGACGGCCAACTGGCGACGAATACCGATATTCATAACCATATCGGCAAAACGCGCACCGACGCAAAAGGTGAATTCGCCATTGATATTGATAAAAAATATCCAGTAATCACTCTTGTTTCGGCGAATGGCAGCCTGTGTGAAGCCGATCTCGATCTGGACAAAGCGCGCGGCGCGGCATGGGTAGGCGACGTGAAATGTACGGCGCAAACCTCAATGGCACAACGGTGAGGCTAAATTGATGAACAAAACACTCCACCTTATTCTTGGCTGCGCGCTGGCGTCAGTATCCCCTTCTCTCTGGGCATTAACAGCATCAACGCAGGCTGCGGTGAGCAGCAATATTTTATTTATCGAAAACAATATTGATAACGAATATTTTATAACGCCATCTTCGCTGGATCCGCGCATAAGTGGTTCAAACACCTGGGTGAAATACGGTAACAACCAGGTCAGTCTTGGCTATATGGGTATCGTGGGTTGGGTCAGCAGTACCAGCTATTACCGGGACATGTGGATTGACGATTCGCCAGTGAGTGAACCCTTTAACGGCATTCGCTGCACAACGGGCGCGAATTGCCCTTCTTCTGGTTATATTGCGGCTGATTTAACGGATCAATATGGCTTTTACCATACGAAAGCGACCGGGGCGGGCATCGCTGGCGGATACTATGGTTTTGCTTCATTTACTGACTCGGCATTTGACTATTTTCGCTCAATGACTGTCGGCGCGTCGGAAACGCTGAAACTGAATTTTTGTCGCACCACGGTGGATTATGACTATGCCGCCGGTGCGCGTTGTAAAGACCAAACCAGCGGTAACTGGTATATCCGGCCTTATACCATTAATAAAATAGGTCATTTATCGCTCGAGTCGACAAACGCGTTTCAGGAATTGTGGATTGCCAGTGATGGCACGCCGAGTATTACGAAGGACTCCGGCTATTGTGAACTGGGTGTGGTGAGCAGTGTCGATGGCGTAATTTGTAAGATGGTGAGCTATGATCTCCAGCAAACATCAAACCTCACGGCGTCGCTGACGTTCAGAGCCTATATCGACTCGGCGATGCTGGGCTTTACCCCTGCGGCATCAGCGGTCAAGTATTCAGGTAACGGTTCAAACTGGTATAACTACAGTGCAACCACCGCCTATTACAATGTGCTGACGACCTCCGGAGACTATATCTATATTTTTCTGTCGAAAACGTTTTTGAAAGGCCTTGTCGACTCAGGGTTAAGCATAACCAATAGCCAACCCTTCACGTTTGGCTTTTATAATAGCTTAACGCCGGAGTCTGGCTATTACCAGTTTACGCCTTCGTTACAGCTCAATATCGTACCGAAAGAATATGGCATCAGCATTACCTCCACTGATAACACGACATCGGCACAGGGCAGCGGCACGATTGGAGATGCCGATCCTATAGAAATGAATTACACCGTTACCGTTTCCGGGCCGCGGCAGGCCGATACCATTACCGCGCAGGTTATCGGCGACAGCACCACGGTCAATGGCGTGCCGTATTGCCTGTTTCAGTCGGCGCAGGACGGGCTTTCTGTCCCTGTTCCCGCCTACCTGCAATACAACAGTGAGTCGGGCGGGGTAATACAAAAGCGTAACAGCTGTAACGAAGCGCCGATTTCGATGGCCGACGCACAGTGGCAACAAACACCATGGGATGTGAATAATACTGATGACGGCAGTTTTTTTACCACCGGTCTGACACTGTTATTTCCCATGAATGATTCACGTTCAATGCTTACCGTTGCCGGGGCGGACTGGGAAGGGGTGGTCAGCGCAACCGGTGAAATTAAAGTCACGGCAAACTGGCTGGGCGTAACGCCATGAAACGCGCTCAAACAGGGAAACGAGGTCTGTGGCTGGCAATCATGCTGATGGTCTTTCCGGTCCATGCTGTTTATCTTGAGTCGACTATTTATGAAATGCCTGCCGATAAGTCCTTTATCAGCAAGCGGATTTACAACGATAGTGATAAACAAAACGTTTACAGCATTAGCGCGGTGAAAATCGACAAGCCGGGGCCCGGGGGCGAAAAGCGAAGCCCAATTGCCGATGGCGAACTGCTTTTTACGCCGTTAAATTTCTCACTGGCGCCCGAGTCTGGTGAGTTCTTCAAGATCTTTTATCGTGGGCCTGCGGATGAAACGGAGCGCTATTACCGCATACTGTTTCGCGAGCTCCCTGTTACCCTGTTAACCGATCGCGAACATGGCAAGAAGAGCGAAGCGATACCCGCGGTCGCAATTGATACGATCCTTGTCGTTCGGCCACGAAAAATTAACTTCCAGTATCACCTTGATGAACAGAGAGGGATACTGAGAAATACCGGTAACACGTTTTTTAAAATCATTCTTCATCAGGGTTGCCACTCGACGGATGATGAGGCTGAAATGCGCTATCTCCTGCCAGGAGAAACATTCAACAGCGCTCAGCTGAGAGCAAATAACAGAAAATTTATCGTCGCCTTAAACAGGTATCATCCTGTGGGTAAGGCTTGCCAGAGGACGCAGTAATAACACCTTATTACGCGGCATCAGTATGAAAAATCTCATGGCAATTAACCTGAGTGTGTAAGGTCTATAACGGAATAGTTAATTTTAAACAATGATTTTCATTCCCTTTAACAAAAAAAATTTATAGATTTTTCTGAAGCTCCTTGAGTATTTTTAAGTCAATTGTATGGTCAACTGCACTTTTGGTAAAACTTTTAAAACACACTAAAACACAGGGGTTATATTTTTTATACTCAAGAAAAATTTATGTTTTGAGTTTTATATCTCATTTGTGCCTGTAATTTTCGTAACGCCCTGATTTTGTTGATAAGAGTCAGACTCTATCGCTGCTTTGTATTTATTAAAAAGAGAAAATTCGCGTTTTATCACTTTCTCCCGGAAGACGAGGTAGACGCTATACAATAAATTCACGCTGGTAATAGCTATGAATACTAAAAAAATTTTCCTGTTAAGTTATGACATCTGTCTTTTTTCTGGAATTAAGTCCTGGTTACCTAATTTAGTACTGGTTGATGTTCAGTCAGTAACCAATGAAAGACAGCAACACTTACCGCAATATCAGTCCTGTTTGTTGATCATCGACAACAGACTGCCTTTATTTTTCGTCAACAAGTGGATCCAACAAAACAGCAGCTTATTTAACCACATACACAGTATTGTCCTAAAGATGAGTAAGCATGACTGCTTTCATCGCGGTTATGAAAATGTCGACACTATAGATGCGAAACTGGGTGTGAATAGCGTGATAAATGCATTACATAAGAAGGCATTAGCGAGCCATGAATCCACCTTTAGTCTCGAAAATCTATCGGTTGCCCATTTCCGCTTAACGCATTTTGAAAAAGAAATGCTCAATGCCTCTTTTAGCCGAGGGGAATTGAATAATTTTTGCGTCGCGAATGCTGTGAGTCCGAAAGCGCTGTACCGGTATCGGGATAAAATTAACGCCCGACTGGGTTTTCGTTGTTTCAATGAGTCAGTTATCTTTTTATCCCGAAACGGCTTATTGAACGGCTTCACAGACTCGCCGGGCAACGCGCAATGTCTTGATTATGACGAACTGAACGCCAGCAGGCTGAGCATGGCTATTGTGGAGGAAGAGATCATCCCCTACTACCAGCCGATCGTTAATCAGAATGGCGATATGTGCGGTGTGGAAATCCTGGCTCGCTGGCCACAGGGGCACCACTACGCTATTTCGCAAAAAGAGTTTATTCCTTTAGCGATCAACAGCGGTCTGATCTTCGAATTGACCAGCTATCTGATGGCGACCGTCGCCCGCGATCTGATCTCCGCAAAGAGAATCATCAAAAATGAGCTGCTTATCGCTTTTAATATTGGTCCTTCCGGCTTAAGCAACCCTGTTTTCTACTGGGAATGCCTCAATTTTCTGGAGCAAACCCAACATTTACCCATAAAGCTGATGATTGAGATCACTGAAGACCAGGCGTTGAATATTACCCCGGCCATTAAAGAACTCATCCGCTCTCTGCGAAACCGCGGTGTACTGTTCGCCCTCGACGACTTCGGCACCGGTTATGCGAATCTTTACTATCTGAACGAGCTGGAGCTGGACATTATCAAAATTGATAAAACATTTATCAATAATATTAAGGATGGCGAACAGCGGGTTCCGATGCTGGAGTCAATTATTCACCTTGCCAACATTCTGGGTTTACGCACGGTCGCTGAAGGGGTTGAGCATGAGTACCAACACCGCTGGCTGGTCAACAATCACATTCATTTTCTGCAAGGCTATTACTTCCTGCCGCCAGTGCCTTTTGCCGATTTTCTTCGCTATCAACGGCGTGAGGAAAGCCCATGGCAATACAACGTAAATCAGTATGGATGCTGAGCTATCTCCGAAAGGAGATAGCCGCCTTTTCATGATGATATTAATGAAGCCCACCTCTTTTTCAGCCTATCCGCGCGCGGGTCATCCTGGCGACGATTGTCATAAGGTGAGCTTCTGCCTGTTAACGACGCGTCAAATCGATTCTGCGGCGGGCATACACCGTTTCCAGAGGCATGTGAATGTGATATACCGCCAATGCCCCCTTCCTTGATTTAAGCATCTTCTTCGTCACCCCGCTTATCTCTCCTGAATCGACTCGCTTATAAATTTCTGCTGAACTCAGCATGAGCTGCTTTTTCAGAATGGCCAGCAAGTTAACCTGAAAAGCACGGGGGATCCGGATACAAACGCTGACCCATTGTCGAGGGAAAATACTGACCGGCCACTGCTCCTGAATATGAAAATCAGGTTTGCCCGACGGCCTCGCATTGTTCCGCTTAAGAATCGCTTTGTTATGCGCAAAGTTTTCAACCGTATCCGCATCATTGAGCAGGAAACGGCGATAAAGCTCAGGATCTAATTTGTTGACATTGAGCCGCGAAAACAGAGCGATATTCCACGTACATTCGCAATGCGTACATTTATAAATACTCCAGACGTCCAGTCTCTTTTTTTGCGAATTGATTCTGAATGCCCCGGCGGGCGTAAACTCTCGTTTGATGTTGCATGACGGGCAGCGTTTTGCAATGCGCTGGTGCCCAACAGGGGTGACAGTCCATGTGACTTTCATAACGTACCTTTTTTAACCCGTACAAATTCGGATCCGTATTGAACGAACCATGTCTTTGTGTACGAAAAATATTTATTTGATATTTTTCAGTGGGTTAAAAAAAGATGTCCAATGCCACTCCCTTTCTTTGGCAAAGCGATACGCCGAGACTAGCAAAGCGGTCATCATCGGGTATATGCGTTCAATCAATATTCATGATGGTACCGCATGGGATCCTGGAGCGAATGACATGTTTGCACAGGCTAACGCCTGAGCGGTTTCGCGCTGAGATCACACTTTAAAGGATTCGCTATAGCCGCACAAAAAACCTGTGTTAACATTCACTCCGTAAATACCTTTCAACGTCACCCGAGGCTTTGATGCTGGAGAATGTAATCATCTGATAATCAGCTCCCCGACCTTTCAGGCCGGACTGATTATCAATGCGCCGAAATAGAATGCGGACACCGCTGTGTGTTTGCACGTTTTGCACATGATGATTAAACAGGTTTTCCAGTATGAATTTATCCCGTCAGGAACAACGTACCCTACACGTTCTCGCTAAAGGTGGACGTATTACGCACGTCCGCGATACTTCTGGCCGCGTTACCTCTGTTGAATGCTACAGCCGCGAAGGGTTGTTGCTCGCCGACTGTACGCTCGCCGTCTTCAAAAAACTCAAAACCAAAAAGCTGATCAAGTCCGTCAACGGTCAGCCTTACCGCATCAACACCACCGGGCTGAACCACGTTCGCGCCCAGCCTGATAATCGCTAAGGAGAGGATGATGAATATCAGCGCTGTTATTGTCGCTTCAGGACGCATTCGACTTTCACCTGATGAAGGCAAAATCCCCTGGGATGAACCCGCCTTTAGCCAGCGCATGCTGGAAAACCATCTGTCCCAGGAACATGACTGGGCCAGCCGCAGACTGTCGGTGATTGAACAACAGGTTGCGTGGATTGCCCGTCAGCTCCCCTCAGGCGCACGCATTCTGGACCTTGGTTGCGGCCCCGGTTTTTACACCCGTTTGCTGGCCGAACGCGGCTTTAGCTGTACCGGCGTGGATTTCTCGCCGGCTTCTATCGAATGGGCTCGTCAACAGGCGCAAGCCGAGGGGCTGAAGATTGATTATGTTCAGCAGGATGTCCGGGCATATCGCCCGCAACAATCGTTCGATTTCATCATGATGACGTTTGGGGAACTGAATGTCTTTAATGCCGCAGACGCAACCCACCTCATCGGTCAGTGCGCGCGCTGGCTTACGCCGGGCGGAAAACTCCTCGTGGAAGTACACACCTTCGACGAGGTGAAACGTCAGGGCATGGCCCCTGCAAGCTGGCAGCGTTGCCCGCAGGGACTGTTTCTTGCCGATCCTCATCTTCTGTTGACAGAAAATGACTGGGATGAAGAGACACGGACCAGCTCAACCCTGTTCTGGGCAATTGAAGAAACAGGTCGGACGACCCGTTTCGGTAATCAAATGAAGGCCTGGCGTGATGAGGAGTACCTCAACCTGCTTGCTGACGCAGGTTTGAACGTGCTTCAGCGACCTGCCGGCGCCGACTGGCCAGTCAGCGAGACCTTCGCGGACAAACTTTTTGCGTTGCTGGCAGAAAAAGCACACGCGACGGCGAACGTTTCACCGAATATGCATGACATACAAGGAATTAACTAATGGATATCCCACGTATTTTTACGATTAGCGAAAGCGAGCATCGCATTCATAATCCGTTTACAGCAGAAAAGTACGCCACGTTAGGTCGCGTATTACGTATGACTGCGGGCACGCACATTCTCGATCTCGGCAGCGGTTCAGGCGAGATGCTCTGTACCTGGGCGCGTGATCATGGCATTACCGGCCTCGGCATTGACATGAGCCCACTCTTCACCGCACAGGCAAAGCTGCGCGCAGCGGAACTTGGCGTCAGCGAGAGCGTGAAATTTATTCATAACGACGCATCCGGTTACGTTGCCGACGAAAAATGCGATGTGGCGGCCTGTGTCGGCGCCACCTGGATCGCGGGCGGTGTCGCCGGGACGATTGACCTGCTGGCAAAAAGTCTCAAGCCCGGCGGGATCATGCTCATTGGCGAACCCTACTGGCGTAAGGACCCTGTATCGGACGAGGTGGCTGTCGCCTGCGGCGTGGGCAGCGTGGCCGATCTCCTCACCCTGCCCGACCTTGTCGCCTCTTTCGACGCAAGAGGGTACGACATTGTGGAAATGGTGCTGGCGGACCAGGAAGGCTGGGACAGGTACGAAGCCGCGAAGTGGCTGACCCTGCGTCGCTGGCTGGCGGAAAACCCCCATGATGATTTCGCGCAGGAGGTCCGGGCGGAACTGACTGTCGCCCCTAAGCGTCATGTCACCTATAGCCGGGAATATTTTGGCTGGGGCGTGTTCGCTCTGATTGCCCGATAACCTGAAACAGGCGGTGTGGTTTTCACTGCACCGCCATCATGTCAACTGAGAATATTCCCTGGCCTCGCAGACCGCAAAGCGATTTTGTCTTGGGCAAAGAGGCGAGATAAACAATATTGATGCATTCTCTATCTTTTTGAAGGCTAACAAAGCAGACTATACTTATCCACCCATTCATCCCAGAGGCAGTAACTGACGTGAAGGATACGTATTACAACGATACAAGGATCAATGCGTTAATCCAGAATGAGCTGAATAAGTTCTTTGAGGACTACAACGGTATCATCTACGCCTACGCGATAATGAACAAGAAAGACCCTTCACAGATGCGGATAATTAATAATAATCCGGCATGGTTCGACACCTACCTGGAAAGAAAATATCAGTTTATAGACCCTGTTATTATTCGGGCTTTACGCTGTGTGGAAGATTTCTTTTGGGAGAACAAGGTCATCTTGTCTGGCGGATACAACCTGACGCGCATTTTCAACGAAAGTTCTGAACATAACATCTACCAGGGGCAGACATTTCCACTGCATGACTACCTGAATAATCTGGTGGTGTTATCCATCATCAGCCAGGAAGATTCCGGCGTGGACATGGAAAAAAATCGTTCACATTTTATGCACTTTCTTATTCAGTTGCATCAGAAGACGCTCAATCTCTATAGTAAAGTGGATCAGAAAAAGAACGTTTTCTTGTCGCCACGTGAACGGCAAATTCTTAAATGGGTTAGCGCCGGAAAAACATACGCCGAGGTGTCGGTTATTTTGTCCATTACGGAACGCACCGTGAAATTCCATATGAGCAACGCAATGAAAAAACTCGGGGTGAACAACGCCAGACATGCGGTAAAACTGGGGATGGAGCTCAGATTGCTCGACAACTGAGCCCCGGCGCCCGTTATATACGAAGCAGTTGCTGGAGCATTTCACGAAGCCAGTCGCTGTTCTTGTCTTTGCGAATGATGTCTTCCACGGCGCTTACGCTGGCAGGCATAAAAATATAATAGATTGTTTCCCCTTTCTCAGAAAGTCCCTGCTGAATAACCTCTACTTTCCAGTTCGCATGACGAAAAATGGCATACATGCCGCGGCTGGCAACAGCATACATTCCCCGATATTGTTTCTTCATACAGTAAACGATCATTGCCAGAAACAGCGCCTTACTGGTGGGCATACTGCGCAAATTTCCGTTGTCGCGTCGTTCTTTATCTAAAAACAGTCGGCTGACTTCACAGCAGGGAATATCGGTAGGAAGACTAATATCGTCAAAGTAATCATGGAATATTTCGCTGATCATTGTCGGCTGGGTCGCATCGATAAATCGCGCGCCGCAAAGTAATTGCCCGTCATGCATGCCCAGCAGGTAAGTCGTTTTTTCGTTGTCAAATTGATCCTTTTCCATGCCGTTAATGCATTCGACTTTCCAGTCGAGCC
The DNA here is from genome assembly GCF_026719175.1 of Citrobacter sp. R4. NCBI lineage: Bacteria > Pseudomonadati > Pseudomonadota > Gammaproteobacteria > Enterobacterales > Enterobacteriaceae > Citrobacter > Citrobacter sp. R4. The sequence continues at coordinate 376,772 of NZ_JAPPSU010000002.1, forward strand.
GCTCGCGAAATGTTCTTCGTCTGAGCCGGTAGAGTTCGGAGGCAAATCCTGGCGGCAATTCATCGTAATCATGCAAAAAAAACTCAACAACAGAGTTCATCCAGTTATTCCTGATAATCACACACTGAAATTATTATCCCCTGTCTTTTAGGACAGCTTTTTTTTATGTCGGGTCTTCCTTATACTTAAAAAATACCTGACCAACAGCACTCGCAATGCTAACTGGTCAGGGGGTCAAAGACCAACGCAACACCAGGGATAAATCCACACGGGATTATCTTACATTTAGCGTCCCGGGTACAGAATGTTAGAAGCACTTAGCGTATAAAAAACCAATAAAGTACGAAAAATATCAAATAACTATAATTAATCTGTTGCCCCTTGTATTTTCAAGGGGTAATATTTTCTGTTGCTTTAGCAAAAATAAACACCACAGGCTCTCCGTTTCTCTCCTCTCCACAAGCTCTCTTTTCGTAACCGTATGCCTCTGCGCGGCAATCACCGTCATAAGCTGAATGCCGACTCTCGCCGTTATCTTACTGAGTAAACAGACAGTTACCCGTTATTATCACGCAAAACACCAGGGGTTACCGCACGGTGTCGCTTATCCGTTCTATTGACATCTCCTATTGTACAGCCTGGCGATGGGGGCGTAGCGTTTTCCCCGTTAGAGACAGACGGTGAATCGATAAAGCCCGCCTGTCGGATTATGGGCTGTGTCCTATAATCTTGTGGAATATCACTACAGGAGTGACCTCATGGCATTTGTAACGACAGACGACAGTGTAAAGATCTTTTATAAAGATTGGGGAGATAAAACAGCCCAGCCCATCGTGTTTCATCACGGTTGGCCACTTAGCGCCGATGACTGGGATAATCAGATGTTGTTCTTCCTGGGACAAGGTTACCGCGTCATTGCCATTGACCGTCGCGGTCATGGTCGATCAGATCAGGTCAGTGAAGGGCATGATATGGATCATTATGCTGCTGATGTTAATGCCGTTGTTGAACATCTGGATCTGAAAAATGCGATTCATATCGGTCACTCAACCGGCGGCGGGCAGGTTGCCCGCTATGTCGCGCGCTTCGGACAACCCCAGGGACGCGTGGCGAAAGCGGTGCTGATCAGTGCGGTACCGCCGTTAATGGTAAAAACAGCGGCGAACCCGGAGGGCACGCCTGTAGAAGTATTCGACGGATTCCGTAAAGCGCTGGCCGCGAATCGTGCCCAGTTCTATCTTGATGTGGCCTCCGGTCCTTTTTACGGCTTCAACCGTGAAGGGGCTGACATTTCCCAGGGCACTATTCAGAACTGGTGGCGCCAGGGCATGATGGGAAGCGCAAAAGCCCATTACGAAGGCATCAAGGCATTCTCTGAAACAGACCAAACGGAAGACCTCAAAGCCATCACGCTTCCGGTACTGGTGATGCAGGGCGATGACGACCAGGTTGTGCCCTATAAGACCGCCGCACTTATGCAGGATAAATTGTTGAGCAACAGTGAACTGCGTATTTATCCGGGCTATCCACACGGGATGCACACCACCCATGCGGATGTCATTAATGCTGATATTTTGGCTTTTCTTCGCAAGTAAGCGATGACCGTACCGACTCCCGGAGCAGGTGCAGGCAGGTGAGTTGATATTCTGCCGCTCCTCCGTTGTCAGACCCAATACAAGGCGCACGTTATTCCGCAAGCGTGCGCTTTTTTGCGTGCGACAAATCCGCGCCCTTCATCTCCCACAAGATTTATCCTTCGCGTTCACTTTCTTACCAGAAATCATCTTTTTTTGGGAATTGTTTAGTTTATTGTCTGACAATGACGATGTTTAAAGAGCTATTCTGTGACACTTTCTTCAGCACAATGTCCACATAACGTCGTCCTTAACATATGAAGAAAGATCATTTCTCGGTCTTCGTTGTCAGATGGCTGGGGTACATGCCGTATCAGCGGAAACCGCCTTCCGGTTTGCCCGTCATATGCATGACCCGTTTTTCGCCCCTCTTTCGTACCATGACAGAACCCTGTGGGGGAAACACTGGAATTGAACGAGATGAAACTCTTCTTCTTTTACTGACTGACGTGATCGGCTGGCAGCATCAGAGAAGAACCGCCCCACCACAGTCAATTGCGCTTGCGAGAGACCGGATTGACGTATGGCGTGAGGCCGGGCGAATCGTATTTGTTTACTACGAATCCACCCGTTTTAAGCTTCAACAGTCTCGATAATGCATCAAACGGCTTCAGGAGAATACTATGACACCGGCTTTTAATGAAATCGATGTAATGTTTGTAGCAGGCTTTGGACCAGTGACACGCGATACTGATATCAGTAAAGCGTTTTACAAGGATACTCTCCGCTTACCTTTAAAGCATCTCGAGGGTAATAAGGAATATATGCTGACGGACGTTGATGGCTTAGAGGGTGTAAAGCATTTTGCTCTCTGGCCTTTGTCTCAGGCTGCGCTGTCCTGTTTTGGTACAGAAGAATGGCCGGACGATATCCCGGTTCCTCAGGGATGGATCGAGTTTGAAGTAAAAGATATCGAAAGGGCGACGGATATCCTGATGAAAAAAGGTTATCAACTGTTAATCGCCGGGCGGCTGGAACCCTGGGGCCAGACCGTGACCCGTTTACTGAGTCCGGAGGGCTTATTGACAGGTGTGACAATCACTCCGTGGTTACGTCCGGAATCGTTATAAATGGCCGATCTGATTTTTTAAGGCAAAGGGAACTGAGACTGGAGCGGGCGAAGGGAATCGAACCCTCGTATAGAGCTTGGGAAGCTCTCGTTCTACCATTGAACTACGCCCGCTTAGATGAGCGTAAAGCATTATAAACCTTACGCTCTTGTTGGCAAGGGACAATCTGCTGACTGGCGATTAATTCGCCGTCAGCATTTCGGCGGGCTACCCTGCGGCGGCAGATAGCGCAGCGGATCGATGGCCGTGGCGCGATAGCGGATCTGGAAATGCAGTCGCACCGACGCCGCGTCAGTACTGCCCATTGTGGCAATCTTCTGCCCGGCCTTCACGCTCTGCCCGTTATTGACCAGCATTGTGTCGTTGTGCGCATAGGCGGTAATGTAATCTTCACTGTGCTTGATCATAATGAGATTACCGTACCCGCGCAGTTGGTTACCGACGTACACCACCTTCCCTGCGCCTGCGGCGTAAACGGGCGTGCCACGGGCGGCGGCAATATCAATTCCTTTATTGCCTCCGTCAGCCGTTGAGTAAGGCAATATTACTTTCCCGCTGGCAGGCCAACGCCAGCAGCGCTGTCCAACAGGCGGCCAGGATGACTGGGGTACGGAAGAAGACGGTCTGACGGCTGCCGTTTTGCTGGTCGATTTTTTACTCGTTTTGGCGGAAGCCTTTTTCGAACCGCCAAGCCTGAGTTTCTGCCCCACTTCGATGGTATAAGGCGGCGAAATACCGTTCAGGCGCGCCAGCTCTTTAACGCTGGTCCCCGTCGAACGTGATATACGGTAAAGCGTATCCCCCCGTTTAACGGTGTAAACGGCGCCAGAATACGATCCAGATCCGGATGATTTATTTCCTGAACAGCCCGCAAGCAGCAATCCCACACACAGCAGCATCGCCATACCCAGACCATTTCTCTTCAGGCGTCCTGCGCTCAAAACACGTCCTCGCAAAATAATCAGACGCTTTATCATAGCAGCCATAAGGCCGATGCCAAATTTATTGCGTAAGGACAGAACAATCGAGACCATTATTGTCTTATATTTCTGGCTGCCGGGGCGTGTTTTGGTAATACTTAACCCGCAATTCTGCGCTACTCTGGTTCTCTGAATACAAGGTTCAGCGCATTGCCGAATCGTTATCGCTTTTCAGGAGTTTTCATGACCGGGGAACATGTCATTTTACTGGATGCGCAGGATATTCCTTCCGGCACGCTGGAAAAATACGCCGCCCATACCGCTCACACCCCACTGCACCTCGCGTTTTCTTCCTGGCTGTTTAATACCGACGGGCGATTTCTGGTCACTCGCCGTTCGTTACTGAAAAAGGCGTGGCCAGGCGTATGGACGAATTCCGTATGTGGTCATCCTCAGCAGGGCGAAAGCACAGAGGAGGCGATTGTTCGTCGTTGCCGCTTTGAACTGGGCGCGCAAATCAGCCGTCTTACGCCGGTTTATCCTGATTTTCGTTATCGCGCCGCCGACCCGAACGGGATCGTCGAAAATGAAGTGTGCCCGGTCTACGCCGCGCAGGTAGTCGGCGACATGGCGGTAAACAGTGATGAAGTGATGGAATATCAATGGTGCGATCTGGAGAGCATACTGGCATCCATTGACGCCACGCCGTGGGCGTTCAGTCCGTGGATGGTAATGCAGGCGTCAAACAGCGCAGCGCGTCATTTGCTTCGGGAATACTGCCAGCGCTAAAGGTTATCGAATGGCGTAACGCTTACCCGGCCTACAGAACAAATGCCGCAGGCCGGATAAGGCAAAATCGCCATCCGGCAACTCAATGCTTACTTAACCGGACGCATCGCCGGGAACAGGATCACGTCACGAATAGTATGGCTGTTGGTAAACAGCATGACCATACGGTCGATACCGATACCCAGACCCGCCGTTGGCGGCAGGCCGTGTTCCAGCGCCGTCACGTAATCTTCGTCGAAGAACATCGCTTCGTCATCGCCCGCCGCTTTCGCGTCAACCTGATCCTGGAAGCGTTGCGCCTGATCTTCTGCGTCATTCAGCTCGCTAAATCCGTTACCGATCTCACGTCCACCGATAAAGAACTCAAAACGATCGGTGATTTCCGGGTTCACATCGTTGCGACGCGCCAGCGGCGACACTTCCGCCGGGTACTCGGTAATAAAGGTCGGCTGAATCAGATGCGCTTCCGCCACTTCTTCGAAAATCTCGGTCACGATTCGGCCCAGGCCCCAGCTTTTCTCAACCTTAATGCCGATAGCTTCAGCAATGGCTTTTGCCGAGTCGAAGTTATCCAGATCGGCCATCTCGGTTTCCGGACGGTATTTCTTGATCGCTTCGCGCATGGTCAGTTTTTCGAACGGCTTGCCGAAGTCGAACACGTCGTCGCCGTAAGGTACCTGGGTGGTGCCCAGAACGTCCTGCGCCAGAGTGCGGAACAGCGACTCGGTCAGTTCGATCAGATCTTTATAGTCCGCATACGCCATGTAGAGTTCCATCATGGTGAACTCTGGGTTGTGACGTACAGAAATCCCTTCGTTACGGAAGTTGCGGTTGATTTCGAACACACGCTCGAAGCCGCCGACCACCAGACGCTTCAGGTACAGTTCCGGCGCAATACGCAGGTACATGTCGAGGTCCAGCGCGTTGTGATGGGTGATAAACGGACGCGCAGACGCGCCGCCAGGGATCACCTGCATCATCGGGGTTTCAACCTCCATAAAGCCGCGTCCCACCATGAACTGACGAATCCCCGCCAGGATCTGCGAGCGGATTTTGAAGGTATTGCGAGACTCGTCGTTAGAGATGAGGTCCAGATAGCGCTGGCGATAGCGCGCTTCCTGATCCTGCAAACCGTGGAACTTGTCCGGCAGCGGGCGCAGCGCTTTGGTCAGCAGGCGTAGCTCTGTGCAATGAATAGACAGTTCGCCAGTTTTGGTCTTAAACAGCTTGCCTTTCGCGCCAAGGATGTCGCCCAGGTCCCATTTTTTAAACTGCTCGTTATAAACGCCTTCCGGCAGATCGTCACGGGCGACATACAGCTGAATGCGTCCACCGACGTCCTGCAGCGTAACGAAAGAGGCCTTGCCCATGATACGACGAGTCATCATACGGCCTGCGACGGATACCTCGACGTTCAGCGCTTCCAGCTCTTCGTTCTCTTTGGCGTCGAAGTCAGCGTGCAGTTGGTCTGAGGTGTGATCGCGTCGAAAATCGTTCGGGAAGGCGATACCCTGCTCGCGCAGGCCAGCCAGCTTCTCGCGGCGCGTTTTCAGTTCATTGTTAAGATCGGCTACCGCGTCAGCGCCCTGTGCGTGTTGTTCAGACATGTTGGTTCCTCATAACCCTGCTTTCAAACTTGCTTCGATAAATTGATCCAGGCTGCCGTCCAGCACCGCCTGCGTGTTACGGGTTTCAACCCCAGTACGCAAGTCTTTAATGCGGGAGTCATCAAGGACGTAAGAACGAATCTGGCTACCCCAGCCGATGTCCGATTTGTTGTCTTCCATCGCCTGCTTCTCGGCATTTTTCTTTTGCATTTCCAGTTCATAAAGCTTTGCTTTCATCTGCTTCATGGCCTGGTCTTTGTTCTTGTGCTGAGAACGGTCGTTCTGGCACTGGGTCACAATCCCGGTCGGGATGTGGGTGATACGCACCGCTGATTCAGTACGGTTAACGTGCTGACCACCCGCGCCGGATGCGCGGTAAACATCAATACGCAGATCCGCTGGGTTGATTTCGATATCAATGTCATCGTCCACTTCCGGGTAAACAAACGCGGAGCTGAACGAGGTGTGACGGCGACCACCGGAATCGAACGGACTTTTACGCACCAGGCGGTGAACGCCGGTTTCGGTACGCAGCCAACCGTAGGCGTACTCACCTGAAATTTTAATGGTGACGGATTTGATACCGGCCACTTCCCCTTCAGACTCTTCAATGATCTCGGTCTTGAATCCGCGCGCTTCCGCCCAACGCAGATACATACGCTCCAGCATGCTCGCCCAGTCCTGCGCTTCAGTACCGCCGGAACCGGCCTGGATATCCAGATAACAGTCGGCGCTGTCATATTCACCGGAGAACATACGACGGAACTCCAGCTGCGCCAGTTTTTCTTCCAGCGTATCAAGTTCAGCTACGGCTTCGTTAAACGTTTCTTCGTCGTCGGCCTCTACAGCCAGTTCCAGCAGGCCGGAAACGTCTTCCAGACCCTGAGCCATTTGATCGAGAGTGTCGACAATGGCTTCCAGCGAGGAACGTTCTTTACCCAGCGCCTGTGCGCGTTCGGGTTCGTTCCAGACGTCCGGCTGTTCCAGCTCGGCGTTTACTTCTTCCAGACGCTCTTTCTTGGCATCGTAGTCAAAGATACCCCCTAAGAACGTCCGAGCGCTCCGTGAGGTCCTGAATGCGGTTTTTTACCGGGTTAATTTCAAACATGGTCTGATTTCTTTTATTGGACTCGTTAAAATGCGGTGATAAGAGCGGGATTGTACCGAATCCACGCTCTTTTTTATAGGTATTGCTGACGCTAAATTGGCCAGATATTGTCGATGATAATTTGCAGGCTGCGGTTACCACGAAACTCGTTGATGTCGAGCTTATAGGCCAGTTCCACTTCGCGCACGCCGTTGTCCGGCCAGCAGGTGGTGTCGACGTTAAAGGCGATACCGTCCAGCAGCGGCCCGCCGCCAACCGGCTCCACCATCACCTTCAGGTGCCGTTCCCCCACCAGACGCTGCTGGAGCAAACGAAAACGCCCGTCAAACAGCGGCTCCGGAAACATTTGCCCCCACGGGCCTGCGTCGCGCAGCATCTGCGCCACTTCCATCGTCATCTCAGCCGCGCTGAGCGGGCCGTCGGAAACCACTTCGCCCTGCAGCAGAGAAGGATCCAGCCAGTCAGTCACCAGCTCGCCAAAGCGTTGCTGAAACAGCTCAAACCGCGATTCCTCCAGCGACAATCCCGCCGCCATCGCATGGCCGCCAAATTTGATCATCAGCCCGGGATGCAGCGTATCTAACCGCTCCAGCGCATCGCGCATATGCAGCCCCTGGATCGAGCGGCCAGAACCTTTCAGCGTACCGTCGCCCGCAGGGGCGAAAGCAATGACCGGACGGTGAAAGCGCTCTTTAATGCGTGACGCCAGGATCCCGACCACCCCCTGATGCCATTCGGGATGGTACATCGCCAGGCCGCCCGGCAGGGCGTCGCGACTGCGTTCAAGCTTCTCGCACAAGGCCAGCGCTTCCGCCTGCATTCCCTGTTCGATCTCCTTGCGCGTCTGGTTTAGCGCGTCCAGTTCATTCGCCAGCACGCGTGCTTCGCCAATGTTGTCGCACAGCAGTAACGCCACGCCGACGGACATATCATCCAGCCGACCCGCGGCATTCAGACGCGGTCCGAGTGCAAAACCCAGATCGCTGGCGGCCAGCTTTTGCGGGTCGCGATTCGAGACTTCCAGCAACGCTTTGATCCCTGGCCGACACTTCCCGGCGCGAATCCGGCTTAGTCCTTGCCACGTCAAAATACGGTTGTTGGCGTCCAGCGGCACCACGTCGGCGACGGTGCCGAGCGCCACGAGATCCAGCAGTTCCGCCAGATTCGGCGGCGTAATACCGCGTTCGTCAAACCAACCCTTATCACGCAAAAACGTGCGCAGCGCGAGCATCAGATAAAACGCGACGCCCACGCCCGCCAGCGACTTCGACGGGAAGTCGCAGTCACGCAGGTTTGGGTTGATAATGGCCTGAGCGGCAGGCAGCGTCTCGCCCGGGAGATGGTGATCGGTCACCACCACCGGTATCCCCAGCGCGCTGGCGTGATCGACGCCCGCATGAGAGGAGATGCCGTTATCAACAGTGACAATAAGCTGTGCGCCGCGAGCGTGGGCCTGATCGACCACTTCCGGACTCAGACCGTAGCCATCTTCAAAGCGGTTCGGCACCAGATAGCTGATGTTATCGCAACCCAAGGCGCGCATACCCAGCACGCTCAGGGCGGTACTGGTCGCGCCATCGGCGTCAAAGTCGCCGACCACGATAATCCGCGTCCCCTCGCGAAACGCGTTATAGAGGATCTCCACTGCTTTTTCGACGCCGCTTAGCTGCTGCCAGGGCAGCATGCCTTTTACGCTGCGTTCCAGATCCCGTGCGCTACGTACGCCGCGGCTGGCATACAAGCGGCGCAACAATGGCGAGAGGTCGGAAGGCAGTTCCGCCGTCTCATCGACCTCACGCCGACGAAGCTGTATCTGTTGTTTCACGCGAATTACTTACCGCTGGTCTGTTTCTGATGCGCGTCGAGGAACGCCTTCATCTCTTTCGGTCCCTGGTAGCCGGGAACCACATAGCCGTTATTCAGCACAATGGCTGGCGTCCCGCTGACGCCAAACTGCACGCCCAGCGCATAATGGTCGGCAATATCCACGTCGCAGGTTGCCGCTTTCACGCCCTTACCTGCCATCGCTTCGTCGAAGGCTTTGGTTTTGTCCTTCGCACACCAGATCGATTTCATATCCTGCTCAGCCTGGCTTTCCAGCCCCTGGCGCGGGAAGGCCAGGTAACGCACAGTGATCCCCAGCGCGTTGTAATCTTTCATCTCTTCATGCAGCTTGTGGCAATAGCCGCAGGTGATGTCAGTAAAAACGGTAATAACGTGTTTTTCCTGCGGCGCTTTATAGACGATCATCTCTTTTTCCAGCGCGTTCAGGCGCTTCATCAGCAACTGGTTGGTCACGTTTACTGGACTCGCGCCGCTGACGTCATACATCGGCCCCTGAATGATGTGTTTACCGTCTTCGGTGACATACAGTACGCCGCTGTTTGTCATCACCGTTTTCATCCCGGCAACCGGTGCGGGTTGGATATCGGTGCTCTGTACGCCCAGTTTGGTGAGCGACTGGCGAATCGCGGCGTCGTCAGCCTGCGCCAGACCAGAAAACGCGGCGGCCAGCAAGGTGAACATCATTAAACCTTTTTTCATATCTTTTCCTGTTCTTTCAGCCATCACGCTCTGGGGTGATGCTGTTGATGAAGTTGACGCAAGCGCTCGGTCGCGACGTGAGTATAAATCTGTGTGGTGGAGAGGTCGCTGTGTCCCAGCAGCATCTGCACCACGCGCAGGTCAGCGCCATGATTGAGCAAATGCGTGGCAAATGCGTGACGCAAAACGTGCGGCGACAGTTTCTCGCTGTCGATCCCCGCCAGCACGGCATAATGTTTAATGCGGTGCCAGAAGGTCTGGCGCGTCATCTGCTGCGCGCGCTGGCTGGGAAACAATACGTCAATGGAGGCGCCGTTAAGCAGCCATGGACGCCCATGTTCAAGGTAAGTCTCCAGCCAGTACACCGCTTCCTCGCCCAAAGGAACGAGGCGTTCTTTGTTGCCTTTGCCAATCACGCGGACCACCCCCTGACGCAGGCTGATGTCACTCATTGTCAGCCCCACAAGTTCAGAAACACGCAATCCGGTGGCATACAGAATCTCGAGCATCGCTTTATCGCGTAACTCCAGCGGTTGGTCAACCACCGGCGACTGTAATAATCTCTCAACTTGCGCTTCGCTAAGATCCTTCGGCAAGCGCTGCGGAAGTTTGGGCGATGCCAGCGCCGCGCTCGGATCGTCTGCGCGAATCTTTTCCCGATACAGATACTGGAACAGACGACGCACGGCGCTCAGCAGTCGCGCCGTACTGGTCGCTTTATAGCCACCGTCCATCCGCTCGGCCAGCAGCGCTTGCAGATCGTCGCTCTGAGCGGTTTCCAGCGACGCGTTACGGTGCGCCAGCCACTCCACCAGCATAGTGAGATCGCGACGATAGGCGCTCAGGGTATTTTCCGCCAGATTTTTCTCCAGCCACAGCGCATCAAGAAAGTGTTCAATGCGCGCGAGATCCTTTTCCACATCAGCCTCTTTGATTTTGCAAGCCGCCATTATGACTCAATGGTATGGGTTCTGGTACACTACGCCTAAAATCAAAGCAAATATTGAGACGTTTACGCGATGAATATGGGTCTTTTTTACGGTTCCAGCACCTGCTACACCGAGATGGCCGCGGAGAAAATTCGTGACATCATCGGCCCGGAACTGGTCACCCTTCATAACCTGAAAGACGACGCGCCTGCCCTGATGGAGCAGTACGACGTGTTAATCCTCGGTATTCCTACCTGGGATTTTGGCGAAATTCAGGAGGACTGGGAAGCCGTCTGGGATCAACTGGACACACTCAACCTCGAAGGCAAAATTGTCGCGCTCTACGGGATGGGCGACCAGTTAGGCTACGGCGAATGGTTCCTTGACGCGCTGGGCATGCTGCATGACAAGCTGGCGACCAAAGGCGTAAAATTCGTCGGCTACTGGCCTACCGAAGGTTATGAGTTCACCAGCCCAAAACCGGTTATTGCCGATGGTCAGCTGTTTGTCGGTCTGGCGCTGGATGAAACCAACCAGTACGACCTTAGCGACGAGCGGATCCAGACCTGGTGTGAGCAAATTCTCGGCGAGATGGCGGAACACTACGCCTGAATGAGCTCAGTCTGACGGCACAGGGTTCTGCCTGTCCGTCAGCGTTATCGTTGCATTGACTGTTGCAGCATCAGCCGACATAAATCCCGCCACTCCGCTTCATCCATGCTGTCCGCTGCAAGCCACAAATGCTGGCGCTTCCCGCTTTCTGAACGCAGGCGCAACATCATGCCGGTTTTGATGATCCAGGGCGCGCTGACGATTGTCCATTCACGCCCTTGCCATCGAAGCCGACCGTCCATTAGCAGTTTCACCTCGCCCTGACAGGCGTTTATTCGACGCTGACTACGGACGCAGTCAAACACCACCAGCGACAGTAAAATCATCCACAGCGGGGTGTAGCTCAGCGGCCAGGGCATTAACAAAATCGCCGCGGCCACCAGCCCATGCAGGAGCAGCGACAACCACTGCGCGCGCCACGAGACGCGGAGATCAGATTGCCACAGGACCACGATCCCGATTCCGTGTCTGGATGAGTCGTACCATCTGTTCCAGCTCAACATCCGCTGGTTTACCGTGGTTCATTAACCAGTTGAATAAATCGGGATCGTCGCATTCCAGCAGACGGACAAAAATGCGTTTTTCATCATCGCTTAACGTATCGTATTCATGTTCGAAAAACGGCATGATGGAAATATCGAGTTCACGCATACCGCGACGGCATGCCCAGTGAATACGTGCTTTGTTGTTAATATCCATGTTCTTCTTCCTGTCTTACGAAAATGAACGACCCGGCTATTGTAACGTGTTTTTCATCATAATTTACGGGAATATCAGTATTCGGAAGCACGATCGCTAATTAAAACCACAAAGAGACAATGGGTTCATTGTTTCTGGATGACGCCTCGCAATGCGAAAAATAAGGCACAAATGGGATGAGTAAAGCGCTTGCATTAGGCACTGGCTCTTTTACCATTAGTCATTATTACTGCGTTAAGCAAATCAGGACATTATTATGGCATTTACTCCATTTCCTCCCCGTCAGCCGTCAGCCTCCGCGCGTTTGCCGCTGACGCTGATGACGCTTGATGACTGGGCGCTGGCTACCATTACCGGCGCCGACAGCGAAAAATATATCCAGGGTCAGGTCACTGCCGACGTGAGCCAACTGGATGAGCACCAGCATGTTCTGGCGGCGCATTGCGATGCTAAAGGCAAAATGTGGAGCAACTTGCGCTTGTTCCGAGACAACGGCGGTTTCGCCTGGATTGAGCGCCGCAGTCTGCGTGACGCTCAGCTCACCGAACTGAAAAAATATGCCGTGTTCTCGAAAGTGGTTATCGCGCCGGATGACGAGCGCGTGCTGCTCGGCGTTGCTGGTTTTCAGGCGCGTGCGGCGCTGGCGAACAGTTTCAGCGTACTGCCGGACGCCGAAAAGCCGGTTGCTCGTGATGGCGTTACCACGCTGTTATGGTTTGAACATCCGGCAGAGCGTTTTCTGTTGATCACCGATGCCGCAACCGCGGAAGCCGTCAGCGAAAAATTGCGCGGCGAAGCAGAACTGAACAACAGCCAACAATGGCTGGCGCTGGATATCGAAGCCGGTATTCCGGTCATTGACGCGGCAAACAGCGCGCAGTTTATTCCGCAGGCTACTAACATTCAGGCGCTGGGCGGCATCAGCTTTAAAAAAGGCTGCTATACCGGCCAGGAAATGGTCGCCCGGGCGAAATTCCGCGGCGCCAATAAGCGCGCGCTGTGGTATCTGGCCGGTAAAGCCAGCCGGGTTCCGGAAGCGGGTGACGATCTGGAATTGCAGATGGGTGAGAACTGGCGCCGCACCGGCACGGTGCTCGCCGCGGCGCAGCTCGACGATGGTCAGCTGTTGGTGCAGGTGGTGATGAACAACGACATGGAAGCTGACAGCGTATTCCGCGTTCGTGACGATGCCAATACGCTACACATCGAACCGCTGCCCTATTCGCTGGAGGAGTAAAAACCGACCCAGTGGCGCGGCGTCTGACGGCGCTGCGCTTACCAGACCTACCGCTCGGTTAGAAGCCGGATGAGGTGCTCACCGATATCCGGCATACAAACTACGCCTGACCGACGTACAGATAAATCGCGAGGAAATGGCAGACGCTGCCGCCGAGTACAAAGCCGTGCCAGATGGCATGGTTATAAGGTATGCGTTTACATACGTAGAAAATAACGCCCAGCGAGTAGACCACGCCGCCGACTGCCAACAACGTCACACCGCCTGCCGCCAGCTTGATCGCCAGTTGATACACGACAATCAACGACAGCCAGCCCATCGTCAGATAGGTCACCAGCGACAGCACCTTAAACCGGTGCGCAATTGTCAGCTTGAACAAAATGCCCAGCAGCGCCAGACTCCAGATCACAATCATTAGACCACGCGCCAGCGGTGAGTCCAGTCCCACCAGCAAAAACGGCGTATAAGTACCGGCAATCAACAGATAGATCGCGCAGTGGTCGAATTTCTTCAGCCACACTTTGGCGCGCTGATGTGGGATGGCGTGATACAACGTGGAGGCCAGAAACAGCAGAATCATACTGCCGCCATACAGACTGTAGCTGGTAATCGCCGTGGCGCTGGCGTTCATATCCACCGCCTGAACCAGTAACAGCACCAGGCCGACAATACCAAACACCAGCCCAATACCATGACTGATGCTGTTGGCGATTTCCTCTGCCAGTGAATATCCCTGTGCGATTAATGGCTTTTGAACCATAGCTTACTCCGGAGAAACGAACATATTCGTGATTGCTCCTCTAGCGTAACTGAGAATAGTTCCAGTGAACACCTGTTAGCTAAAATATTTCCACTTTTAAATTTAATCAATAAATATCAATAACTTGAATTTACCATTTCAACTTACAGCTGTTCGGTAAAATCAAACACATTTAAAATCAATTACATAAAACTGCTTCTCATTCGGGTAAATGTCAGCGATTACCTGCTTTAGCTCATCAAGCGTCATATTTTCCTGTCGTGCATGTTCTTCCGTCAGCGTGTCCAGCGTCACTGTCGACGTTCCTACCACGTTAATCGTGCAAAAATAACCATCATCTTCATAACGCCCCACCCGCAGAACATCGCCTGCTTTAAAGTGCGCTTCTGAAGCATCGCGAATGGTGATGGTTTTCCGGCCTGCCAGAATATCGTCCTGGAAGCGCTGAAAAAAAGTGATGTCATTGGACTGCATGTTATTATTTCCTGAAGATCAAGTCAGATGAGTGAGTTTTGCCATTGTGAGTATGTTCTCCCACGCCGCCGTCGCCAGTCTCAACAATATCGAGATGTTGGTCTACAACTATGTCATTAAAAACCGTGACAAAGTGATCTACATGACCATCCGCGAGCTGGCCGACGCGGCAGGGGTTTCCACCACCACCGTGTTACGCTTCTGCCGCAAACTCAGTTGCGAAGGCTACTCAGAATTTCGCGTACGTTTTAAATTATATGTAGAGCAAAATGAACCGCAACAGACAAATTTTGGCGCCAGCGAAATCATTAGTTTCTTTAAAGGCGTAAATAATGATGAATTTGATCAGTTACTCGATCGGGCCGTCGAGATAATATTGTCTTCTGAACGCATTATATTTGTCGGTGCAGGGACATCCGGCGCCTTAGCGAAATACGGCGCGCGTTTTTTCTCGAATGTGGGTAAATTCAGTAACCATATTGACGACCCTTATTTTCCGGTCACTAACGATATGGCGCGTAATGCGCTGGCGATTGTGCTTTCAGTTTCGGGCGAAACCGAGGAGATCCTGCGTTTTGCCAGCCAGTTCAGCCTGCATAAGTGTAAGGTCCTGTCGGTCACCAGCCACGAACATTCGCGCCTGGCAAAACTGGCCGACTTTAATCTCTCCTGGCACGTCCCGCAAACCCGTATTGGCGGCGTATACGATATTACTACGCAAATTCCGGTGATTTATATTCTTGAGACGCTTGGTCGCAAGCTGGCAAAAAAACTAGCGTAAAAACAGGGTGTTTTTTGGTGGTAACAAATTACCGCTGCGCTATTTTGTTATATCGTGACATTTACCTTCCCTTTGTTAGACTCAAATCCGTTTGTATGAATTTGAGATAACCTGACGATGAACACACTCACCTTACCGAAAGATTTTTTATGGGGCGGCGCAGTCGCAGCGCATCAGGTGGAAGGCGGCTGGAATAAAGGCGGCAAAGGACCGAGCATTTGTGATGTGCTGACCGGCGGCGCGCACGGCGTACCGCGTGAAATCACCCGGGAAGTGGTGCCGGGCAAATACTACCCGAATCACGACGCAGTGGACTTCTATGGTCACTATAAAGAAGACATCAAACTGTTTGCCGAAATGGGCTTCAAATGTTTTCGCACATCGATTGCCTGGACGCGCATTTTTCCACAGGGCGATGAAACGCAACCCAATGAAGAGGGGCTGAAGTTTTACGATGACATGTTCGATGAGTTGCTTAAGTACAACATTGAACCGGTCATCACCCTCTCCCACTTTGAAATGCCGCTGCATCTGGTAGAGCAATACGGAGGCTGGACGAACCGTAAGGTGGTCGATTTCTTTGTTCGTTTCGCTGAAGTGGTGTTTGAACGCTACAAGCACAAGGTCAAATACTGGATGACCTTCAACGAGATCAACAACCAGCGTAACTGGCGCGCGCCGCTGTTTGGCTACTGTTGCTCCGGCGTGGTATATACCGAGCATGACAATCCGGAAGAAACCCTCTATCAGGTGTTGCATCATCAGTTTGTCGCCAGTGCGCTGGCGGTGAAAGCGGCGCGGCGCATCAACCCGGAAATGAAGGTCGGTTGTATGCTGGCCATGGTGGCGCTGTATCCCTTCTCCTGTAAGCCGGAAGATGTGATGTTCGCTCAGGAGTCGATGCGTGAGCGCTATGTTTTCACCGACGTCCAATTACGCGGATATTATCCTTCTTACGTGCTGAACGAATGGGCGCGCCGCGGCTTTACCATTCACATGGAAGAAGGCGACACGGACATTTTACGTGAAGGCACCTGCGACTATTTAGGCTTCAGCTACTATATGACCAACGCGGTGAAAGCGGAAGGCGGCAGCGGCGACGCCATTTCCGGCTTTGAAGGCAGCGTGCCGAACCCGCACGTGAAAGCCTCTGACTGGGGCTGGCAGATCGATCCGGTGGGTCTGCGTTATTCCCTCTGCGAACTGTACGAGCGCTATCAGAAACCGCTGTTTATCGTCGAAAACGGCTTTGGCGCTTACGATAAAGTCGAGGAAGACGGCAGCATTAATGACGACTATCGCATCGACTACCTGCGCGCCCACATCGCGGAAATGATCAAAGCGGTAACTTACGATGGCGTGGATCTGATGGGTTACACCCCGTGGGGCTGCATCGACTGCGTCTCGTTCACAACGGGTCAGTACAGTAAGCGCTACGGCTTTATTTACGTTAACAAACACGACGACGGTACCGGCGATATGTCACGCTCACGCAAAAAAAGTTTTGAGTGGTATAAAAAAGTGATTGCCAGTAACGGCGAAGAGCTTTAACCCTTTACGCCGGGTGGCGGCTTCGCCTGACCCGGCCTGGACAGGGTCGCGGTGGGATTTACTTCCCCCCGGCCAGTTCCAGAAAACTCCCCGTCACGTATGACGCCTTCTCACTTAATAGCCAGACGATCGCCTGCGCCACCTCTTCCGGCTGACCGCCGCGCTGCATTGGCAGCATTGACTTCACCCGATCCACCCGCCCGGGCTCGCCGCCGGAAGCATGAATATCGGTATAAATCAGTCCAGGACGAACGCAGTTGACGCGGATGCCCTGCGCCGCCACTTCCAGTGATAATCCCGTCGTAAGGGAATCGACGGCGCCTTTTGACGCCGCATAATCCACATATTCCCCCGGTGCGCCTAACCGTGACGCCGCAGAGGACACATTCACAATCGCCCCGCCTTTGCCTCCGTGCCTGAACGACATACGTTTAACCGCTTCACGACAGCAGAGAAAATACCCCGTCACGTTAGTTGCCAGCACGCGGTTGATCCGCTCAGCGGTCAGATACTCAACCGTGCTTTGTTCAAACAGGATACCTGCATTATTGACCAGCGCGGTTAGCGGCTCGTTTTCACTATCGATAGCGGCGAACATCGCCACGACCTGCGCCTCGTCGCTAATGTCAGCGCGCAGGGCAAAAGCCTTGCCGCCCACGGCCGTTATCGCCTGCACGACCTCGGTTGCCGCGCGGATATTATGATGAAAATTCACGGCGACGGTATAACCTTCGCACGCCAGTTGCAGCGCGGTGGCCCTGCCAATTCCCCGGCTGGCGCCGGTGACCAGTGCAATTCCCATACTCTTTCCCCCACAAAAAAGCCGAGCGGCAGTGACGCTCACCCGGCCTACAATGTCACTGACACAGCGGAATGATTACTGGTATTCGCTCATCGGTACGCAGGAGCAGAACAGGTTACGGTCGCCGTAAACATCATCAAGACGCTTCACGGTCGGCCAATACTTATTCGCTCCCCCCGCCGGGAACACCGCGACTTCGCGGCTGTAGCTGTGATGCCATTCTGCCACCAGCTCGTTCTGGGTATGCGGCGCGTTCACCAGCGGGTTATCGTCCAGCGACCACTCACCCGCTTTCACGCGATCGATCTCCGCACGAATCGCCAGCATCGCATTGATAAAACGATCCAGCTCGACCTTGCTTTCAGATTCCGTTGGTTCCACCATCAACGTGCCCGCTACCGGGAACGACATGGTCGGCGCATGGAAGCCGTAGTCGATCAGGCGCTTGGCAATATCCAGTTCGCTGATGCCTGTCTCTTCTTTCAGTGGACGAATGTCGAGAATACATTCGTGCGCCACGCGACCGTCGCGGCCGGTATACAGCACCGGGAACGCGTCTTTCAGACGGCTGGCGATATAGTTAGCATTGAGAATCGCCACCTGGCTTGCCTGCTTTAAGCCCTCCGCACCCATCATCCGGATGTACATCCAGCTGATCGGCAGAATAGACGCACTGCCAAACGGTGCGGCGGAAACCGCGCCCTGACGAGTCAGCATTCCTTCGATCTGTACCACGCTGTGGCCCGGCACAAACGGCGCCAGGTGCGCTTTCACGCCAATCGGCCCCATGCCCGGACCGCCGCCGCCGTGCGGAATACAGAAGGTTTTATGCAGGTTAAGGTGCGACACATCCGCGCCGATAAAGCCTGGCGAGGTAATGCCAACCTGAGCGTTCATATTCGCCCCGTCAAGGTATACCTGACCGCCATACTGATGGACGATCTCGCACACTTCACGGATCGTCTCTTCATACACGCCGTGGGTGGAGGGGTAGGTCACCATGATGCAGGAGAGATTTTCGCCCGCCTGCTCTGCCTTCGCGCGGAGATCGGCAAGATCGATGTTACCGTTCTTGTCGCAAGCGACAACCACAACCTGCATCCCTGCCATTTGTGCAGAGGCCGGGTTAGTACCGTGGGCGGAGGCCGGGATCAGGCAAATATCACGATGCCCTTCGTTACGGCTTTCATGGTAATGACGAATCGCCAGCAGACCAGCATATTCCCCCTGCGCGCCGGAGTTTGGTTGCATGCAAACGGCGTCGTAGCCGGTCAGTTTCACCAGCCAGTCGGCAAGCTGGCCGATCATCTGCTGGTAACCTTCCGCCTGCTCCGGTGGACAGAACGGATGCAGTTCAGCGAATTCCGGCCAGGTGATCGGGATCATCTCTGCCGCCGCGTTCAGCTTCATCGTGCAGGAGCCCAGCGGGATCATCGCCTGATTCAGCGCCAGATCTTTGCGCTCAAGCGAGTGCATGTAGCGCATCATTTCGGTTTCGCTGTGATAGCGGTTAAATACCGGATGACTCAGGATCGCGTCGTCACGCAGCATACTTTGCTGAACAGAGCGGCTGTCATGGGCGACGTCTTTGTCCAGTGCGTCTACGTTCAGACCGTGATCGTCGCCGAGCAGGACGGTAAAAAGTTGCTCTACGTGTTCACGGGTTGTGGTTTCATCCAGAGTAATGCCCACTGCGCTGATGATATCGCTGCGCAGATTAAATTCTGCGGCTTCCGCACGCGCCAGCACCGCGGCTTTATCTGCCACTTCCACACACAGGGTATCGAAGTAGTGCGCATGACGCAGTTTCAGCCCTTTTTGCTGCAAACCTGCCGCCAGAATATCCGTCAGGCGGTGAATACGATTTGCGATACGTTTCAGGCCAACCGGACCGTGATATACCGCATACAGGCTGGCAATATTCGCCAGCAGCACCTGTGAGGTACAGATGTTGGAGTTGGCTTTTTCACGACGGATGTGCTGTTCGCGCGTCTGCATCGCCATGCGCAGCGCGGTGTTACCCGCCGCATCTTTCGATACGCCAATGATTCGGCCCGGCATGGAGCGTTTAAATTCATCTTTTGCCGCAAAGAAGGCCGCGTGTGGACCGCCGTAGCCCATCGGCACGCCAAAGCGCTGGGCGGAGCCGAATACAATGTCCGCGCCCTGTTTGCCCGGCGCCGTCAACAGCACCAGCGCCATAAAATCGGCCGCGACGCTGACAATCACCTTCCGCCCCTTCAGTTCGCTAATCAGCGCGCGGTAATCGTGCACTTCGCCGGTGGTGCCGACCTGCTGCAACAGCACGCCAAAGACGTCCTGATGATCCAGCACCTTTTCGGCGTCATCGACAATCACGTCAAAACCGAAGGTTTCCGCACGCGTCCGCACGACATCCAGCGTTTGCGGATGGACGTCAGCGGCGACGAAGAAACGGTTGGCGTTCTTCAGTTTGCTCACCCGCTTCGCCATCGCCATGGCTTCTGCTGCGGCAGTCGCTTCATCGAGCAGCGAGGCAGACGCCATATCCAGACCGGTCAAATCCAGCGTTACCTGCTGGAAGTTGAGCAGCGCTTCCAGACGGCCCTGAGACACTTCCGGCTGGTATGGCGTGTAAGCGGTGTACCAGCCCGGGTTTTCCAGCATATTGCGCAGGATCACCGGCGGTAACTGCACGGCGGTGTAACCCATACCAATGAAGGAGGTGAAGCGCTTGTTACGTCCGGCGATGGCTTTTAATTCAGCCAGCGCTGCATATTCTGTCGCCGCCTCGCCCACCTGCGGCGGTGTGGCAAGCTGAATATCTTTCGGCACAATCTGGCCGATCAGCGCATTTAACGACTCGGCGCCAACCGTATTCAGCATTTCTTGCTGCTGCGCGGCGTCCGGTCCGATATGGCGTTCAATGAAAGCGCCGCTGTTTTCAAGCTGGCTTAACGTCTGTGTCATGGGCGATGGTTCCTGAAACGTGCAGTGAATCGTGATTGTCTTTAACTCAATTGCCCGGTGGCGATACGCTTACCGGGCCTGGGCGTATAAAACAAATATGCAGAATCATTCGCGTTGCAGGAGGGCGGCGACGCAGAGGATCCCCAGGCGCTTAGGTGAGTCAGTGACCGGGGTAAGCCACGCCTGCAGCGTGAAGAATGCAGCGTAATTACTCGTCTTCTAACAATGCTTCGTACGCCGTGGCGTCCAGCAGTGAATCCAGTTCGCTCTCATCGCTGGCTTTGATCTTAAAGATCCAGCCCGCGGCATACGGCTCGCTGTTGACCAGCTCCGGAGAGTCGCTCAGCGCGTCGTTGACGGCCACAATCTCGCCGCTCACTGGCGCGTAGATGTCAGACGCCGCTTTCACGGACTCGGCCACCGCGCAGTCGTCGCCTGCGCTGACCGTCGCGCCCACTTCCGGCAGGTCAACAAACACCATATCGCCCAGCAACTCCTGAGCGTGTTCAGTGATGCCAACGGTGTAGGAGCCATCTGCTTCTTTACGCAGCCATTCGTGTTCTTTGCTGTATTTCAGTTCTGCGGGTACGTTGCTCATCAATCAATCTCCAGAAAAGGATGAATCACGCGACGGCTTTGCCGTTGCGCACAAAGACAGGTTTAGTCACTTTTACCGGCATTTCACGGTTACGGATCTGCACAATCGCCGTCTCGCCAATGCCTTCCGGCACACGCGCCAGCGCAATGCTGTAGCCCAGCGTCGGAGAGAACGTACCGCTGGTGATGATGCCTTCTTGTTGATTACCCTGGGCATCGGTAAAGCGGACCGGCAGCGCAGTGCGCAGCACGCCTTTTTCCGTCATTACCAGACCGACCAGTTGTTCGGCGCCTTTTTCACGCTGCATCTCCAGCGCTTCACGACCGATAAAGTCGCGCTCAGCCGGTTCCCAGGCGATCGTCCAGCCCATATTGGCCGCCAGCGGGGAGATCCCTTCGTCCATCTCCTGACCGTACAGGTTCATGCCCGCTTCCAGGCGCAACGTGTCGCGCGCGCCGAGGCCGCACGGTTTAACGCCAGCATCGACCAGCGCCCGCCAGAAATCGGCGGCCTTTTCATTCGGCATCGCAATTTCATAGCCCGCTTCGCCGGTGTAGCCGGTGGTTGCGATAAACAGATCGCCCGTCTGGACGCCGAAAAACGGTTTCATGCCTTCTACCGCCTGACGCTGTTCGTCGGTGAACAACGTGGCGGCTTTCGCCTGCGCGTTCGGCCCCTGAACGGCAATCAGCGACAGGTCATCACGAACGGTGATCTCAATGGCGTAAGGTTCGGCGTGTTGGGAGATCCAGGAGAGGTCTTTTTCGCGGGTGGCGGAGTTGACAACGAGGCGGAAGAAATCTTCGGTAAAGTAATACACAATCAGGTCATCGATGACGCCGCCCGACGCGTTAAGCATACCGGAATACAAGGCTTTCCCGGTTTTGGTGAGCTTTGCCACATCGTTCGCCAACAGATAGCGCAAAAACTCCCGGGTGCGGCTGCCGTGCAAATCGACGATGGTCATGTGCGACACATCGAACATGCCGGCATCGGTGCGGACCGCATGGTGCTCATCAAGCTGAGAACCATAATGCAGCGGCATCATCCAGCCATGAAAATCGACCATGCGCGCGCCACATAGCGTGTGTTGTTCGTACAAAGGAGTCTGTTGAGCCATCTTGTCCTCATTGAATAAGCGGGGCTGACAACCATTTCGCCGTGACAATATTCACCACGAAACCTGGCGCCGGAGCCCTGTCCCGACCCCGACGCAAACGTTCTCTTTGACTCTGAACTTACCACCGAAACTGACGCTTAACCATAAGGCAAAATTAATCATCACATTAGCTTATGACCAAAAATCGCCAGCAGCACAGAAAAATAAAATACTGCTTAAATGCCCTTCTGTCTGTGTTTTATTTTTAAAATTGCGCACCCTCTCCGCAGAATGAAACATTAAATGCGGAAAAATTGTCAAAAATCGCGTAGCGCAAAAACACTTTCATTAGAAAAAGTAATGCGAAAACGTGGGTGAAATTAGTTTATTTCAAATGAGTGAAGGTCCCCGGCGAAGACGCCGGGAGAGAGAAGTGTGACGGGTCTCAAACTCTGTGAATCGGGACGATTCTCAGCGTAGCCATTCGGGAAGATCGTTCAGGCCCATCGCCTGACGAATCAACTGCGGTTTTACGCCAGGAAGGGTATCGGCTAGCTTCAGACCGATATCCCGCAGCAGTTTCTTCGCCGGGTTCTCACCGGCAAACAGTTCGCGGAAACCCTGCATACCCGCCAGCATCAGCGCGGCGCTGTGCTTGCGGCTGCGCTCGTAGCGACGCAGATACAGATATTGACCGATATCTTTGCCCTGACGATGCAGGCGCTTGAGCTCCTCAATCAGTTCTGCGGCATCCATAAAGCCAAGATTCACGCCCTGACCGGCCAGCGGGTGGATGGTATGGGCGGCATCGCCGACCAGCGCGAGCCGGTGCGCAGCAAACTGACGCGCATAGCGCCCGGTCAGCGGAAACGCCTGACGCTCGCTTTCCACACGGCACAGGCCGAGACAGTTATCAAACGCGATGGTCAGCGCCTGGTTAAACGCGGCCTCATCAGCGTGCTGCATCCGTTCCGCCTCTTCAGGCGAAAGCGACCAGACGATAGAACACAGGTGCGGATCGCTAAGCGGCAGGAATGCGAGAATGCCGTCGCCGTGAAACACCTGACGGGCCACTGCGCCGTGCGCTTCTTCAGTACGAATGGTGGCGACCAGCGCATGGTGACGATAGTCCCAGAAGGTTAGCGGAATGTCCGCTTTATTACGCAACCACGAATGCGCCCCGTCGGCGCCAATGACCAGACGCGCGGTGAGCATCGTTCCGTCCTTCAGGGTCAGGAAGGTTTCGTTTTCGCCCCACGCCACCTGTTGTAACTCCGCTGGCGCCAGCAGCGTGATATCGGAAGACTGTCGGGCCTTTTGCCACAGCGCGTCGTGAATGACAGCATTCTCGACGATATGACCGAGATGGCTGTAACCCATACTTTTGTCATCGAACGTGATACGGCCAAAGCTGTCTTTATCCCAGACTTCCATTCCGTGATAACAGCTCACACGGTGGGAAACGATCTCTGACCATACGCCGAGACGGCTCAGCAGTTTTTCACTGGCGGCGTTGATGGCCGACACGCGAAGCGCTGGCGCCGCATCCGCTGCCAGAGGCTGCGGTTCACGCTGCTCAAGAACCGCGACGCGCAGTCCGCTGCCCTGTAAACCACAGGCGACAGCCAGGCCAACCATGCCTCCACCAACAATTGCTACATCAACACTTTGCACTGTTTACTCCTGGTCAAAAAAACGTCTTTCGTCTGTTGCAGACCTGATAAAGCCCTCATTCAGGCATTTTAACGCGCATCGTGCCGGATGGCGGTTCACTTATCGCGCAACCCAGCCAAGCGTGCGCTTCACCAGAGCGTCACGGGCGGGTGGAAAAAGCTCCATAGCCATTAACCCGACGTTGCGCCCAACCACCAGCGGTATCCAGCGATTGGCAAACAGATGCACCATGCCGTCGGTCACGCCGACCGTGGCGTTCCGGTCTTGCTGGCGGCGCTGCTGATAGGCGGAAAGCACATTGTAATCGCCGATATCCTGCCCCACAGACTGCGCCTGCGTCAGGGTTTCAGCAAGACTCATCACATCGCGCAGCCCGAGGTTAAACCCTTGTCCGGCGATTGGATGCAGCGTCTGCGCCGCATTGCCCACCAGTACGGTGCGATGGGTAAACGCTTTCGCCGCTGTAGTCAACGCAAGCGGATAAGCATTACGTTTGCCCGCCAGCGTGATCCGGCCAAGCCGCCAGCCGAATGCTGTCTGCAGTTCGCGGCAAAAACGTTCGTCTGACCAGGCCAGAATCTCGTCGCGCTTTTCCAGCGGGTGACACCACACCAGCGAACAGCGGCCTTCAGACATGGGCAGCATCGCCAGCGGACCATGCGCGGTAAAGCGTTCAAAGGCGCGGCCGTCATGCGCAAGAGACGTGGCGACGTTCGCTATCACCGCCAGTTGCTCATACGGTTCCTGCTGCCAGTCAACGCCACACGCGCTTGCCAGCGCTGAACGCGTGCCGTCGGCGGCAACCAGCAGGCTACCGGTAACCGTCTGACCGTTTTCCAGCGTCACGCTCACCTGCTCCGCCGTGCGCGATACGCTGGCGACCCGATCCGGGCAGTGCAGCGTAACGCCAGACGCTTTGCGCAGCAGGGCAAAAAGCCGCAGCCCTACGTCGTGCAGTTCAACCACCTGCCCCAGCGCCGGGAGGCGATAGTCCTCAGCGTGAAGGGTAACAAATCCGGCATGACCGCGATCGCTGACGTGAACGCTTGTGATAGCGGTCGCGCAGTCGGCAATTGCCTGCCACACGCCTATTCGCGCCAGTTGCTGGCAGGTACCTGCTGCCAGCGCAATCGCCCGGGCGTCGAATCCGGGGTGGCCATCGGCCTCCGGCGCCGTCGCTTCAATCAGATGTACCGGCAGCGTCCCATGACTGAGTTGCGAAATAGCCAGCGCCAGCGTCGCGCCGACCATGCCGCCGCCCACGATAATTACGCTCATTGCTGACGCGCCGCCGCCATCAGCGCTTCAATCTCGTCCGCTTTTTTCACGACGCTGGCGGTGAGATTCTCGTTGCCGTTTTCGGTGATCAGGATGTCATCTTCAATACGAATGCCAATGCCACGGTATGCGTCAGGCACATCGGCATCCGGAGCGATATACAAACCCGGTTCAACAGTGATGACCATCCCCGGTTCCAGAATCCGCGAGCGATCCTGACCGTATTCGCCAACATCGTGCACATCCAGACCCAGCCAGTGGCTCAGGCCATGCATGAAGAACGGGCGATGAGCGTTGTCGGCAATCAATTGCTCCACCTCGCCATGCAGGATGCCAAGCTTCACCAGTCCGGTGATCATAATGCGCACCACCTCGCCGGTGACCGCCTGAATGGACGTTCCCGGACGGAACAGGCGCAGGCTGGTTTCCAGCGACTCGAGCACGATGTCATAAATTTCACGCTGGGCCGGGGTGAATTTGCCATTCACCGGGAAAGTACGTGTGATGTCCCCCGCGTAGCCTTTGTATTCACATCCCGCATCGATCAGCACCAGATCGCCGTCGCGCATTTCGCTTTCGTTTTCTGTGTAATGCAAAATACAGCCGTTTTCACCGCTGCCAACAATGGTGTTGTAAGAAGGATAACGTGCGCCGTGGCGGTTAAATTCGTGATGGATTTCACCTTCAAGCTGGTATTCGAACATACCGGGACGGCACTTTTCCATCGCCCGGGTATGCGCCAGCGCGGTGATTTCGCCCGCGCGACGCATGACGGCGATCTCTTCTTCTGATTTAAACAGGCGCATTTCATGCACCATTGGACGCCAGTCGGTCAGGGTTGCCGGTGCTTTCAGATTCTGCCGCGACCCTTTGCGCAGTTTTTCCAGCCCAGAGAAGACGATCTCATCGGCATAAGCGTACGCGCCCTGCGCGTGATAAACCACGTCCAGCCCGTTAAGTAACTGGTACAGTTGCTGATTGATTTCGCTGAAGGCCAGCGCGCGATCGACACCCAGTATTTCCGGTGCGGCATCCTGCCCCAGACGACGACCAAACCAGATTTCTGCGGTCAGATCGCGCACGCGATTGAACAGTACGCTGTGGTTATGGGTTTCGTCGCTTTTGATCAGCACCAGCACAGCTTCCGGCTCGTTAAAACCGGTGAAATACCAGAAATCGCTGCTCTGGCGATACGGGTACTCGCTGTCTGCGCTGCGGGTGACTTCGGGTGCGGCAAAAATCAGCGCGGCGCTGCCTGGCTGCATCTGCGCCAGCAGTGCCTGGCGACGACGTTGGTATTCCTGCGGTGTCATGACGTGGCCTCCGTTTTCGTTATCTTTTTAGTGTAGCGTCGGTTTTCGCACTTCCGGTGCGGTCGGCTGCTGTCGGGTAAAAGTGTCGTGACACAGCAGCGCGGCAACGCGCACGTACTCGATGATCTCCTCGAGGGACATTTCCAGTTCCTCCTGGTCTTCATCTTCGTCGTAGCCAAGTTGCGCGATATTACGCAAGTCGTCGATGGCTTCACCCGTTTCGCCGGTGACCTTATCCAGTTTAGGCTGCGTCACGCCCAGACCGAGCAGGAAATGGTTGACCCATCCCGCCAGCGCGTCGGCGCGATCGAAGACGCTCACGTCATCGCCTTCAGGCAGATAAAGCTGAAAAAGGAAGCCGTCATCTTCCAGCGCGTCGCTGGTGGCCGCGTGCATTTTGCGCAACGCCTGAGCCAGTTCATGACCGAAGGCCAGTCCCTCGTTCGTCAGGTCGTGAAGCAGCGGCTGCCATGAGCTGTCGTTGTTGCCGCCGCAAATCATCCCGCTGATTAAACCGTGCATTTCGGCTGGTGTCAGGCCAGCCCCTTGTTGGTTCAAATACTGGTTCATTTCGTTGTAACCAGGCATTTCGTTCTGTATAGACATACGCATTCGTCATCAAAGGGAGGATATTCATGATATGCTACCACTTTGGACCCTGGTGATACCAGAAAAGGGCTTGTATCTTCACACCAGGGTAGCTATAGTGTCGCCCCTTCGCGGACCCCGGGTCTGGAGACGAAGGCAGCGCAGTCAATCAGCAGGAAGGTGGCATGTCTGCACAACCCGTCGATATCCAAATTTTTGGCCGTTCACTGCGAGTGAATTGCCCGCCTGAACAAAGGGATGCGTTGAATCAGGCTGCGGACGATCTGAATCAGCGGTTGCAAGATCTGAAAGTTCGCACTAGAGTCACAAATACTGAGCAGCTGGTTTTCATTGCCGCACTGAACATCAGCTACGAATTAACTCAGGAAAAAGCGAAGACCCGCGACTACGCGGCGAGCATGGAGCAGCGTATTCGGATGCTACAACAGACCATCGAACAGGCACTGCTTGATCAGGGTCGCATAACCGAAAAAACGGGCCAAAATTTTGAATAACACTTCCCGGTTGACTATGGTACAGTGACCGTGAAGAAAAAATTTCTCTGAGATGTTTGCAAGCGGGCCAGTCCCCTGAGCCGATATTTCATACCACAAGAATGTGGCGCTCCGCGGTTGGTGAGCATGCTCGGTTCGTCCGAGAAGCCTTAAAACTGTGACGACACATTCACCTTGAACCAAGGGTTCAAGGGTTACAGCCTGCGGCGGCATCTCGGAGATTCCCCTTCTTAAATCTGGCGACAGCCATGACGCTACATTCTGAACTTTCCTTATCCAGACAAGACATTCGCCGTATGATTCGGCTACGCCGCCGCGCCCTGACGCCATCATATCAACGTGAATCTGGTCAGCGCGCCGCTACCCGTATGCTTGCTTATCCTCCGGTGGTGATGGCGCATACGGTCGCCGTGTTTTTATCCTTTGATGGCGAACTCGACACACAGCCGCTGATCGAGCAACTCTGGCGCGCGGGCAAGCGCGTTTATCTGCCGGTTCTTCATCCTTTCAGCCCCGGCAATCTCCTGTTTTTACACTATCACCCGCAAAGCGAACTGGTGACAAACCGTCTGAAAATTCAGGAACCTAAGCTCGACGTACGCGACGTACTGCCGCTTGCGGATCTGGACCTGCTGGTGACCCCGCTGGTGGCGTTTGACGAACAGGGTCAGCGATTAGGCATGGGCGGCGGTTTTTACGATCGCACGTTGCAAAACTGGCAGCAGCATGGTTTTACGCCAGTGGGGTATGCGCACGATTGCCAGGTTGTAGAAGCCTTGCCCGTTGAGAAGTGGGATGTTCCGCTACCTGCGGTGGTGACGCCGTCGAAAGTGTGGGAGTGGTGAAAAAAAACCGGGTGGCGGCGACGCCTTACCCGGCATGAAGATAGTATTGTTCATATTTCATACTTTTTTCACGCTACTATGCGATCGTTCCAGCGGTCTTTATACATAATGTTTCCGTCCGTATACTTCCATGTAATTGTTTCATAACGGAGATTTATTTCTTCGAGATGCATATTAGTCATACCACTGGGATGCAAATTAGGCGTTATTGCAGTAATTTTCACATTCTCTAAGAGCATATTGAAATACTCAACTTCGATACCTGCATCATTAATCTTGTACATTTTTATCGTGGCTGATTTGAGCGTTCTTCCTTCACAAAGCGCCCGAAATAACAGTGGCGTTGTTTTATCAAATTCTTTCTGGAACAGAACAGGCGCATGGAGTCTGGTACCTGTCAGTCTTCCTGTATGCTGATCTGTAGGTAACCAGACATGATGGCTCACTGAGCGTAATTCTATAGAACCGAGTCGGGTTGGCATCAAACAAGAACCCGTGACCGGGGAACCATTTTCATCTGTTAACCATAAATATGCAGGATTTGACATAGTATAAAACCCTCAAATAATTATTTCCATTTAAACCAAAGAAAGATATGTATACCGATGATCAGTAGGATATAAAAACCCATCAGTGTAATTGCGAAATCAGGAAAAAATGACACTGCTACCATGCTCAAAACAACAATCGACAGCAACCATCCCGCAGACCAGAAAAAAAGGAAAAGCTCTTCCTTCAACCATTTTATAAAGTAACCCATATAATCACTTCACCAACCTGATGATCAAATCAACTAACGCATCATCTGTAATAAAAGCCGGGTTTAAATATGGGTTCTTCGTAATGACAGGCTCTATGAATAAATACATCATTTCCAGATGATACTCATATAAAGCCTGATAATAGTAGACATTAAACCTCTTCAAATTATTCGCACTTATTGATGCCTGTTGAACTAACCCATAAATGTTCAGTGCCATTGCCGTTGTTGTTACACTGCCTTTTAGCATAAGCGAGCATAACTTCGATATACGACTGTACACCAGAGCATTAAAAGTAAAACTTTGACAGATTGCGACCGCCACGGAGGAGATTAATAATCTATTGGTTAAACCTGTTGTTGAAATATGAACCCCTGCACCTACAATTTTTCGTACTATATTTTGCACCTGCCCTTCTTTTTTATTCTTGAAATGAATCTCTAAATAGATCCGCATCATTAGAAAAATAATATTGCGATCCTTTACGAGTTGAATAAGACCAGAAATAAACCTTACATCTTCATGTTTGAGTCGAGTGCAAACGTCCTGATAGTTTTCCATAAAACAAGAAGAATAATATGTAGCACGAGTAAAACCATCACCCATTTGTTTCAATGTATCGATAACATTTTTTTTCACTCCAGTCAGTGCACTTTCGAGCTTCAAAGCGAGAATTTTTTCAGCTTCTATTGATGTAATGATTGAGTCACTATAATACATAACCATCCTTCAATAATATTCATTAAATAGCAGCATGAATTGTTACAGTCAAAGGCTTTCAACACGCTGTCTGTATTTAACATCAGGTTATACTAAAAAAGGGTTATTCACGCTTATGTCATCTTTTTTCAGAATAAGGCCCGAAAAGGGCAAAAATAGCTGCGCTTGCTGAAGACAGGAAAGGGGACTTGTCAAAATGCCGGATGGCGGCGATGCCTCACCCGGCCTGGAGTTCATGATTCGTGGTTTGCGGCTTGCGGTTATTCCAGGCCCGGTAAACGTAGCGCCTCCGGGAAGAATCATCAGCCATATCAATAGGTTAATTTTTCGAGTCGCCTTCCAGAATACCCTCTTGTCAGCGTCATGGTTAAGCGGTATCTTCTTGCCGCACCTGCAAAATCAGGTGCCGGAATTAGCCTTCCGAAAATCATACTGGCGATATATACTTCTATGTCGTGCGACTGGTCTCGCCTCAATGGTGGGCCGGTCGGGGGCGTCGCAAGACGCGCCGGTATCCAGTATGACCGGTAAGGCTAACTCCGTCCGGCACCACCACCCGCGAGATTAGCCTCTCCAGTGGTGGTTTAAATACGACATACTGGAGACGTCCCTAATGGACACTACCCCACTTTTTTCACACTCTTTATTTACCCTGCCGTTTAACCATGCCACGGATTTCACCGAACTGGCGGATAACTGCGAGCGCTTTACAGAAGCGTTGGTCGAATGCCATAACCCGGTGGAGAAACTGGCTATTTGCGCACGTCTGTCCGCCTGTCTCGCGTTGTTACAGCCCACGCTAACCGAGCCTGTGCCCGCGCATTTGAAAGACAGCCTGACGGTTGACACCTTGCCGACGCGTTTTCCTCTTTTCGCGCCGGAAGCGGATCAGACCGGACGCTACTGCCAGCTGTTAACGCAGTTATTACTGAGCAAAACGCTTTCCGCGGAGATGGAGCGGGTCGCCGGTGATTTATTGCAGGATCTGGTCATCTTTTTTGCCGATACGCTAAAAGCGCCACGCTGGCTGAAAACCGAAGAAGGGTTGGTGGACCTGTAAAAAAAAACCGGGTGGCGGCGACGCCTTACCCGGACTGGAGCTTGACTCTGTATCAGGCCCGGTCAGCGTTAACGCCACCGGGCATTCTGGATAATCAGTACAGCAGACGTGCGCGAATGGTGCCTGGAATGGCTTTCATCGCCTGCAACGCTTTTTCCGCCACGTCTTCATCCGCTTCAATATCAATCACCACATAGCCCATTTGCGCTGAGGTTTGCAGATACTGCGCAGCGATGTTCACGCCCTGCTCAGCAAAGATCTGGTTAAGCGCGGTCAGTACGCCCGGACGGTTTTCGTGGATGTGCATCAGGCGACGCCCACCGTGCAGCGGTAGCGAGACTTCCGGGAAGTTTACCGCAGAAAGCGTGGAGCCGTTATCGGAGTATTTCACCAACTTACCCGCCACTTCAAGACCGATATTTTCCTGCGCTTCCTGCGTGGAACCGCCGATGTGCGGCGTCAGGATCACGTTATCGAATTCACACAGCGGCGAGGTAAACGGATCGCTGTTGGTCGCAGGCTCGGTCGGGAAGACATCGATTGCCGCCCCGGCCAGATGTTTGGTTGCCAGCGCATCGCACAGCGCCGGAATGTCGACGACCGTACCGCGCGCGGCGTTGATCAGCAGCGATCCGGGCTTCATCAGGGCGATCTCTTTCGCGCCCATCATATTTTTCGTGGAGGCGTTTTCTGGTACGTGCAGGCTGACCACGTCGCTCATATTCAGCAGGTCAGAAAGATGCTGCACCTGGGTCGCGTTACCCAGCGGCAGTTTGTTTTCAATATCGTAAAAGAAGACATGCATACCCAGCGATTCCGCCAGGATCCCCAGTTGCGTACCGATATGGCCGTAACCAATGATCCCCAGCTTTTTGCCACGCGCTTCGAACGAACCGGCCGCCAGTTTGTTCCACACGCCGCGGTGCGCTTTGGCGTTGGCTTCCGGCACGCCGCGCAGAAGCAGCAAGAGTTCACCAATCACCAGTTCCGCAACCGAACGGGTATTCGAGAACGGTGCGTTGAACACCGGAATACCGCGCTTCGCCGCCGCGGACAGATCAACCTGATTGGTGCCGATGCAGAAACAGCCGATGGCGACCAGTTTTTCCGCTGCGTTGATCACGTCTTCAGTCAGATGGGTACGGGATCGCAGGCCAATGAAGTGGGCATCACGGATGGACTCTTTCAGCTGTTCAGCATCCAGCGCCCCTTTGTGAAATTCGATGTTGGTATACCCTGCCGCACGAAGGCTATCCAGCGCCTTCTGGTGCACGCCTTCAACCAGCAGAAACTTAATCTTGTCTTTCTCCAGCGATACCTTTGCCATTTCCCCGACCCTGTGTTTTATCTGATGTTGTGTGTGCGGATTTCCATCCGCCTTTCAACATATCAAAAAAAATTATTGCGGCAATATGAACGTTTGCGTCGACTTGCTGAAGAAATATCATGCAGCGGGAAATACCAGAGGAAAATGCTGGAGATAACTTTTTCTTTGGTGAGTTCAGCAGGGCAAACGATAAAACGTGACAGAAGTCACCAAATTTGCCCTGCGGAAATTTTTTAACCGGAGACGGACGCCCCCTGTCAGATCATTTGGTAATGGTTTTTACGCCGTCGGCAGTACCGATCAACGCCACATCCGCGCCACGATTGGCGAACAGACCGACGGTCACCACGCCTGGAATAGCGTTGATCGCGTTTTCCATCGCCACAGGGTCGAGGATCTCCATGCCGTGGACATCAAGGATCACGTTACCGTTGTCGGTCACCACGCCCTGACGGTATTCAGGACGACCGCCCAGTTTTACCAGTTGACGCGCGACCGCGCTGCGCGCCATCGGGATCACTTCGACCGGCAGCGGGAAGTTGCCAAGAATATCCACTTCTTTCGAGGCGTCGGCGATGCAAACGAACGTCTTCGCCACCGAAGCGATGATTTTTTCACGGGTCAGCGCCGCGCCGCCGCCTTTAATCATCTGCATATGCGGGTTAATTTCATCCGCACCGTCGACGTAAACGCCGAGGCTGTCCACTTCGTTGAGATCGAACACAGGAATGCCGAGGCTTTTGAGTTTTTCGGTGGAGGCGTCCGAGCTGGAAACCGCGCCTTCAATTTGTCCTTTCATGGTGCCCAGCGCATCAATAAAGTGTGCGGCGGTTGAACCGGTTCCCACCCCCACAATGGTACCTGGCTGTACATACTGAAGTGCCGCCCATCCTACCGCTTTTTTCAGTTCATCCTGCGTCATGATCGTATCGCCTGTGATATGGAAAAATTCACGCGCATTATAGACGATTGCGCGGAAAAATCTTCCCGCCCCGCTCTCACGCTGCGGATTTCGTCTTTACCGGGGGCGAAATTATGTCATAGTGCAGAACAAGCAATAATTTTCAGGAGTGGGTCAGAGCAATGAAACGTCCGGACTACAGAACATTACAGGCACTGGATGCGGTGATACGTGAACGCGGGTTTGAACGCGCGGCGCAGAAGCTGTGCATCACCCAATCCGCGGTATCACAACGCATTAAGCAGCTTGAAAACATGTTCGGACAGCCGCTACTGGTGCGCACCGTTCCGCCGCGTCCGACCGAGCAGGGGCAGAAACTGCTGGCGCTGCTGCGTCAGGTAGAACTGCTGGAAGAGGAGTGGCTCGGCGATGAGCAGATCGGCTCTACGCCGCTGCTGCTGTCGCTGGCGGTTAACGCCGACAGTCTGGCGACCTGGCTGTTGCCCGCGCTGGCGCCGGTGCTGGCCGACTCCCCTATCCGCCTCAATTTGCAGGTGGAAGATGAAACCCGAACCCAGGAGCGTTTGCGTCGCGGTGAAGTGGTGGGCGCGGTGAGTATTCAGCATCAGGCGCTACCAAGCTGTCTGGTCGATAAGCTCGGGGCGCTGGACTATCTGTTTGTCGGCTCGAAACCCTTTGCCGAGCGCTATTTCCCAAACGGCGTTACCCGTTCAGCGCTGCTGAAAGCGCCTGCGGTGGCGTTTGACCATCTCGACGATATGCATCAGGCCTTCCTGCAGCAGAACTTCGACTTACCGCCTGGCAGTGTGCCGTGCCATATCGTTAACTCCTCGGAAGCCTTCGTCCAGCTGGCGCGTCAAGGCACCACCTGCTGCATGATCCCGCATTTGCAGATCGAGAAAGAGCTGGAAAGCGGCGAACTGATCGACCTCACGCCGGGACTGTTCCAGCGTCGGATGCTTTACTGGCACCGCTTTGCGCCGGAAAGCCGGATGATGCGCAACGTAACCGACGCCCTGCTGGCCTACGGTCACAAGGTGCTGCGCCAGGACTGACGCACTTTAAGACCCCGTGTAAAAATGCCTGAGTTCGTCAAATTGCATGGCAAACTCAATATAGCTCATCAGCGCGGGGGAATTCAGCTTACGGCTGGGGTAAACCAGCCAGAGATCGTTTCCCGCCACCGTCCATTCCGGCAGCACCTGAATTAGCTCGCCTTTTTCGATGCGATCTTCCAGCATAAATGCCGGTAGCAAAGTGATCCCCGCCCCGGCAATCGCGCTTTCACGCGCATAGACCAGGTTATCCGTCAGATGCAGGCGATCGGGTACGTGTTGATAATCTTCGTCCCCGCGATGGAATACCCACTCCGTCCACGCCTTGTGGGTAATGCACTGATGCTCCGGCAGTTGCCGCGGATGAGTCAGTTGCGCAAACCGCGAAAGGTAGTCCGCCGACGCCAGCAGGTAACGCGGGCAATGGCCTATCATCCGGCCAATCAGCGTCGAATCCTGCGGCCTGCCGGTGCGTAACGCGACATCGAACCCGCTGTCGACCAGATCCAGCATGTCGTCAGAAATCGAGACTTCAAGGTTCACGTCGGGATAATGCTGTTGAAAGCGGGCGTTCAGACGCGCCAGCAGCGTCGCGCCGATGCCCGCCGGCGAGGTGATGCGCAACCGTCCACTGGGGTTGTCGCGCAGACGTTGCACCGCGTACTCCGCGCGTTCGCTGGCAGCGAGGATCTCCCGGCAGTGCACAAGATAGTGTTCGCCAGCATAAGTCAGGTTCAGCTTACGGGTGGTGCGGTTGAGCAAACGGATGCCGACCTGCTGTTCAAGCTGGCTGATGCGCTGGCTAACACTGGACTTCGGTAGCCCCGCCTTCTGCGCCGCCGCGGTAAAGCTGCCGTTTTCAGCGACCAGGGCGAACAGCGCCATATCCTGCAAATGCTTAAACATCGTGTTCACCCCGCCGCGAACATTATCCCTGCTCGCCCATCATCTCTTTGACCAGCTCGACGCAGCGCAGGAAGCGTCCGTCGTAATCGGCCTCCTCAACGTGGACAAAGTCGATGTTGTTTTCGCGCAACATCTCCACCAGCAGGGTCTGGAACTCTTTGCGATCCACAGAACTGCCGAGGCTGCGCAAACCGTCGGCCACCCACGGGGTATTATTTTCCAGCAGGATCACAAGGTCAAAGCGATACTCGTCTATCAGCGCCTGCACAAACGGATGCTCCCGCCCTTCGTACTTTTTGCAGAACGCCTGGGTCGTGACGAAATCGGTGTCGATAAACGCCACTTTGTTTGCGTATTTGACCGCAAAATCAATGTATTGCGCATGACCGAGCGCAATCTTGTCGTAATCGGAATACTGAAGCGCCATTTCGTCGCCGCCAAGATGGGAAAAGACGTAGTCACGCCCGTATTCCCACGCGCTGGTGGTGTTGAAGATATTCGCCAGCTTGTTGACCAGCGTCGATTTGCCGCTCGACTCGCCGCCCAGTACCGCCACGGTGCGGACGAAAAACGGCTTTACTTCCGTCGGGATGTATTCCCAGTAGCGGAACGGGTTTTCACGGATTTGCGCGCCGCTAATGCTCATAAAAGTGCGTTTCGGATCGATAAGCACCGTTTCGATGCCCAAATGTTCCAGATACTGCGGCGCGTCGGCTTCCTCAGAGGTATAGATCCAGTTGGGCTGGATGCCCTTATCAGCCATAAACGTTTTGATGCCGCGACTCCACACATCCCAGCCGTGGGGATACGGCTCCATGCCCTCTTCGTTGAACGCATGAATACGAATGTTCTTCTGGTATTTAAAGGTCTGGAGTAGCCAGCGCAGCCGATCCGGCACCGTTGGCTGCTGGGACATGGCGCTGTCTTCAAACAGTTCGCGGTCGCGGGTATCGTCGTAACCCATGATGATATGCAGCTCGTCCACCTGGCTACAGGCACGCTGAATCAGATAAATGTGCCCGGTATGCAGCGGATAGAACTTGCCAAACACCACGCCGATGTTTTTCTGCTGGCGCGGAAATTCCAGACCGAGAAAGCGGTGCAGCGCCTCCAGCTTCTGCGCGCTGGGGCTTTTGATTTTTGCGTTAAGAAGCTGGCTGAGATACCCCTTGGTCATGCCGCTGGCATCCGCCACTTGTTGCAGGGTACAGCCCTTCTGCTTGATGGCGGTTTTGAGATAGTCGAACGATGACACAAGAGCCTCCTGCTGGAAAAACGACGGGTCTTAATTATAAATCGTCAAACACGCTTAGCGCGTCAGAAAGTTTTTTAACGCCGAACACCTGCATCCCTTCCGGCGGTTTTTTCGGCACATTCGCCGCAGGCACAATCGCCCGACGGAAACCGTGCTTTGCGGCCTCGGAAATACGTTCCTGTCCGCTCGGGACCGGACGGATCTCGCCCGCCAGCCCCACTTCGCCGAAGACCACCAGGTCCTGGGGCAGCGGTCTGTCACGCAGACTGGAGACCATCGCCAACAGCAGCGCGAGGTCGGCGCTGGTTTCGGTGACCTTCACCCCGCCCACTACGTTAACAAACACGTCCTGATCCGCCATTTGCAAACCACCGTGGCGATGCAGTACCGCCAGCAAAATCGCCAGCCGGTTTTGTTCGAGACCGACCGCCACGCGGCGAGGGTTCGCCATCATCGAGTGATCCACCAGCGCCTGAATCTCTACCAGCAGCGGGCGCGTGCCTTCCCAGACCACCATCACCGAACTGCCGGAGGTAATTTCGTCGCCGCGGCTTAAAAAGATGGCGGATGGGTTGCTGACTTCCCGGAGCCCCTGTTCAGTCATCGCGAAAACGCCAAGTTCATTGACCGCGCCAAAACGGTTTTTATGGCTGCGCAGGGTACGGAAGCGGGAGTCCGCGTCGCCGTCGAGCAGTACTGAACAGTCGATGCAGTGCTCCAGCACTTTCGGCCCCGCCAGCGAACCGTCTTTGGTGACATGCCCGACCATCACAATCGCCACCCCGCGCGTTTTGGCAAAGCGCGTCAGGTAGGCGGCGGTTTCACGCACCTGCGCCACGCTGCCGGGCGAGGACTGAATGTCCGCCATATGCATCACCTGAATGGAGTCGATCACCATTAGCTTCGGCTGTTCTTCTTCCGCAATCAGGCATATCTGCTCAATGCTGGTTTCCGACAGCATGTTGAGATTGTTGGTCGGCAGGCCGAGACGGTGCGCGCGCATCGCCACTTGCTGTAACGACTCTTCACCCGTGACGTACAGGGTTTTCATCTGCTCGGCGAGTTTACACAGCGTTTGCAGCAGCAGCGTTGATTTCCCCGCGCCGGGATTACCGCCAATGAGGATGGCGCTACCGGGAACGACGCCGCCGCCCAGTACGCGATCGAACTCTTTAAAGCCGGTCGAAAAACGCGGTAGCGCTTCCAGGCTGATATCGGAAAGTTTTTGAACTTTCGCCACGCCCGCGCTGCCGGCGTAACCGCTGAGCCGCTCGTTACGCGCCACCGTTGGCGATGCGGCGAGACGCACCTCAGTGATGGTGTTCCAGGCGTGGCAGGCGCTGCATTGCCCCTGCCAGCGTGGATAATCCGCCCCGCATTCATTACATACAAAGGCGCGTTTTGGAGCTTTTGCCACGGGTTACCTCGTTATTTCTGATTCATGCTGCCAGAAAGAATGCAAAACACGCCCATCAGATCGGCGTGACGGATGGTGATTTCCGTTTTCTCATTCACTTTCGGCTTGGCGTGGTAGGCTATGCCCAGCCCCGCCGTTTTGATCATCGGCAGATCGTTCGCGCCGTCGCCAATCGCCACCGTTTGCGCCATGGGGATCTCATACTCCTGCGCCAACCGGGTCAGGGTATTGGCCTTATATTGCGCGTCAACGATATCCCCCGTCACGTGTCCGGTGAATTTGCCGTCTACGATCTCCAGTTCGTTCGCCACCACGGCGGTTAAGCGCAGCTTTTCACGCAGATACTCGGCAAAAAAGGTGAAGCCGCCGGAGGCGATCGCCACCTTCCAGCCCAGCGTTTCCAGCTTCAGCACCAGTTGCGTCAGGCCGGGCATGAGCGGCAGCGTGTCGCGCACCTGATGCAGGATGTTAGCGTCAGCGCCTTTCAGCGTCGCCACGCGGCTGCGCAGGCTGGCGGTAAAGTCCAGTTCGCCGCGCATCGCGCGCTCGGTCACTTCCGCGACCTGCTCGCCGGTACCGGCCAGTTTTGCGATCTCATCAATGCACTCGATCTGGATCGCGGTGGAGTCCATGTCCATCACCAGCAAACCTGGCGTCCGCAGATGCGGTATTTTACCCAGTGGCGCGACGTCCAGTTGCGCATCATGCGCCAGCTTCGTGGCGCGCGGTGTCAGCGACCCCGCCAGGCGGATCACCTGGTAGTCTTCCACGCACCAGGCTGCGACGATCACCATTGCCGCGCCCAGCTTGCTCTGGTACTGGGTCAGTCGTTGTTTATCCAGCCCGCGACCATACAGCAGCCAGCCGCTACGTCCTGCGTGGTAATCCAGTGGCATCACCTCGTCACCACTTAAAGAAAGGGGCAAACCTGGCCATAAAGAGACATCTTCAGGCAAATCGCACCAGGTAATGTTAGGCATTAAAGCTCCTGTAAAATCGTTCGGGCCGGGAAGGTTCCTGGGGAAAATAACGCATGAGGCTACCTTGTAACCATCGCTTCTGGCAACATTAAGCCTCAAATTTTCAGCAGGTGGAATATGGCTCGCGCAAAACTGAAATTTCGGCTTCATCGTGCAGTGATTGTATTGTTCTGTCTCGCACTGCTTGTCGCGCTCATGCAGGGGGCGTCCTGGTTTAGTCAAAACCACCAGAAGCAACGCAATCCGCAGCTTGAAGAACTGGCTCGCACACTGGCGCATCAGGTCACGCTGAACATCGCGCCTTCTATGCGTACCGAAACGCCTGACGAAAAGCGTATCAAAAGCATATTGCAGCAATTGACCCATGAAAGCCGCATCCTTGACGCCGGGGTTTATGATGAACAGGGCGACATGATTGCCCGCGCGGGTGAAAGCGTAAACGTGCGCGACCGCCTGGCGCTGGACGGCAAAAAAGCCGGGGGCTATTTTAACCAGCAAATCGTCGAACCCATTCAGGGAAAAAATGGTCCGCTGGGCTATCTGCGCCTGACGCTGGATACCCACACCCTGGCGACCGAAGCGAAACAGGTGGACAACACCACCAATATTTTACGCCTGATGCTGCTGCTCTCGCTGGCGATTGGCGTGGTGTTGACCCGAACATTGCTGCAGGGTAAACGAACGCGCTGGCAGCAATCCCCTTTCTTGCTCACCGCCAGTAAGTCGGTACCGGAAGAGGAAGAGAGCGAGAAAAAAGAATAAATTCTGTAAAGGAAAACGCTATGTCTACACTTCGCCTGCTTATTTCTGACTCTTATGATCCGTGGTTTAACCTGGCGGTAGAAGAGTGCATTTTCCGCCAGATGCCCGCCACGCAGCGCGTGCTGTTTCTCTGGCGCAACGCCGATACGGTGGTCATTGGCCGCGCGCAAAACCCGTGGAAAGAGTGTAATACCCGCCGCATGGAAGAGGATAACGTGCGTCTGGCGCGCCGGAGCAGCGGTGGCGGCGCGGTGTTTCACGATCTGGGAAATACCTGCTTTACCTTTATGGCAGGCAAGCCGGAGTATGACAAAACCATCTCAACGTCCATCGTCCTCAACGCGCTCAATTCGCTCGGTGTAACCGCCGAGGCCTCGGGGCGTAACGATCTGGTGGTCAAAACGCCCGACGGGGATCGCAAAGTATCGGGTTCGGCCTATCGCGAAACGATGGATCGCGGCTTCCATCACGGCACCCTGCTGCTTAACGCCGATCTGAGCCGTCTGGCGAACTACCTTAATCCCGACAGGAAAAAGCTTCAGGCCAAGGGGATCACCTCGGTGCGCGGCCGCGTGGCGAATCTGGTGGAGCTACTGCCGGGGATTACGCACGAGCAGATTTGCGATGCGATCCGCGAGGCGTTCTTTGCGCACTACGGCGAGCGCGTGGAGGCGGAGGTAATCTCTCCTGATAAAACCCCGGACCTGCCCAACTTTGCTGAAACCTTTGCCCGCCAGAGCAGCTGGGAGTGGAACTTCGGCCAGGCGCCGGCGTTCTCCCATCTGCTGGACGAGCGTTTTACCTGGGGCGGCGTGGAACTGCATTTTGACGTAGAGAAAGGCCACATCACCCGCACGCAGGTATTCACGGACAGCCTTAATCCCGCGCCGTTAGAGGCGCTGGCAGCGCGTTTGCAGGGCTGTTTGTATCGGGCGGATACGCTGCAGCAGGAGTGCGATGCGTTGATAGGTGATTTCCCGGAGCAGGAAAAAGAGTTGCGGGACCTGTCAGCGTGGATTGCGCAGGCCGTGCGCTAGGTGCGGTCTGCTGCCCTCACCCCGGCCCTCTCCCACAGGGAGAGGGTGGGAAAATGATTACGCTTTGTCGCCCAGAAGAACGGATTCCAGCGCGATTTTGATCATGTCGTTGAAGGTGGTCTGACGCTCGGCAGCCGTGGTCTGTTCATGGGTACGGATGTGGTCAGACACGGTGCAGATGGTCAGCGCTTTCGCGCCAAACTCAGCCGCGACGCCGTAGATACCTGCCGCTTCCATTTCCACGCCCAGGATGCCGTATTTTTCCATCACGTCGAACATCTCGCCGCCGTCTGGTGCGTAGAACAGGTCAGCAGAGAAGATGTTACCTACGCGCGCCTCAACGCCCAGCGCTTTTGCCGCGTCAACCGCGTCACGCACCATGCCGAAGTCCGCAATCGCGGCGAAGTCATGATCTTTAAAACGCATGCGGTTAACTTTCGAATCGGTGCAGGCACCCATACCGATAACGATATCGCGCAGCTTAACGTCCATGCGCACCGCGCCGCAGGAGCCGACGCGGATGATTTTCTTCACGCCGAAATCGGTGATCAGCTCTTTGGTGTAGATGGAGCAGGATGGGATACCCATGCCGTGGCCCATAACGGAAATTTTGCGGCCTTTATAGGTACCGGTGAAGCCCAGCATGCCGCGAACGTTGTTCACTTCACGCACGTCTTCAAGGAAGGTTTCTGCAATGTGCTTCGCGCGCAGCGGGTCGCCAGGCATCAATACGACGTCAGCGAAATCACCCATTTCTGCATTAATGTGAGGAGTTGCCATCTTCAGTTCCTTTTCATTTAAATTCTCCCTCTCCCTGTGGGAGAGGGTTGGGGTGAGGGCATCAGGCCGCACCCCTTGTCATTCAGAACATAGCCTTGCCATATTCCATGTCAGACGTGCCAAAGTATTTCGCAATGGTCTGGCCGATGTCTGCGAAGGTGTCACGGTGGCCCAGCGAACCCGGTTTCACTTTCGGGCCGTACACCAGCACCGGAATATGCTCGCGGGTGTGGTCGGTGCCGGTCCAGGTTGGGTCACAGCCGTGATCCGCGGTCAGGATCAGAATGTCATCTTCACCCACCAGCTCCATCAGCTCCGGCAGGCGGCGGTCAAACAGTTCCAGACCCGCAGCGTAGCCTGCGACGTCGCGACGGTGGCCCCAGGAGGAGTCGAAGTCCACAAAGTTGGTGAAGACAATCGTGTTGTCACCCGCGTCTTTCATCTCTTTGACGGTCGCGTCGAACAGCGCGTCCAGACCGGTCGCTTTCACTTTTTTGGTGATGCCGCAGTTAGCGTAGATATCCGCGATTTTACCCACAGACACTACCTGACCGCCCTTCTCGTCGACCAGTTTTTGCAGCACGGTGGGGGCTGGAGGCTCAACGGCCAGGTCGTGACGGTTGCCGGTACGCTGGAAGTTACCCGCTTTGTCGCCGATAAACGGACGCGCGATCACGCGGCCAATGTTGTAGCCGCCTTCGGTCAGCTCTTCACGGGCGATTTCGCACAGCTCGTAGAGTTTATCCAGACCAAACGTCTCTTCGTGGCAGGCGATCTGGAACACGGAGTCAGCAGAGGTGTAGAAAATCGGCTTGCCGGTTTTCATGTGCTCTTCCCCGAGCTGGTCCAGGATCACCGTACCGGAAGAGTGGCAGTTACCGAGGTAGCCCGGCAGATTGGCGCGCTTCACCAGCTTGTCGAGCAGTTCCTGCGGGAAGCTGTTCTCGTGATCCGTGAAGTAGCCCCAGTCGAACAACACCGGTACTCCGGCGATTTCCCAGTGACCAGACGGCGTATCTTTACCGGAGGAAAGTTCGTGTGCCCAGGCGTAAGCGCCAATGACTTCCGCATTCGCGTCCATTCCGGCCGCGATTTTTCCGGTTGAGCCTTCATGGGCTTTCACCAGACCCAGGCGGGTCAGGTTCGGTAAATTCAACGGGCCTTTGCGACCGTTATCCGCTTCGCCTTTAGCACAGGCTTCTGCGATGTGTCCCAGAGTATCGGCGCCCACATCGCCAAAGCGATCGGCATCTTCCGTTGCACCAATACCAAAGGAGTCCAGCACCATAATAAATGCACGTTTCATAATGTTCTCCATACATCTGCGCTGTAAAAAAGCGATCAGATCAGTATACCGCTATTCGGTAATACGACGATAGACCGTTGGTGTAATTTCAGGCGCGTTGTCGTCAAGGATAATTGCCGCTTTGACCGCTTTCGCCGCATCCTGCCAGCTGGTTTCATCTTTGGCATGAATCACCGCCAGCGGACGTTGGCCATCAACGCTGTCGCCCAGACGGACCATATCGGTGAAGCCGACGCTGTAATCAATGGTGTCGGATGCCTGACGACGACCGCCGCCCATCGAGACCACCGCCATGCCGAGCGCGCGGGTATCCATCGCGCTGACGAAGCCTTCGCTATCGGCATACACCGCTTTGCTGAGCATCGCGGTTGGCAGGTATTTCGCGTAATTTTCCACGAAGTCGGTCGGACCTTTCTGCGCCGCCACCATGCGGCCAAAAATTTCCGCCGCTTTGCCGTTGTCCAGCACCGCCTGGAGCTTCACGCGGGCTTCCGTATCGTCTTTGGCAAGCTTGCCGGAGATCAGCATCTCCACGCACAGCGCCATAGTCACGTCGAACAGGCGCGGGTTGCGATACTCGCCCGTCAGGAACTGCACGGCTTCACGCACTTCGACAGCGTTACCGGCGCTGGAAGCCAGCACCTGGTTCATGTCCGTCAGCAGTGCGGTGGTGCGCACGCCCGCGCCGTTGGAGACGCCAACGATCGCTTCGGCCAGCGCCTCAGAGAGTTCATAGGTTGGCATAAACGCGCCGCTGCCCACCTTCACATCCATCACCAGCGCGTCCAGACCTTCCGCCAGTTTTTTGGCAAGAATCGAGGCGGTGATCAGCGGGATGGAGTCAACGGTTGCGGTGATATCGCGGGTCGCGTAGAAACGCTTGTCTGCCGGCGCCAGAGAGCTGGTCTGGCCGATAATCGCCACGCCAACGTCTTTAATAATTTCGCGGAAGCGGTTGTCATCCGGGAAGATATCGAAGCCCGGAATGGCTTCCAACTTGTCGAGCGTACCGCCGGTATGGCCCAGGCCGCGCCCGGAGATCATCGGAATGTAGCCGCCGCAGGCTGCCACCATAGGACCGAGCATCAGCGACGTCACGTCACCCACGCCGCCGGTGGAGTGTTTATCCACAATCGGGCCGTTAAGGTTGAGGCTTTTCCAGTCCAGAACGGTTCCTGAATCTCGCATCGCCATGGTCAGCGACACGCGCTCAGGCATCGACATATCGTGGAAGAAAATGGTCATCGCCAGGGCAGCAATCTGTCCTTCAGAGACGGTGTTGTCACGAATGCCGTTGATAAAGAAGCGGATCTCTTCGTCGCTCAGGGCAAGACCATCACGTTTTTTACGAATAATTTCTTGTGCGAGAAACACGGTAACCTCCTCAAACCAGGCCGGGCTCGCTACGCGTCGCCCGGCAATTCAAATCTTAGTAGCTGCTTGCGCTCTTACCGTCGCCGTGACCCAGCGCTTTCAGCAGGCTGGCCAGCAGGCT
The DNA here is from genome assembly GCF_026719175.1 of Citrobacter sp. R4. NCBI lineage: Bacteria > Pseudomonadati > Pseudomonadota > Gammaproteobacteria > Enterobacterales > Enterobacteriaceae > Citrobacter > Citrobacter sp. R4. The sequence continues at coordinate 420,931 of NZ_JAPPSU010000002.1, forward strand.
CGACGCGCCGAAGCGGTAGTGACGGGAATCCGCCCACTCAGCGCCAAACAGTTCGTCGGCAATCGCCAGAAATTTCTGCGCGTCTTCCGCCGTACGTACGCCGCCCGCAGGTTTAAAGCCCACGGTTTTTTCAACGCCCATATCACGGATGACTTCCATCATGATGCGCGCGCTTTCCGGGGTTGCGTTGACCGGCACTTTACCGGTAGAGGTTTTAATGAAATCAGCACCGGCTTTAATAGCGATTTCAGACGCTTTACGGATCAGCGCCTCTTCTTTCAGTTCACCGGTTTCGATGATCACTTTCAGCAGCACGTTTGCCGCCGCGCACGCGTCTTTACAGGCTTTCACCAAATCAAAGCCGACCTGCTCATTACCGGCGATCAGCGCGCGGTATGGGAACACCACGTCAACTTCGTCTGCGCCATACGCGATCGCGGCGCGGGTTTCCGCCACGGCGATCTCAATGTCGTCGTTGCCGTGCGGGAAGTTGGTGACGGTCGCGATGCGGATCTCCGGGGTGCCCTGCTCTTTCAGGGCCTTACGCGCAATGGGAATGAAACGCGGATAGATGCAGATGGCGGCGGTGTTGCCGACCGGGGTTTTCGCCTGATGACACAACGCGATCACTTTTTCATTGGTGTCATCGTCATTCAGGGTTGTCAAATCCATCAGTTTCAGGGCACGCAGGCTGCTTGCTGTTAAATCGCTCATAACATTCTCCAACGGCATCGCCGTATCAATTCTCACCTTGCGGGTTTGTTAGTATTCTAACATCCACCCGCGATTACACTTCGATATACATCACAGTTAATGAAAACTACGTACAAATTTGCATTACTGTAATGAGATCAAATTCAAATAAATGACCTCTTCTGCCGCGATCTTCTTCGCACAGGCGCATCAGGATCAAAAGCCGCGTCAGCGCTTCTTTCTACAATGCCCGCACGCCCTTCGGCATAAAAAGGAATCACGATGACCACGAGCAACGAAACCGCGCTGCAACAGCGCTGCCAGCAAATCGTCACCAGCCCGGTGCTGAGCCCGGAGCAAAAACGGCACTTTCTGGCGCTGGAGGCCGAAAACAATTTGCCTTATCCCGCGCTGCCCGCCGGGGCGCGCCAGGCGCTGGACGACGGGGTCATTTGCGATATGTTTGAAGGCCACGCGCCGTTCAAGCCCCGCTATGTGCTCCCCGATTACGCCCGTTTTCTGCGCAATGGCTCCGCCTGGCTGGAACTGGAAGGCGCGCAGGATCTGGACGATGCGCTGTCGTTACTGACCATTCTTTATCATCATGTGCCGTCGGTAACCTCCATGCCGGTTTACCTCGGTCAGCTTGATGCGCTGTTGCAACCATATGTTAAAATTCTAACACAAGACGCGATCGATATTCGAATAAAACGTTTCTGGCGTTATCTCGACCGAACCCTGCCAGACGCGTTTATGCATGCCAATATCGGTCCTGCCGATACTCCCATTACCCGGGCGATTTTACGTGCTGACGCAGAGCTAAAGCAGGTTGCGCCAAATCTGACCTTTATCTACGATCCAGACGTCACCCCGGACAATCTGCTGTTGGCGGTGGCAGAAAACATTTGTGAATGCAGTAAGCCGCATATTTCCAATGGCCCGGCGAATGATAAAATTTTCACAAAAGGGCAGTACGGCGTGGTGAGCTGTTACAACTCGCTGCCGCTTGGAGGCGGCGGCAGCACGCTGGTGCGTCTTAACCTGAAGGCCGTGGCGGAGCGCAGCAGCTCTGTTGATGACTTCTTCACAAATGCGCTTCCTTACTATTGCCGCCAGCAAATCGCCATCATTGATGCCCGATGTGAATTCCTCTATGAAAAATCACATTTCTTTGAGAATAGCTTCCTCGTGCAGGAAGGACTGATCGATCCACAACGTTTTGTGCCCATGTTCGGTATGTACGGTCTGGCGGAAGCGGTAAACCTGCTGTGCGAAAAAGCGGGCATGCGTGCGCGCTACGGAAAAGCGGAAGCGGCTAACGAACTGGGCTATCGCATCAGCGCTCAACTGGCGGAATTTGTCGAGAATACGCCGGTAAAATATGGCTGGAAGCAGCGCGCAATGCTGCATGCACAGTCAGGGATTAGCTCTGACGTTGGCACCACGCCGGGCGCGCGTCTGCCCTATGGCGACGAGCCGGACCCGATCAGCCATCTGCAAGCCGTCGCGCCGCATCACGTCCATTATCATTCCGGGATCAGCGACATACTGACCCTGGACGAAACCATCAAACGCAATCCACAGGCGCTGGTGCAGTTGTGCCTCGGCGCGTTTAAGGCCGGGATGCGCGAATTTACCGCTAACGTCAGCGGCAACGATCTGGTCCGGGTGACTGGCTACATGGTGCGCCTGTCGGATCTGAAAAAGTATCGCGCTGAAGGTTCCCGTACCAATACCACCTGGCTGGGTGAAGAGGCCGCGCGCAATACGCGTATTCTGGAACGACAACCCCGGGTGATCGGTCATGAACAGCAGATGCGCTTCAGTCAGTAAGCTGATCCCCTTCTCCTGCGTTGACGGGCCCGGAAGTCGTCTGGCCCTGTTTTTACAGGGCTGTAATCTGCGCTGTAAAAACTGCCACAATCCATGGACGATGGGACGCTGTAACCACTGCGGCGAGTGCGTGGCGCAGTGCCCACACCAGGCGCTGAGCGTCAGCGACGGAAAAGTCATCTGGCACGCCGAGCATTGCCAGCAGTGCGACACCTGTCTGAAGATGTGTCCGCAACAGGCGACGCCGATGGCGCAGAGCATGAGCGTTGACCAGATGCTGACCCACATCCGCAAGGCCGCGCCGTTTATTGAAGGCATTACCGTTAGCGGCGGCGAAGCCACGACCCAACTGCCGTTTATCCTTGAACTGTTCACCGCGATGAAAGGCGATCCGCAACTGGCATCGCTGAGTTGCCTGGTGGACAGCAACGGGCAGCTTAGCGAAACCGGCTGGCTGAAACTGCTGCCAGTGTGTGAAGGCGTGATGCTCGACCTTAAAGCCTGGAGCAGCGAATGCCACAAGCGGCTTACCGGTCGCAATAACGCGCAGATTAAGCATAGTATCGTGTGGCTGGCAGAGCGTGGAAAGCTGGCGGAACTGCGGCTGCTGGTGATTCCGGGACGGGTGGATTATATGCAGCATGTCGATGTGCTCGCCGCGTTCATCCGACAGCTTGGCGATGTGCCGGTGAGGCTAAACGCCTTTCACGCGCACGGGACGCATGGCGAAGCCAGGACATGGGCAAGCGCAACGCCAGAGGACGTAGAGCAACTGGCCGATGCCCTGCGCGAGCGCGGCGTAGAAAAATTGCGCTTTCCTGCGTTATATCTGTGAATATGCCGGGGGCGCATGGAGCATATAGCGTGCGGCATCTGGCTCCAGGATATTCTCAACGTTGTCACATCAGCAACAGGTTGCGTTCACCCTACGGGAAGTGCTTCTCTACCTCTTCAGCACATTTGAACACTGAGCAGCGACAACGATATTACACATCAAACAACGCCGTGGTATTGCGGTACAACGCGTCAGCGATCACGTCCGCAGGTTCCGGGCGCAGTTCGCAAAGCGCATCAAACACCTTAGCCGCCTGTTCCGGGCGGTTTGGCTGGCCCTGAAAACCATTAAGCGGCATGTCCGGGGCATCGGTTTCCAGCAGTAGCGCCGTCAGCGGCAGTTGCGCTATCACGTCGCGGGTTTTGCTGGCGCGCGGATAGGTGATCGTGCCGCCGACGCCAATCCGGTAACCCAGTTGCACAAAACGCTCGGCTTGCTGAAAACTGCCGGCAAAGCCGTGGACTACGCCGGTGCGCGGCAGGTTCTGACGTTTCAGATGCATCGCCAGCTTGTCATGGGTACGACGGGAATGGAGGATCACTGGCAGATCGTAGCGTTTTGCCAGCTTTAGCTGCGCCTCCAGGATCTGTTCCTGCCTGTCGAACCGCGGGTCGTCGCGAAACAGATCCAGGCCGATCTCTCCCACCGCCACCACTTTTGCCGGACGATCGTCCAGAACCTGCTGTAAGCGTTCCAGACCGTCATCCGCATGCTGTTCGATCACTATCGGGTGTAGCCCCAGCGCGGCGTATAGCGGTACGAAGCGTTCTGCCAGCGCCAGTACGCGGGCAAAATTGGCCGCCTCTGTCGCTGGCACAATGATCTTCTCAATACCCGCTGCGCAAGCCCGCTGCAGGCTGGCGCGCTCATCGCCGGTAAACGGCGGAAAATCAAAGTGACAATGGGTATCGATAAAACGCAAACTCACGCCAGATCCTCATCAGTAAACAGTGTGTCATTGGCCTGCGGCGCTGCTGACACCGCCGCCACATGGGTATCGTTGGCGACCGGTGCGGGAGGCACCACCACCGGGCCAGGCGTGACAATTTTCGGAAGATGCCGCAGCAAAGGCGGCTCTTCGGCCAGCATTTTACCGACCGTGGCGAGAAAATAACGGCCACATAGCCGCCCGACTTTATAATCTTCGCGCAACGCCGGAATGCGGCTGCCCAACGCCATGCTTTTTAATGGCTTCGGCGGATAAATTTCAAAAAGACGGATCCTGCCCGGCGGCTTTTCAATGAAACGCTGGATGTCGGTGTAACTTGCCTCATGATGCTGCACCAGATTCACCAGCGGCTGCAGGCTGCTCTCGCCCAGCCAGCGCTCCATGCGCTTGAACCATTGCGGCGTGTAATACATTTGCGACGGCACGGTGCGGATCACCACCACCGTTTGCGCCCCTTGTTTCACTGCTTCGCGAACCGGGATCGCATCGCTAATCCCACCGTCCAGGTAGCTGACTCCTTCCAGCGACACCCCGGTGCGATAAAAACCGGGGATTGCGCTCGACGCGCGAATGATATCCAGCCAGTTCTGCTTCGTCGGCGTGAAGTAACCGGGCGTATAGTCGTCGCCACGGCAGGCGCACATATAAAAATGTTTGCCGCTGTCGAACAGCCGGGCGGCGGTATCCATTTGCAGCGGCATCTGGCTGGCGGTCGCCTCCACCAGCCAGTCAAGATCGATAAGATTGCCTCCACGCACAAAGCGCAACGGATCAAAAAATTCTTTGCGCGTGGTGTAACGCATGATGACTTTGCGCCCATAGCCAGGTTGATTACAGAGGTAGGCTGAAAGATTTTGCGCGCCTGCGGAGGTGCCGTAGTAGAGATCGAACGGATTAAACTGCGCGCGCATAAATTCATCCAGCACGCCTGCGGTAAAGATGCCGCGCTGTCCTCCGCCTTCACACACCAGCGCCAGGCGGCCCGGCTTGAACGGTCTTAATGACAACGGCGCAATATTGCCGAGCGTGACGGGTATACGCTGCCCCACCTCTGCCTTCCTGTTATTGTTATGCTTAAGGGAGCCAAAGTAACGCAAATTGACCGCGGCGAAAACAGAAAAAGCCAGTCCACTGGACTGGCTTCGTTGCAAGTAAGCGTTACGCTTTCACGCGCTAGGGTCGTTTACGGCCCATAAACAGGCTGACCAGGAACAGGATGATACCGACGACGAAAACAATTTTCGCTGCGCCTGCAGCTGTACCTGCCAGTCCACCAAATCCCAGAGCGGCGGCAATTAACGCGATAACCAGAAATATAATGCCCCAACGAAACATAAGCTTCTCCTTTACCATAGTTAATGTCGACCGCTTGTTATGAGCGCTCAGGCTACTCATTCGCGATATTTTTAGTGTGGTGCACATTACGCCTCCCGACAAATGTCAGGAGGTCGAATACGAAGAATTACTGAGCTTTCAGATCGTTCTTGACGCTTTTCACGCCATCAACGGCTTTTGCGATGCTCTCAGCGCGATCGATTTGCGCCTGCGACTCTACGGTTCCGGAAAGCTGGACAACACCATCGGTGGTTTCCACTTTCACTTTTCGGGAAGGAACAATGTCATCCGCCAGCAGTTTGGCTTTGATTTCACTGGTGGTTGCCGTATCACCGGCATAGCCTTTCACTGAACTCTCTTTACCGTCGCGAACGTGCAGTTTGTCGCTCACCGAGGTCACGCCTTCCACGCCTTTCGCCACTTTCACGGCTTCTTCAGCCTGTGCCTGACTTTCGACGAAGCCGCTCAGGGTCACCACTTTCTGATCGGTTTTGACAGAAATATCGGTGCTCTTAATATTTTCATGATCCACCAGTGCCGCTTTTACTTTTGCGGTAATGGCGCTGTCATCCATGAAATTACCGACTTTATTCATAGAGCTATCGACTTTTTGCCCTGCGCTTTCGGCCCCGGCTTGCGCTTTGTCCATGGTAGCGTTTTCTGCATATGCAGAACCCGTCGCCACAGCAGACGTCAGCATTACGGCCAGCAGAGTTTTAGAAATCTTCAGTCTTGTCATAGTCATCGATCTATTCCTGTATGTTTGCTCGTAATTTGAGCTCCGGCAACACGGGGTTGCATTGCTGAATGGGGTGACAAAACATCACCCAGTCAGAAGTCAATGGCAGCGGTCACATTCACAACGTGTGAAGCAGTGCTGTCGAAGGCCCTTCCGTTTCAGTTATTAATATCGTGGCTACAATCAACATCAGCTTTAAGCACTCCACTTCACGCATTGAACGGTATTTAAAGCCAATATTTATGTCATCACTTTGTTAAATATAGATCACAATTTTGAAATCGCGCGGGGAATTGCGCAAAAAATCGGCAAACATAAGCAAAAGAGAGGGATTTAAGAACATTCCGCAAGGGACTAAAAAGGCAGGGAAAGTGGCAGAGCGCAGCATTGCCGCGCTCTGAGAGGGAGATTAGTGCTCGCGAGTCTTACGGAACTGAACATCAGGATAACGTTCCTGCGTCAGGTTGAGGTTAACCATCGTTGGCGCAATGTAGGTGAGGTTGTCACCGCCATCCAGCGCCAGTTGAACTTCATTTTTACGTTTAAACTCTTCGAACTTCTTCGCGTCAGCGCATTCCACCCAGCGAGCGGTCGCCACGTTGACGGATTCATAAATCGCTTCAACGTTGTATTCGCTTTTCAGACGCGCAACCACCACGTCAAACTGCAGCACACCGACCGCGCCGACGATCAGATCGTTGTTGGCGATAGGGCGGAACACTTGCACCGCGCCCTCTTCCGACAGCTGGACCAGCCCTTTCAACAGCTGTTTTTGCTTGAGCGGATCTTTGAGGCGGATACGGCGGAACAGTTCCGGCGCGAAGTTCGGGATACCGGTGAACTTCATCATCTCACCCTGAGTAAAGGTGTCGCCGATCTGAATGGTGCCGTGGTTATGCAGGCCAAGAATATCCCCCGGATACGCTTCTTCAACGTGTGAACGATCGCCAGCCATGAAGGTCAGCGCATCAGAAATCACCACGTCTTTACCGATGCGCACCTGACGCATTTTCATGCCTTTTTCATATTTTCCGGAAACGACGCGCATAAACGCCACGCGGTCGCGGTGTTTCGGATCCATGTTGGCCTGAATCTTAAAGACAAAGCCAGTGAACTTCTCTTCTTTGGCTTCCACGGTGCGGGTGTCGGTTTGGCGCGGCATCGGCGCAGGCGCCCACTCCACCAGACCGTCCAGCATGTGGTCAACGCCAAAGTTACCCAGCGCGGTACCAAAGAAGACCGGCGTGATTTCCCCGGCGAGGAACAGTTCTTTGTCGAATTCGTTAGACGCGCCCTGCACCAGTTCCAGTTCATCGCGCAGTTGCTGCGCCAGATCGTCCCCCACGGCGGCGTCGAGATCCGGGTTGTTCAGCCCTTTAACAATGCGCACTTCCTGAATGGTATGGCCTTTCCCTGTCTGGTACAGATAAGTTTCATCTTTATAGAGGTGATACACCCCCTTGAACAGCTTGCCGCAACCGATCGGCCAGGTGATCGGCGCACAGCCAATTTTCAGCTCGTTCTCAACTTCGTCCAGCAGTTCCATCGGGTCGCGGATGTCGCGGTCGAGCTTGTTCATAAAGGTCAGGATCGGCGTATCGCGCAGACGGGTGACCTCCATCAGCTTACGCGTACGATCCTCGACGCCTTTCGCGGCGTCGATGACCATCAGACAGCAGTCCACCGCCGTCAGCGTGCGGTAAGTATCTTCCGAGAAGTCTTCGTGCCCCGGGGTGTCCAGCAGGTTTACCAGGCAGTCGTGATACGGAAACTGCATTACTGAGGTGGTAATAGAGATACCACGCTGCTTTTCCATTTCCATCCAGTCGGATTTCGCGTGCTGGCTGGAACCACGGCCTTTAACGGTACCCGCAGTCTGGATAGCCTGTCCGAACAGCAGCACCTTCTCGGTGATGGTGGTTTTACCGGCGTCCGGGTGAGAAATAATGGCAAAAGTGCGGCGCTTGGCCACCTCCTGCAAATAAGGAGACAACGTCATAATTCATTCTTCTTGGTAAGCGCGGCGTCGCGCCGCGCATGTTGAATACGAAAAATTGCGGCTATTTTACCCATCAACGGGGGGGAGGCAATCAGTGTTTACACAGGAGTTGCTCCAGTTCGGCTAATGACGTCACGGTCCAGGTCGGTTGTATGCCTTCTGGCTGCTCGCGATGATGCGCATTCAACCAGCATGTCGCCAGCCCGGCATTGATACCGCCGAGGATATCAGATGCCGGGGTATCGCCCACCATCAGTACCCGGGAACGGTCCGGATTACCGGCCTGCGCCAGCGCGTAATCGAAAATCTTCGGGTCCGGCTTCGCCACGCCAACTTCTTCCGAGATGACCAGCAAATCAAAATAATCGCGCAGACCGGTCCGCTCTAAACGGATCTGTTGCAGGGCGGTAAAACCGTTGGTGATGATGCCAAGCCGGGCATTGCCGCGCAGGGCATTAAGCAGCGACACAGCGCCTGGCAGCGGCGCGCAGATCTCCGCCATCGCATTTATAAAGGCGTCATTAAGCTGCCCCGGCGCCACGTTGAGCCGTTCCGCCCAGCTTTGAAACCGGGCATGCTGAAGCTGTAATGAGGTGATCGCGCCGTTTTGGTAATCCACCCACAGTGGTTTATTGACGGCCTGATAGTCCTGAAAATCCTCAGCGGTAAAGGTAATGCTATAGTCGAGAAACATCCGCTGTAAGCCGGTAAACGAGTCAAACGTAAACAGCGTCTCGTCGGCATCAAAGAAAATCCAGTCCCACTTCATCATTACACCTTCTCTTACATACTGATTGGCAGTGCCATTATGATGGCGTCCTCGCGACCGTCGGCGGTCGGGTAGTAGTTGCGGCGAATCGTTGCCTCGTTGAAGCCTAAGCTTTCATACAGTGCGATGGCGGCAACGTTGGAGGCGCGAACCTCCAGCCACAGCGTCAGGACGCCGCGTTTTTCCAGCTCATCAATGAGGTGTTCCAGCAGCGCTTTCCCTACGCCCTGGCGCTGAAAGTCGGGATCGACCGCGATATTGAACAGCGTCGCTTCATCGACTACCACCTGCGTGATGGCAAATGCGGCCATGCGTCCGTCTATCGTCAACTGATAGTTGAGATAACGTTCCCCCTGATTACTGGTAAATGTCTGTTCACTCCAGGGAAACGCGTGGGCGCGCTTTTCAATCTGAAACGCCGCGGGTAAGTCACGCTGGCTGAGGGAAGAAATCGTGTTCATGTGTGCAGATTTGTCGCCATAACGCGGCGCGCGCGGGCGCGCTGGTTTGTAGTTCATTAAATGAAGGCGTTGAAATCACCGCCCCTTCCAGCGTGACGGGCGCATCGTTGCCGAGACGCCAGCAGTGGCAGCGGCTCCCCTGCGGCAGCATGACCACGCGGTCGGGCGTCAACGGTAATACCTGATCAGGCGTCAGGCGCAGCGCGCGAAGAATATCGCGCATCAGCGGTTCCGTCAGCGCGGGGAGATCGTCGCCAACGATCACCAGGCTGACGTGCCGGGGAAGCGTAATCGCAATCTCGCCCTGTAAAGCGCCAGGGCGACGCAGTGACCACTGGGTGATACCCAACTGTTGCAATTGCCAGTCTCGCCGCGATGTCATGTAAAACGCTCCTGTCTGTCAAGGGCGCAAATATAGCAAATTCATCGAAACTGCGCCAATTACGCTCTATAATCCCCGGCTGATTAACTTAAGGAGCCTTCCATGTCTGCTTTTACCCCGGCAAGTGAAGTCTTGCTGCGCCACAGTGATGATTTCGAACAAAGCCGTATTCTGTTTGCCGGAGATTTGCAGGATGACCTGCCCGCGCGTTTTGCCAGCGCCGCCAGCCGTGTGCATACCCAACAGTTTCACCACTGGCAGGTGCTAAGCGGCCAGATGGGCGACAGCGCCCGTTTTAGCCTGGTAGCCCAGGCTGAAGACGTGGCCGACAGCGATACGCTGATCTACTACTGGCCGAAAAACAAACCGGAAGCCCAGTTCCAGCTGATGAATCTGCTGTCGCTGTTACCGGTGGGCACCGATATTTTTGTCGTTGGCGAAAACCGCAGCGGCGTGCGCAGCGCTGAACAGATGCTGGCGGAATTTGCGCCGCTGAACAAAGTCGACAGCGCCCGTCGCTGCGGTCTGTATCATGGCCGTCTGGAAAAACAGCCGGTCTTTGACGCAGAAAAATACTGGGGCGAATACGCCGTTGACGGCCTGACCATCAAAACCCTGCCGGGGGTGTTTAGCCGCGATGGTCTGGATGTGGGCAGCCAGTTGCTGCTTTCCACCCTGACGCCGCATACCAAGGGTAAAGTGCTGGATGTCGGCTGTGGCGCTGGCGTGCTTTCCGTCGCGCTGGCCAGCCACTCGCCGAAGGTGCGCTTAACCCTGTGCGACGTTAGCGCACCCGCGGTTGAAGCCAGCCGCGCAACGCTTGCCGCCAACGGCATTGAGGGTGAGGTGTTTGCCAGCAACGTCTTTTCTGAAGTGAAGGGTCGGTTTGACATGATCATCTCCAACCCACCGTTCCACGACGGTATGCAGACCAGCCTGGATGCGGCGCAGGCGCTGATTCGCGGCGCAGTGCGCCACCTGAACAGCGGCGGCGAGTTGCGTATCGTCGCTAACGCCTTCCTGCCCTACCCACAGGTGCTGGACGACACCTTTGGCTTCCATGAGGTCATCGCTCAGACCGGTCGCTTTAAGGTCTACCGTACCGTTATGACCCGCCAGGCGAAGAAATAGTCTGGTCATCCCTGGCCGGATTAAGGCGCCTGCGCACCGTCCGGTATGGTTTACAGATGCCGGATAACGCGTTGTTTATCCGGCCTGCGTTCAACGCTACGGTTAGCGCCCATTTTTCCAGCAATTGAGCTTGCGTGCGCAATTAACTATTGACGAAAAGCTGAAAACCACTAGAATGCGCCTCCGTGGTAGCGATTCTTTTCAAGAATCGATGGTATGCGAAGGTGGCGGAATTGGTAGACGCGCTAGCTTCAGGTGTTAGTGTCCTTACGGACGTGGGGGTTCAAGTCCCCCCCCTCGCACCATAATCCACGTTGATATTGCTCGCACTGGGCGAAGGTGGCGGAATTGGTAGACGCGCTAGCTTCAGGTGTTAGTGTTCTTACGGACGTGGGGGTTCAAGTCCCCCCCCTCGCACCAACGAGGCGATATCAAAAAAGTAAGATGACTGTGCGAAGGTGGCGGAATTGGTAGACGCGCTAGCTTCAGGTGTTAGTGTCCTTACGGACGTGGGGGTTCAAGTCCCCCCCCTCGCACCAATTATCTTACGGCCTTCCTTCTGCTGTTCCCTGTTGTTTATCCCTGATTCAAATTCATCATTACCAGCATCATTCCACCGATCAACGCAACGCATGATGGCAACAGAACAAAATGCCGCAGGTGTTTGTGATACAGCATCACCGGAGTGAGTAATAGCCCTAATACAATAATGGTCTTCCAGACCTCAAGGGAAAGATCGGCAAACGCCAGTCCGGCAATCACGATCCCCGGCAGTAATACTCCCCAACCACTGCCCAGCGCCCGTTGCAACATGGTTTCACCTCTCACACTGATAATGATAACCAATATCATATGATAAACTTTCTCATTTGTCAGCACACCGTTGCACACCCTGACATCAGCTTTACTTAAGCATTGATGACATGAATTCTTTAAGGTGATAAATTGCGCAGCGGTAAACATAGAAAGCAAATACCTCTTACTTTGAGCGAGCGACTTCTCGCTTTTTTCACGTGGCCTGAACAGTGTAATTGTTAGATAAATAATGAATTAAGACATGACTGCACAATCCTGGCTTTCCCTGCGCGCTAAAAAATATCAGCTCTCTCTCCGTCTGTTTTTGTTTCTTAACGCCGTTTCCGCTTTGTTTGCTATTGCTTATCCGATCTATCAGATTAAAACCGTCTCAGTGCCGGGTATTGTGATTCTGGCGCTGAGCGCGGCCCTCCTCGCGTGGCACGGTAGATACGCCAATAAAAGGATTAATTTACCGATCGTTTCTTTCGCGTTTGGCGGGCTATGGGCGGCGCATATTACGTTGAAATACACCGAGCTCCCTTCTCCGGACGACACTTTCCTGCTGATGGCGCTGCTGACTGTTTTATTCATCGGATCTATTTCATTTGCCAATAATATTGTCGCTTTTACGCTTCACTCGCTGCCCTCCGTACTGGTCTGCCTGTGGTTAAACGACAATGAACAGGGCCTGCGGATCCTCTATTTCCTGGCGTTGCCCATGGCGGGAGTGGCGATTCAGCATGCAATCCAAAAACGTTACGATGATTTCGCCCAGCAGCTGATGTACAAACTGTTGGCGGAAAAAGAGACGTTGAACGACCTCAGCATGCTCGATCCTTTAACGGGGTTATACAACCGGCGGGGACTTCAACACCGTCTGGAGACCCTTCTTGAGACGGATACCGATGAGCATTACGTGTTGCTGATCGATATCGACCATTTCAAAGCCTACAACGACCATTACGGACACATGATGGGCGATCAGGCGCTGATGCGCGTATCCGCGGCTATTCGCGACGCCGTACGTTCGCGTGATGTGGTTGCTCGCTTTGGCGGCGAGGAATTTATGGTTTTGCTGACGGCAGCCGATCCGCAGCAGGCGCATGCCGCCGCTGAGCGTATTCGTCAAAGCGTGTATGACCTTAAGATCCCACATATGTTTAATGAAAGCGTTGCGACCAACGTCACGATCAGTATCGGTATCGCGCCGCTGTCAGGCAGAGAGATCGAAAGCGCCATTAGCAGTGCGGACAAAGCGCTTTATAAAGCCAAGCATCTGGGACGTAACCATATTTTAGCCAGCAGCGATCCCGGTATCGCCTGACGCGGTATGGTGTAATCGTGCGGCGTGAGAAGCAAGCCTGACAAAGCGCTTGCTATCGGTTATGCCTATAGCTAGGATTGGCAATCATTATCATTTAGATTATTATCCAGACTATGGCTTATCGTTCCGCATCCGTCATTGATAACGTCATCTGGCGAACGCCTCTGCAGCCGCAGCGCCCTTCGCTGGCGGAGGCCGTACGCGCAACTATCGCCCAGACACGCGAGCACCTGCTGGATTTCATTCGTCTGGACGAACCTGCTCCCCAGTCTGCTATGACTCTGGCGCAATGGTGTCGACCAAATGAGCTGCAGTCATTGCTGGCGGTCTATTCCGACCATATTTATCGCAACCAGCCCACGCAGCCGCGAGAAAACAAGCCACTGCTATCGCTGTGGGCGCAGTGGTATATCGGTCTGATGGTGCCGCCGTTGATGCTTGCCTTATTAACGCAGGAAACGGCCATCGATGTCTCTCCCGAGCATGTGCACGTGGAGTTTCATGAAACGGGTCGCGCCGCGTGCTTCTGGATTGACGTTCATCCGGATCGTCAGGCGACGGAATGCTCTCCGCAGATGCGCATTGAAATCCTGATCAAACAGGCGCTAACGCCTGTCGTCCAGGCTCTTGAGGCCACGGGCGAAATTAACGGTAAACTCATCTGGAGCAATACCGGTTACCTTATTCACTGGTACCTCAACGAGATGAAACCGCTGCTTGGCGAAGAGTTACTTCACGCGCTTCGCCATGCCTGCTTCTTCGAAAAACAGCTTTCCTGCGGCACTGATAACCCACTCTGGCGGACCGTTGTCCCGCGCGAAGGCGTACTGGTACGCCGCACGTGCTGCCAACGATACCGCCTGCCCGACGTGCAGCAATGCGGCGACTGCACGCTGAAATAAGCCGGGAGCTTTCGCTCCCGGACCGTTATAACGCAATCTGCTCGCTTTCGGCGTCAGTTCGCTGCGCTTCTTCCGCTTCCTGCGCCAGTAACTGCTTCTCATATACCTTAAAGAAGGGGAAGTAGATAATGGCGGAGACCAGCGCCAACAGCACCACCAGGATCGCCGCGCGATAATCCCAGCCTAATGCCCATGCCGCCCCCACCGGCGCAGGCGCCGTCCACGGCACCACCGAAATCACCCGACCAATCAGATCAAACTGCATGGCTGCCCATGCGATGATGGCGTTAACCATTGGCGCCAGCAGAAAAGGAATGAAGAACACTGGATTCATCACGATGGGCGTACCAAATATCACCGGTTCGTTGATATTGAAGATGCTGGGCACCACGCTTAAACGACCAATCGAACGCAGATGTACGGAACGGCTGCGAAGGTAACAAATCACCAGCCCCATCGTCGCTCCTGAACCGCCAATGACAATGAAGAAGGTCCAGAACGCCTCCATAAAAATGTGCGGTAACGGCGCGCCCTGCGCCAGCGCCGTCTGGTTCATGCCGAGATTGGTCAGCCAGAACATTTGCAGCATCCCGGAGACGATCGCCGCGCCATGGATGCCCGCAAACCACAGCAGATGCCCAATCAGCACCGCCAATAAAATTGCCGGCAACGAATCGGCTGCCGAAACCAGGGGTTTAAAGATGGCCATGATCGCCTGCGGGATCAACATGTCGAACTGCGCCTGGATCAGCAAGCTGAGTGGATACAACGTCAACACAACGACCAGCACGGGGATCAACAGATCGAAGGAGTTTTTGATCATCGGCGGCACCTGATCCGGTAAGCGAATCCCGATGTTATGCGTCTTCAGAAAACGCATCATCTCAACGCAATAAATCGCCACCAGAATCGCCGTAAAAATACCTGTACCGCCAAGACTGTCAACCGGCAACGTCCCCTTCGTTTTTGGCGCGGCGATCAATAAAAAAGCCATAATCGCCAGCATTGCGCACATAAAGGGATCAAGCTGATGTGACTTCGCATAGTGTTTTCCGAGGTTGTACGCAATCGCCGCGCAGATGTAGATAGACATGATCCCCATCGTCATATCGAACGGGGTAAGGATTTGTCCTTCAAACTGCTTTGCCAGATCCAACCAGCCTCTGGCAAAACCCCAGGTGGTGTCGGGGGAAAACGGCGGATAGGCGAAAACCAACAGAAACGATCCAACAATCATAAACGGCATCGCAGAAATAAAGCCGTCGCGAATAGCCATGACATGACGTTGTGAGGAAATACGCCCCGCGACAGGGCTGACGTAGTTTTCGACGAACCGGAAAATCACATTAAAGACTGCATGGTTGGTAGATTTCATAAGTGGCTCTTTTTATGTGATACAGAGGAAGTGACAACTGCAGTATTAATCGCCCTTTCCCGTACTGCAACCGGTTACGGTAACCGGTTTCCGTGAATGTGAAGAGGATCGAAAAAACGTCTATGTTACTGGTTTGTTACATTAAAATATTTACAGCGGCGCCTGTCTTATGACAAATTACGCCAGCGGTTTTGCACACACTGGAAAACCGTCGAATGGTATCAGGAGAAAAGAATGAGTTTGCAATCCGTACGGCAGTTTCTGGCCGAACATGCGCCCGATATTGAAATCATTGAATTAGACCAAAGCACCGCCACGGTTGATCTCGCGGCAAAAGCGCACAATGTGCAACCGGGACAGATCGCAAAAACCCTGTCGCTAAAAGTCAAAGACACGATCGTACTGATCGTCGCGAAAGGCGACGCGCGACTGGACAATAAAAAACTTAAAAGTACCTTTGGCGCGAAGGCCCGAATGCTCAGTTGTGATGAAGTGGTGAACGCGACGGGTCACCCGGTTGGCGGCGTTTGCCCGTTTGGCCTGGAGACGCCGTTACCGGTTTATTGTGATGTGTCGCTAAAGACGTATACCGAAGTGCTTCCCGCCGCTGGCGCAATCCATAGCGCTATCCGCATTTCACCAGAACGGATGGCTGAACTGACCTCAGCGACCTGGGTGGATGTCTGCCAGTGAAGGTCAACCGTACGCATTACTCTTAAGAGAAGCGCGATTCCCGCGCCTACAGCAGAATATCCGCCGCATTCAGCAAACCGGCGTCCGAACTGACGCCCAGTTTCGACATCACATTAAATTTATGCGCCCGAATGGTTTTAATATTTCGCTCAAGCTCAACGGCGATTTCAGGCATAGAGTAACCGTGGGACATAAAACGCAAAATTTCACGCTCAGTAGGGCTGAGCATCCGGCTCTGTGTGAGATACCAGAGATTATGATTACTTTCATTAATTCGGCGGGTACCGCTAAGCGCCGTAAATAATGCTTCCTGTAATACCGGCAGCGACGCCTCTTTACTGAGAACGCCGTCCAGCGGCGACGGCGACAGCGCGCCGATTAATCGCGCTTCGACGTTATCATCGGCAATCACCAGACGTCGCATACGGGGAAAATTGGTGGCCAGTTCAGCCAGACACATTAACCCCATCCGGCGATCTTTTCTGATTGAAGAAAGCGAGAAAATAACGGCAGAAAATGTCGTTGTGTTCATCGCCTGTAGAAATTCATCTCGTGTCGAGTAAAGGTGCAGTTTATAGTGATATTCAGTATTTGTTTTAAATAAATCCTGAATACCAATACCGCTCATAACACATTTTTCTATGAGTGCGACATTTCCCGCATAGCTTCGGTTTTCCATTCTGGCGTATCTCCATATACAGAAGGTAAATTCAGCTCTCTCGCTCCTTGAGAACTGTTAATCCAGGCGTACATCTCAGCGTTGCTGTTGATTGATAAACGGCGCATCGCGCTATTTTTCTGGGCGCTGATGGTTTTATTACTTTTCTTTAGCAGCATCGCGATCTGATTGATGCCCCATCCCTTGCCTAACAAGCGCAGCACTTTCCGCTCGGAGAGCGTTAAGATAATAGAACGCGAACCAAATTCCGCGTGCTCGACGTGTTCTGGCGACAGCAACGTTTGGCTCACGCTGTCAGGATGTTTGCTGCCTGCACGCAAGGTGTTGACCAGGTTTTCAATCGGTTCCACATCGGACAGCAGCGTACTGGATGGGCACATTAGCAATTCCACCGCCTGCGGATACCAGGCGCGTGAGACGAGAAAAACCCAATGGATATCGCGATACTGAGAGATCAGGGTGGAGAACTGTTCACAGATAGTGCGCGGATGGCGGCACTCTCCGGTAAGATCGGCGATGACAACGTTAGAACGACGAAGTTGTAATAACGTAAGTTCGTCGACAGCGCGACAGGTGGAGACGTCATATTCCGGGAAATGCCGATGCATCACCCCATTCAGTCCAGCCTGAATGACCGGTACTTTGCTGATAATAATTCCGTTTTTGCAGCATCCTGGCAACATATATCCTCCACATCCCATAGCCGTTATCGCCCTGTTATTTTTGCATTTTGCGCAGAAAAAGATTATTCAACGCAATACAAATAAACATAACAATAATCAGTATGAATTGTTAATCCCTGGTTTTCTTTCAGAATTCATAGGGGCGATTATACAACTATCCACGTAGTATAATGCAATCCTGCCCCGTCAATATTTAACCATAAATCCAGAATGAGACATTAAAATATTCTTAAATTATAAATTAGCATTACTAATCCTTTTTGAGATAACGGATTTGTTTCATTAATTCACGAAATGCTTTAGGCGACATATTTTCATTTTTTTTAAAGAAACGCGAAAAGTAAGTCACATCGCTAAACCCCAGGTAATCTGAGATCTGGTTGATGGTCATGCTGGTATATTGCAGACTGCGTTTGGCTTCCAGCATGATGCGCTGATGCACGACGATTAATGCACTGCAATTATGAAATTCACGGCATAACTGATTAAGGTAATTCGCGGAGAGTCCCACCCGACGTGCATATTCCCCCAGCGGCAGGTGCTCGCGATAATGACTTTCGATCTGGCGCGCAAAAAGACGCATTGCGCTACGTCTGCGCGCCAGTTTGTCGTCCTGTTGTATTGCCGGGCGATGTTGCCGACGCAGCCAGACCAGTAGCGCGCTCAGCAACGCAAACAGCATCATTTCCCGCGCCTCGTGATCCGTCTGGTATTCCTTACGTAACGCCGAAAACAGGCTGTGAATATGGCCACGGGAGTGTCCCACCGGCACGCACTGCGGGGCGCTGAGCAAAGAGAGCGGCTGTGGAAACTGCGCCTCCAGGCGGCTTATCAGCGGCAGGGCAAGCGAGAGCACATAGCCCTGGGTTCCCGGTGAGAAACGAAAGCCATGCACGCACAGCGCAGGCACCACCTGCAGGCAGGGCTCCCGCATGACCGTCGAGAGTCCTTCAACCTCGATCGTCGCCTCCCCCCGGTGCAAATAGAGAAGCTGGACAATCTCGGCGTGCTGGTGCACCCGGATGTGCCATTCATGCAGGCTGCTGCGCTGATGGATCGACTCACAGTGCAGCAATTCCGGCGTCGGCCACCCCTGTTGTTCGCCATACAGTTTGAAAACGGGAACCCCATCAGTGAACGGCATCTTCTCTCCTTCTCGTTAACCCACTTTTTCGTATGGCAGCCCGACGTAGTTTTCCGCAATGGTCGTCAGTCCGGCGACAGACCCAAGATAATATTGCCGATCCGCCTCCTGCATCTTGCGGTCGAAATCGCTCTTGTCCTGAAAATCATGCAGCAGGTGAGTCATAAACCAACTGAATCTTTCCCCTTTCCAGACCCGGTTAAGGGCCAGGCGTGAATAGCTTGCCAGCAGGTCGCCCCGCCCATGCTGGTAATATTGCGTCAGAATACGCCATAAATAGTTCACATCCGAGGCGGCAAGATTCAGGCCCTTCGCCCCGGTGGGCGGAACGATATGCGCCGCGTCGCCAACCAGGAACAGCCGACCATACTGCATTGGTTCCACGACGTAGCTGCGTAGCGGCGCGATACTTTTTTCCAGTGAGTGACCCGTCACTACCTTTTGCGCTAATCCGTCCGGCAGCCGCCGTTTGAGTTCGTCCCAGAAGCGCTCATCGCTCCAGGCCTCAACCTGCTCGCTAAGCGGCACCTGCAAATAGTAACGGCTTCTTGTTAGTGAGCGCTGACTACAGAGCACGAACCCGCGTTCATGATGGGCGTAAATCAGCTCCGGATTCACCGGTGGCGTGTCGGAGAGCAGCCCCAGCCAACCAAAAGGCCAAAGACTTTCATACTCGCGGATCGCCTCGCGCGGAATACTTTGCCGCGAGACGCCGTGAAAACCATCGCAACCGGCGATGAAGTCACAATCCACACGACACTTCTCCCCCTCCTTTTCAAACGTGACGTACGGGCGATCGCTTTTGGCGTCGTGAATGTCTACCTGCTGCACGCCATAAATCGTGGGCGCTCCACATTCGCCACGTTCCTGCATTAAGTCCCGAGTGACTTCCGTTTGGCCGTAAACCATCACGCTTTTTCCATCGGTTAATTCGCTCAGCGCCACAGGGATACGTTTACCGTCGAAGATAAACTCAACGCCATGATGTACCAGCCCTTCATTGTCCATGCGTCGGGCGGCTCCCGCTTCGCGCAAAAGTTCTACGGTCCCGCTTTCCAGAATGCCCGCGCGGATCCGGCCAAGCACATACTCCGGCGTCTGGCGTTCAATGATAAGCGTGCGGATCCCCGCCTTATGCAGCAATTGCCCGAGCAACAGGCCGGAAGGCCCTGCGCCAATAATGGCGACCTGAGTTTTCATCGCGTCCCCCAGCTGATAGTTGATTATTTGTTTAAACAATGTTGATTAAAAGTTTCAAATTGCATTTTTGATAAGCACGCGACGAAAAAGAAGGTCAAAATGCGGACAAAAATTGCACTTTTCACCGATTTGATAAAAGTGTGGCGCAGTTCAAATTCTCATCTGCAGAGAACTGGCTCTTTTTTCAACATAAAGATTGATCTCAGCGGGAGCCAAAAAACGTCCGCTTCATGATACAAAGAAGTCTTTCGTCATCAGTCAGTACGCAACGCGTCTTTTCAGTCAGGGCGAGTCATGCAAGAAGAGCAGTCATTTCAGCGAACGGTTACACGGTTGTGCATTCAGTGCGGGCTTTTTTTACTGCAACACGGTGCGGAAAGCGCGCTGGTTGATGAACTCTCCACCCGCCTCGGCCTGGCACTGGGCATGGACAGCGTGGAAAGCGCTATCTCCTCAAACGCCATTGTCCTGACCACCATCAAAGACGGGCAATGCCTGACCTCAACGCGTAAAAACCAGGACCGCGGGATCAACATGCATGTGGTGACAGAGGTTCAACATATTGTGATCCTCGCTGAACATAAGTTGCTGGATTACAAAGGCGTCGAGAAGCGCTTTAGCCAGCTCAGACCGTTACGTTACCCGCGGTGGCTGGTCTCGTTGATGGTCGGCCTGTCCTGCGCCTGTTTCTGTAAGCTGAACAACGGCGGCTGGGACGGCGCGGCGATCACCTTCATCGCCAGCATGGTCGCGATGTATATCCGACAGCTGCTGGCGCACCGCCATCTGCATCCGCAGATCAACTTTTGTATTACGGCATTTGTCGCCACCACAATTTCCGGTTTATTGCTGCACCTGCCGGCCTTCCGCCTGACGCCCACGGTGGCGATGGCCGCCAGCGTCCTGCTGCTGGTGCCTGGTTTTCCACTGATCAACGCCGTAGCGGATATGTTCAAGGGGCACATCAACACCGGGCTGGCGCGCTGGGCTATCGCCAGCCTGCTGACGCTGGCGACCTGCGTGGGGGTGGTTATGGCATTAACATTGTGGGGGCTTCGCGGATGGGTATAATCGATTTTATTCTCGCGCTGATGCAGGACATGGCGCTTTCCGCCATACCGGCGATGGGTTTCGCGATGGTGTTTAACGTGCCGCACCGCGCGCTGCCCTGGTGTGCGTTGCTTGGCGCACTCGGACACGGCTCGCGCATGGTGATGATGAGCGCGGGTTTCAATATTGAGTGGTCGACTTTTGTCGCCTCACTGCTGATCGGCAGCATCGGCATTCAATGGTCGCGCTGGTATCTGGCGCATCCAAAAGTGTTTACCGTTGCGGCGGTGATCCCGATGTTCCCCGGCATTTCCGCCTACACGGCGATGATCTCCGCGGTAAAAATCAGCCACTTTGGTTACAGCGAGGCGCTGATGATCACGTTGCTGACCAATTTCCTCAAGGCGTCGTCGATTGTCGGCGCGCTGTCGATCGGCCTGTCGGTACCCGGCCTGTGGCTTTACCGCAAGCGTCCACGCGTATAATCCTGGCGGCAGGTTCCTCCCTGCCGCTCGCCCGCCCCGGTGTGTTACTATAGAAGCAGAGTCCCTTCTCGGTTGCAGTCCGTATTGAGAAACGTTATGTCATCCAGAATTTTAACCCCGGACGTCATTGGTATTGACGCCCTATTACATGACCACCAGACGGTGCTGGCAAAATCCGAAGGCGGCGCGGTAGCGGTGTTCGCCAATAACGCCCCGGCCTTTTACGCGGTCACCCCGGCGCGTCTGGCGGAACTGCTGGCGCTTGAAGACAAACTAGCCCGTCCGGGTTGCGACGTGACGCTGGACGCTCAGCTGTATGAAGAGCCGCAGCCGGTGCCGGTTAGCGTGCCGCTGGGGAAATTTGCGATGTATCCCGACTGGCGCCCGGACGACGACTTTCAGCGTCAGGCTGCGCTTTGGGGCGTGGCGCTACGCGAGCCGGTCACCGCCGAAGAGCTGGCCGCGTTCGTGGCTTACTGGCAGGCGGAAGGGAAAGTCTTTCATCATGTCCAGTGGCAGCAAAAACTGGCGCGCAGCGTACAGATAGGCCGCGCCAGCAACGGCGGGTTACCGAAGCGGGACGTCAACACGGTCAGCGAACCTGACAATCAAATTCCACCGGGTTTTAGAGGGTAACAATGAAAAACGTTGGCGATCTGATGAAACGTCTGCAAAAAATGATGCCAGCACACATCGAACCTGCATTCAAAACGGGTGAAGATCTGCTGGCATGGCAGAAACAGCAAGGTGAAATCCGCGCAGCGGCGCTGGCCCGCGAAAACCGGGCGATGAAAATGCAGCGTACCTTTAACCGTTCCGGCATTCGTCCATTGCATCAAAACTGCTCCTTCGATAACTATCATGTTGAATGTGAAGGACAGATGAACGCGCTCAGCAAAGCGCGCCAGTACGTTGAAGAATTTGACGGCAACATCGCCAGCTTTATCTTTTCGGGCAAGCCGGGAACCGGAAAGAATCATCTGGCGGCAGCCATTTGCAATGAACTGTTGCTGCGCGGCAAATCGGTGCTGATCATTACCGTCGCGGATATTATGTCCGCGATGAAAGAGACCTTCAGCAACCGGGAAACCAGTGAAGAGCAGTTGCTAAACGATCTCAGTAACGTCGATCTGCTGGTGATCGACGAGATCGGCGTACAGACAGAGTCACGCTACGAAAAAGTGATCATTAATCAGATCGTCGATCGGCGCTCTTCCTCCAAGCGTCCGACCGGCATGCTCACTAACAGCAACATGGAGGAAATGACCAAATTGCTGGGCGAGCGGGTGATGGATCGTATGCGACTCGGCAACAGCCTGTGGGTGATCTTCAACTGGGACAGCTTTCGCAGCCGGGTCACCGGTAAAGAGTATTAATAGCCTGATGGGCGGGTTCTAAGACCATTCTTACCTTTCACAGCGCTATACTGCGCTAAACGTGCCTGATGGCGCTACGCTTATCCGGTCTGCGATTCATGTCATCAGGCCGGGTAATCCGCCATACCGATAACTTCCTTACATGAGTCAGTATGATGAAAACAGCTAAATACCTTCTGGGCTGCGCGGTAACCGCCAGCGTGTTTATCGCCACCAGCACCTTTGCCGCCTCCTGGCAGGAGTCGCTTTCCAGCGCCGCCAATGAACTGAGCAAGCAAAGCGCCTCTTCTTCCCAGAGCGGAACGTCGCTTTCTTCCCTGACCAGCCTGCTTAACGGCGGCAATCAGGCGCTGAGCGCGAACAATATGAACAACGCCGCAGGTATTTTACAGTACTGCGCGAAGCAGAAACTGGCCTCGGTAACCGACGCGGAAAACGTGAAAAATCAGGTACTGGATAAACTCGGGCTGGGTGCGACAGAGCAGAAGCAGGACACTCACTATCTGGACGGCATTCAGGGTCTGCTGAATACCAAAGACGGCCAACAACTTAACCTCAACACTATCGGCAGCACGCCGCTGGCGGAAAAAGTGAAAACGAAAGCCTGTGACCTGGTGCTAAAGCAGGGAATGAACTTCATTTCCTGACGCCAGAAGCCGCGTTTCAGCTGTCTCCCGGCTGGCGCGGCGTTTGCCGCTTCTTTTTATCTATCTCCCCCCTCTCGTCCCCCGTATAGCGGGAAGTGACGGCGATCAAAAAAGTCTATTTCTAAACCAATTCTGAATAACATCGCATTAATATGTCACTAGAATTGCAGCTAAGTGACAACCCCATTACATTGTACTTCCTGAAAAAAGATTCACTGCCAGCCAACGCCTGGTTAAGCGCCTTTCTGCAAGAAGGCTATTCGTGAGGATCGTCTGTTGTCTGAGTTACTTTCCATCGTTCTGTTTCTCGCTTCCGTATTCATTTATGCGTGGAAAGCGGGTCGCAACACCTGGTGGTTTGCCGCAACATTAACCGTGCTGGGGCTGTTTGTGATTTTAAATATCACGCTCTACGCCAGCGACTATTTTACCGGTGACGGCATTAACGACGCAGTGCTCTATACGTTGACCAACAGTCTGACGGGCGCAGGCGTGGGCAAGTACATCCTGCCAGGCGTCGGCATTGCGCTGGCGTTAGTGGCGGTCTTTAGCGCGCTGGGCTGGGTGCTGCGCCGTCGTCGCCACCACCCGCACCATTTTGGCTACAGCCTGCTGGCATTGCTGCTGGCCCTCGGTTCAGTGGATGCCAGCCCGGCCTTTCGCCAGATCACCGAACTGGTAAAATCCCAGACCCGCGATGGCGATCCTGATTTCGCGACATACTATAAAGAGCCTGCGAAGCGTATTCCTGACCCGAAGCTGAATCTGGTTTACATCTATGGTGAAAGCCTCGAACGTACGTATTTCGATAACGACGCTTTTCCGGATCTGACCCCGGAACTGGGGGCGCTGAAAAATGAAGGGCTGGACTTTAGCCACACTCAACAACTGCCGGGCACCGACTACACCATCGCCGGAATGGTCGCTTCGCAGTGCGGCATTCCGCTGTTCGCCCCGTTTGAAGGTAACGCCTCGGCGTCCGTTTCCAGTTTCTTCCCGCAGAATATTTGTCTGGGGGATATCCTGAAAAACTCAGGCTACCAGAACTATTTTGTCCAGGGCGCCAACCTGCGTTTTGCCGGAAAAGACGTATTTCTGAAATCCCACGGCTTTGACCATCTGTATGGCGCGGAGGAGTTAAAAAACGTGGTGGCAGATCCGGCCTACCGCAACGACTGGGGCTTTTACGACGATACGGTGCTGGACGAAGCGTGGAAGAAGTTTGAAGAACTGTCCCGTTCCGGCCAGCGTTTCTCACTGTTTACCCTAACGGTCGATACCCATCACCCGGATGGCTTTATTTCGCGCACCTGTAATCGTAAGCGCTACGATTTTGACGGTAAGCCGAACCAGTCATTCAGCGCGGTAAGCTGCAGCCAGGAAAACATTGCCGCCTTTATCCAGAAAATCAAAGCGTCACCATGGTTTAAAGACACCGTTATCGTGGTCTCTTCTGACCATCTGGCTATGAACAACACCGCATGGAAATACCTGAACAAGCAGGATCGTAATAATCTGTTCTTTGTGCTGCGTGGCGACAAGC
Organism: Citrobacter sp. R4; assembly: GCF_026719175.1. Taxonomy (NCBI): domain Bacteria; kingdom Pseudomonadati; phylum Pseudomonadota; class Gammaproteobacteria; order Enterobacterales; family Enterobacteriaceae; genus Citrobacter; species Citrobacter sp. R4. The sequence continues at coordinate 445,956 of NZ_JAPPSU010000002.1, forward strand.
CGCAGCAGGAGACGCTGGCGGTCAAGCGTAACACCATGGATAACGGCGCAACGGTGCTGGATATTCTCGGCGGCGATAACTTTATCGGTCTTGGCCGCAGCAGCTTATCCGGTCGGTCCTTGTCCGAAATCTTCCTTAACAGCAAAGAAAAAATCCTGTCGATGAAGCCGGACGTTATCCGTTTGTGGAACTTCCCGAAAGAGATGAAAACGTTCACCGTCGATCGGGATAAAAACATGATCGCTTTTTCCGGCAGTCATTTCCGTCTGCCGCTGCTGCTGCGGGTCTCCGACAAGCGTGTCGAGCCGCTGCCGGAAAGTGAATACTCCGCACCGCTGCGCTTCCAGCTTGCCGATTTCGCCCCGCGAGATAACTTCGTCTGGGTCGATCGCTGCTACAAGATGGGCCAGTTGTGGGCGCCGGAACTGGCGCTTTCGACTGACTGGTGCGTGTCGCAAGGACAGCTTGGCGGTCAGCAAATCGTACAACATGTCGACAAAGCGCAGTGGAAAGGCAAAACGGCATTCAACGAGACCCTCATCGACATGGAACGTTATAAAGGCAACGTCGACACGCTGAAGATCGTTGATAACGACATCCGCTACAAAGCCGACAGTTTTGTCTTCAACGTGGCTGGCGCGCCGGAAGAAGTGAAGCAGTTCAGCGGGATTTCCCGCCCGGAATCGTGGGGACGCTGGTCGAACGCCCAGCTCGGCGATGAGGTGAAAATCGAATACAAGCAGCCGCTGCCGAAAAAATTTGACCTGGTGATCACCGCGAAGGCATTCGGCGACAACGCTAACCGCCCAATTCCGGTGCGGGTTGGCAAGCAAGAGCAGACGCTGGTATTAGGTCATGACGTCACCACCACCACGCTTCATTTTGAAAACCCCTCCGAGGCGGATACGCTGGTGATTGTTCCGCCTGAACCGGTTTCCACAAACGAAGGCAATATCCTCGGCCACTCACCGCGTAAGCTCGGTATTGGGATGGTGGAAATCAAAGTGGTTAACGGCCAAAGCTAACATTATCAGTCGGGATAATATTCCGCCTTTAACCCTTAAACACAAAATATAAACCTATAAAAAAATAAAAAACCAGTCATAATAACCTTATAAATAGAAATTATATTTATAAATATCCTGCAGAAAGATAATCCCTTACGCTTTCCCGACATTCATTTTCAGGGCAAGCGAACGCGCCGGTTATCATGCTTACAGGTTATAAATTCGAATCTATCCGCGTTTTACAAAGTGAAAACGTTATCGCCTGGGAGGTGTTGTCCACCGCCCCTGATGAGGTAGACCTGGAGCATTTTTTCAGTCACTTATCGTTGCAGGACAGGTTCAGCCTCTTTTTTGCTCAGCTCACTCACGTCCTGCAAACAACGCAGACGGGTAAATATTATCTCAACGCCAGTGAGGATGTGCTGCTGAGCGAGGGGTTCATAGAACGCCTGGCAGCGGAAGTGCATCAGCCGGAAAAGATTGCCATTGAACTCACAGACCTTGAGCGTCTCCGAGCGCTCAGCCCTGACGAAAGCCGCAGGCTACGTGAGCGCATCGCCACCCTTCGTCAAATGGGCATTGCCGTCTGGGCCGACGATGTCCATGACGACATTCTCACCTGCCTGCTCGAACAGGCCTACGCCTTTTCCGGTGCGAAAATCGACAAACACGCCTTCTGGGCCGGTCGCGAACAGCAAACTCCGCTGTTGAAGCTGGCTCAGCGTTGCCGACAGATTGCGGAAGAAGTGCTGATAGAAGGCATTGAGACCGTCAACGATTACGAATTAGCCTGCCGCTCTACGGCGCATTACGGCCAGGGTTATCTCTGGAATAAACCAGCACTATGATTCCCTCATTTGCAGAGCGTTATCAGCTCATTGTATACAGCGACAACTACTATCTCTGGTCAGGGTTACGCCACTTAATCCGCGAGATGGGCGAACCACAACTGTCGATTGCCTGGCACAACGATCTCTCCAGTAAGAGTCTGTTTCAGCTACGCGAAACGATGCTTAACGACGCCAGCAGCAGAAGATGGTTGGTCGTCACCCCTGACAACCGTCTGCGCGAAGTGCAGCAAATCCTGCCGCCTGAAAACGTCTGCGTAATCCATGACACTCTGACGCTAAAGCAGTTTGCCAATCATCTCCGTCACCCTGATTTTCGCCGCACGATCCAGAGAGATGCGCCACTGACCCGAACAGAAGTGAGCGTTTGTTTATTGATCATTAAGGGATTTTCCACCGTGAAAATTGCCGAAATGATGAACAAATCGCCGAAAACCATTTACACCCATAGACGCAACGCGATGGTCAAGTTTCATTGCCATACGCTGGCGGAACTGCATCGAAAAATGCATCTGATGGAAAGCCGTTCGCTTTACCTGTCATCGTAAGGACGAAAACATGAAAAGTTCTTCCCGCGCGCTCCCGGCGCTTTGTCTCAGTTTATCCGCACTTGTCGCGCCGCTGGCGTGGGCTGACAGCACGGCCAGCGCCACGCTGCACGTCTCGCTGGAGGTGCTGAAGTCCTGCACGCTGCAGGCTAACGATCTGAATTTTTCTCGCCACGGTTCCGACGAAACCAACGAGATTCAGGCCAGTACGCAGCTCAGCGTGCTGTGCACTAACGGTACGCCGTTTTCGCTTTCTGCCGCCAGCGCCGACAGCGAAAACGATGGAACATTCTGGCTGAAAGCAGAAGACAGTAGCCTCGGCGCGAAAAATATCGCCTATAAGCTGTATGCCGACGAAAGTAAGAAAACGCCGGTAAACGCCAGCGGCGGCATCGAAGGCACGGGTAACGGTCAAACGCAGTCAGAAACCCTCTACGGCGTCATTGAGGCTGGCGCGCTGGCCGAGGCCAGAGCCGGTTTATACAGCGATGATGTGACGCTGAATCTGGTGTACTAATATGCGCTGGCTATTTCTGTTGACGCTGTTTTGTCTGGCTATCCTCGGTTTGTTAAGCCGTTACGCCGAGTCCGCCACGTTACAGGTCGCCCCCGTGACGCTGAATCTTAACCCACATCAGCGCGCCGCCGCCCTGTATCTCACCAACACAGGCGATACGCCGATTCACGCGCAGGTGCGAATCTATGACTGGACGCAGGACGACGGTAAAGACGTCCTCACGCTGACCGACGACATCGTCAGCAGCCCGGCGGTGGCCTCACTGGAGCCCGGACAACAGCAACTGGTGCGCATCGTGGTACTAAACCCAGGCTTACACGCGCATGAACAGAGCTTTCGCCTGCAGATCGACGAACTGCCAGGGCTTTCCGCCGCTGGCGCCAGCCATACCGGCGTCCATTTTCTGTTGCGCTATTCGATCCCGCTGTTTATCGCAGCGGAACACAACGCGGCGCTGGATGACATTTCGCAGCTCGCCTGCGCGCAGCAAGAGACGGATATCTGGTGCCAAAACCGCGGAACATCGCATATTCGTCTGAGTAACGTTCAGGCGCTGGCGAACGATGGCCGCCCCATAGAAACACTCCCGGGTCTGGCGGGTTATGTACTGGCAGGACAGCGGTTCATGCTTCCGTTTAAACGCGATCACCGTCGCCTGCTATCCGCCCTGCGCGCCTATCTGAATGAAAATACTGAAGCCAGCCTGCTTAAGGTACATCCTGCTGCTGTGGCTACTGCCCATGACACTCCACGCTGAACCCTCTGCGAAAACCACGCTGTACCTGTCCATTACCGTTAACCATTATGTTCACGACGGACTCTGGGCGGTACGCGTTGAGGATAACGCTCTCTGGCTCGCCAGCCGCGACGCGAAATCTCTGGGGATCGCGTTGAACGATGACAGTCGCCCCTGGATCAATCTCGCTTCTCGCAAGGACATTAAGGCGGAGTTTGACCCTCTGCAACAGCATCTGTCGCTAACGCTCAAACCGTCGGCATTAAACCATCGTCAGCATCTGGTCAGCCAGCCGCCCCCATCGTCACAGGTGCTGCCGCAGGCGGAAACCATGGGGACGCTCTCTCTCGACTATTCACTGTACGCCAGCGAAAGCGCAACGGAACGACAGGCAAGCGTCCAGAGCCGGATGCAAAGCTCCGGATGGCTGCCTGGCCAACTAAGCAGCAGCATGAACAGCCGCATTCAGCAAGGGCAGAATGACGCGCGCACCCGCCATACCCGTCTGATGACCGCCTGGCAATACGATATGCCGCAGTCGTTAACCAGCCTGACGCTCGGTGACGCCATCACCACCGGGGTAAGCTGGAGCCGCCAGGTACGGTTTGCCGGGCTGCATCTGTCGCGCAACTTTCAGCTTGATCCCCGGCTGAATACCGCGCCACGGGCAGAATTCAGCGACAGCGTGGTTTTGCCGTCAACGGTCGATTTGTACATTGACGGCCTGCGACAAAGCCGCCAGCGGGTCGCGCCGGGCAACTACGTTCTGGATACGATGCCGACCTTTTCTGGTCGCGGGCAGGCGCAGGTGGTGATCACCGACATCAATGGACAGCGGCGAGAGGTCACTCTCGACGTATACGGTACGCCAGACATGCTGGCGAAAGGGATGAGCAGCCATTCGCTGGATATCGGTTGGCTACGGGAAAATTATACCGAACACTCAAACGATTACGCCGCATCCCCGCTACTGGATGCGGGATGGCGCTACGGGGTCAGCAACCAACTGACGCTGGGCGTCCATAGCGAGCAGCATCGACAGGCGCACAATATCGGCATCGCCAGCGACTGGCTACCCTCGCCACGCGCCGGGGTGCTCAGCGGTCATCTGGCGACCAGCCAGGGAAAGGTGGGCAACGGCGTGAAATGGGGGCTGGGCTATCAGTGGAACGCGCAGGGCAGCGGTTTTTCGCTGAACACCAGCCGCAGCAGCGACGACTGGTCTGATATTGCCCGGGTCAGCGGAAGTCTGCCCGTCAGCCGCAGCGACAGCCTGTGGCTCAGCCAGGCGTTACCGGACTGGGGCACACTCGGTGCGGGCTGGGTGCGGCAGGACAGCGTACGCTACATCAATGCCAGTTGGTCGCGTACCTTTGATAACCGGATTTCTGCCACGCTGGGCTATAGCCATTCACTCAGCAATGGCGACAAAACCGTTCAGCTTCTGCTCTCTTTGCCACTGGGAAGGCGGGACACGGTGTCGTTCCAGACCCGCCAGACCGCAACTCGCTGGGATTATCGCCATCAACCTGATGACCTGCAGGGCGGCTGGTCCTGGCAGCTTGCCCGCAGCGACGGTCAGCTCAGGCAGCAGCATGCGGAACTTGGGCATTTGAGCCGCTATGGCGAATGGCGCGTTGGTCTGGATCGCGACAACCGCGAGAACAGCCGCTACCTCACCGGCGAAGGCTCCCTGATGCTCCTGGAAAAACACGCCTATGCGCTGCGCTACAATCAGCAGGGCATGGCGCTGATCACCACTAACGGCATAGGTCATATCCCCATCGCCATCGAAAACCGGCCTGCGGGCGAAACCGATGAAAATGGCTTTCTGCTGCTGACCGATCTGCCTCGCTACCACCAGAGCAAAATTACCCTGGATCCGCTGAGGTTGCCGCCGGACGTGGTGACGCCGATGACGGATATCCACGCCGCGCCGGGCGTCACCGAAGCGGTGAAGGTCGACTTTCACGTCCACCGTTCGCGGTTAGTCACGGCAAAGGTAGTGGATAAACAGCGTCATCCGCTTCCGATGGGCAGCAGGGTCAATACTCCCGACGGCGCCACGATTGTCGGACGCGACGGGTTTATCTGGCTGGAAAATCCGCCCATGCCGGGAAAACTGGAGATACAACAGCCGGCAGGACGCTGCCAGATCCGTCTGCCCGCCTCTGAACCGCAGGCTGGTCCGGTTAATCTGGGAGAGCTGTCGTGTCTGTAAGCCAGCGCCCGCTGTTCGCGCTACTGCTGTTTATTCTGTCGGCTTTTAACGCCAGCGCCAGCAAATGCTGGATAACCCAGGGCGCAGGCGTCACGTTTGGTACACTGGTGACCGGTAGCGCCAGTACGACGCATGCCAGCGTCCATTTCAGTTGCTATGCCGATTTCGGCGAAACGCGCTACTTCAACGTCTGCCTGAGCAGCCTTGAGGCCAGCCCGTTTAAGATGACCTCCAACGGCGATGAGGAAGGCAAGGCGTACACGATGCTGTTTAACCTGTACAGCGCCGTGGACAATACCCGGCCGCTTACCGCGCAAACGGCGGGTCGCGCGCTGCAAACGCCGCTAACGGTGGGCGGCAATCAGGTCGGCAGCGGCAGTTTTCCCTTAAACGCGGAGATCCCCGCCGGGCAGAACAACCTGCCGGTGCGCAGTTATTTTAACTATGCCCTCGGACTGAAATTAACGTGGAATAGCGCCACCCGCCCCGAGGCGCTCACTGCCTGTCAGGACGGCGTATCACAAGGCGAAGCCATCGACAGCGCCTCACACGCCAGTGCAACTCTGTCAGACAGCTGTTTCATCCAGAATGTCTCGCCGCTCAACTTTGGCGTGGTAAACAGCACCGCATTACGCGGCCAGGTGAACTCAACGGCATCGATCCGTGCCCGTTGTCCTGTCGGCACGCGCTATTCCCTGGGGCTTAGCGTCGGAGAACATGCGCGCGGGCAAAACCGCCAGATGTGCAATTCGCAACAGCAATGCCTCACGTATAACCTCTGGCAGGATGCCGCCATGAGCCGCCCCTGGGGAGACCAGATCGGCAACAATACGCTGGAAATGGACCATCATAACGGCAGCATTCAGGATGTGACGGTGTACGGCAGCGTACCGGCGCAAACCTTAACCGGCACAGGTGAGTTCAGCGACGATGTTGTCGTAACGCTCACTTATTAATCTGTTTAATACCGGTCTGGATCAATGTTACCGATAACATTTAGCGTTAAAATTATTCACGCACTAAATAAATACACCGCTACTCTTTCACCCGGACTACCAATAATCCCATGAAATACCTGCTTGCAGACATGCTCGTTTACGACAACGAGGATGGTACGCTTACACTCCAGAATGACGCCGCTGCGGAAAGTCAGTCGTTAACCTGCACCGCGCAGACCATTCTGAATCTGCTGATCGACCACCACGGCATGGTGGTTGAACGCGAGACGTTCCTGCAGGAGGTGTGGGATAACCGCGGCCTGCATGGCTCCAGTAATTCACTAAATCAATACATCAGTATCCTGCGTAAAATGCTGGCGACGCTGGTGCCCGACAGCCTGTTTATCGTCACGGTGCCGAAAGTGGGGTTTATGCTCAGCGCAGATATGCCCGTGATCCCTCTCGACACAGAAACGCGCGAAAGCGCCCCCGCGTCCCCCCGCTCCCCGCGCATAACCGGGTCGTTGATACTCGTGACGCTCATCGTGACGGGGTTATGTCTCGCGGCACTGTTCTGGAATGCGCATCGTCAGCGTGCAGAATTGTTTCTGCTCAGCCACATTGATACCTGTCCGGTTTACAGCTTCACTCCCTTCCCTGACGGCTTTCGCGAACAGGCGGATGCGCTGCTGGCGCAGATACAAAAAGCCGGTGAATTTCGCTGTCTGCCCGACTCGCTCTTTTATGTGCACATTCAGGATCCGCTGCTGTATGGCGATCAAGGACGGCTGGTGCTCTCGCAGTGCTCGCGCTTTCGCGGACACACCAGCAGTTGTCAGACCTTGTATTACTATGAGTGGTAGACCGTGAAACAGAAAAAAAGGATCTTCGCCGTTCTTGCCCTCAGCCTGCTGGTGATTCTGAGCACCTGGCTGTGGATCAAACACAGTGAGCAGTTGGCCATGACCTGTCAGGGAGGCCTGGTCTTTAAGGATCGGCGGGCAGACAACCCGTTTACCTTTGAAGGCGTCGTGGTGATGCATTTCACGCCCGACGGCACCGGTTATTTCAGTCTGAACGGCGATATCATGAATAAGCAGAATCACTGGACAGTGTCGCGCCAGCAGAATTTCAGTTGGAAGCACATCCATGACGCTTTTTACCAGTTGCAGATCAATCAGGTTGAACGGTTCGGTCATGATGACGTGCCCGCGGGGGTGTTCGAAAAATACGCCCTTGGGATAACGCAGGACCAGAAGCGCCTCTTAAACATTCAACGAACGCCTGATGAGGCGGTTGTCATCAGCAACTATTACTCGCCGCTGCTGGTTTGTGCCGGATAAAAAGACAGCGCCCCACACTGCTCCGGGCGCTGTATGGCAACAGCTAAAACGTTATCACGCCCTTGATCAGTTCCCGGTTATTGATCACTTCACGTTCGAAGATCCCGGCAAGCTGGCTGAACGGATAGCGATGCGTCAGCATCATCTCAGCGGTCAGCTTGCCTTCCGCCATCAGGCGCCCCACTTTGGCAAAATCTTCCGGAGTGGCATTACGGCTGCCCATCAGGGTGGTCTCTTTCTTGTGAAATTCCGGATCGGAAAACTGAAGATCGCCTTTGAACAAACCGACAAACACAATCGTGCCGCCGTGACGAATCAGGTTAACGGCGTTATTCATCGCGTGCGCGCTGCCAGTGGCATCCAGTACTTTCTGTGCCAGCGCGCCGTCAAATTGCGCACGCAGCTGCGCGTCAAAGTCTGTGGCCGACGGATCCACCACCGGCAGCCCCAGGCGGGTGGCGACATGTTCGCGCCGGGCTGGGCTGGTATCCGCCACCACGACCTGCGCACCATCCGCTTTGGCGATCGCCGCTGCGCCCAACCCGATCGGACCCGCCCCCACAACCAGCACCTGCTCGCCCGGCGCAATTGCCGCCCGTCGAACCGCATGCGCGCTGATGGCATAAGGCTCAATCAATGCCGCCGCTTCCGGCTCAATATCTTCCGCCAGCAGTAAATTCGTTTCCGGGACGCTGAGATACTCGCCAAAGCCGCCGTCCTGGTGAACGCCGATAACCGAAATATGTTCACAGCAGTTTGTGCGACCGCTCAGGCAAGCGGGACACTGTTGGCAGGCGACGTAAGGGATCACCGCCACCTGTTGACCGACCTTAAGATGAGTCACCTTTTCGCCGAGCGCGACAATATCCCCACATATTTCATGGCCTAATACACGTGGATAGTTAAAAAAAGGCTGGTTCCCGCCCCAGGCATGAATATCGGTACCGCAAATACCGACAGTTTTTATTTTAATTAACGCCTCATACCGCGCCGGAATCGGAATTTCTGTTTTTTTCACTATTAATTTTTTGGGTTCCTGACAAATCAACATCGTCATTGTGGACATAATCATGCACTCCGGTTTTTTCGTTGCTTCAGATATTGATGAAAAGCGAAATAACGGCGTAACCGGAAAGCTAATTTGTGAAACTCTACGCATTAAAATGTTTTAAATCGGGTTTTAATGGGCAAAAAGGAGGAAATAATGAGCCGTTCACAAAATTTACGCCACAATGTAATTAATCAGGTAATCGACGATATGGCGCGCGGCCATATTCCCTCTCCGCTGCCGTCGCAAAGCGCGCTGGCGGAAATGTACAACATCAGCCGGACGACCGTGCGCCATATCCTTCATCACCTGTGCGCATGCGGCGTACTGACGCCGGTGGCGGGTGATTACGTCATCGCCCGCCGTCCGGACGCCGACGACGGTTTTGCCTGCACAACGGCGTCGATGGCGGAGCAAAACCGGATATTTGAGCAGGCGTTTTTCACCATGATCAACCAGCGTCAACTGCGCGCGGGCGAAACCTTCTCTGAACTTCAACTGGCGCGCGCGGCGGGCGTAAGCCCGGTCGTGGTGCGGGAATACCTTTTAAAATTCGGGCGTTATAACCTCATTCAAAGTGAAAAACGCGGCTACTGGAGTATGAAGCAGTTTGACCAGTCGTGGGCTGAACAGCTTTTTGAGCTACGGGAGATGCTGGAGACGCACGCATTGCAGCATTTTCTCAATCTACCCGATGACGACCCGCGCTGGTTACAGGCCCGAACCTTGCTTGAGCGCCACCGGACGCTGCGCGACAGCATCGGCAGCAGCTTTCGCATGTTTTCCCAGTTGGACCGGGATTTTCACGCGTTGCTCCTTTCCGCTGCAGATAATATATTTTTTAATCAGTCACTTGAAATTATCTCCGTGATCTTTCATTTCCACTATCAGTGGGACGAGCGTGACCTGAAGCAGCGCAATATCATCGCCGTCGACGAACACATGACCATCCTCAGCGTATTAATCTGCCGAAGCGATCTCGATGCCACGCTGGCACTGCGTAACCATCTGAATACCGCGAAACAATCGATGATTCGCTCAATCAATCAGCGTGTCCAGGAGACGTATTAAAGACAGATTAAAAACAGGATTCCGGAACCCACCGCACGCTTTTATCAAAATAAAAACGCGGAAGAAATATCCCTTACCTATGCTCACGAACTGTCGACGTTATTAAAAAAGCATTGTGAGCGGCGGGGATAAAATATTCCTTTGCCGATCGTTTACATGAACGTTGCGCGACACGATGTCCCGCAGAAAATAATAAACACAAGTAATGGGAGTCCGGCGTGGAAAAAGACAATATTACCCTCGACCCGCGTTCTTCATTTGACAAACCGGCCACTGCCGATATTACCGTCCCGCCTGAAGGCATGGTACAACGCAGCAGTCGAATAAAACGTATTCAGACCACTGCAATGATTTTATTATTTTTCGCGGCGGTGATTAATTATCTTGACCGTAGTTCACTGTCGGTGGCGAACCTGACGATCCGGGAAGAGTTAGGGCTAAGCGCCACCGAGATCGGCGCGCTGCTGTCGGTCTTTTCTCTGGCCTACGGCATCGCCCAACTTCCCTGCGGCCCGCTGCTGGACCGCAAAGGGCCACGCATTATGCTCGGCCTCGGCATGTTCTTCTGGTCGCTGTTTCAGGCGCTTTCCGGGATGGTGCACAGCTTTACGCAGTTTGTGCTGGTGCGCATCGGCATGGGGATTGGCGAAGCGCCGATGAACCCGTGCGGCGTGAAGGTCATCAACGACTGGTTTAACATCAAAGAGCGCGGTCGCCCAATGGGCTTTTTTAACGCGGCATCCACTATTGGCGTAGCCATCAGTCCGCCGATTCTGGCGGCAATGATGCTGGTCATGGGCTGGCGCGGCATGTTTATTACCATCGGCGTGCTGGGTATTTTTCTGGCCATCGGCTGGTATATGCTGTATCGCAACCGCGAGCAGGTGGAACTGACCGCCGTCGAGCAGGCTTATCTGAACGCCGGGAGCGTCAACGCCCGTCGCGACCCGTTGAGTTTTGCCGAATGGCGCAGCCTGTTCCGCAACCGCACCATGTGGGGCATGATGCTCGGCTTTAGCGGCATTAATTATACCGCGTGGCTGTATCTGGCCTGGCTGCCAGGGTATCTGCAAACGGCCTACAGCCTGGATTTAAAGAGTACCGGGCTGATGGCGGCGATCCCTTTCCTGTTCGGCGCGGCGGGGATGCTGGTCAACGGCTACGTCACCGACGGGCTGGTAAAACGCGGAATGCAGCCAATTAAAAGCCGTAAAATCTGCATTATCGCCGGGATGCTGTGCTCTGCGGCCTTCACCTTTGTGGTGCCAAACGCCACCACCTCCATGAGCGCGGTTCTGCTGATTGGCATGGCGCTGTTCTGTATCCATTTCGCCGGGACTTCCTGTTGGGGTCTTATCCACGTGGCTGTCGCTTCACGGATGACCGCGTCGGTGGGCAGTATCCAGAACTTCGCCAGCTTTATCTGCGCCTCGTTCGCGCCGATTATTACCGGCTTTATCGTTGATACCACCCACTCATTCCGCCTGGCGTTGATTATTTGCGGCTGCGTCACCGCAGCAGGCGCGCTGGCTTACATCTTCCTGGTTCGCCAGCCAATTAGCGATCCCCGTAAGGTGTGAAAGGCAATATACTGAGCGGATGAAAATACACTGCCGCCCCACCACACTTGCTGATACCGCCGACCTGCCCGCCATTGAGCGCTCGGCAGGACGGCGCTTTTTAGCCGTTCCTGCGCTTGCCTGGATCGCTGACGACACCATTACGACCGTGGAGCAGCATCGGCAATATGTCTTAGCCGGAATGAGCTGGCTGGCAGAGACCGACGGGCATGCCGTTGGCTTTCTGCTCGCAGAAGCACAGGAGTCTTCGTTGTATATCGCAGAGTTTTCGCTGCATCTCGACTGGCAGGGGAAAGGAATTGGTCGTCAGTTGCTCAACGTTGTCAGACAATGGGCTGATGAACAGGGCTATACCGCGATGACGTTGACCACGTTTCGTGACGTGGCGTGGAACGCGCCGCTGTATGCCCGGCTGGGCTTTGAGATGCTCGACGAGGACTCGCTGCCAGCCGCATTGCGTCAGAAGCGAGAAGCAGAAACGGCGCGGGGTATCGCCCGTGGATCCCGCTGCGCCATGCGCCTGCGTCTGAGGTAAACGTCCGAGGGCGGCTACGCTTTTCCAGGCCGACGCTTACCCGGTAGGCCGGTTAAGCGCAGCGCCAACCGGCGGCGTTCCTTCGCCACCGGCTTTACCGCTTAAAACGTTTCCCAGTTCTCGCCGGTATCCGCCACAACGGCCTTGCGCGGCTGAACGGGCGCCGACACCGGTTTCACGCTGGCGGTTTCGCGCGCGCGCTGCTGCTCCTGTTGGATGCGGAACACGGCGACAGCCTGAGTCAGGCGGCTGGCCTGCTCTTCCAGCGCTGCAGCCGCCGCTGCGGACTCTTCCACCAGCGAGGCGTTCTGCTGCGTGACGCGATCCATCTCCGCCACGGCCAGGCCGACCTGATCAATCCCACGGCTTTGTTCGTCAGACGCGGAGGCGATTTCGCCCATAATGTCGGTTACGCGCGTGACCGCGTTCACGATCTCATCCATCGTTTCCCCCGCGCTTTCCACCAGCGTAGAGCCAACGTCAACACGGCTCACCGAGTCTTCGATCAGGCTCTTGATCTCACGCGCCGCCTGGGCGCTACGTTGCGCCAGATTACGCACTTCACCGGCGACCACAGCGAATCCGCGGCCCTGCTCGCCTGCACGCGCCGCTTCAACCGCCGCGTTAAGCGCCAGGATGTTGGTCTGGAAGGCAATACCATCGATCACGCTAATAATGTCGGCGATTTTTTGCGAACTGGAAGCGATATCGCGCATGGTCTGCACCACGTTGTCCACCACTTTACCGCCTTTTTGCGCCGTCTCGGAGGCGCTAAGCGCCAGATGGCTGGCCTGACGGGCGTTTTCGGCGTTCTGCTTCACGGTAGCGGTCAGTTCTTCCATGCTCGCCGCGGTCTCTTCCAGAGACGCCGCCTGTTGTTCGGTACGGGAGGAGAGATCGTTGTTACCCATGGCGATTTCACTGGCGCCGCTGTAAATCGCGTTCGCGCCGTTACGCACATCACCCACGGTACGCACCAGCTCGCCCTGCATATGGCGCAGGCTCTCCGCCAGCTGGCCCATTTCGTTAGAGCCTTCCACATCAATACGCTTCACCAGATCGCCGCTGGCGATATGGCGAATGCTTTCAATCAGCCGGTTCATCGGCGCAATCAGCGACAGCTTAATGCCAAACCAGACGGCAAAAATCACCACCAGCACCGCGAGCAGCACGCAGCCAAGCACCCACATCGCCTGATTGTAAGAGTTGTTGTTGTCCTTGACCGCCTGGTCATAAAGTCGGTCGTTCTGCTCAAGATAGCTCACATACTGCTTCTCAAAAGCGTCCTGATATCCCTGGGTTGGCTGATCGAAAAACGCGTTGATATTACCCGCGCCGAGCAGTTGTATAAGTTCAGCCAGCGCGTTGTGGTAAATATCGTAATTGCGTTTGATCTCAGCCGAAGCCGCTTCGCTTTGGCGCGGGTCACGCGGCAACGCTTCGTAATCGGCCCAGTTTTTTTCCGCCTGTTTCAGCGACGCCGTGGCTATCTGCATCAGATCCGCCACGGTCGCGCCGCTACCGATGTTGTTCTGATCCATCATGTAACGGATACCTGCGCGGTTCAGGGTATTGCGGGTCTGCAACAGCGCCACCCAGCTACCGTTTAGCGTGGACTGTTGCTGGCGAATGGTTTGTAAAACGGTGAAATTCTCTTTGTCATTCTTCAATGCGTTAAAGAACAGACCGCCTGAGGTGAGTTGTAAAAGGCCAAACAGCGCCAGGACCAGCAATAAGCTGGTCACAATCTTGATACGTTTTAACATGTTTTCTCTTTCCGCTAGACAGATACTCTGGTTTTCGGCCTGGAATGAGAAAACTTTATGGAACCGCGGGCGGTATCACAGGAAATTTGCTTAATTAACTGGCAATAACGGTGATAACCCACTCTGCAAACGGGCAGCGGGCGGCTGCCCGCGTACGTTACAGCAGTGCTGAAATCTCCTCATACAGCGAGCGTGGGATCGTCACGCCTGCATCCTGGCATGTTTGCCGCGAGATGAAACGACGCTCGCCCGGCAGACGCGCCCCCTGCGCCTGCATTGAGGCAAACAGCGTTTCAGCACGATCCAGATGTACATGGGCTTCCGCGCCCAGAAACCGTTCAGGATCAAGCGCCAGGATCAGCTCGCCGCCGTACGGCAAACCGCCTGCGCCATCGTCCCAGGCCAGCGACTCTGCGCTGGTCATATCGCCAATCAGCGGCCCGGCCAGCAGCTCCACCATCGCGGCGAAGGCGGAGCCTTTATGGCCGCCAAACGTCAGCATCGCGCCATCCAGCACCGCCTGCGGATCGGTAGACGGTTGCCCTTCACTGTCGATTCCCCAGCCTTCGGGTATGGGCTTTCCGGCTCGCAGATGAAGCTGAATTTCACCACGCGCCGCCGCGCTGGTCGCCATATCGAAAATATACGGCGGCTTGTCTTTTCGCGGCCAGCCAAAGGCGATGGGGTTCGTACCAAACAACGGACGCGTACCGCCAGCCGGCGCGACCCAGGCATGGCTTGGCGTACAGGCGTAGCCGACCAGCCCGGCGTCGGTGAGCGGTTCGATATCGGCGAACAGCGCTGAGAAATGCACACAGCGATTAATGGCCAGCGCCGCAATGCCGCAGGTTTTGGCTTTGCAAATCAGCAGCGGCAGCGCCTGTTCATAGGCCACCAGCGAAAACGCGCCGCCCGCGTCGGCTTTGACAATCGCGGGGGCCTGATCGGTAATGACCGGACGCGCATCCGCAGAGACTTTTCCCTTACGCAGGGTGTCGACAATCCCCAGCAGCCGCCACAGGCCATGTGACGCGCATCCGTCGCGTTCACCCGCCGTGACGTTACGCGCGATAGCATCTGCATGTTCAGCGCTAAAGCCGTTTTTACATAACACTTCGCGTGACAGCGCATAGGCCTCAGAGAGTGCGAGGGTGACGTTTTCCATGTTCTTCTCCTTATAAGGGTGTCGGCAATAAGCGTAGACCCTTATTGCCCGAGGCCACAGTATTTTTCATTGTGATCTCAGTCACATAAAATCAATCCCTTAACGGTCTTCTTTACCGCTTACTGACACTTCTGACCGCTTAACTCAACATTTGACCGCTTACCCATTTACCTTACTTTACGCGCGCGTACCTCTGGCAAGATCGCTCCACCTTAGTCGTCATTTTTTCTCCTCAAACGCAACGCAAACCCAACGGCTTCGGCCAATTATTCATCTTAGAAAACCAGGTTTTACTATGGATACTAAAAAGATATTCAAGCACATACCCTGGGTGATCCTCGGGATCATCGGGGCCTTCTGCCTCTCGGTAGTGGCCTTACGTCGGGGTGAACACGTCAGCGCCCTGTGGATCGTGGTCGCTTCCGTGTCGGTATATCTGGTGGCTTACCGCTACTACAGCCTGTACATCGCCCAAAAGGTGATGAAGCTTGACCCTACACGTTCAACGCCTGCGGTCATCAATAACGATGGCCTGAACTATGTTCCGACCAACCGCTACGTGCTGTTTGGTCACCACTTTGCCGCTATCGCTGGCGCGGGTCCACTGGTTGGGCCGGTTCTGGCGGCGCAGATGGGCTACCTGCCGGGTACGCTGTGGCTGCTGGCGGGCGTGGTGCTGGCCGGGGCGGTGCAGGACTTCATGGTACTGTTTATTTCTTCACGCCGTAACGGCGCGTCGCTTGGCGAGATGATCAAAGAAGAGATGGGCACCGTGCCGGGGACCATCGCCCTCTTTGGTTGCTTCTTAATCATGATCATCATCCTCGCCGTCCTGGCGCTGATCGTGGTCAAAGCGCTGGCGGAAAGCCCGTGGGGCGTCTTCACCGTCTGCTCAACGGTGCCGATCGCGCTGTTTATGGGCATTTACATGCGCTTTATTCGCCCCGGTCGCGTGGGTGAAGTCTCCGTGATTGGTATCGTTCTGCTGGTCGCCTCGATCTATTTCGGCGGCGTGATCGCGCACGACCCGTACTGGGGCCCGGCGCTGACCTTTAAAGACACCACCATTACCTTCGCGCTGATCGGCTACGCGTTTGTTTCCGCACTGCTGCCGGTCTGGCTGATCCTCGCGCCGCGCGACTATCTGGCGACCTTCCTGAAAATCGGCGTTATCGTCGGTCTGGCGCTGGGTATCGTTATCCTGAACCCGGAACTAAAAATGCCTGCGATGACTCAGTACATCGACGGCACCGGCCCGCTGTGGAAAGGCGCGCTGTTCCCGTTCCTGTTCATTACCATTGCCTGCGGCGCGGTTTCTGGCTTCCACGCGCTGATCTCGTCCGGTACCACACCGAAACTGCTGGCCTGTGAAACCGACGCGCGTTTCATTGGTTATGGCGCAATGCTGATGGAATCCTTCGTGGCGATCATGGCGCTGGTTGCGGCGTCCATCATCGAACCGGGTCTCTATTTTGCGATGAACACCCCGCCTGCGGGCCTGGGCATCACCATGCCGAACCTGCATGAAATGGGTGGCGAAAACGCGCCGCTGATTATGGCGCAACTGAAAGACGTCACCGCACACGCGGCGGCCACCGTCAGCTCCTGGGGCTTCGTGATTTCGCCAGAGCAGATCCTGCAAACTGCGAAAGACATCGGTGAACCGTCCGTGCTGAACCGTGCTGGCGGCGCACCGACGCTGGCGGTAGGTATCGCGCATGTCTTCCACAAGGTGCTGCCTATGGCGGATATGGGCTTCTGGTACCACTTCGGTATTCTGTTTGAAGCGCTGTTCATCCTGACCGCGCTGGACGCCGGTACCCGTTCTGGCCGCTTCATGCTGCAGGATCTGCTGGGTAACTTCGTGCCGTTCCTGAAGAAAACTGACTCTCTGGTCGCCGGCATTATCGGCACTGCGGGCTGCGTGGGTCTGTGGGGCTACCTGCTGTACCAGGGTGTGGTCGATCCGCTGGGCGGCGTGAAGAGCCTGTGGCCGCTGTTCGGTATCTCTAACCAGATGCTGGCTGCCGTGGCGCTGGTTCTCGGCACCGTGGTGCTGATCAAAATGCAACGCACCAAATACATCTGGGTCACCGTGATCCCTGCGGTCTGGCTGCTGATCTGCACCACCTGGGCGCTGGGTCTGAAACTTTTCAGTGACAACCCGCAGATGGAAGGCTTCTTCTACATGGCTAACCAGTACAAAGAGAAGATTGCCAACGGTGGCGAGCTGACCGCTCAGCAGATCGCCAACATGAACCACATTGTTGTGAACAACTACACCAACGCAGGCCTGAGCATTCTGTTCCTGGTGGTGGTGTACAGCATTATTTTCTACGGTTTTAAAACCTGGCTGAAAGTGCGCAACGTGGACAAACGTACCGATAAAGAAACCCCGTACGTTCCGGTTCCGGAAGGCGGCGTGAAGACATCTTCACATCATTAAAAACCGAGACCGGGTGGCGCTGCGCTTACCCGGTCTACGTATGATGAGCGCCGCAGTAAAGTAGGCCGGATAAGGCGTTAGCCGCCATCCGGCTTAATTCATTACAGGTATAAGACAATGTTTGGTAACTTAGGGCAGGCAAAAAAGTACCTCGGCCAGGCGGCGAAGATGTTGATTGGCATTCCAGACTACGACAATTACGTCGAGCATATGCAGACCAATCATCCCGATCAGCCGTACATGAGCTACGAAGAGTTCTTCCGCGAGCGCCAGCAAGCACGCTACGGCGGCGACGGTAAAGGCGGCATGCGCTGCTGTTAGAAGGAGAAGTGAATGACCCCGATTGCAGTCACCCTACTCACTGGATTTCTTGGCGCGGGTAAAACCACCCTGCTGCGCCATATCCTCAACGAACAGCACGGCTATAAAATCGCTGTTATCGAAAACGAGTTCGGCGAAGTCTCCGTCGACGACCAACTCATTGGCGATCGCGCCACGCAGATAAAAACCCTGACTAACGGCTGTATTTGCTGCACCCGCTCCAACGAGCTGGAGGATGCGCTGTTGGACCTGCTTGATAATCTTGATAAAGGCAACATCAGCTTTGACCGGCTGGTGATTGAGTGCACCGGCATGGCCGACCCCGGTCCGATCATTCAGACCTTTTTCTCCCATGAGGTCATTTGCCAGCGTTATCTGCTGGACGGCGTAATTGCGCTGGTCGATGCGGTTCACGCCGACGAGCAGATGAATCAGTTCACCATCGCCCAGTCCCAGGTCGGTTACGCCGACCGTATCCTGCTGACCAAAACCGACGTGGCGGGCGGGAGTGAAAAACTGCGCGAGCGGCTGGCGCGCATCAACGCCCGCGCCCCGGTATATACCGTGACGCACGGCGATATTGACCTCTCTCTCCTGTTCGATACTAACGGCTTTATGCTGGAAGAGAACGTGGTCAGCGCGACACCACGCTTCCATTTTATTGCCGATAAGCAGAATGATATTTCTTCCATTGTGGTGGAACTGGATTACCCGGTAGATATTGGCGACGTTTCGCGCGTGATGGAAAACCTGCTGCTGGAATCCGCCGACAAACTGCTGCGCTACAAAGGAATGTTATGGATTAAAGGCGAACCCAACCGCCTGCTGTTCCAGGGCGTACAGCGTCTGTACAGCGCCGACTGGGATCGCCCGTGGGGCGACGAAACACCCCACAGCCAGCTTGTGTTTATTGGTATTCAATTGCCGGAAGACGAAATCAGAGCCGCATTTGCGGGGCTGAAGAAGTAATACCTCCCTGCCCGATGGCGACGCCTGTCGGGTCTGGCCTGGCCCCACAGGCCGGAGAAAGCGTTTACGCTATTATCCGGCGCCTTCCCATGTAAGCCCGAATCACTTCACCACAAACCGCGTTGCCGCAAAGCAGTTCAGTACCCGGTGTACCAAAAACACCATCGTCAACGTTACCATCAGCGCCACGGTGACCGAGGTGATGCGGTACAGATCGCTGAACACCAGGTCGCTGTCCGGGTGCAGGTTCTGACCGAACATAATGCCGATGGTGGTGATGCTGGCGAAGCCCACTCCCGCGCCGACCTTTTCCATCACATGCAGGCGGGCGCTGAAGGCCAGGCCGAGCCCAATCAACGGCATCATGAGCAGCATGTGGTTGCTGAAGTCATAAATAATCAACTGCACCACCAGAATGTACAGGCAGGCCAACACGACGCCCACCACGCGCCAGATAGAACTGATCACCGCGCCACGATAGTGCATGGGAAAGAGAATCAAAATGCCCGCCATCAGCGCCGACAGGGAGTCACTGAGATCGCAAATCTGGAAAACCACAAAGATCATCGTCGCCACGCTGCCGGAAAGCAGCGACTCATGACGAACCCGGGCAGCGTCTTTGTCAATACGCGGCGGCGGCTGTCGCGGTTCCACATCGGGAATCAGATAGTGCAGAAGCGCGCTCAGCGCCACGGCCATCACACAGGCTTCCATATTGGAAAACATCAGCGTATGCCAGTTCGTGGTGGGATAGCTCATAAAGTTAAGCATTGTACTCTGGCAAACCACCCCCATTGAGCCAAGCAGAAACAGTGGCCCCTTGCTCATAAAGCGAAAGCGCATCACGTACAGAGCCAATACCACCAGCGTCATAATAAGCGGCCATTGCGAAAGATAACCGACAATCAGTACCATTTCGACGCAGTTCACCGCTGCGCTGAACACAAACTGCGTCGCCACGTGACGGTTAAACACGGGCACCAGCGACATCAGCATCAGCGGATAGACCACAAAAAACACGCCGTAGTGAACGTTGTAAAATGTGGAAACACTGAGGGCAACCGTTCCGGCGACGGCGATGCGTACGGTCTGGCGAAAATCGTTGGCCGTGTAAACAATCTTCCCGTGCGGCGTAAACACCTGTGCCAGCGTATTTATCGAGGCCAGAGAGCTAATAAACATAGTGCAGCCAGCTTACGAGGTGGATCTGCGCCCCGGCGAAGGTGCGGGCAAACGGCCCTTCACTGTTATACAGTTGCACTGTGGCGCGCGCCCCGGTCGGTAACGGTTTTTCCAGCGGCTTGTCCAGCGCCACATGGATGCGCATCCGCTGGGCATCACGTACCCAGCGTGTGGACTGCTCCGGCTGCGACAGTTGGCCATTCACATCCTCCTGCCCCGCCAGGATCCCGGCATCGCTGCTGGTGACGTGAGCGGGAAACACGTTGCCCGGCAGTGCGTCAAAGACCACGGCGGCATCGGTGCTGGTCTGAGTATGGCGCAGGCTCTTCTCGCGAAAGTCGGCCACGATATCGGTCTGGTTGCTGACCAGCGCCAGCAGCGGCGTGGCGGCAGTGGCATACAGGCCGGGGTTTAGCTGCAGATTACTCACCGTGCCGTCGGTCTCGGCTCTGACCTTCGTCCAGCCCAGGTTCAGCTTCGCCTCGTCAAGCGCGTTACGGTATTTTTGAAGCGTGACGTTACGACTGTCGTCGCGTTCGCCACGCTGGATCAGCAGGTTCTGAATATTGGCTGTCAATGCCGATACCGACTGTTCGCTGGTTTGCCAGGCGGTGCGGACTTTGTCGAGATCCGCCTGAGAGACGTTCTGCATCGCGCTCAGCTTCTGGTAGCGATTAAGCGTAAGTCTGTCGTTGTGGGCGGTGTATTGCGCGGTGCGCAGGCTGGCGCGCGCAGCGGCGATCTGCGCATCCAGTTGCTGATTGCTCAGTTTCGCCTGTTCCAGAGCGATCTGCGCAGCCTCAACTTTATTAATAAACGGTGTCGGGTCGAGCTCATACAGCAGATCGCCTTTTTTCACCTGGCTGTTGTTGTGTACGTAAACGTGGGAGACGTAACCGGATACCCGGGAAGAAACCGGCGTGACCACGCGCATTACGGTGGCGTCCGGCGTCAGTGGGATCCAGATATCGGCAACAATAAACCAGGCGAATATCACCAGGAAAGCGGCAATACTCACCCTTACCCAACGGGCAAATTTTTGTTCTGGCGTCATCATTTTTAACGTTGATTATCTTCTTCGCGGATTGTCCGCAGATTGCAGGCGATTTGATTAAGTGTGGCGCTGAAAAGGGCAAGTTCCGCTTCCGGGATGGTGCAGGTCACGCGCTGCTGATACGTCTCGATCACCCTGTTGAGTTCACGCAGAACCGCGCGACCGTTGTCCGTCAGGGTGAGCAGGCGAATACGCTTGTCCCAGGGCGATATGGAACGTATCAGATAACCCCGTTTTTCCAGCTGCGCGAGCGTGCGCATGAGCGGCGGCAGTTCAATACCCTGCATTTCAGCCAGCTCGCTTACCGAGACGTTATCGCCCAGTTGATGCAATTGCATCAATACCGTCCAGCTTGACTGCGTCAGGCCGGTGTCGGTGATGGCGGTATCAATAATGGCGCGCCACTGACGCACCACCATCGCCATGCGCATGCCCATCGGACGGCGGGCAAACAGTTCGTCTTCGGTCATAGCACTTCCCCTCTTAGCTGAGGGGAAAATAATACTTATCAGGATAAGTATCAAGAAACAGGCCGGGTATTCGCATGAATTGATAAATATCATGAATGTATTTAGAACGACGCTGTGCGCGTCGCCCTTATTGATTTTACGGGCTTTTAGAGCTCATCCCGCCGTAAGCCAATATCTTTGAGCCGTTCATCATTCATCTGTTGCAAAATGCGTCGCGAGTAAACCCGTAAGCGCCACGCTTTATACGCCCGCCAGATCAGCATAAATCCCGCAAATGGCCGTTTTGCCCTGTTCTCGTAAAATTCCATTCTCCACCTCCGCATTAACCTGAGGCTTTATTCTGGCGGGGGGCGATTATTCAATACAGATTCAAAAAACACTTTTCTTTAACATACAGATTGACTAAAAATACGTCTGAACTGCAAAAAATGCACCTGTCTGTACTGGTTTTGAAATCTGTATGGCATTTATAAGGGATACAGCATGACGCGTTATCAACATCTGGCCAATCTGCTGGCTGAACGTATTGAGCAGGGTTTATATCGTCATGGAGAAAAATTGCCGTCAGTGCGCAGCCTGAGCCAGCAACATGGCGTGAGTATCAGCACTGTGCAACAGGCGTATCAGCGCCTGGAATCTCAGCAGCTCATTACGCCACAGCCGCGGTCGGGCTATTTTGTCGCGCCGCGCGAAGCGCAGCCGCCGGTCCCTCCGATGTCTCGACCGGTACAGCGTCCGGTGGAGATCACCCAGTGGGATCAGGTGCAGGATATGCTGGAAGGGCATCACGATGCGTCTATCATTCCCTTTAGTAGCGGCATCCCGGACATCAGCCAGCCAAGCCTGAAGCCGCTGTGGCGCGAGTTAAGCCGCGTCGCGCAGCACAATCTGAGCGCGGTGCTGGGCTATGATGAGCTATCAGGCTGTCGCGAACTGCGTCAGCAAATCGCGCGACTGATGCTCGACGGCGGTTCCGTGGTCACCGCCGAAGATATTGTCATAACCAGCGGCAGCCAGAGCAGCATGTCGCTGGCGCTGCTGGCGGTGTGTCAGCCGGGGGATATTGTCGCCGTGGAATCGCCCGCATACTACGGCACCATGCAGCTTCTGCGCGGTTTAGGCATCAAAGTAATTGAAATTCCTACCGATCCGGATACGGGGATCAGTATCGAAGCGCTGGAACTGGCGCTGGAACAATGGCCGGTCAAAGGGGTCATACTGGTGCCAAACTGCAATAATCCGCTTGGGTTTATCATGCCGGATGCGCGTAAGAAAGCGGTACTGGCGCTCGCCCAGCGTCACGATATCGTTATTTTCGAAGACGATGTTTACGGCGAACTGGCCTCGGAGTACCCTCGCCCGAAAACCATTCACGCCTGGGATATCGACGGACGGGTGATTCTGTGCAGCTCGTTTACCAAATCGGTCGCGCCGGGCCTGCGCGTCGGTTGGGTGGCGCCTGGCCGTTACCATGACAAGCTGCTGCATATGAAGTACGCCGTTATCGGCTCCAACGTCCCGGTCACCCAACTGGCGGCGGCCGCGTTTGTCCGGGAGGGTCACTATCACCGTCACCTCCGGCGAATGCGCCAGATTTACCAACGCAACATGGAAATCTACACCTGCTGGGCACGGGAATATTTTCCCGGCGGCATCTGCATCACGCGGCCAAAAGGCGGTTTTTTACTGTGGGTTGAATTACCAGAACAGGTCGATATGGTCTGCGTGGCGAAACAACTCTGTCGACTGAGAATCCAGGTTGCGCCCGGCTCCCTGTTTTCGGCATCAGGTAAATACCGCAACTGCGTGCGCATCAATTGCGCGCTACCACCGGACGAGAAACACCGGGAAGTGATGCAAAAGCTTGGCGAGGCGATTAAGGTGGCGATGGACTAGCTTCTGCCACCCGCTACGCGTTGCCAGTCGGGCGCCCCTCAATGCGCCACGTTTTGTATCTCTTCCGCAGAGAGCCCGGTCAGACGCTGCACCGTTGGAGGTTCAATCCCCTCCGCGAGCATCATTGCGGCAATACGCCGGGCTGCTGCGCGCTGGCCTTCGGCCAGCCCTTCCTGTTTACCCTGCTCCATGCCCTGGCGGATCCCTTTTCTGAGAATCGCATTACGAAATCTTTCTGCAACCGTCATTAATCGCTCCTTGTGTTGAGGCACCCGCTGCGCCATCTCTTCCAGAAAGACGCTGAACCGTGGCGTATAACCGTGCTGTCTTTGTAAATAATTAAACAGCGCTTTCAACTGTCTGTCATTAGCGCAACCGGTAACGAGTAGCGATGCCAGTTGTTCTACCAGCCCCAACAGATCGCGTCTGCGAATATGCTTTTGGACCAACTCCAGTACCGCCATCCGCCGATGCTGCATAATTTCATCGTCCGGGATCACCGTGATATCCACCAGAGGGAACGCGGCGCTATACAGTTCACGCGCCAGCGCAGGATCGGCAAAGTCATCCAGCCAGTTCAGAGAAAAGGGATAAGGGCTTTCCGCGCCGTGATAAAACAGCATCGGCACCACCAGCGGTAGCCGCTTATGTCCGGCGTCTAAATGCTGTTGCATCGCCGCGATGGCGTAGCGCATCAGCCTGAATGCCATATGTGCATCAGGCGTGCTTTGATGCTCGATAACCACATAGATATACCCCTCGCCTTCATCGGTTTGTACCGACCACAGCACATCTGAATAATACGCCCGCAGATTGTCTTCAATAAAACTGGTCGGCTCCAGCTTCAGCGTCTGCAAATCGCACAGCGATCGCAGCGAAGCCGGAAGGTGAATATCCAGAAAATCACGGGCGGTATCCGGATGGCGCAGAAAGGTCTTAAACACGGCGTCATGCGGGGTGGATGTGTTTGATTTGCTCATGGCGGTCCGTCACCTAAAAAATTTACCGCCACGTTACCGTGCCGCCTCCCCCGTTTCATGCGCCACTTTTCTTCTCTGCGAAACGCCTCCAGAGAAAAAGCCCCCCCAGATGTAACAGCAACATGTTCGCGGAATGCGCTACGCAAAAACCACACAACGTCGGCGATTACGACGTTTTCGCCGTCCGGCCTGTGGTATAACTCATCATTATCAACAGGAGAGGCTGACCGTGAACCGCACCCGAAATATTTCACAATCATTCTGGCGTGACGAACAACTGCCGTGGCTGGAATTGCGCAGTACCAGACGCAGCCATCAGGCCTACAAGCGCCATTACCACCCGCAACTGTCGGTTGGCGCGATCCTGGAAGGAGAAACCCGTTGCATCAGTCACGGGGTGGAGTACCGCCTGCAGGCAGGCGATCTGATTGTGATCCCGCCGGATGCGCCACACAGCTGCAACCCGGTAGACGGACAGTGTCGCAGCTATCATATGCTCTATCTGGACGCAGACTGGTGCCGTGCGCAATTCGTTGGCGTGACCGCCAGCGCGCGCCTTGTCGCCCCCGCGCCGGTCATTCGCAGCCCGTCGCTGTTTGCCGATTACCTTACGCTGGTCACGTTCATGGCGCGCCGGCAGACGGCGGCGGTAGTGAGCGCCGCCCAGCGTCTGCTGCGCCAGCTCCCCTTGCACATTGGCACGACAGATACTCCACGCGCCAGCAGTCGCTATTTACTGACACGCCTGCAAAGCGATTTGCTTTCTCCACCGTCGCTGGATGAGTTAGCCCATGAGTGCCAGATGCGTAAAGAGACGCTGATCCGCACCTTTAAACAGGATGTCGGCCTGACGCCGGGCAGTTACCTGAACATCGCGCGCATCGGTTACGCCCGCGCGCGTTTACGCGCCGGGGAGACGATTGCCGACGTCAGTTACCAGAGCGGATTCGCCGATCAGAGTCATTTTCATCGCACCTTTGTCAGCTATACCGCCGCCACGCCGCGTCAGTATGCATCGGGGCGATCAATATCAGACAATAATTAGCGCCGGACAAAAGGTAGGGTGATCTCAGGTTTACTGTCTGAGGTCACTATGGAACGCTTCTCTGTTCTCTTTCCGTCGGCATTCCCCGCGCTGGCGTTGGCACATTTTGTGGCGCTGCTGAGTCCGGGTCCCGACTTCTTTTTACTGGTCGGCTATGCGGTCCGCTACCCATTGCGGGGTAGCGCCGGGCTGTGTGTCGGGATTGCCGCAGGCAATGGCCTGTACATCCTGCTG
This sequence comes from Citrobacter sp. R4, assembly GCF_026719175.1. Classification (NCBI taxonomy): domain Bacteria; kingdom Pseudomonadati; phylum Pseudomonadota; class Gammaproteobacteria; order Enterobacterales; family Enterobacteriaceae; genus Citrobacter; species Citrobacter sp. R4. The sequence continues at coordinate 471,876 of NZ_JAPPSU010000002.1, forward strand.
GCGATTGTCGGCTGGGGGATCCTGCGCCAGCTGCCGCTCCTGTTTACCGTCATTGAGCTGCTCGGCGCAGTGTATCTTCTGTGGATTGGCGCCCTGCTGCTGCGAAGCCGTCCGCAGACGTTGTCCGGTTCCGGCGCTGAAAACGCTTACCCGGGTTTTCACCAACAGCTGCTGTTGGGGCTGGGCTCCTCATTGCTCAACCCAAAGAACGCGCTGTTTTACCTGGCGCTAATGACAGCGTTGCTTGGCCCCGGGGTGACGCTGGTGCAGCAAACGGTAAGCGGCATCTGGATGACCAGCGTGGTGCTGGCATGGGATATACTGATCGTCACGGTTATCGCTCTGCCAGCCGTCCAGCAGCGCTTCACCCACGGGTTACTGTGGATTGAGCGGGCCGCTGGCGCCATCTTGTGCGTTTTTGGCGTGGGGATTGTCGGACGGTTTATCTGGCCGCTGATTGTCGCTACGCCGAATTAACCCGCAAAACTCTTTTGATTACCGTCAAAATTTAATTACACTCAATGTGTATATTTTCCACTCAACTTACTTTTCCCGAGGTGTGATGTGCTGAATGTCATCTGTAATCGACACACTTTCTGACGTGAGTCAGTGGTGTTTTCCTGTCTGTGTTTATGTGCGGACAGCGCTTTTGATTACATGAAATTCAGTCCATCCGCAGTCTGTTTGCGCCCGTTCTCTGCCTGACGTCCCTGTGACGGTATTGAATTTCGTTGTTCCCGCTATGGGTTGTTCCACATGGAGTGCGTTTACGATGTCACGGATTTCTCACTTTTTCTCACGGCACGCCACGTCGCTGTTTTTTCCGATGGCGCTGATCGTGTATGACTTTGCCGCTTATCTGTCGACGGATTTGATTCAGCCTGGCATCATCAACGTCGTGCGCGATTTTAACGCCGACGTCAGCCTTGCGCCCGCGGCGGTCAGCCTTTATCTGACCGGCGGCATGGTGTTGCAATGGTTGCTGGGGCCGCTTTCGGATCGCATTGGCCGCAGGCCGGTGCTGATTACCGGCGCGCTGATCTTCGCCCTTGCCTGTACCGCCACGCTGTTCACCACCACCATGACGCAGTTTCTGATCGCGCGCGTGGTACAGGGCACCAGCATTTGCTTTATCGCGACGGTCGGCTACGTCACGGTTCAGGAAGCCTTCGGTCAGACGAAAGGCATTAAATTGATGGCGATTATCACCTCTATCGTTCTTGTGGCACCTATTATCGGCCCGCTTTCCGGCGCGGCGCTGATGCACTTTGTCCACTGGAAAGCGCTGTTTGGTATTATCGGCGTGATGGGCTTTCTTGCATTTATTGGCCTGTTGTTGACCATGCCGGAAACGGTCAAGCGCGGCGCGGTGCCGTTCAGCGCGGTCAGCGTGCTGCGCGACTTCCGCGATGTGTTCCGCAATCGTGTGTTCCTCGCGGGCGCCGCGACGCTGTCGCTCAGTTATATCCCGATGATGAGCTGGGTTGCCGTTTCGCCGGTGATCCTGATCGACGCTGGCGGCATGACCACCTCGCAGTTTGCCTGGGCGCAGGTGCCGGTGTTCGGCGCAGTGATCGTCGCCAACGCCATCGTCGCGCGCTTTGTTAACGATCCCACCGATCCCCGCTTTATCTGGCGCGCGGTGCCTATCCAGCTTAGCGGACTCGCGGTGTTGATTGCCGGAAACCTGCTCTGGCCGCACGTCTGGCTGTGGTCGGTGATGGGCACCAGCCTGTACGCGTTTGGTATAGGAATGATCTTCCCGACGCTGTTCCGCTTTACGTTGTTTACCAACAATCTGCCCAAGGGCACGGTCTCGGCGTCGCTGAATATGGTGATTCTGCTGGTGATGGCCGTCTCCGTCGAGGTTGGCCGCTGGTTGTGGTTTAACGGCGGGCGAATCCCTTTTCACCTGCTGGCGGTAGCGGCAGGCGTGGTGGTCGTGTTCACGCTACGAGGTTTGCTCCATCGCGTGCGCCAGCATGGCGAAACCGAGCTGGCGCTTGAGAAATAAAGCAAGCCGGATGGCGGTGAAGGCCCCTTAACCAACCGACAGGGTTCGCAGGTGGGTTAAGCGTCAGCGCCATCCGGCAAGGGAATCACTTTACGCGATGCGCGCAAATCCGGCGTCGAGATCGGCAATCAAATCGCCCACGTCTTCCAGCCCGATATGCACCCGCACCAGCGTTCCGCTGAAGTCCACGTCCCCTGCCAGACGGATGCTGTTTAGTTCCTCCGGCTGATTCGCCAGAATCAGCGATTCAAAGCCGCCCCAGGAGTAGGCCATATGGAACAGCGAAAAGTTATCAAGGAACGCGGCCAGTTGCGTGTCCGACAGGCGTTTTTTTAGCACAAAGGAGAACAGGCCGGAGCTGCCGCTAAAGTCACGCACAAAGTACTCGTGCCCCGGGCATTCCGCCAACGCCGGATGGTTCACGCGCGCCACTTCCGGTCGCGCCGACAGCCAGCGGGCAATCTCAATACTGCTCTCCTGATGCTGCTTCAGGCGGACCGACAGCGTACGCAGGCCGCGGCTGCCGTTATAAGCGGTATCTGCATCCAGCGTCTGCCCCATCAGATACGAATTCTCACGCAGGCGCTCCCAGCAGCGGGCGTTGGACACCGCCGTACCCAGCATACCGTCTGAATGACCGATGGTGTACTTGGTTCCTGCCTGAATCGAAATGTCCACACCATAGTCCAGCGCCTTAAACAACACGCCAGCCGCCCAGGTGTTGTCGATCATAATGACGATCTCCGGGTTCACCGCGCGGATCGCTTTTACCATCCCCGGAACATCCTGCACTTCCATGGTGATCGAACTGGGTGATTCAAGAAACACCACTTTGGTTTCCGGCCGGATCAGTTCGGCAATTCCCGCGCCGATCATAGGATCGTAATAGGTGGTTTCGACATTGAATTTACTGAGGATCTTATTGCAGAAATCCTGGGTCGGCTCATACGCCGCGCCGGTCATCAACAGATGATCGCCCCCCTGTACAAAGGCGAGGATCGCATTGGTCACCGCCGCCGCGCCGCACGGATAGAGCGCGCAGCCGACGCCGCCCTCCAGTTCGCTCATCGCCTTCTGAAAGGCGAAGTGAGTATACGTGCCGCGACGTCCGTAAAACAGCTCGCCGTTGGCGCGATTGGCAGTGGCGAATTTTTTGTCTTTGACGGTATCAAACACCAGAGAGGAGGCCCGCTGGATCACCGGGTTCACCGCTCCCTGGGTATAGCGCTTATCGCGTCCGGCGATGATTAACTGCGTTTCAAGCTTCATTGAATCTTTCATATTTTTTATCCTTCATCCGTACGCAAACTTATACCGTCGCCGTGCCAGGGTTAATCCCGACACTGGCCTGTTTCTTTCCCGCGAAGCGCTCAACAATCTGCGTCGCGTTTAAATCGTGAATGACGTTAATCAGCGTTGCCGGAGCATCGGTAATGGTACCAAGCACCACCAGCATCGGAATTGCCTCCATCGGCAGTCCCAGCGTGGTGACGATAAAGATCTCGCCGAGAAACGCCCCACCCGGCACGCCGCCAACGATAATCGCCGACAGCACGGCAATCAGCATGGTCAAAAAGAAGGTCTCGGTGGTAAATTCCATCCCCAGTACTGAATAGATAAAGACAATCTTCAGCGCCGCAATCATCGCCACGCCGCCCTTGTTCAGGTTGACCAACAGCGGCACGGAGACATCAACAATTTCCGGATTAATGCCCATCGCCTTGCCCGCGCGCAGGGTCACCGGTAACGTGCCCAGCGAGGAACAGGTGCCCAGCGCGGTCACGGAAGGCTCAATGGCGTGGCGCCAGAAGGCTTTTACCGCCGGAACGCCCCCGCCGATGTACGAATAGAGTATTGAGCCAAAGACGTAATACACCAGGGTGGCGACCATAAACAGGCCAATTGCCCGGGCGAAGGTCAGCAGCAAGTCGGCGTCCTGGCTGGCCATCGTCGCCGCGAAGTAGCAGCCAAGCCCGACCGGCGCGACCTTCATAATGATCGACACGATCTTCATGATCACCGTGTTGGCGTCTTCCAGCAGCGACGCGATGCGCTTACCGGCCTGCTCCGACTGACCGATAGCGATCCCGGCAACGATCGCCATGACGATCAACGCCAGAATATTCGACTTGGAAAACAGGCCGATAAAATCATTGGTGGTGATCATACTGACAAAATCCATCTTGCCGCTGCCCGCCTGCACGGACTGAGACAGATCGATAGTGACGCCCTGCGCCGGGTTGTACCACAGCGCCAGAGCGACGATCCCTGCCGCGGGTATAAACGCCATCGCAATAGAGACGATAAAAATAACCGCCATAATGCGCCCCAGACGCTTCAGGTCGGTCATGCTGGCAATAGAAGACATCACGCTAATGCCAACCAGCGGAACAATAATCATAAACAGCAGGTTCAGGAAAATCTGACCTATCGGCTGAAGTTGACTGGCAACCGCGGGGGCATAAATACCGAATACGCCGCCGGCCACCAGTGCGAGTAATAAGATAATTGACGATTTATAGGGTTCGAGTCGTGACCACATACGAGGCACCTTTCATTAAAATAGAATATAAAATGAGAGTAAATTCACAATTTGATGGGGTTCCGATTTTTCCTCCTTATTATTTTGTGACCTGACTCACTTAAGTTGTTATTTTTTCATTTTGTCAGCACGTTGTTTCCTGTGATTCAATAGTTGCATGTTTCAGAAAGGAATGTAACGGCATATTCGTACCGTTTTTGCAAATCACTTGTGAATAAAAGGAAACAATGAGCGCGCCCATTTCACTCAAGCATTTAGAGTTTTTTGTCCGGATTGTCGACTGTGGCGGCTTATCTGAAGCGGCGGCGCAGCTTAACGTTTCGCCGTCGGCGGTAAGTAAAAGTCTGGCGGCAATGGAAGATACATTAGGAACGACCTTAATTAAGCGTACCACCCGCAGTATTACGCTGACCGACGCTGGACACTATTTATTTAATCGCGCCAATAAATTACTGAAAGAATTTGATGAAACGTTGAATACCACCTCTGGCTATTATCACAATCCTCAGGGGGAATTACGCATTACCTGCTCTATTGCCTTTGGTTATTCCCGGCTGGTCAATCTGGTGGATAAATACCGCACCCAGTTTCCCGACGTGAATCTGTATATCGATCTCAACGATAATTTTATCAACCTGAACGATACTGACTTTGATATTGCGCTGCGCATCTCCACCGCACCGCCGCAAAACTATGCGATGCGCAAGCTGGTGCCGATCCGCTGGGCCTGGTGCGCCTCACCGGGCTATCTCGCCAAAAAAGGGATGCCGCTGCGGCGCGCCGATCTGGTGGATCATGACTGTCTGGTTTACCCCGGCCTGACGCCAACCGTAAAGGTCGCCGACGAGCAGGATCGGCTGCATCAACTCAAACTGCATATGCCGATTCAGGCCAACAGCAGTCTGGTGCTGCTGAAATCGGTGCTGGAGGATCAGGGCGTGGCGTATCTGCCCACCTACCTGATTGGCGATCATATCCAGAAAGAAGAGATCACCCCGCTGATGCTCGACGGTACGATCGCCTGCGAAACGCACACCCTGTACGCACTTTATTTCCCCAGCAAATACAGTAACCCAAAGGTACGATCGTTTATCGATTTTCTGGTGGCGGAACTCGGCGCTCTTCCGGCCTGGGACAACTGGATCCCGGGCTGAGTACGCGTTGCACAATCCCACTGTCTGCCTCTATCCTTAAGCGTATGAATAAAATCGCTGAACTTAAACGCGCCAAACTGCTGGCGCTCTCGTTGCTGCTGATCGCCGCCAGCACTTTTGTGGTCACGCTTTTTCTGCCTCCCGGTTTCTGGGTTAGCGGAATCAAGGCCATTGCCGAAGCGGCGATGGTCGGCGCGCTGGCGGACTGGTTCGCGGTCGTGGCGCTGTTTCGCCGCGTGCCGCTGCCATTTATCTCGCGCCATACGGCGATCATCCCACGCAATAAAGATCGCATTGGCGAGAATCTCGGCCAGTTCGTCCAGGAAAAATTCCTCGATACTCAGTCGCTGGTGGCGTTGATCCGCCGCCACGAACCGGCGCTGTTGATCGGCAACTGGTTTAGCCAGCCGGACAATGCCCAGCGGGTCGGCCTGCATTTATTGCAGATCATGAGCGGTTTTCTGGAACTGACCGACGACGCCCGCATTCAGCGCCTGCTGAAACGCGCGGTACATAAAGCCATCGACAAGGTGGATCTCTCCGGTACCAGCGCCCTGATGCTGGAAAGCATGACCAAAAACGATCGTCACCAGGTGCTGCTCGACACGCTGATCGCCCAGCTTATCGCCCTGCTGCAACGCGACAGCTCACGCCGGTTTATCGCCCAGCAGATCGTGCGCTGGCTGGAAACCGAGCATCCGCTGAAAGCGAAAATTCTGCCGACCGAATGGCTCGGCGAGCACAGCGCCGAACTGGTTTCTGACGCGGTGAATTCACTACTGGATGACATCAGCCAGGATCGCGCTCACCAGATCCGCCATGCTTTCGATCGCGCCACATTCAAACTTATCGATAAGCTGAAAAACGATCCGGAAATGGCGGATCGCGCCGAAAGCATTAAAGAGTACCTGAAGGAAGATGAAGCCTTTAACCGCTATCTGGGCGAGCTGTGGGCGGATCTGCGCCAGTGGCTGAAAAACGATATCAACGCCGACGATTCGCGCGTCAAACAGCGGATCGCCAATGCTGGCCAGTGGTTTGGCGAAACGCTGATTGCCGACGATGCGCTGCGCGCGTCGCTTAATGGCCATCTGGAACAGGCTGCGCATCGGGTTGCCCCAGAGTTCGCCAGCTTTCTGACCCGCCACATCAGCGACACGGTAAAAAGCTGGGACCCGCGCGATATGTCGCGGCAGATTGAACTGAATATCGGCAAAGATTTGCAGTTTATCCGCGTCAACGGCACCCTGGTCGGTGGTACCATTGGGCTGGTGCTTTATCTGTTATCCCACGCCCCGGCCCTGATGGGCTTTTAAGGAAATACTATGGCTGATCTCACTCTTTCCGCAGCGGAGCGCGAGCGCTTGCGCGACGAGCTGGAGCGCTACTGCCGCGATCAGTTCGATCTCCACCTGGAGCAGTTCGACGCTGAGTTTTTTATCGATTTTATTATCGATAAATTGGGCCCCGCCTTCTACAACGCCGGCATTGAAGAGGCGATCCGCACTCACCTTGCGTGGAATGAACGGATTCAGGAGGAGATGGATCTGAAAAAGATCCTCTAGCGATGCCGTCTCAAAGCGATCCGTTTGACGGTTAAGAAGTCGTTAAGATCTTTGCCTAATACTGGACGTCTGTTCGCCGTTCAGGGAAAGATCGCTTATGAAAAGGATTGTCTGGCTGTTAAAACGCCCCGTGGCCGGGTTTGTCGTGTTTGCTGGGGTTATCGCCGCAATGGGCTTCATGCTCCTTACCGGGGCGATGGCCGATGCCGAACGTCCGGATTCTTCTCTACAGCACTATCGCGCCACGATTGATGGCAAAGAAATTGCTGGCATTAAAAACAACATCTCTTCGCTCACCTGGTCGGAAAAAAGCGACACCCTGTTCAGCACCCTGAACAGACCCGCCACCCTTGTTGAGCTGACCAAAGAAGGTGACTTACTGCGCACCATCCCGCTCGATTTTGTGCAAGATATGGAAACGATCGAATACGTCGGCGACGACACCTTCGTGGTGAGCGATGAGAAAAACTACACCATTTACGTGATCACCGTAAATGAGCGCTCAGAGGTGAAAATCGTCAAAAAAGTGCAGTTCGCTGTGCATGACACGCCGACCAACCGCGGTTTTGAAGGACTGGCCTGGTCACAAAACGATCGTACCTTCTGGTTCTTTAAGGAGCGTAAACCGATTGAGATTTACACGGTTCGGGGATTACTGCGTAACGATGAGCTCTCGATTGGCCGGGATCTCGCGCTGCAGCGCAATCTGGCGGTAAAAGACATTTCCGGCGCAGAGTTTAATTCACAAAATAATACCTTGTTGATCCTTTCTCATGAGTCACGAACGCTAAAAGAGGTGACGCGGGACGGCGACGTGATTGGCTCCCTGTCGTTGACCGGAGGCCACCACGGGCTGGCAAAGACTCTCCAGCAGGCGGAAGGGATTGCGATGGACAACCAGGGCACGATCTTTATCGTCAGCGAACCGAATCTGTTTTACCGCTTTACGCCAGTGCCTGCACACTAAATTCACATTATGCCTTACCCGGTTGTTAAAAATTTGTTACTCTCACTCTTACCACGCGAATCATCACACAGGGTACGGCATGAGCCAACAACCGCATCATCTCGCTGACCGTTTTTCTTTTAGCACCGCTCTGTTTGGCATGATGGTTTTAGCGCTCGGCATGGGCATAGGCCGCTTTTTGTATACGCCTATGCTGCCAGTACTGCTGGCTGAAGGACGCTTTAGTTTTAGCGAACTGTCGTGGATCGCCAGCATCAACTATGCGGGCTATCTGATGGGAAGCCTGCTGTTCTCTTTTGGTCTGTTCCATCTGCCGGGACGGTTACGCCCGCTGCTGTTCACCTCTGCCGTCGCCACCGGCATATTGATTCTGGCGATGGCGGCGCTGACACATCCGGTCGGCGTGATGCTGGCGCGTTTTCTCGCCGGGGTCGCCAGCGCCGGAATGCTGATTTTTGGCTCGACGCTGATCCTGCAACATACCCGTCATCCGTTCGTTGTGGCCTCGCTGTTTTCCGGGGTCGGCGTGGGCATCGCGCTGGGCAATGAGTATGTTATCGCCGGGCTTCAACTGGCGCTTACCTCGCAGACCCTGTGGACAGGGGCCGCCGCCTTCTCCGGCCTGCTGGTGGTTTTGCTCGCGCTGCTGCTGCCTTCCCGCGCTCATGCGATACCGCCCGCGCCACTGGCTGAGGCAAAGCATCAGCCAATGCGCTGGTGGTTACTGGCGATACTCTATGGCCTTGCCGGGTTCGGCTACATTATTGTTGCCACCTATCTGCCGTTGATGGCTAAAGACGCGGGGTCGCCGCTTTTAACGGTACACCTGTGGACGCTGGTGGGCCTTTCGATTGTGCCGGGCTGCTTCGGCTGGCTATGGGCCGCAAAACGCTGGGGCGTTCTGCAATGCCTGACGGCAAACCTGGTGATTCAGGGTGCCTGTGTGCTCCTCACCCTCGCCAGCGGCTCGCCGACGCTGCTGGTGCTCAGCAGTATTGGTTTTGGCGCGACCTTTATGGGCACCACTTCGCTGGTGATGACCCTCGCCCGTCAGTTGAGCGTGCCCGGGAATCTCAATCTGTTGGGCTTTGTCACGCTGACTTACGGTATTGGGCAGATCCTCGGCCCGCTATTAACCACCTTTTTCGCCAACGGAACAGAGGCCATTACCCGCGCAACGCTCTGCGGCGCGCTGGCGCTAATGATTGCCGCATTAATCAGTGTCGCCCAGCTTTATCAACAAAAGCGCTTATTACGCTGCCGCGCAAAATAATCACCGGAGTCATAAAAAGCGGGCCTGGATTATTTTCGAAACGCGATGAAGCCATTCCAGAAGTTCCGAAAGAATAAATCCGTGATTATTTTATGGGTGGTGATAATCGGCGAAGGAAATATGATGACGGTACATCCCCACATCATTATCGGTATCATCACGACGGCCAGGGTCAGGCCCATTGTAAAAGCGCTAATACAGTCCACGGAACGGCAGAGCGGCAAAGACAACGTCTGAAAACCTGCGCTTAATTTTCCGCGCCGTGCTTAAGATCGTCTTCGTGGACGGTGCGGTGAAGCATTAACGCTTCGGCAATAATATCCTGCTTACTTTTCCGCGTTTCCAGCGCCAGCGCACGGACATAGTCCCAAAGGGTTGACTCTACGCGGGCGCTCAACAGAACCATATTTTTAGAACGCGTGCCTCTGGCTTTGCGTTGATCGGGATAATCGCGAGAAGGCATTGTCATCTCCTGAAAGCGGGTGGTCTTAACAGGAGAGGAATATGCAGTTAGCGGAAAAACAAGTCAACGCACAAAAATTCATCAGTCACGTAATTTAATTGTTAATAAATCGCCTCAAAATGGAACGATATTTCAAATGAAAGGGAAGACTGGCAACCTTTATTTCGTCACGATTCCTTTACACCCTGACCTTTATTCTACGTCGGCCTGGTGTAAATTGGCATGGATAAAATGTGGACCGACAGTGGAAAATTCCCGTTCGCCAATAAGTTACTCCTCAAATAAATGTTTACATTGCGCGGAATAACCGGAGTTTTAGAGGGGCTTAAACGATGCTTACCCCATCATTTTTGTAGTGAGCCTCACAATATTCTGCCCCCGGACGTCTTACCACTGCTGCTTGTCGCACTGGAAAGGTAAACAAGACGTAAACGGCAACATTTTTTAAGGACGCAAATTAAGTGCCTTCAGTTTGATTTAAGTCAATTTTCAAGAGACACATTTGCCAATTTTTGGTAAGAATCTGATGAAGCGCACAAATAACCGCCCTCGTTGTACAGAAATTTTTACGCGTTTGCCTGTCCATCTCTCTGCGGAGTGGCATTGACATAAAAAAGCTGCTGGTCCGCCCTGAAATTCCCCGGCGGACCGTTGTCCACTGCGGGCTGTCGTTATCTTTCCCGCATGGCTTCTTTCGCCTTATTCAGCGGTTTCAGCAGATACTCCAGCACCGTTTTATTGCCGGTTTTGATATCCACGGTGGCAATCATGCCGGGAAACACCGGAAAGGCTTTTTTCTGTTTATTAATTAACTGATTGCTGTTGGTGCGAATGTAAACCCGGTAATAGTAGAGATCGCGTTTGACTTCATCCTGAATCGTATCCGGCGATATGAGCGTCACCACGCCGTTGATGCCGCCATAAATGGAGTAATCGTAAGCGGTAATCTTTACCATCGCTTCCTGTCCCGGATGGATAAACGCAACATCGCGCGGCAGGATTTTCGTTTCAATCAGGATCTGATCGTCTAACGGCACCAGGCTCATCAGCTTGCCGCCTGGGGCGATCACACCGCCCACGGTCGTGACGTCAATATCTTTCACAATGCCGCGTACGGGGGCGGTAAAGGTCAGGCGGGTCAGCGAATCTTCCCGCCCGCGCATCACTGACCGCTCGGTCTCGATTTCAGCGTTGGCCTTCGCCAGCTCTTCACGGGCGCGCACGTAATACTGGGTTTGCAGCTCGGCGATCTTATTTTCCATCTCATTCTTTTGCCGGCGCAGGCGCAGCACTTCCACCTGGCTGGCTGCGCCCTGTTTGATCAGCGGTTGGGTGAGCGCCAGCTCGCCGTCAATCAGCGCGATGCCCTGCTTCAGCCCCTGGATCCCTTTTTCCAGGCTTTCACGTCGGGAGAGAAACAACGCGCGCTCCTGGTTTATCAGCGCCGTCTCGTTGTTCAGCTCCGGCGGGAATACCGGCTCGGTGCCGTTCACTTCCGCCGTTAAACGCGCCGAGGTCGCCAGCGCCGCATGCAGTTTCGATTCGCTCTCCTGCACGCCGGACTCGGTTTTCGTCCGGTCGAGCTGCGCCAGGACTTGCCCTTTTTCCACAATGTCGCCTTCACGCACGTGCAGTTTGTAGATAATGCCGCCTTCCAGCGACTGGATCTCCTGCTCGTGGGACGATGGCACCACTTTGCCGCTGCCGGTGGTTACTTCATCCAGATGAAAGTAGCTCGCCCAGGCGACAAACGCCGCCAGCAGGGCAAACAGGAACCAGACGATCAGGGAAGAGCGCGGCAGTTTAGGCTCGCTGAGGCGACTGTTAAAACGGTTTACATCGCGCATTTTACGCTCTCCCTGGGTTGTTCGACGGCATCCGGGTAACATTGCCTGTCGTCGGCGGCGTCATACCGTGTTTATGCAAAATGGCGTCACGCGGGCCGTCCATGACAATACGTCCGTTATCCAGCACGATAATGCGATCCACCAGTTCAAGGATCGGCAAACGGTGCGTCGCCACCACCATCGTTCGCGTATTGCCCAGCCAGTTCTTCAGGTGCTGAATAAACTGGCTCTCGCCAATTTCATCCAGCCAGGCAGTGGGCTCATCCAGCAGTAAAACGTTCGGCGACGTCAGCAGCGCGCGCGCCAACAGCAGCGCCTGACGTTGTCCGCCCGACAGTCCGGCGCCGCCTTCGCTGATCACATAGTTCAGCCCGGTTTTCTGCTTGCGCACAAATTCGAGCGCGCCGCTGATCGCCAGCGCCTGCTGGATATCGTCATCGGTCGCCGTGGGGTTACCGAGCGTAATATTGTCGTGGATGGAGCCAAAGAACAGGCGTGCCTGCTGGCTCAGCAACTGCATATCGCGGCGCAGATCCGCCGGGTCAAGGTGATTGAGCGCGATATTGTCGAGCAGCACCGACCCCTGCTGCGGTTCCTGCATACCCGCCAGCACCTGCAGCAACGTACTTTTACCCGAGCCGTTGCGACCGAGCAGCGCCACGCGCTCCCCGGCGTTGATATTCAGCGAAGGCACCGTCAGCACGTTAACTTTCTCTTCTTCGTCGTAGTAAAACGCGACGTTTTCCAGTTGATAATGCCCGCGCAGGTGCGCTTTATGTACTTTCTTGCCCTGCTGCGGCTCATCAACCGGACGCTGCATCAGCTCATCCAGCCCCTGTAACGCCACCTTCGCCGACTGCCAACGCGACAACACGCCGGAGATTTGCGACAGCGGCGCGATAGTGCGCGAGGCCAGAATCGAGGTCCCGACCAGCGCGCCCGTGGTCATATCACCAGCAATGACCAGATAACAGCCAATCAGCAGCACCACCGCATAGACAATGGACTGAACTTCCTGGGTCCAGGTCAGCAACAGACTGGTCAGCCAGCGCTGGCGCATGCCGACGTCAGCGGCGACAAAATTGGTGTTGTTCCACTGGTTCTGAAAACGCTGTTCGGCGCGCATCAGTTTGATATCTTCAATGCCCTGTACCGCTTCCACCAGCGTGGCGTTACGGATAGCCGACTCGCGCATCCCCTCGCTGGACAGCCGCCCCAGCGGACGCTGCACCAGCAGGCCGGGGATCAGCAGCAGCGGAACCGCCATCAGCACCACCAGCACCAGCGGACCGCCAATCATCCATAAAATGAAGACAAACAGCAGGAAGAAGGGCAGATCGGAGAGCGCGGCGATGGTGGTAGAGGTGATCAGCTCACGCACCGACTCCAGTTCGCGGATCTGGGCAATAAACGATCCGGTGGATTTGGATCGCGCGCCGTTCTTAATCCGCATCGCATGAGCAAAAATGCGTTCTGAAATACGCAAGTCGGCCCGCTTGCCCACCACGTCAGAAATATAGACGCGCAGCATGCGCATAATAAATTCAAACAGGATCGCCAGCATTACCCCGCCAAACAGCACCCACAGGGTAGTTTCAGACTGCGAGGGCACTACGCGGTCGTAAACCTGCATCGAAAAAATCATGCCAGAGAGCGCCAGCACGTTCGCCACCAGCGCAACCACCATAATGTCGATATAGCGAGGCCAGTCTTTTAACGCCAACTGCCAGAACCAGTTTTTCTTATACGGCTTAATGTAATCATCAACGCGCGCGTCAGGCGTGGATTCCAGCGGACGTAAAATAAATAACGCTTTCAGTCGCGCGCTTAATTCATCGCGCGGTAATACGGTTTCCAGCCCTTCATCGCCGCTGAACTGCAGGCTGATATTCCCGTCGTTGTCCATGCGGGTAATGACGGCGATTTGCCCTTCGCTAAATTCCGCAATGAGCGGCAGACGCCACGGATCGAGATGCGAGACTTTCGCTGCGACCCTGCGCAAACCCAGCCCCAGTTGGCGCGCCATATCTTTTAACACCAGCTCGCGCGGGGAGTCAGTTTCATAGTTTATCGACACCCGAACATGCTCCTGCGAGTAGTCGAGACGATAATGTTGCGCCACGCCGATCATAGCCTGTAACCAGGGTTCATATTGCGACTGCGTGTTCATAGCATTCTGTTCCTGTTCTGCGACATTGCGCCGTAACGGAATTGCGTGAGGAATAACGGATTGTGTGCTCATACTCGTTTCTGCCGCAGCGCGATAAACCTGTTATCCACTCTGCGCTGTTCATTTTTTAGTCTAGTGCGTATTTACCGCGAAGTGTGCCGGGGGAAGCGATTCCCCCGGACGTCGGTTATTACATAATCACCAATTGATGGTTTGCCAGCAGGGTGGCGAGGTCGGTTTGTACGCCGTTCAGGGTGACCACGGTGGTGGAGGCGGAGACCCCGCCCGCACCGTCAAGATCCACATGAATTTCGGTGTTGCTGCCGTTCTGCACCACGCGGACGTAGTCTTCGATATTCCCCGCCTGGGCATCCAGCGTCGCGACGCTGTTGACGTAGGTGGCTGACCCGCTGCCGGTGTAGCCGCTGCCGGATAACAGTTCGCGCAGGTCGATACGATCGGTATCCGCCGTCCCTTCCCAGGTGCCGACGGTAAAGCCGTTGACCACGTCGCTGCCGTTGCCGCCAGTGGCGTCTGAGGCGTTGATCAGCTTGTACAACAGGGTATCGTGTCCGCCGTTGCCAATATTGAAAGTATCGTTACCGCCGCGCCCGTTGAAGACGTTTTCGCCGGTGCTGCCGGTAAAGACATCGTCACCGTTGCCTCCGGCAATCCCTTCAATGTTGACGAACTGTGCCTGACCAAAACCGGTGTTCTGCATCGCGCCGTTGCTGAGATCGATGTTCAGCGCAGCGCTGCCCGCCAGCGTGTAATCCACCACATCCATCCCGCCCTGTGCAGTCCAGACGTCCACATCCGACACGACGCGACTACCGCCGCCGCCGTTATAGATATGGGTGCCCGCGGTAGCGTTCAGCGTATCGTTGTAGCCGGTACCCACAATTCCCACGGTATTGCTGCCGTCGGTCGCCGCCAGTGCGCTATTCGCCGCTGACGCGCCGTCTTCCGCTGTCAGGACGTACGCATGGTTCTTCTCCACCGCCGTCAGGCCGCCCCAGGAAGCGTTGACGTTTTCAACCGTGTTCACTACGCCGGAAGCGTCAAACGTCGCCGACGACACGCCGCCGTAATCCTGACCGTTCGCCAGCAGCACCGCGCTGTACGACTTGCTGGCGTCCAGACCGTAGAAGTAGACCAGACCTGACGAGTCGTTCATGTTCACACCGCCCTGCGGGTTAATCACCTGCGAGCTGACTACCTTGCCGGTGCTCTCATCCACCAACAGCACGGTATTGCCATAGAAGGCGTTAATCCCGTTGGCATCGGCAATACGCAAAATCATGCTCGTGCCGTTGCTGATGGTGCTGGTGTTCTCGATGTATTCCGTTTTACCGCCCGCGGCGCGGAACACCACCAGATCCTTGTCGCCGTCATAATCCAGGTCCAGCGTCAACGCGCCAGTAGTGATGTTGGTGCTGCCCTGGTTCGCGCCGGTTAGCAAAGTCTGAGAAGACCAGTCAACCTGGTTGCTGCCGTTCACGCCGTTGTTGGTCCACAGCAGCCCCACGTTGCTGGTATTGGTGGCGATGGTCGATCCCGCCGCTCCGGCGATTTCGATCAGATCCATCCGGCCATCGCCGTTCCAGTCCACTGCCAGCGAGGACATACTGTTCACGCTGTCGCCCAGCGTCTGCACGTTTGACCCTACGCCCGCGCCGTTGGCCGCCGCGGTGAGTTTGCCGGTGCCGTCGTTATAGAAGATGGCGCTGGTGGCGCCGCCTTTGGCGGTCAACCCGGCAACAAACAGATCCATATAGCCATCGCCATTCAGATCGGACCAGGTTAGCGTGGTGTAATGGTTATCGGATGCGTTATCCCCGTTGAACACATCCGTGATCAGTTGGGTATTGGTCAGCGTCATATTGCCGTTAGCATCCACGCCGTTGGTTACGATCGCCAGACGGGAGTTGGAGCTACTGGTGCCTCCGGCCGAAGTCGTACTGGTGCCTGAGGTTGCGTGATAGGTAATGTCCACGTAACCGTCGTTGTTCAGGTCAACGCCCGATACTTCACGGTCCGGCGTCGGGTTACCGCCATTGGTCGAAGCCACGCCGTCCTGCGAGTTATTGGTATAGACATAAGCGCCGGTCTTATCAAACCCCATCACGGTGCCGTCAGTGTTGAGTACAAACCCGGAGTCATAGCCGCCCCGTCCTTCAGAGTCGTTCGGCGTTTCGTCGCCGTAGACCATATCCACATAGCCGTCGCCGTTGATATCGATCCCCATTGCGCCGCCGTACCAGCCGTAGACGTTGCCGTTCGGATCGTTAGTCTGGCCCGACACGCCATAAGCGCCCACCTGGAAGGCGGTATAGCTGCCGTCGGCGTTGTATTTGAACGACTGCTGTCCGTTGGCATAGCTGGTGTCCGCGCCGAGAATATCCATCAGGCCATCGCGGTCGAAATCGATAAACGACGACTGCTGCTGACGATCTGGTCCGCTGATCGCCACCGAGTCAAACGAGCCCAGGGTAGTCGAATCCGTCGCGTTCTGGGTAAAGACCGTCGAGTTACTGAGGATACGCCACGTCCCATCTTCGCCCAGGGTTAGCGCGGTACCGGTATCTTCCGAAGAGGCCGCGGATGACGTAAAGGTGATGGACGGCGTTGGCGAAACCGTCAGCTCACCAGTGGTGTCGTCATGGGTAATCTCCGTGCCATCGGCTTTAAACAGCGCGGCCTTCACGTCGTAAGTGCCCAGCGCCAGCGCGTCGCTGTCCGGGAGCTGCACGTACCAGGTGCTGTTTTTTGGGTCAATGACCACCGCGCCGTTGCGTGAGCTGTACACGACGTTATTGATCGTCACCTCCACGTATTCGCCCGGCAGGATTTCAAAGTCCACGCGCCCTGTAATAATCGGCGTGGTATCCAGCGTATTCTGGGTATCGGCATACATTTTGAGGTCGACAGTGAAATCAAATACCGGCGACTGCGCGCCTTCGTTGCCAGCGGCATCGACGACAACCGCATAGAACTCCCCTTTTTCGCCGTCAACCAACGGTTCGTTCAACTGGAACGTCCAGTCGGTGCCGTTGACGTCCGCTTCGCCGACCAGTGTGCCGTCGGCGCGGTAAATACGCACCATTTCCCCGGTCAGCAGACCTGTCGTCAGCGTGCCGTTCAGCACCGGCATACGATCGTCGGTTGTGGTGCCTGCCGCGAACTCGCCGCGTGAAGAGGCAACGTCGTCGGTATAACTGTGGATATTCACCGCGTTGGTGGATGCGGTCAGATCGACGGTGACAACCTGGTTCGTTGTCGCGCCCACGTTGCCCGCCACATCGACAACGCGGACCTGGTAAGTCTGATCGCCTTCCGGCAGCGTGCGCGAATCGACATAATGCCAACTGTTGCCGTTCGTCACGACATCATGCCAGGTCAGGCCGTTATCGACGCTAATCTGTACGCGATCGCCTGCGGCAAGCGGCGCGCCAAGGGAGCCGCTGAGGGTCAGCGAGGTATCGTTGGTCAGGAAGTCGCTGCTGCTGTAACCAGTATCCGTAGAGATACTGTCGATGCTGACCGTGATCGCGCCGTCCGGCGGGGTCAGATCGACGGACACCTGCTGGTGCGCGGTCGCGCCAATGTTTCCGGCGGTGTCGATCACGCGGACCCAGTAATCATGAACGCCTTCGCCCAGCGTACGCCCATCGGCAAACGACCAGCTATTGCCAATCACCGTAACGTTCTGCCAGGTGGCGCCGCCATCGAGGCTGATCTGGACGATCTCGCCCGGCGCCAGCGTCGCGCCCAGCGATCCCTGCAGACTGAGCGAGGTGTCTTTCGTAATAAAGTCACTACTGCTCAGACCACTGTCGTCCGTAATGCTGTCAAAGACGATGGTTTTCGTCGCGTCCGGTACCAGAGTATCCACGGTCACCGTCTGGCTGGTGGTCGCGCTGACGTTACCCGCCTGGTCGATCACGCGCAGCTGATAAATATAATCGCCGTCGGCGAGCGTGCGCCCGTCGGCAAACGACCAACTCAGTCCGCTGACGCTGACGTCAGTCCAGGTGTTGCCGCCATCAAGGCTGATCTGCACATGTTCACCGCTGGCGATCGCCGCGTTCAGCGAGCCTTGCAGGGAAATCTGGTTGTCATGCGTAATGTAATCGCTTGTCGACAGCCCGGTATCCTGGGTGATCGCATCAACGGAGATCAGCGTTACGGCTGGCGGCGTGGTGTCTACCCGCACCGACTGACTGTCGACCGATCCGACGTTACCCGCCGCATCAATCACTCGCACAATGTACAGATAACCGCCGTCCGCCAGGCTACGACCGTCGGCGTAAGTCCACTGTGTGCCGTTCACCAACAGATCGATCCAGGTTGTCCCGCCATCAAGACTGATCTGCGCGGTTTCGCCACTGGCGAGCGATGCGCTGAGCGAGCCGTCCAGTACCACCAGATTGCTGTTAGTCATGAAGTCGCTGCCGCTCAGGCCGCTGTCGCCCTGCACGGCATCAATGTTGATGATCTGGGCTGGCGCGGTCAGATCGACGTTCATTACCCGATCGGCGCTGGCGCTGTTGCCAATGGTATTGCTGACCTGCGCATTTACCGTATACGCCGTGCCGTCCGCCAGCGCGGCGACGTCGACGCTGCTCACTACGCAGCTCCACTGTCCGTTGCTGTCGACCACCG
Source organism: Citrobacter sp. R4 (assembly GCF_026719175.1). Classification (NCBI taxonomy): domain Bacteria; kingdom Pseudomonadati; phylum Pseudomonadota; class Gammaproteobacteria; order Enterobacterales; family Enterobacteriaceae; genus Citrobacter; species Citrobacter sp. R4. Next base: position 490,536 of record NZ_JAPPSU010000002.1, read on the forward strand.
CGGTATAGCGATTGCCGTTAAGCGTGATGGTCACCGTCTGACCGGCAGGCGCGTCCGTCGTACCGCTGAGAGTCAACGGAGCACCTTGCTCTGCGGCATTGATCACATCATCGGTGCTGATGGCATCAATGGCGATAGTCGGCACATCACCGTTCAGGATCACGTTGTGCGTGACGTTACCTGCATTACCCGCCGCGTCGTTAACGGTGACGGAGATGGCATAGTTACCGTCCGCCAGGCCGGTAAAATCGCCCGCCGGGACGAATAGCGACCAGTTGCCGCTGGTATCTACCGTCGTCTGATACGTGTGCCCGTTAAAGGTCAGGGTTACCGTCTGTCCCGGTTCGGCAGTTGTGGTGCCGCTGAGGGTCTGTCCGGCTCGTTGCTCGCCACTGTTGATGATGTTGTCGCCCGCCACCGTATTGACGGTAATAACCGGCGCGCTGGCATCCACCGTCAGATTATGGGCAGCCTGACTTTCATTTCCCGCCTTGTCGCTGACAACAGCGGAAACCGTCAGCGGACCGTTGCTTAACCCGGCCAGATCGGTAGCAGGCACGGTGACGCTCCAGGTGCCGTTCGCCTGCACCTGCGCGGTGTAATTAGCACCATTCAGCGTTACCGTTACGGTCTGCCCCGCTTCTGCGCTGGTGTTGCCCTGCACGGTCAGCGGCTGCTGCTGTTCCGCCGCGTTCAGTACGTCATCCGCGGAGATCGTGTTGATGGCGATCACCGGCGCATCCGTGTCGATGCTGTAGCCGTGGGTGGCCGATGCGGAGTTACCTGCCGCATTGCTGACGCTGGCCTCCACGCGGGCGTTGCCGTCGGTCAGGGTCGCCAGTTCCGCAGCCGGGACGACCAGCGTCCAGTGGCCGGTGCTGTTGACAGTTACCGTGTACGACTTGCCGTTAAACAGCACGGTGACGTTCTGGCCGGCTTCCACGTTTGTGGTGGCGCCGGAGAGCGTCAGGTCTGCGCCCTGCTCGGCGGCGTTGATCACGTCGTCGGCGGTCACGCTGTTGATGGTGATGGCCGGTGCGGCGGTGTTCACCGTCACATCGTGGGTGGCCGAGCCGCTGTTGCCTGCCGCACTGGTGACGGTCACGGACACAGTGGTGGTGCCGTCGTTCAGCGCGGTGATATCTGCCGCCGGGACGCCGATGCTCCAGTTGCCGGATGCATCCACCACCGTGGTGTAGGTTTTGTTGTTAATGGTGACGACAACCGCGTCACCCGCCGCCGCACCGGTGACGGCGCCGCTGACCAGCTGCGTCTGGCCGTGTTCGGCGCTGTTGATGATGTCGTCCGTCGCCACGGTGTTGATGGTCACCACCGGCGCGGCAGTGTCAACGGTCAGGGTATGGCTGGCCGAACCGGTATTACCGGCGGCGTCTGCCACGCTGGCCGTCACTGCCCCCGTTGTGATGGAGGCCACGTCCGCTGCCGGGACGGTCACGCTCCAGCTGCCGTTGGCCTGTACCTGGGTGGTGTAGCCGGTGCCGCCAATCGTCACGGTCACCGTCTGCCCTGCCGGGGCGGTGGTGGTGCCGCCGATCAGCAGATCCGCCTGCGCTTCCGTGGCGTTCAGGATATCGTCAGCCGCGATGGTGCTGATGGCGATCACCGGCGCGTCCGTATCCACGCTGTAGTCGTGGGTGGCTGACGCTGAGTTACCTGCCGCATTGCTGACGCTGGCCTCCACGCGGGCGCTGCCGTCGGTCAGGGTCGCCAGATCCGCTGCCGGGACGACCAGCGTCCATGCTCCGTTACTGTCAACGCTGGCTGTATATGTTTTGCCGCCAAAGGTGACGGTGACGTTCTGGCCGGCTTCCACGTTTGTGGTGGTGCCGGAGAGCGTCAGGTCTGCGCCCTGCTCGGCGGCGTTGATCACGTCGTCGGCGGTCACGCTGTTAATGGTCACCACCGGTGCGGCGGTGTTGACGTTCACATCGTGGGTGGCCGAGCCGCTGTTGCCTGCCGCGTCGGTCACGGTCACTGACACAGTGGTGGTGCCGTCGTTCAGGGCGGTGATATCTGCCGCCGGAACGCCGACGCTCCAGTTGCCCGCCGCGTCCACCACCGTGGTGTAGGTTTTGTTGTTAATGGTGACCACTACCGCATCGCCCGCCACCGCACCGGTGACGGCGCCGCTGACCATCTGCGTCTGGCCGTGTTCGGCGCTGTTGATGATGTCGTCCGTCGCCACGGTGTTGATGGACACCACCGGGGCGGCAGTGTCAACGGTCAGGGCATGGCTGGCCGAACCGGTGTTACCGGCGGCGTCTGCCACGCTGGCTGTCACTGCCCCCGTTGTGATGGAGGCCACGTCCGCTGCCGGAACGGTGACGCTCCAGCTGCCGTTGGCCTGTACCTGGGTGGTGTAGCCGGTGCCGCCAATCGTCACGGTCACCGTCTGCCCTGCCGGGGCGGTGGTGGTGCCGCCGATCAGCAGATCCGCCTGCGCTTCCGTGGCGTTGAGAATGTCGTCGGCGGCGATGGTGCTGATGGCGATCACCGGCGCGCCCGTATCCACGCTGTAGTCGTGGGTGGCTGACGCGGAGTTACCTGCGGTGTTGCTGACGCTGGCCTCCACGCGGGCGCTGCCGTCGGTCAGGGTCGCCAGATCGGCAGCCGGGACGACCAGCGTCCATGCTCCGTTACTGTCAACGCTGGCGGTGTACGTCTTATTGCCAAAGATGACGGTGACGTTCTGGCCGGCTTCCACGTTTGTGGTGGTGCCGGAGAGCGTCAGGTCCGCGCCCTGCTCAGCCGCGTTGATCACGTCGTCGGCGGTCACGGTGTTAATGGTCACCACCGGCGCGACGGTGTTCACCGTCACATCATGGGTGGCAGTACCGCTGTTGCCTGCGGCATTGGTCACGGTCACTGACACGGTGGTGGTGCCGTCGTTCAGGGCGGTGATATCTGCCGCCGGAACGCCGATACTCCAGTTGCCCGCCGCATCCACCACCGTGGTGTAGGTTTTGTTGTTAATGGTGACGACGACCGCGTCACCCGCCGCCGCACCGGTGACGGCGCCGCTGACCAGCTGCGTCTGGCCGTGTTCGGCGCTGTTGATGATGTCGTCCGTCGCCACGGTGTTGATGGTCACCACCGGGGCGGCAGTGTCGACGGTCAGGGTATGGCTGGCCGAACCGGTATTACCGGCGGCGTCTGCCACGCTGACCGTTACGGTGCCGCTGGCGAGGGACGCCACGTCCGCTGCCGGAACGGTCACGCTCCAGCTGCCGTTGGCCTGCACCTGGGTGGTGTAGCCGGTGCCGCCAATCGTCACGGTCACCGTCTGCCCTGCCGGAGCGGTGGTGGTGCCGCCGATCAGCAGATCCGCCTGCGCTTCCGTGGCGTTCAGGATATCGTCAGCCGCGATGGTGCTGATGGCGATCACCGGCGCGCCCGTATCCACGCTGTAATCGTGGGTGGCTGACGCAGAGTTACCTGCGGTATTGCTGACGCTGGCCCCCACGCGGGCGCTGCCGTCGGTCAGACCAGCCAGATCGGCAGCCGGGACGACCAGCGTCCATGCTCCGTTACTGTCAACGCTGGCGGTGTATGTTTTGCCGCCAAAGGTGACGGTGACGTTCTGGCCGGCTTCCACGTTTGTGGTGGTGCCGGAAAGCGTCAGGTCCGCGCCCTGCTCGGCGGCGTTGATCACATCGTCGGCGGTCACGCTGTTAATGGTGATGGCCGGGGCGGCGGTGTTCACCGTCACATCGTGGGTGGCAGTACCGCTGTTGCCTGCGGCACTGGTGACGGTCACGGACACGGTGGTGGTGCCGTCGTTCAGGGCGGTGATATCCGCCGCCGGGACGCCGACGCTCCAGTTGCCGGATGCGTCCACCACCGTGGTGTAGGTTTTGTTGTTAATGGTGACGACGACCGCATCACCCGCCACCGCACCGCTGACGGCGCCGCTGACCAGCTGCGTCTGGCCGTGTTCGGCGCTGTTGATGATATCGTCCGTCGCCACGGTGTTGATGGTCACCACCGGGGCGGCAGTGTCAACGGTCAGGGTATGGCTGGCCGAACCGGTGTTACCGGCGGCGTCTGCCACGCTGGCCGTCACTGCCCCCGTTGTGATGGAGGCCACGTCCGCTGCCGGGACGGTGACGCTCCAGCTGCCGTTGGCCTGTACCTGGGTGGTGTAGCCGGTGCCGCCAATCGTCACGGTCACCGTCTGCCCTGCCGGGGCGGTGGTGGTACCGCCGATCAGCAGATCCGCCTGCGCTTCCGTGGCGTTCAGGATATCGTCAGCGGCGATGGTGCTGATGGCGATCACCGGCACGCCCGTATCCACGCTGTAGTCGTGGGTGGCTGACGCTGAGTTACCTGCGGTGTTGCTGACGCTGGCCTCCACGCGGGCGCTGCCGTCGGTCAGGGTCGCCAGATCCGCAGCCGGGACGACCAGCGTCCAGTTGCCGCTGGTGTCAACGCTGGCTGTATATGTTTTGCCGCCAAAGGTGACGGTGACGTTCTGGCCGGCTTCCACGTTTGTGGTGGTGCCGGAGAGCGTCAGGTCCGCGCCCTGCTCGGCGGCGTTGATCACGTCGTCGGCGGTCACGCTGTTAATGGTCACCACCGGTGCGGCGGTGTTGACCGTCACATCGTGGGTGGCAGTACCGCTGTTGCCTGCGGCACTGGTGACGGTCACTGACACAGTGGTGGTGCCGTCGTTCAGGGCAGTGATATCCGCCGCCGGAACGCCGACGCTCCAGTTGCCGGATGCATCCACCACCGTGGTGTAGGTTTTGTTGTTAATGGTGACCACTACCGCATCACCCGCCGCCGCACCGCTGACGGCGCCGCTGACCATCTGCGTCTGGCCGTGTTCGGCGCTGTTGATGATGTCGTCCGTCGCCACGGTGTTGATGGACACCACCGGGGCGGCAGTGTCAACGGTCAGGGCATGGCTGGCCGAACCGGTGTTACCGGCGGCGTCTGCCACGCTGGCCGTCACTGCCCCCGTTGTGATGGAGGCCACGTCCGCTGCCGGGACGGTCACGCTCCAGCTGCCGTTCGCCTGCACCTGGGTGGTGTAGCCGGTGCCGCCAATCGTCACGGTCACCGTCTGCCCTGCCGGAGCGGTGGTGGTGCCGCCGATCAGCAGATCCGCCTGCGCTTCCGTGGCGTTCAGGATATCGTCAGCGGCGATGGTGCTGATGGTGATCACCGGCGCCCCCGTATCCACGCTGTAGTCGTGGGTGGCCGATGCGGAGTTACCTGCCGCATTGCTGACGCTGGCCTCCACGCGGGCGCTGCCGTCAGTCAGGGTGGATAAATCCGCAGCCGGGACGGCCAGCGTCCATGCTCCGTTACTGTCAACGCTGGCGGTATATGTTTTGCCGCCAAAGGTGATGGTGACGTTCTGGCCGGCTTCCACGTTTGTGGTGGTGCCGGAGAGCGTCAGGTCCGCGCCCTGCTCGGCGGCGTTGATTACGTCGTCGGCGGTCACGGTGTTAATGGTCACCACCGGCGCGGCGGTGTTCACCGTCACATCATGGGTGGCAGTACCGCTGTTGCCTGCGGCACTGGTGACGGTCACGGACACAGTGGTGGTGCCGTCGTTCAGGGCAGTGATATCCGCCGCCGGAACGCCGACGCTCCAGTTGCCGGATGCATCCACCACCGTGGTGTAGGTTTTGTTGTTAATGGTGACCACTACCGCATCGCCCGCCGCCGCACCGCTGACGGCGCCGCTGACCATCTGCGTCTGGCCGTGTTCGGCGCTGTTGATGATGTCGTCGGTCGCCACGGTGTTGATGGTCACCACCGGCGCGGCAGTGTCAACGGTCAGGGTATGGCTGGCCGAACCGGTGTTACCGGCGGCGTCTGCCACGCTGGCCGTCACTGCCCCCGTTGTGATGGACGCCACGTCCGCTGCCGGAACGGTCACGCTCCAGCTGCCGTTGGCCTGCACCTGGGTGGTGTAGCCGGTGCCGCCAATCGTCACGGTCACCGTCTGACCCGCCGGGGCGGTGGTGGTGCCGCCGATCAGCAGATCCGCCTGCGCTTCCGTGGCGTTCAGGATATCGTCTGCGGCGATGGTGCTGATGGTAATCACCGGCGCGTCCGTATCCACGCTGTAGTCGTGGGTGACCGACGCAGAGTTACCTGCCGCATTGCTGACGCTGGCCTCCACGCGGGCGCTGCCGTCAGTCAGGGTGGATAAATCCGCAGCCGGGACGACCAGCGTCCAGTTGCCGCTGGCATCAACGCTGGCGGTGTACGTTTTGCCGCCAAAGGTGACGGCGACGTTCTGGCCGGCTTCCACGTTTGTGGTGGTGCCGGAGAGCGTCAGGTCCGCGCCCTGCTCGGTGGCGTTGATCACGTCGTCGGCGGTCACGCTGTTAATGGTGATGGCCGGCGCGGCGGTGTTCACCGTCACATCGTGCGTTGCAGTACCGCTGTTGCCTGCGGCACTGGTGACGGTCACGCTGATGGTTGCCATACCGTCGTTCAGGGCAGTGATATCCGCCGCCGGAACGCCGACGCTCCAGTTGCCGGATGCATCCACCACCGTGGTGTAGGTTTTGTTGTTAATGGTGACCACTACCGCGTCACCCGCCGCCGCACCGGTGACGGCGCCGCTGACCAGCTGCGTCTGGCCGTGTTCGGCGCTGTTGATGATGTCGTCCGTCGCCACGGTGTTGATGGTCACCACCGGGGCGGCAGTGTCAACGGTCAGGGTATGGCTGGCCGAACCGGTGTTACCGGCGGCGTCTGCCACGCTGACCGTTACGGTGCCGCTGGCAAGGGACGCCACATCCGCTGCCGGAACGGTCACGCTCCAGCTGCCGTTGGCCTGCACCTGCGCGGTGTAATTAGCACCATTCAGCGTTACCGTTACGGTCTGCCCCGCTTCTGCGCTGGTGTTGCCCTGCACGGTAAGCGGCTGCTGCTGTTCCGCCGCGTTCAGTACGTCATCCGCGGAGATCGTGCTGATGGAGATAACCGGCGCATCGGTGTCGATGCTGTAGTCGTGGGTGGCCGATGCGCTGTTACCTGCCGCATTGCTGACGCTGGCCTCCACGCGGGCGCTGCCGTCAGTCAGGGTGGATAAATCCGCAGCCGGGACGACCAGCGTCCAGTTGCCGGTGCTGTTGACAGTTACCGTGTACGATTTGCCGTTAAACAGCACGGTGACGTTCTGGCCGGCTTCCACGTTTGTGGTGGCGCCGGAGAGCGTCAGGTCCGCGCCCTGCTCGGCGGCGTTAATCACGTCGTCGGCGGTCACGCTGTTGATGGTCACCACCGGCGCGGCGGTGTTGACCGTCACATCGTGGGTGGCCGAGCCGCTGTTGCCTGCGGCACTGGTGACGGTCACTGACACAGTGGTGGTGCCGTCGTTCAGGGCGGTGATATCTGCCGCCGGAACGCCGACGCTCCAGTTGCCGGATGCATCCACCACCGTGGTGTAGGTTTTGTTGTTGATGGTGACGACAACCGCATCACCCGCCGCCGCACCGCTGACGGCGCCGCTGACCAGCTGCGTCTGGCCGTGTTCGGCGCTGTTGATGATGTCGTCCGTCGCCACGGTGTTGATGGTCACCACCGGGGCGGCGGTGTCGACGGTCAGGGTATGGCTGGCCGAACCGGTGTTACCGGCGGCGTCTGCCACGCTGACCGTTACGGTGCCGCTGGCAAGGGACGCCACATCCGCTGCCGGAACGGTGACGCTCCAGCTGCCGTTGGCCTCCACCTGGGTGGTGTAACCGGTGCCGCCAATCGTCACGGTCACCGTCTGACCCGCCGGAGCAGTGGTGGTGCCGCCGATCAGCAGATCCGCCTGCGCTTCCGTGGCGTTCAGGATATCGTCTGCCGCGATGGTGCTGATGGCGATCACCGGCGCGTGGGAGTCCAGGGTGACGGTATGGCTCGCACTGGCCGTGTTGCCACTGACGTTAGTCACGCTTACGCCAATCTGTTCGCGGCTGTCGGTCAGTAAATCCATCGCCGATGACGGTACAGTCACGCGCCAGGAACCGTCCGCCTGAACCTGTGCCGTAAAAGTCTGGTCAGCGAATTTCACCACCACAGTTTGACCCGCTTCCACGCCCTGAGTTTGCCCTGAAAGCAGCAGGTCTGCGCCTTTCTCCGCGGCGTTAATGAGATCGTCTGCGGAAACGGTATTGATCGTAATTGCCACCGGATCAAGATCCAGCTCAACCGGATGATCAACGGACACGGGGTTGCCCCAGCCATCCTGTGCGCTGGCTGTTACGGTCAGTTGTCCTGCGTTCCAGTTTTGCAAGTCGCTTGCCGGAACACCAATCTGCCAACCCCCGTTGCTGCTCACCACCGCCTGATAATTCACGTTATTGATAGACACCGTGACCAGCGTACCCGCCGCCAGATGGCTGCTGCTACCGCTCACCACCAGATCCTGATGGTGTTCGATGGCGTTAACAATGTCGTCGCCAGAAAGCGTATTTATACGCAGGCCCGGCAGCGACGCATTAATGCTGATATCGCGATCGCCGGTCCCGGTATTGCCATGACTGTTGGTTACGGAAGCGGTAAAGGTGAGGTCGCCATCGCCAAAGTGTTGCAGGTCGTTGGCCGGAATGGTCACCTTCCAGCTCAGATCATTTTCCACGGTAGCGCTGTAGCTTTTTCCGCCGACCTGAACGGTGACCGTATCGCCCGCCGCGGCATGGATGACACGACCGCTTAAAATCTGGTCGCTTTGCGTTTCCGCGTGGTTCACCAGGTTGTCGGTGGCGAAGTGATTAATGACCACCTGCGGCAGCGCCGTGTCGACGAGGAAGGATGCGCTGGTCGTGCCGCTGTTACCGGTGGCGTCCGTGCCGCTAACGGTGACATGATAGAGGGTATTGGCAAGGTTCAGTACATCAGAAACCGGCACCTGAACAGACCAGACGCCACCGTTGACCGTTGCGGTATAGGCGATATTGTTGAGCATCACGGTCAGGGTGCTGCCGTCCGCGAGAGTACTGGCGCCGCTTAAGGTCAGCGGCTGCATCGACTCCTGGGCGTTAAGTACGTTGTCCTGGCTAATAGTATCGACGGTGATCCCGACGGCCAGGCTGTTGAGAGTCACATCGTGGGTGGCTGTGCTGGTATTGCCCGCCGCATCGGTCACCGTCACGGTAATGGTGTGCTGCCCGTTGCTCATGGAATTAAACAACGAGGCCGGAACGCCCACGCTCCAGCTGCCGTCTGCCTGTACCACGCCAGTAAAGGTCTGATCACCAAACTGAACGGTCACGACGTCGCCGGGCGCGGCGCCGTTCGCCATTCCTGAAATCAGTTGAGCGACATCCTGCTCATCATCATTAAGGATATTATCGCCAGCTACGGGATTGACCGTCAGGATCGGCGCGGTGGTGTCGACAGTCAGTTGATCGGAGAAATCCGCCGCGTTCCCGGCTTTATCGCTCACTGAAACCGTCAAAGAATGGTCGCCATTCGCCAGCGCCTGTACGTCTGCGGCGTCCACCGTCAGCGCCCAGGTCCCCTCGTTCGTCACAAGGGCGGTATAGGTTTGGCCGTTCAGCGTCAGTGTGACCGTCTGCCCGGCTTCGGCAGTGGTTTTTCCGCTTAATGCCAGGGACGCGTTGTGCTCAACGGCATTGAGGATCTGATCAACGGCGATGCTATCCATCGACAGCAGCGGCGCCTGTGTGTCGACAGCGATCACCTGAGTGCCCGTCACCGTATTGCCCGCCGCATTCTGACCGCTTACGCTCACCGTCCAGCTCCCGTCAGCCAACGCAGCGGCATCCGCCGCCGGGACGTTGATCTGCCACTCCCCGTTCGCGTCGACGCGGGTGAGATAGCTTTTACCGTTTAGCGTGACGGTCAGTTGCGTGCCCTGCGCCAGATGACTGCTACTGCCTGACAGCGTAAACCCGGCAGACTGTTCACTGGCGTTAATCACATTATCGTTAGCCGTTGTCGCCAGCGTGAGGGTTGCCTGCGTGGTATCGACATTGACCGTAATTTTGCCTGCTGAGGTGGACTCGCCACCGTTGATTTGCACGACAGACCAGGTATGTACGCCGTCGGTCTGCGTGGGCAGCAGTACCGTCCAGACCCCATTTGCATCGACCATTGTACTGGCGATGGTGTTGCCGTTGCTGTCTTTGATTTGAATTGTCGCGCCCGGATGGCCGGTCCCGCTGAAGGTCGGCGTGTTATCGTCGGTCGTGGCATTGGCGGTCAGACCGCCCTGTTTGTCGCCCTGATTATCGGTGACCATGTAGGTTGGCGTATTTTTGGTGTTATCAACGGTTTCAGTTTCGGTCACTGTGACTGTTTTCGTTTCACCGCCGTCATCATTAGCCAGCAGCGCGCCAATCGCGCCGCCGCCCAACGCGGCACCTGCCAGCCATGCCCACGGAAAATCATTCTCTTCGCTGGCGGCTTCCGCCATCAACGGTTCGATGCTGTCGATCGGCGTCGCATGCGCCGTCAGCTCAACCGCGTCCAGGCTGGCAACATTGCCCACATCGTCAAAGGTCACGTGGGTCAGTCCCGTTTCATCATTGAAAACCAGTTCAGAGTGCAGTTTCGACTCGGGATCTTCGGTGAAATAGCCGCTGCAACGAATCACGCTGCCGTCTTTCATGTAGATCAGCAGGTCGTTGCCCTGGCGGACGTAGCGGGCCACATCCTGAGCGGAACCGAGGATTTCGATCACGGAAGCGCCGGATACTGCGACGGAAAGGTTGCCTTCGCCCGACAGGACGGTTTTTTTCGCGGTGTGACGATTGATAATGTTTGCGGTTTTTAATGTATTCATAGTCTGGCTCATAAAGGTCAGTTAATCAGTACTACGCTTGCGGGTCGCGTCCCTGAGGTCATGGTGCTGCGAGTAAAATGGATTAGAGATCGGGCAATTTTTTAGATGCCTGTTTTTCAATCCCGATAAGGGGCAACAGGTTGTCGACTGCCGTCGCGTACTGAATGGCGGCGCTCCAGCCGTCGTATTCAGCATTAATGCGTGAAGATTGCGCCTGCCAGACGTCCTGTTCGACGCTCAGCAGGTCATTAATGCTTTTTTTGCTCAGGGTGTATTCGTTTTTGTAAACGCTGCGGGTTTGCATGGCATTAACCAGTTGGAATTTGCCGGCATCTTCACGACCGCGTGCGCCTTTCCAGTCCGCCATTGCCGATGAGGCTTTTTGCAGAATGTCGAATCGCGCTTTTTCTTCTTCTGAAGCGGCCATCGCCTTTGCCCCCTGCGCCTGATCAACGCGCGCGGAAACCGCACCACCCTGATACAGCGGCGCATCCACGCTGAGCTGGATTTGATCGTCCCAGTAGCCGCGATTGTCAGATTCATAACGGGTGCGTCCCGCTTTCAGGCTGAGCGTGGGCAGATGTTGGGCTTTCGCCCGATCAATGCCGTGCTGTGCGGATGTCACCATCGCGCGTGCGGACAGCACGGCAGGGATTCTGGAATAATCGATATCGTCAACGGCGACCTGTTTGGCTTCCAGGTTCTCCGGCAGACGGGCGTAACGATGGGCACTGATACCGGTCTGTACCGCCAGCACCGCTTTCGCTTTTTGCAACGCGGCGTCGTACTGCTCCAGCGTCGCTCGCATCCCGGCAATGCGGGTCTGGGTTTGCAGATCGTCAGAGGTCGAGCTAAGACCTGCGCCAGCGCGCAGCTGCGCCAGATGCTGAATTTTCTCCAGCGCGGCGATGTTCTCCCGCGCCGCATTCACTAAGGCGCTATAGCGTTTCACTTCGACATAACCCTGCGCGGCTTTTTCCGCCACTTCCGAAAGGGTGGCCATCAACTGATAGCGATAACTTTCGTATTGCGCTTCCGACTGGGCAATAGCGCTATTGGTTTTACCAAAGTCATACACTAATTGCGTAACGGTAATTCCCCAGGCTGCAGAATTATTTAACGAGCCACTGGAATCCGTTGTCTGGCTGTGACCGGTACTCGCCGTTAAGCCAATTTGCGGCATCCAGCCGCTTTTCGCCTCTTTTGTCATTGCCTGGCCGATTCCCATTTGCGCGGCCTGACGGCTAATTGCCGGGTCGCGATCTAAAGCAAATAAAATACTTTCTTTCAGATTCGTCTCTTCAACATTCGCTAATGCCGCGAAGCAAGAAACAGAAGCGCCGCAAAGTGCAAGGGTTAACGTCACCAATGAAAAAACAAAACGCATACTCACAACACATATCCTAATTAAAATGGCTTTCTTCAGGCTGACCGATGCCTCCACACTTTTCTTTTTCAGAGCGATATGGAAAATAACGAAGCCTGCTATGAGATATGCCCTTATCAATGTGTTTTCAGCGCATTCCGCTGAATTTAACGGTCAGTCTCCCCTGAGCTTAAATAATGCCCACACTGATAACGACATATACCTGTCCGTGACAAACAAAGTTGAAAAACGTCATCATCACTACGTCTGTATGACATTTTCCAGCGTCCAGAAAAGACACTTCCCCGGGTATTCAGGGTAAGCGTTACCTATCGCTGGCATCACGGGTTGAAGAATATTCTGAGGTGTCGGGGTAAACGAGGAAAGAAAAATAACCTTAATTCATCTTAAATGATTTCTGATTGTAACCATGAAGAACTAAAACCAATAAAAACAATAAGATGATATTTCAACCAAAGATCTTAAACACTCTGAAAAGCCCTTTACCTGCTGAAATTTTGAACTAAAAAGCCATGGGTGCGCAGAGATTCATCAGTATTGTTCATCCCTGACTAAAATTAAACCGGATCAGTTTTCAGATGAATAACAAATTAGAAACAATATTATTCCAATCAGTTAGCATCCATGCCGAGGTGAGCGTGTTAATGCGGGAAATCAGGAAGGGAGTAAAACGGTGTGGTTTTTCCGCTTACAGGTGAAAAGAAAGCGGTCGTACTTTTCGATCATCATTTGCGACTTGATGCCTATTTTGTCGCGATAGTCGTTGTATTCCGAGCCTTCAGAGAGCAGGAATGCGTATATTGTATAATTAAGTTCGATGATCGAAGAAATGAATTCACGTTTCGCCAGTTCGAGCGTTTCATCATGCAGGCGATAGTCGGTATCGTTAAATTTTTCAGCCTGCTCCATGCGATGTGAGATTTGATGAATAATCGCCGGATGCAAATAGTACTGCGTACAGCCCACTGTTTCTTCATAGGGCCAAACGTGAAGGATCTCCTCAATAATACGCTGGTCACGCATTCGCTGTTCGGACAACAGATTATTCGCACTAAACGGCGACGTCAGCAAATAGCGAATTGAAAGAAAAAGAAAGGTGCCAATGCTTAATGCACACAGCAACATGAAGACTTTTGTGTAGAACATGATATAGCGAGTCAGTAATTTTGGAAAAGCTATCCTAACGGCAGTCGCGATGGATTTATAGTTTTTTGGAACTGAAAAGTCCTAAATTTTCCAGTTAATGTGAAAATAATAAAACGTTACGGTAAACAGTCGGCTAAATTACCCCCATTATTTAGGATAATCTTAATGGCAGAACGAAATATCCTGGCGAATTTTCTGACATCGCCTTTTTGCCGGGTGGTGCGAAAACACCTTACCCGGCCTGCAACAATGGGGCCACGGACGGCCTTATTTTCGATGCCAGTAGGCCGCCGCGCGCACCAACTGCGGGTCAAACGCATCGCTTTCGAAACGGCGGCTGAGGTTTTTGACCACCTTTCCTTCTCCGGTGACCCAGATAAAGTAATCTGCCGCTGGCACCGACAATTGCGCCAGTCGCGCATCAATCGCCTGCTCGTCGTGCGCCAGCCATTCGATGTTGAACCCGTCAAGATGCGCCAGGTAATCCCGATAAGCAGGATCGTTGACGCTCACCAGCGCGGTCACCGACGGCCTGACCGGCAAGCGGCTGAGCGCTTCCAGACGCCGACGCAGCGCGGGCATACCTGACTCATCGCAAACATAAACCTGGTATGCATAATCCTCCGGCACCACCAGCGAACCACGCGGCCCGCCGATGGTCAGCGTGTCCCCTTCGCGAGCCTGCATCGCCCAACGGCTCGCCACGCCGCCATCGTGAATGAAGAAATCCAGCGCCAGTTCATGACGCGCTTCATCGTAAAGCGGCGTGTAGTCACGGGACGCCGGGCGTGCGCCCTCTCCCCAGACAATGCCTTCGTCAGTGACCGTTGGAGGGACAAACGGAGCGCCAGCCTGGGGGAAAAAGACTTTCGTGTGATCGTCAAAGCCGTGTGAGCAAAAGCCTTTCAGCGCGTCGCCGCCCAGTACAATGCGTTGAAAGCCTGCGCTGATACGTTCCGCGCGCAAAACGGTAAGTTCGCGAAAACGCAATTCGTTGCGCACGCGTTGAGGATAACGTGGGGTGATGTCGGTCATGTCGCTGCCTTCGTGAAATAATCAGATATATCGAATTTAATCTTCAAATGATAATGATTGCTAATCAAGATGATTGCAAGCGATTTTTCGATACTGTTTTATAAAGCCTCACCCGCTACAAATAAGCATTAAATTCAATAGATTATAAAATTTTCATTGCACAGCTTGCCAAAATCAAAGATTTAGATATAAATTAGATACATCTAATAAACATCAGGAGAAACCTATGCGACATCATCACGAGGGTTGCTGCAACGGCGAAGGGGAGCATCATGAGGGCTGCTGTTCCGGCGAAGGTCGCCACCAGGGCGGCTGTCACAGCGAAGGTCATCAACACGGCGGATGTAATGGCGAAGGTCATCATCACGGCGGGTGTGGGCAACGTCATGGCAGAGGCGGTGGAAGACGCCAACGCTTCTTCGGACATGGCGAGCTGCGTCTGGTGATTCTGGATATCCTCTCCCGTGAGGCCAGTCATGGCTACGAGCTGATCAAAGCTATCGAAAATTTGACTCAAGGGAACTATACCCCCAGCCCGGGCGTGATCTATCCAACGCTCGATTTTTTACAGGAGCAGGCGCTTATCACCATTAGCGAAGAAGACGGCGGACGGAAGAAAATCACCCTTACCGCGTCCGGCGCACAATGGCTGGAGGAGAACCAGGAACACCTCGGACACATTCAGGCGCGGATCACTGCACGTAATGTTGGCGCTGAACTGCGTAAGAATCCGCAGATGAAGCGGGCGCTGGACAATTTCAAGGCGGTGCTGGACCTGAAAGTGAATCAAGGGAATCTCAGCGACGCGCAGTTAAAACAGATCACTGGCGTGATCGACCGCGCGGCGCTGGAAATCACTCAACTGGATTAAGCTGGCTGCGCGTCGTCTTCCCTGACACGGAACACTTTCACCAGCTCTTTTAAGTGAAGCGCCTGCTCATTCAGTGACGCTGCCGCGGCAACGGACTCCTCCACCAGACAGGAGTTCTGTTGCGTGGTGGCGTCGATCAGGCCAATCGCGCTGTTGATCTGCGAAATTCCGTCGGTCTGTTCGCGACTGGCCTGGCCGATTTCCCGCAGGATCACGTCCATTTCCTCAACATTGCTCACCATACCGTTGATTAGCGCATTCGCTTTTTCGACCAGCAGCATTCCCTCCTGAGTCTGACCGGTGGAATCTTCAATCAGATTACGGATCTCGCTGGCGGACGAAGCGCTTTTCTGCGCCAACTGCCGCACTTCACCCGCCACTACCGCGAACCCACGCCCGTGTTCACCCGCACGCGCCGCTTCTACGGCAGCGTTCAGCGCCAGTATGTTGGTCTGGAAGGCAATAGAGTCAATCAGATTAATGATGTCGGACATGCGGTTAGCGGTTTCATTTATGACGCGCATTTTTTGCGTGACCTGATTCATCATTTCACCGTTGTTTTTCACTACGGTCGCCGCCCCCGCAGAGAGCTTCGTCGCTTCTCCGGTATGCTCCGCTGTGTTTTTCACCGTCGCGGTGATCTGTTCCATCGAGGCGGCAGTTTGTTCAACCGAGCTGGCCTGCTCTTCGGTACGCGCCGCCAGATCCTGGTTGCCAGCCACAATCTGCGCCGCCGCGCTGGAAATATTCTCCGAGCCGTTTTGTACCTCCTGCACAATCTCTTGCAGGCGGTTTTTCATGGTCATCAGCGCCTGCAGCAATACGCCGGTTTCGTCCCGCTGTTCGCAGGCGATAGTGCGGGTCAGGTCGCCCTCGGCGATCGCTTCGGCAAACTGGACAGCGTCGTCCAGCGGTCGGGTAATGGAACGCACGATGTACAGCCCCATAACGCAACCAGCGACAATGCCTGCCAGCGCCAGGGCGACAAGCAGGATCCGGTTGGCTTTAAAATCGCTCTCCACTTGCTCGCCTGCTTTTAGCATCTGCGCGTCTTCGATGGCGATCAACGCCATAACTTTATCTTTATACGCCTGCTGCACGTTTACCGTGGTGGTCATCATCTCCTGCATTGCCGCCTGACGGTTGTGACTTTGCACCGCCGCCTGGATACGGTGCTGCGAGGCAAGATACTGCTCACGCACGTCGCGAATGTCTGCTATCACCGTTTTCGATTTATCGTCGAGCGGCGCCGCGCTTAGCTCGTCCAGCAGAAGGCTAATCTGCTGGCTTATCGCGTCGAGCCGGGCCTGCGAAGCCCCTGTCCAACGCCCTTCTTCATCCATCAGCATCAGTTGTTGCGTGCTGACATACTCCTGAAAATTGTCGATAAGTTTGTTGGCTTTTACCGTGATCGGATAATCGTCGATCAGGATGTTTTGCATACCACGATTCGCACGATCCAGGCTAAATATCGACAAACCGGAACTCACCATCATCAGCACAATAAACAAACCAAACGCGATAAATAACTTTGAACGAATTTTCACGTTACGCAAAAACATATTTCCCCTCCCGGAGATCGTTTTTCTCAGATAGCATTTCTTATCGGTCGGAATCTCAGTAACTTTATGATATTGATCAGTTTTTATTTTAAACGCTTTCTGATAAATCGTTTTTAACGATGAATAACGGTATACCGATCGTTATATAAGCGTTTTTTATGCTTTCGTGAAATGCGGAAAACCGCCGGGCGACAACGAGAATAAAAATAACTATCTCACCCTTATGGGTTAATATTTAATATAAATTTAACATTAAATTCACAAAACGCTCACCCATTACGGTAAGCGTTGGCAGAAAAAAGAAGAGGCAGAGATGTGAAGAAATGAGGAAATTAATGCAGTACCGTCACGGCATCTTCCAGACGGCTGGCGCGGTGTTTGACCATAGCGGATACCTGCGCGCTTTCTTCAACCAGTTCGGCATTTTTCTGGGTGATGTGGTTAAGCTCATCCACCGCACGGGTCAGGCTGCTCAGCCCGTCGGCCTGTTCCGACGTCGCATGACTGATTTGCGCAATCAGTTGGGTGACGTTTTGCACCTGCGAAACAATGTCATCAATGGTGCGTCCTGCGGCGTGAACCTGCTGCGAACCGGACTGAACTTTGTCCGCGCTGGCGTCAATTAACTTACGGATGTCGTTCGCCGCACTGGCGCTGCGGCTGGCCAGATGGCGTACTTCTCCCGCCACGACGGCGAACCCTTTTCCTTGCTCGCCCGCACGCGCCGCCTCCACCGCCGCGTTAAGCGCGAGGATATTGGTCTGGAAAGCGATGTCGTTTATCAGCGTGGTGATGGTGCCTATCCGCTGGGTGCTGTTGGCGATGTCATCCATCGTTTTGATCACCGTATCCATGGCTTCGCCACCCTGAGTCGCTGCGCTGCTGGCGGCGCTCGACAGTTTGTCGGCAGCGGAGGCGGTTTCGGAGTTCTGCTTAACCGAAGCGGCCATCTGGTTCATGGTAGCAACCGTTTGTTGCACGTTATCAACCGTCTGGCGGGTGTGTTTATTCAGATCGTCATTGCCTTTCGCCAGCGTTTCGCTGCCGTTACGTACGCTCGACACCTGACTTGAGACATCGTTGATGAGCCAGCGGCACATCAACCCAAGTTGCCCAACTGCGCGCAGCGTCAGTCCCAGTTCGTCACTGCGATTAAGATGCGACACGCTGTTACGCTCCCCGGTCGCGACTTTCAGCGCCTGCTTCGCCACGTTTTCGATCGGACGAACTATTTGTCCTTCAAAGATCGCGGTGCCGGCTGCCAGCGCCAGCGCACTCATCAGATACGCCAACGCGGACGCGTCGGAGGCATACAGGCCTGCCGCGACCATCACGAACAACAGCGTCATCACGCCGCGTACCCGCCAGCGCAGCGGCAGAGAAGGGAGTTTTCCCAACCAGCCTTTGCGTACCACCAGCCCTTTGTGAATGCGTCGGGCGCAGCGGTTTTCGTTCAGCGCCTGGTATAAAGGCTCCACCGCGGCGATCTCTTCTTCCGTTGCGCGGGTACGAATCGACATGTAGCCAGTGACCTGCCCTTCACGAACCATCGGCACCGCGTTGGCGCGAACCCAATAATGATCGCCGTTTTTACAACGGTTTTTAACAATGCCGCTCCACGGCTCGCCCTGTTTCAGGGTGTACCACATATCGGCAAACGCAGCTTTTGGCATGTCCGGATGACGTACAAGGTTGTGCGGCTGCGCCAACAGCTCATTGAGCGAGTAGCCGCTAACAGTGACGAAAGTATCGTTAGCGTGCGTGATGTAACTGTGCAGATCGGTCGTGGACATGAGCGTCGTATCGTCATCCAGCGGTGTATTTTGCTGGGTAACGTAGAGATGAGAAGACATAGTAGCGTCCTGTGCAGGTTATCTGGTTGTTAACTTCTTGTCAGATGTTATTTCGGCGCTAACGGATTTATCTTTAGTTGTTAAATTTGATTTAGATCGCAATTTGCGATTAAACCTTATTATTTGTACGAATTCCAATTTGTTGATTTTGAATACTTTCGGGATGAAACTATCCGTACCTGCGAGCCCACCCGCACCACCATAGCGCAAAATCCGCCTCTTTTTTGTGCAGCGAGCGGGATCTCTCCTCGTCGTGAACTGATTAAATTCTGCTCAATATGCTACTTTTTGTTAACAAATAAGATTAAATATTGCGCATTTTCCTTATTTCCTCATGTTTATCCCGATTTTCGTCGGCCTCATTGGGATGGCGCAATCCCTGCAATACTTAAATCGGTATCATGTGATACGCGAGCCGCGGGAGCATATTTTGAACAGGTTACCTTCCAGCGCGTCGGCATTAGCCTGCAGCGCACACGCCCTGAATCTCATCGAAAAGCGAACGCTTGACCATGAGGAAATGAAAGCACTAAACCGAGAGGTGATTGATTACTTCAAAGAGCATGTGAATCCAGGTTTTTTAGAGTATCGCAAATCTGTTACCGCCGGCGGGGATTACGGAGCCGTAGAGTGGCAAGCGGGGAGTCTGAATACGCTTGTCGACACCCAGGGTCAGGAATTTATCGACTGTCTGGGTGGGTTCGGCATCTTTAACGTGGGGCACCGTAATCCAGTCGTGGTTTCCGCCGTACAGAATCAACTCGCGAAACAACCCCTGCACAGTCAGGAACTGCTTGATCCTTTACGGGCGATGCTGGCAAAAACGCTCGCCGCCCTGGCGCCAGGCAAACTGAAATACAGCTTCTTCTCCAACAGCGGTACTGAATCCGTCGAAGCGGCGCTGAAGCTCGCCAAAGCGTACCAGTCGCCGCGCGGTAAGTTCACTTTTATCGCCACCAGCGGCGCGTTCCACGGCAAGTCATTAGGTTCCTTGTCCGCAACGGCGAAATCGACCTTCCGCAAACCGTTTATGCCCCTGCTGCCGGGCTTTCGTCATGTGCCTTTTGGCGATATCAGCGCGATGCGATCGGTCCTTAGCGAGTGCAAAAAGACCGGCGACGACGTGGCGGCGGTGATCCTCGAACCCATTCAGGGAGAAGGCGGCGTGATCCTGCCGCCGCAGGGGTATCTTAGCGCCGTGCGTAAACTGTGCGACGAATTCGGCGCGCTGCTGATTCTGGATGAAGTGCAAACCGGCATGGGGCGCACCGGCAAGATGTTCGCTTGCGAACATGAAAACGTGCAGCCTGACATTCTCTGCCTGGCGAAGGCACTGGGCGGTGGCGTGATGCCGATTGGCGCAACGATTGCCACCGAAGAGGTCTTTTCGGTGCTGTTCGACAACCCGTTCCTGCACACCACCACCTTTGGCGGAAACCCGCTTTCCTGCGCAGCGGCGCTGGCAACCATCAACGTGTTGCTGGAGCAAAACCTGCCCGCTCAGGCAGAGCAGAAAGGCGATATGCTGCTGGACGGTTTCCGCCAGTTGAGCCGTGAATATCCGGATCTGGTGCATGACGCGCGCGGCAAGGGGATGCTGATGGCGATCGAGTTTGTCGACAATGAGATCGGCTACAGCTTCGCCAGCGAGATGTTCCGACAGCGCGTACTGGTTGCCGGCACGCTCAACAACGCGAAAACGATCCGCATTGAGCCACCGCTCACCCTGTCCGTCGAGCAGTGCGAGCAGGTACTGAAAGCCGCGCGTAAAGCGCTGGCGGCGCTACGGGTAAGCGTGGAAGAAGTGTAACGCAACAGTGCCGGGGGGCGGTATGGCCACCCGGCTTACGGGCAAGAAACCAATCCAGGCCGGATAAGCGCTATCCGGCTTTTTTTTATCTGCGGTGGCGCTTTTTTGAATCCCATCACAATCATCGCATTCCCCTTTTCCCTTTTACGGCGCGACGGCTAAATTAGTAACTCATCCGACCACATAACAATAATTTTACATACTGGATACTGCTATGAGCTACCCGTCGCTGTTTGCCCCGCTGGATCTTGGCTTTACCACGCTGAAAAACCGCGTGCTGATGGGATCGATGCATACCGGGCTGGAAGAGCACCCCGAGGGGGCTGAACGCCTGGCGGCCTTTTACGCCGAACGCGCACGGCACGGCGTTGCGCTGATTGTGACAGGCGGCATTGCGCCCTCCCTGTCCGGGGTGGCGCTGAAGGGCGGCGCGACGCTTAACGATGCCTGTCAGTTGCCGCAGCATCGCGTAGTCACTGACGCAGTGCACAATGAGGGCGGCAAAATTGCCCTGCAAATTTTGCACACCGGGCGCTACAGCTATCAGCCGCAGCTGGTCGCTCCCTCCGCGATTCAGGCGCCGATCAACCGTTTTACGCCCCATGCGCTGTCTCATGATGAGATACTGCAATTGATTAAGGACTTTGCGCACTGCGCGCAGCTGGCGCGCGAAGCGGGTTATGACGGCGTAGAGGTGATGGGGTCGGAAGGCTATCTGATTAACGAATTTCTCGCCCTGCGCACCAATCAGCGCGACGACCAGTGGGGCGGAGAATACGCCAACCGCATGCGTTTTGCGGTGGAGGTGGTGCGCGCGGTACGCCAGCGTGTCGGCAACGATTTTATTATTATCTATCGTCTGTCAATGCTGGATCTGGTGGAAAATGGCAGCACCTTTGAGGAGACCGTCCAGCTGGCAAAGGCCATTGAAGCCGCGGGCGCGACAATCATCAACACCGGCATTGGCTGGCACGAAGCGCGTATTCCCACCATCGCCACGCCGGTACCGCGCGGCGCCTTCAGTTGGGTGACACGCAAGCTGAAGGGGCATGTCTCTGTACCGTTAGTGACCACCAACCGTATTAACGATCCGCAGGTCGCCGATGCGATCCTCGCGCGCGGCGATGCCGACATGGTATCGATGGCGCGTCCATTTCTGGCCGATGCCGGGATCCTGTCAAAAGCGCAGTCGGGACGTGCGGATGAGATCAACACCTGCATCGGCTGCAATCAGGCCTGTCTGGATCAAATCTTCGCCGGAAAAGTCACCTCGTGTCTGGTCAACCCACGCGCGTGTCACGAAACCCAAATGCCGGTTCTGCCTGCGCTGCAGGCAAAAAACCTGGCGGTAGTCGGTGCGGGTCCGGCAGGGCTGGCCTTTGCCATCAACGCGGCGTCGCGCGGTCATCACGTCACGCTGTTCGATGCCCTGGGCGAGATCGGCGGGCAGTTTAACATTGCCAAACAGATCCCCGGCAAAGAGGAGTTTTACGAAACTCTACGCTATTACCGGCGGATGATCGACGTTACAGGCGTTACGCTGCAGCTGAACCACGTTGTCAGCGCGGACGACCTTCAGGCCTTTGACGAGGTGATCCTCGCCTGCGGGATCGAACCGCGCAGACCGCCAATTGAAGGCATCGATCATCCTTCAGTATTAACCTATCTCGACGTGCTGCGTGATAAAGCGCCGGTGGGCAACCGGGTTGCGATCGTTGGTTGCGGCGGTATCGGCTTTGATACCGCGATGTATTTAAGCCAGCCTGGCGAACCGACCAGCCAAAACATTGCCGATTTTTGCGTGGAATGGGGCATCGACACCAGCCTGAAACAGGCCGGCGGATTACGTCCGGAAGGGCCGCATCTCCCGCGCAGTCCGCGCCAGATCGTGATGCTCCAGCGTAAAGCCAGTAAACCCGGCGACGGGCTGGGGAAAACCACCGGCTGGATCCATCGCGCCACGCTGCTCGCGCGTGGGGTGAAAATGATCCCTGCGGTGAGTTATCAACGGATCGACGATGACGGGCTGCATCTGCTGATCGGCGGCGAACCGCAGATCCTGAAGGTGGATAACGTCATTATCTGTGCCGGGCAGGAGCCGCGGCGTGAACTGGCCGAACCGCTGTACGCGGCCGGTAAAACGGTGCATTTGATTGGCGGCTGCGATGTGGCGATGGAACTGGACGCTCGCCGCGCCATCGCCCAGGGCACCCGTTTAGCGCTGACGATTTAAGGCGCTACGCTTACCGGGCCGACGGGATAGCACTACGATGCGGCCCGGATAAGGCGTTGGCCGTCATCCGGCAATACGTTAACGACGACGTCCCAGTTTCACCGCTTTGAGCACCACGAATTTGTTGTTGGTGGCGACAGTGGCGCAGTTGCCGAAAATCTTCTTCAGCTTGTGGAAATAGTCGAGATGGCGGTTGGCGACAATATACAGTTCGCCGTTGATCTTCAGGCAACGGCGGGCGTGATGAAACATCTCCCAGGCGATGTTATCGGTCAGGGCATGCTTTTGGTGGAACGGCGGGTTGCAGAAGATGGCGTTAAAACGAAACGGTTCGACGCCAGAAAGGGCGTTGTTGATCATAAACTCGCTGCGATCGACCGCATCCGGCAGGTTGGTTTCTACGTTCAGGCGGCTGGACGCCACCGCCATCGGCGACTCATCAACAAACACCACGCTCGCCTGCGGATTTTTCGCCAGCAAGGTTAAGCCGATCACCCCATTGCCGCAGCCGAGATCGACAATCTCCCCTTCCAGGTTTTCCGGCAGATGCTGCATAAAAAAACGCGCGCCGATGTCCAGCCCGGTACGCGAGAAAACGTTGGCATGGTTATGGATGGTCCAGTCGGTACCGTCCAGCTTCCAGCTCAGGGTGTCCGGGGTGTCGGTCAGCGCAGGTTCGCTGAAGGTGCAGTTGATAAGACGGGCTTTTTTCCATGCCAGCGTGGTGGTGGTCGGCCCCAACACCTTTTCAAACAGTTCCAGCGTGGACGTGTGAATATCCCGGGCTTTTGCGCCAGCGATAATTCGCGTTTGTGGGGTAACGACTTTGCGCAACGCGCGTAGCTGCTGCTCCAGCAGCGCCAGCGTTTTCGGTACTTTGATCAGCACCACGCCCGGCGCCTGCGGATACGCCGCGGTGCTGTCGAGAAACGTAACGCTGGCTTCGCTGATATCGTTATGGCGCAGGTTTTCCCGCGTCGCCAGCTCGCTCAGATATGAGTCGCCAATGCTGTACGGCGTGTGCGCCGCCAGCGCACAACTCAGCGCGCCAAAGGCGTCATTCAGGATCAGCACCGGGCCGCGAATTTCCGTATCGTCCAACTGTTGCAGCAGATACTCGTCCGCCGCTTCCCACGCCAGCAGTGGGTTAACGTCATCCGTCTGGGGAAAACGTTTTAATGTCAGTGAACGGAAACCGTTGTCTGTGTGGCTCATCGGCCCTCCTGAATGGTAAAATTTCGGCTTGTCCCTGAAAAGGGTGCGTGAGTATACAACATTTTCATTCAATGGCGTGGACCGTAATGAACCAACTGCCTTATCTCCAGGGTTACCCTGAACATTTGCTTTCTCAGGTGCGCACGCTGATTGCCGAACAACGACTGGGGGCGGTGCTGGAAAAGCGTTATCCCGGCACGCATGACTTCGCCACCGATAAGGCGCTCTGGCAGTATACCCAGGATCTGAAAAGCCAGTTCCTGCGCAGCGCCCCGCCGATCAACAAAGTGATGTATGACAATAAGATCCATGTGCTGAAAAACGCGCTGGGGCTGCATACCGCCGTGTCGCGGGTGCAGGGCGGTAAACTGAAAGCGAAAGCGGAAATCCGGGTCGCCACCGTGTTTCGCCATGCGCCGGAGCCGTTTTTGCGCATGATCGTGGTGCACGAACTGGCGCATCTCAAAGAAAAAGAGCACAGCAAGGCGTTTTACCAGCTCTGCTGTCATATGGAGCCGCATTATCACCAGTTGGAATTCGATACCCGGCTTTGGCTGACGGCGCTTTCAATCAGGGAAACTGCGCGGTAGCGCACTGGCTTTGACACGTGGGCATGCTACATTGTCGGCAGATACCTTTTATGGAGCCAGAACGCGTTTATGATACGTTTCGCAGTGATTGGCACGAACTGGATCACCCGCCAGTTTGTCGATGCCGCCCATGAGACCGGCAAATATAAGCTCACCGCCGTTTATTCCCGCAGCCTCGAGCAGGCGCAAACCTTCGCCAATGATTACCTCGTCGAGCATCTTTTTACCTCGCTGGACGCGATGGCGCAGAGCGATGCCATTGACGCTGTGTATATTGCCAGCCCGAACTCGCTGCACTTCCCACAAACACAGCTTTTTCTGAGTCATAAGAAACATGTGATTTGCGAAAAACCGCTGGCGTCGAACCTGGCGGAAGTGGAAGCCGCAATTGCCTGTGCGCGGGAAAATCAGGTGGTGCTGTACGAGGCGTTCAAAACCGCCAGCCTGCCGAATTTCCTGCTGCTCCAGCAATCGTTGCCGAAAGTGGGCAAAATGCGTAAAGCGTTTCTTAACTACTGCCAGTACTCCTCGCGCTATCAACGTTATCTGGATGGCGAAAACCCAAACACCTTTAATCCCGCCTTTTCTAACGGCTCCATCATGGACATCGGCTTTTATTGCCTGGCGTCAGCGGTAGCGCTGTGGGGCGAACCGCACGGCGTGACGGCGACAGCCAGCCTGCTGGACAGCGGCGTCGATGCGCACGGCGTGGTGGTGATGGATTACGGCGATTTCAGCGTAACGTTGCAGCATTCGAAAGTCAGTGATTCCGTTATCGACAGTGAAATTCAGGGTGAAGCGGGCGCGCTGGTTGTCGAAAAGATCTCCGAATGCCAGAAAGTGTGCTTCGTGCCGCGCGGCGGGAAATCGCAGGACCTCACCCAACCTCAGCACATCAATACTATGCTGTATGAGGCAGAGGTTTTTGCAGCACTGGTAGAAACCAATGAAGTGAACCATCCCGGGCTGTCGGTCAGTCGCGTGACCGCCAAACTGCTTACGGAAATTCGCCGCCAGACCGGCGTGATTTTCCCGGCGGATGATGTCAGCCACGCGACCCCTGCGTAAAACATTGTAAAACAGATGTTACAGGCCATTGACGAAATGCGTGGCCTGTCATATTTTGTAACCTGCAAAGGGGAGTAACTTCATTGTCGGTTGATCGTCATTACGATGTGTGAAAAACCACATCCGGTCACCGGGCAACCAAACAGGAATGCGACAACGTATTCCTGTTTTGTTGTAAGTGAGACCTTGCCGGAAGGCGAGGTCTATGCATATAAAAAGCAGCGGCTGACGTCTTCCGACGTTGGCCGTTTTTTTATGTGTAAGGAATGTCTATGAATACTGTCGGCACACCGTTGTTATGGGGCGGATTCGCTGTCGTTGTGGTGATTATGCTGGCTATCGACCTCTTGCTTCAGGGGCGTCGTGGCGTACACACGATGACCATGAAGCAAGCGGCAGCCTGGTCCCTCGTCTGGGTTACCCTCTCGTTATTGTTTAATGCCGCATTCTGGTGGTATCTGGTACAAACTGAAGGACGCGCGGTCGCAGACCCACAGGCGCTCGCCTTCCTCACCGGTTATCTGATTGAAAAATCACTGGCCGTCGATAACGTCTTCGTCTGGCTGATGCTGTTCAGCTACTTCTCGGTCCCCCCTGCGCTGCAGCGTCGGGTGCTGGTCTACGGCGTGCTGGGCGCGATCGTACTGCGTACGATTATGATTTTTGCAGGGACCTGGTTGATTACCCAGTTCGAATGGATGCTGTATGTGTTCGGCGCGTTCCTGCTGTTTACCGGCGTGAAGATGGCGCTGGCGAAAGAGGACGAATCCGGCATTGGCGACAAGCCGCTGGTGCGCTGGCTGCGCGGACATCTGCGGATGACCGATACCATTGAGAACGAGCATTTCTTCGTGCGTAAAAACGGTCTGCTGTACGTGACGCCGCTGATGCTGGTGCTGATCCTCGTGGAGCTGAGCGACGTCATTTTCGCGGTCGACAGTATCCCGGCGATCTTCGCTGTGACGACCGACCCGTTCATCGTACTGACGTCGAACCTGTTTGCGATCCTCGGTCTGCGTGCGATGTACTTCCTGTTGGCGGGGGTGGCTGAGCGCTTCTCGATGCTCAAATACGGACTGGCGGTAATACTGGTGTTTATCGGCATTAAGATGCTGATCGTCGACTTCTACCATATCCCGATCGCCATTTCGCTGGGTGTGGTGTTTGGTATTCTGGTTGTTACGCTACTGATCAATGCCTGGGTGAACCACCAGCGTGATAAGCAGCAGCAGGCTTAAATCTGTTATGCCGGGTGGCGGTTTTCCTCCGCCCGGCGCGATCGCTTTTTGTTTATCATGTCACAATCGTGTTAATGATAAGTTATAAAATATGATCACAGCGAAAATTCCAGCATATTTCGCTTCCCGAAGCTTTATCTTTCCTTATACTCGACCATGCAAACACTTTGTTACATCCAGAAAGATGCGCCATCAGAGCGCACAGCGGATGAGCAACATCACACTGTAAGGATCGAGAAATGACTACGCAACGTACACCGGGGTTGTTCCAGCGCCTGGCGCAAGGGAGTCTGGTAAAACAAATTTTAGTGGGCCTCGTTCTGGGGATTCTACTGGCATGGATTTCTAAGCCCGCAGCAGAAGCTGTAGGGTTACTGGGTACACTTTTCGTCGGCGCGTTAAAGGCCGTCGCACCTGTCCTGGTTCTGATGCTGGTCATGGCGTCTATCGCCAACCATCAACATGGGCAAAAAACCAATATCCGTCCGATTCTGTTCCTCTATCTGCTGGGCACCTTTTCTGCAGCGCTGGCTGCGGTCGTGTTCAGCTTCGCCTTTCCGTCCACGCTGCATTTAAGTAGTAGCGCCAATGACGTTGTGCCGCCGTCCGGCATTGTCGAAGTCCTGCGCGGCCTGCTGATGAGCATGGTCTCTAACCCTGTCGATGCGCTACTGAACGCCAACTATATCGGTATTCTGGTGTGGGCTGTCGGTCTGGGCTTTGCCCTGCGTCACGGTAATGAGACCACCAAAAACCTGGTGAACGATATGTCCAATGCCGTCACCTTTATGGTGAAGCTGGTCATCCGTTTTGCGCCGATTGGTATTTTTGGTCTGGTGTCGTCTACGCTGGCCACCACCGGTTTCTCTACGCTGTGGGGCTACGCTCAGCTGTTAGTGGTGTTGATTGGCTGTATGCTGCTGGTGGCGCTGGTGATCAACCCGCTGTTGGTGTTCTGGAAAATTCGGCGCAACCCGTATCCGCTGGTGTTCGCCTGCCTGCGTGAAAGTGGCGTTTACGCCTTCTTCACCCGCAGTTCCGCGGCCAATATTCCGGTAAACATGGCGCTGTGTGAAAAGCTGAATCTGGACCGTGATACCTATTCGGTGTCAATTCCACTGGGCGCGACCATCAATATGGCGGGTGCGGCAATCACCATCACCGTACTGACACTGGCGGCGGTACATACGCTGGGCGTGCCGGTGGATCTGCCGACGGCGTTGCTGCTGAGCGTGGTGGCTTCTCTGTGCGCCTGTGGCGCATCCGGGGTGGCGGGCGGTTCACTGCTGCTTATCCCGCTGGCCTGTAACATGTTCGGCATTCCGAACGATATTGCCATGCAGGTTGTGGCGGTTGGCTTCATCATCGGCGTACTGCAGGACTCCTGCGAAACAGCGCTGAACTCCTCTACAGACGTTCTGTTTACCGCGGCGGCTTGCCAAGCGGAAGACGAGCGTCTGGCCAACAACGCACTGCGTAGCTAATGTGACATCCCCAGGCCGGATAGCGCTGCGCGTATCCGGCCTGTTTTTACAACCTGACTCAAAACGAAGGGTAATTAGAGGGTAACGCCGCTTTTAAAAATAGCCAACTCTCTGAAATCATTACGTTCATTGCAGGTCTGCTTGCCGTTGGCGAACTCAACAATGGTGTCGATAAATTCATCCAGCAACTGCGGCATCGCTTTACCGTGAATGAGCTGACCCGCGTCGAAGTCGATCCAGTGCTTTTTCTTCGCTGCAAGTTCGCTGTTGGTGGCGATTTTCACTGTCGGCACAAAACCGCCATAGGGCGTGCCGCGTCCGGTACTGAACAGCACCATATGACACCCCGCCCCGGCCAGTGCGCTGGTAGCCACTGCATCATTACCCGGCGCGCTCAGCAGGTTCAGCCCGTGCGTTTTCAGACGCTCGCCGTAACGCAGCACGTCCACCACCTGACTGGAACCTGCTTTCTGGGTACAGCCCAGCGATTTATCTTCCAGCGTGGTAATGCCCCCGGCTTTGTTGCCCGGCGAGGGGTTTTCGTAGATGGGCTGGTTATGGGCCATAAAATACTGCTTAAAGTCGTTGACCATCGTCACCAGCTTATGGAAGGTTTCTTCGTCACGGCAGTGGCTCATCAGCAGTTGCTCCGCGCCGAACATCTCCGGCACTTCGGTCAGCACCGTCGTGCCGCCATTGGCAATCATATAGTCAGAAAAACGTCCTAACATCGGATTCGCGGTAATACCGGAAAGCCCGTCAGAACCACCGCACTCCAGACCAAACTTCAGTTCGCTCAGTTTACCCGGTTCGCGCTTATCGTGGCGCATCGCTTCGTAAAGCTGATGCAGATGTGCAATCCCCGCTTCCACTTCATCGTCCTGATGCTGGCAGATCATAAAATGCACGCGTTCAGGATCGAACTCGCCCAGCGTTTCGCGAAACGCATCGACCTGGTTGTTTTCACAGCCGAGGCCAATCACCAGTACCGCCCCGGCGTTCGGGTGGCGCACCATGTTTTGCAGCATAGTGCGGGTGTTGATGTGATCGTCGCCCAGTTGGGAACAGCCGTAGGTATGACTGAACAGGAAAACGCCGTCGGTGCCTTCGGCGTCGCGGGTTTCTTTCAGGAAGCGATTCTGGATCTGCCGGGCGATCCCGTTGACGCAGCCGACGGTCGGCAGGATCCACAGCTCGTTACGTACGCCGACCTCCCCGCTGGCGCGACGGTAGATCTGCACATCGCGATCCGCGGGCTGCGGCGGGAGAGCCTGAAACTCAGGTTGATAGCGATACGCATCCAGGTCGCTCAGGTTGGTGCGTGTATTATGGGCATGAATGTGTTCACCCGCCGCAATGTCCGCCAGAGCATGGCCGATAGGCTGCCCGTACTTAATGACGTATTCATCACGCGTAATATTGCTCAACGCAAATTTATGACCACGTGCGATAGCCTGACGTAGCGTTACGGTGTGGTTATCAACGTTCACTTCCGTGCCCTGCGCCAAATCGGCCAGCGCTACCGCAACGTTATCCAGCGCATGGATCTTGATGTATTGCATATCAACCCCGAACCTTAGTTGAGCTCAATGGCGAAGTAGTCACGCGCATTGTTAAAGCAAATGTTTCTTACCATCTCGCCCAACAGCTGAATGTCTGCCGGGGCTTCGCCCGCGTCCACCCAGCGGCCGATCATCTGGCACAGAATGCGGCGGAAGTATTCATGACGGGTATACGACAGGAAGCTGCGGCTGTCAGTCAGCATGCCCACGAAGCGGCTTAACAGGCCCAACTGCGCCAGTTGTGTCATCTGACGTTCCATCCCGTCTTTCTGATCGTTAAACCACCAGCCGGAACCGAACTGCATTTTGCCCGGCATCCCTTCGCCCTGGAAGTTACCGATCATCGTTCCCAGCACTTCGTTATCACGCGGGTTCAGGCAGTAGAGAATGGTTTTTGGCAGCAGGTTTTCTTCGTTCTGCTTGCTGAGTAATTTAGACAGTTCTTCTGCCATCGGACGGTCATTGATGGAGTCAAAGCCCACGTCCGGCCCCAGCAGTTTGAACTGGCGAAGGTTGTTATTGCGCAGCGCGCCGATGTGATACTGCTGGACCCAACCGCGACGGGCATATTCCGCGCCGAGGAACACCAGCACCGCCGTTTTGAACTGCGCCACTTCGTGTTCGCTCAGGGCGTCGCCCGCCAGACGGCGCGCCAGGATGCCGTCCAGTTCGGCTTCATTCGCCTCCGCAAACAGCACCACATCAAGCGCGTGGTCAGAGACTTTACAGCCGTGGGCGGCGAAATGATCCAGACGTTTGGTCAGCGCGCTTTGCAGATCGCTAAAGCGGCGGATGTCGGTATCGGACACTTCACCCAGCTTCGCCATGTAATCATTGAAGGTCGCCTGTTCAATGTTGAAAGCTTTGTCCGGACGCCAGCTTGGCAGCACTTTAATGGCGAAGCTGCTGTCCTGCGCCACCTTCGCATGGTGCTCCAGCGAGTCGATCGGATCGTCGGTAGTGCCGACCATTTTCACGTTCATTTGCTGCATGATCCCGCGCGCGGAGAAGCGATCCTGCGCCAGCAGGTCGTTGCACTCATTCCAGATCTCATCAGCGGTAGACGGTGACAGCAGCTTACCGGTGATGCCAAACGGGCGACGCAGTTCGAGGTGAGTCCAGTGATACAGCGGATTGCCGATGGTATGCGGAACGGTTGCCGCCCAGGCGTCGAACTTCTCGCGATCGGACGCGTCGCCGGTACACAGCCGCTCAGGCACGCCGTTGGTTCGCATCGCGCGCCATTTGTAGTGGTCGCCCTTCAGCCAGATGTCATACAGGTTCGTGAAACGGTAGTCTTCGGCGATTTGCTGCGGCGGCAAATGGCAGTGGTAGTCGAAGATCGGCTGTTCTTTAGCGTAATCATGATACAGGCGGCGGGCAAATTCGGTATCCAGCAGAAAATCTTCAGTCATAAACGGGGTCATTATCGTCTTCCTCTCATCGAGTGCGTCAGATTGCTTATGTTGCGATGCTGACAAAGTTATCACACCAATTTCCACTATCCGAAGATATTTTCGTGAGCCAGATCAATAAACCCTGACAAAAACGTTACCCTTCTGGAGGTAAAAACCGTCCCAGGCCGCGCCACGACTGGCCTTCCTGTAAAGAAATAATGACCCTGCTAAGAATAGCACTTTTGTGATGGCTCTCACCTTTTAAAGTTGTATGACAAGTTATCTTTCTGCCGTCGCGATACATAAGCTGACGGAATGCATTATTACCGATGAATTCATCATCGGATTGACCGGTACGGAAACCGAATGAGCACAACGACTTAATGGCAACGTTCGGGGAGTACCGGCTTTTTTCGGTTACGCCCTTCGTGAGAAGAACATCCTCCGCCCTACGCTGGATGATGGCCGCGTTCCTGGCGGAAATAACAAAACGATGAGGTTTTACATGCGTAAAATTAAAGGGTTACGTTGGTACATGATCGCACTGGTGACGCTTGGCACCGTGCTCGGGTATCTGACGCGTAACACTGTGGCGGCAGCTGCGCCGACTCTGATGGAAGAGTTACACATCTCCACCCAACAGTATTCCTATATCATCGCAGCCTACTCTGCTGCTTACACGGTTATGCAACCCGTTGCCGGTTACGTGCTTGACGTTCTCGGCACCAAAGTGGGTTACGCGATGTTTGCCGTATTGTGGGCCGTTTTCTGTGGCGCAACGGCACTGGCGGGAAGCTGGGGCGGGCTGGCGCTGGCGCGTGGCGCGGTCGGCGCAGCCGAAGCCGCGATGATCCCGGCTGGCCTGAAAGCCAGTTCTGAGTGGTTTCCGGCGAAAGAGCGCTCCATTGCGGTGGGTTATTTTAACGTTGGCTCCTCTATCGGTGCGATGATTGCCCCGCCGCTGGTCGTCTGGGCGATTGTGATGCACAGTTGGCAGATGGCGTTCATCATCTCCGGCGCCCTGAGCTTTATCTGGGCGATGGCATGGCTGATTTTCTACAAACACCCGCGCGACCAGAAAAAACTGACGGACGAAGAGCGTGACTACATTATTAACGGTCAGGAAGCACAGCATCAGACCAACAGCGCAAAGAAAATGTCGCTGCTGCAGATCCTGCGCAACCGCCAGTTCTGGGGGATCGCCCTGCCACGCTTCCTGGCGGAACCGGCATGGGGTACGTTCAACGCGTGGATCCCGCTGTTCATGTTTAAGGTGTATGGCTTTAACCTGAAAGAAATCGCCATGTTCGCCTGGATGCCTATGCTGTTTGCCGACCTGGGCTGTATCGTCGGGGGCTATCTGCCGCCGCTGTTCCAGCGCTGGTTCGGCGTAAACCTGATCGTGTCGCGTAAAATGGTGGTCACCCTCGGCGCGGTACTGATGATTGGTCCGGGGATGATCGGCCTGTTCACCAGCCCATACATTGCCATCATGCTGCTGTGCGTAGGGGGTTTTGCTCACCAGGCGTTGTCCGGCGCGTTGATTACCCTCTCCTCTGACGTCTTTGGCCGCAACGAAGTGGCCACCGCGAATGGCCTGACCGGGATGTCCGCCTGGCTGGCGAGCACCCTGTTCGCCCTGGTGGTAGGCGCGCTGGCGGATACCATCGGCTTTAGCCCGCTGTTTGCTGTGTTGGCGGTGTTTGACCTGCTGGGCGCGTTGGTCATCTGGACCGTTCTACAAAACAAACCGGCCAGCGATGTCGATGCCGGTCCGCAGGTGAATAAACCGGCTACGCAAAGCTAACCTGCAATCCAGAGCCTGTGCCGGAGCGCTTTACCTGCCCGGCTGACCTAAGCCGCCTGCTCCAGGGCGGCTTTTTCGTCTCTGTGAGTGGAGCGAAACTCGCGAAAGTGGTATAACAAATAGAGTCTGCCGTATCATGCCTGGAGCGCATATGGAAATCACTGAACCCCGTCGTTTGTATCAACAACTTGCCGCTGACCTGAAAGAGCGTATTGAGCAGGGCGTCTACCTGGTGGGCGATAAACTGCCCGCAGAGCGTTTTATTGCCGATGAAAAGAACGTCAGCCGCACCGTGGTTCGTGAAGCCATTATCATGCTGGAAGTGGAAGGTTTTGTCGAAGTGCGTAAAGGTTCGGGTATTCACGTCATTTCTAATCAGCCTCGCTATCATCAGGCGGCCGACGAGTCGCTGGAGTTCGCCAATTACGGACCGTTCGAACTGCTACAGGCGCGTCAGCTGATTGAAAGCAATATTGCTGAATTTGCCGCGACCCAGGTGACCAAGCAGGACATCATGAAGTTGATGGAGATCCAGGAGAAAGCGCGCAACGAAAAGTGCTTTCGCGATTCCGAATGGGATCTGCAGTTTCACATTCAGGTGGCGTTAGCGACGCAAAACTCCGCGTTGGCGGCGATTGTCGAAAAAATGTGGACCCAGCGCAGCCATAACCCCTACTGGAAAAAACTGCACGAACACATTGATGCGCGCACCGTGGACAACTGGTGCGACGATCACGATCAAATCCTTAAGGCGCTGATTCGTAAAGATCCGAACGCCGCCAAACTGGCAATGTGGCAGCATCTCGAAAACACCAAAATCATGCTGTTTAACGAAACCAGCGACGATTTCGAATTTAACGCTGACCGTTATCTTTTTGCTGAAAATCCAGTGGTTCATCTTGATACCGCCGTCAACGCGGCAAAATAAACGTTCTTTCTCCGACAGGCGCGCCGCTGCGCCTGTCTGCACGCCTGACAGTAAGCGAAAGGTATAAAGTGTCAGCCTGTGTAAATCCTCTCGCCTCACTCCACTACGATAAGCAAAATCAGACCTCAGGGACGCGTAATTTCTATAACGGACTCCGTTGACCTTTGTTACAATTAGATGCAAATCGAATTTATGTTTGTTAGTGCTTGCTTACTTCACCACTTTACAGGGATTAGTTCAGGCCGTGACTTTGCGCCGTTCGCACACCATACAAAAAAGTTGATAAATGATGCGGCATAGCAAACTCCTGAAACCGGCGTGACGTTAACCGATTCACCAGGAATACTGAATGGAACTTTTGACCCAATTACTGCACGCTCTGTGGGCGCAGGATTTTGAAACTCTGGCCAATCCTTCCATGATTGGCATGCTGTATTTTGTTTTATTTATGATTCTGTTCCTGGAAAACGGGTTGCTGCCTGCCGCCTTTTTACCCGGCGACAGTCTGCTGGTTCTGGTCGGCGTGCTGATTGCGAAAGGCGCAATGGGCTATCCGCAAACCATTTTGCTGCTCACCACCGCCGCCAGCCTGGGCTGCTGGCTGAGCTATATTCAGGGACGCTGGCTGGGGAATACCCGCACCGTGCAAAACTGGCTCTCGCATCTGCCCGCGCACTATCATCAACGCGCGCACCATCTGTTCCATAAGCATGGGCTTTCAGCACTGCTTATTGGCCGTTTTATTGCATTTGTGCGTACCCTGTTGCCCACCATCGCAGGGTTGTCCGGCCTTAATAATGCGCGCTTTCAGTTTTTCAACTGGATGAGCGGCCTGCTGTGGGTGCTTATTCTGACCACGTTGGGCTATCTGCTGGGCAAAACACCGGTCTTTTTGAAATATGAAGACCAACTGATGTCCTGCCTGATGTTGCTGCCGGTCGTCCTGCTGGTCTTTGGCCTTGCCGGTTCGCTGGTGGTCTTGTGGAAAAAGAAATACGGGAACCGAGGGTAAGGGATGCTGAAACCGCGCATAACGCTGAAGCAACTGGCCTTGAGTACCGCGTTCCTGCTGGTGCTGGGCAGTCTGCTACTGGTCTGGTCGGCCATTCGCCAGCAGGATTCAACTCTCGCGATCCGCGCCGTTCATCAGGGGGCAAGCGTGCCCGACGGTTTCTCTATCTGGCATCATCTTGACGCCAACGGTATTCGCTTTAAAAGCATCACGCCACAGAAAGATACGCTGCTGATCACGTTCGATTCCAGCGCCCAAAGCGCCGCGGCAAAAGCGGTGCTCGATAAAACCCTGCCGCAGGGCTATATCATTGCTCAGCAGGATAATGACAGCCAGGCCGTACAGTGGCTGTCGCGTTTGCGCGATACCCCACATCGGGTAGGATAATATCGCCAGGAATCCGAATCCCGTCACCCACTTTGGTGATTTCCCCGTTTAATGTCTATGATTAATAAAGCGGTGGGTCACTCCATCGCGTTGTCATCTGGATTCTCGTTCCTGACTTCACGGGAACGAATCACAATGGAAGGTTCAAGAATGAAACACCGCATCGCTTTAGCTATTACCCTTTTTGCTCTTAGTGCTGGCAGTTACGCCAATACGCTCTGCCAACAGAAGGAGCAGGATATTCAACGGGAAATCAGCTATGCCGAGAAACACAATAATCAACACCGTATCGATGGGCTGAAGAAAGCGCTCAGTGAAGTCAAAGCCAACTGCACTGACAGTAAACTGCGCGCGGAACATCAGGAAAAGATTGCTGAGCAAAAAGAAGAGATTACTGAGCGTAAACAGGATCTCGTGGAAGCGAAGCAAAAAGGCGATGCGGACAAAATTGCCAAACGTGAGCGCAAGCTGGCTGAAGCAGAGGCCGAGCTGAAAGAGCTGGAAGCTCGCGACTACTAAGCAACCCTAACCCCTTACTCATCTGGAGAAAAACTATGTCGAAAGATACTACTTCGGAACATCTGCGCGCTGAGTTGAAATCCCTGACCGATACGCTGGAAGAAGTGCTGAACTCCTCTGGCGAAAAATCGAAAGAAGAGTTGAGTAAGATCCGTAGCAAAGCCGAACGTGCGCTGAAAGAGAGCCGCTATCGTCTTGGTGAAACCGGTGATGCTATCGCGAAGCAGACCCGTGAAGCCGCTGCGCGTGCAGACGACTATGTTCGCGAAAATCCATGGACTGGCGTAGGTATTGGTGCTGCGGTTGGCGTAGTGCTGGGCGTACTGCTGTCGCGTCGCTAATTATGGCGGACACTCATCACGCGCAAGGGCCCGGTAAAAGCGTTCTGGGCATCGGGCAGCGAATCGTCTCTATTCTGGTAGAGATGGTGGAAACCCGGCTGCGTCTGGCGGTGGTTGAGCTTGAAGAAGAAAAGGCTAACCTCTTTCAGTTGCTGCTGATGCTGGGACTCACCATGCTTTTCGCTGCATTTGGTTTGATGAGCCTGATGGTGCTGGTGATCTGGGCCGTTGATCCGCAGTACCGGCTCAACGCGATGATTGCCACCACGGTCGTACTGCTGGTTCTGGCGCTGATTGGCGGCATATGGACGTTACGCAAAGCGCGTCAGTCCACGCTGCTTCGCCATACGCGGCATGAACTGGCGAACGACAGGCAAATTCTCGAGGAGGAGAGCCGTGAGCGGTAAAGTCGAACGTGCACAGCGTAAGGCCCGACTGCTTAGCGAGATCCAGCAGCAAAGGCTGGATCTTTCAGCCAGTCGCCGTGACTGGCTGGAAGCCACGGGCGCCTACGATCGCGGCTGGAACACGCTCCTGAGTCTGCGTTCATGGGCGCTGGTGGGCAGCAGCGTGATGGCGATCTGGACCGTGCGTCATCCAAATATGCTGGTACGCTGGGCAAGACGTGGATTCGGTGCCTGGACGGCCTGGCGGTTATTCAAAAAGACGTTGAATGCGTAGGCCGAACGCCTTCTGCCCGATGGCGCTTCGCTTATCGGGCCTCTCCTTTTTTCCCCACTTATTGAGCGCATAACCCCCACTGGCACAATACGCCATCGTCGCTGTTCAGCACCCTATCTTATATTCATCAAAATTATTGAAGAAATTTGACAGTTTTCCTTGCTAACAATTCTCATTACTCACGTTTATGATTCTCTCCATCGACAGCAGTGACGCGGAGTACCGCGCCATTGCGCTAAAAAACATAATCAGCAGCCTGAGTGGTTTCCTGGAGAGTAAAATGAAAAAATTAGAAGATGTTGGTGTACTGGTCGCGCGTATTCTGATGCCAATCCTGTTTATTACCGCAGGATGGGGAAAGATTACCGGTTACGCGGGTACACAACAGTATATGGAAGCCATGGGCGTGCCTGGCTTTATGTTACCGTTGGTAATCCTGCTTGAGTTTGGCGGCGGCCTGGCGATTCTGTTTGGTTTCCTGACCCGCACCACCGCCCTGTTTACTGCCGGTTTTACGCTTCTGACCGCGTTTCTGTTCCACAGTAATTTCGCGGAAGGGGTGAACTCACTGATGTTCATGAAAAACCTGACCATCGCTGGCGGCTTCCTGCTGTTGGCCATCACCGGTCCGGGCGCGTTCAGTATCGACCGCGTGCTGAATAAAAAGTGGTAAACGCACTATACTTGATGAACGTAAAACGAGGAGACCTTCTCCTCGTTTTTGCTATCCATACCTAATGGATTTCGCGTTGCTTCGAGTCGGCCTACAACGAAGCGTGTAAAGGAGAGAAACATGGGACAACTGATTGACGGCGTCTGGCATGACACCTGGTACGACACCCAATCCACCGGCGGCAAATTTCAGCGTTCGGTATCGGCATTCCGTAACTGGCTCACTGCCGATGGCGCACCCGGTCCTTCCGGTGAAGGCGGCTTTGCGGCGGAAAAAGATCGTTATCACCTGTACGTTTCGCTCGCCTGCCCGTGGGCGCACCGTACGCTGATCCTGCGCAAGTTAAAAGGGCTGGAGCCGTTTATTTCCGTTTCCGTCGTCAATCCCTTAATGCTGGAAAATGGCTGGACCTTTGACGACAACTTCCCGGCTGCGACAGGTGATACTCTGTATCAACACGAATTTCTGTATCAACTGTATCTACACGCCGACCCGCATTACAGCGGTCGGGTGACCGTACCGGTACTGTGGGATAAAAAGAACCACACTATCGTCAGCAATGAATCCGCAGAAATCATCCGCATGTTTAATACGGCGTTTGATGCGCTGGGCGCCAAAGCAGGCGACTACTACCCTGCCGATCTCCGCGGTAAGATCGACGAACTGAACGGCTGGATTTATGACAACGTCAATAACGGCGTTTATAAAGCCGGTTTCGCCACCAGCCAGCAGGCCTATGACGACGCGGTTAACAATGTCTTTACCCATCTGGCGCGCCTGGAGCAGATCCTCGGTCAGCATCGTTTTCTTACCGGCGATCGCTTAACTGAGGCGGATATTCGTCTGTGGACCACGCTGATCCGTTTTGATCCGGTGTACGTGACGCATTTTAAATGCGACAAGCATCGCATCAGCGACTATCTCAACCTTTACGGTTTCCTGCGCGATATTTACCAGATGCCGGGGATTGCGGAAACGGTGAATTTTGACCATATTCGCACGCACTACTTCCGAAGCCATAAGACCATCAACCCGACGGGGATCATTTCCATCGGTCCGTGGCAGGATCTCAGCGAGCCTCACGGGCGCGACACCCGCTTCGCGTAACACCCTGCCGCCATCCACGGATGGCGGCGCTTCTTTCTTTTTCTGCCTACCTGGCCTCATTCCGTTCACAAATATTTACCCCCCGATCATTCGCAGCTATTCTTAATTTGATTGCTTTAAAAACAAGTGATTGACCCAAGGTTGAGGCGAAAATGGATTGGTATTTAAAAGTTCTACGAAACTACATCGGGTTCGGTGGTCGCGCCCGGCGCAAAGAGTACTGGATGTTTATTCTGGTCAACGTCATCTTAACGTTCGTTCTGGGCGTGCTGGATAAAATCCTGGGCTGGCAACGCGCAGGCGGAGAAGGCGTACTCACAACCCTGTATGGGATCCTTGTGTTTCTGCCGTGGTGGGCGGTTCAGTTCCGACGCCTGCACGACACCGATCGATCTGCATGGTGGCTGTTACTGTTACTCATTCCCGTCATCGGCTGGCTGGTTATTATTATCTTTAACTGTCAGGACGGTACGTCTGGCGAAAACCGCTTCGGCCCGGATCCGAAAACCCTGCCATAAGAACCCAAAAAGGCAGAAAAAAATGCTGCCTTTTTAATTTTATACGGTAAATATTCTTTTTGTTGTCTGTGCGTTTATCCATTCACATCTTATTTATATCTAATCATATTATTATTAATACGAATATTAACATGAAATATTCCTAAGTTTGCATAATAAAAATGACCTCAGCGATATAGCGTGATATATTTCTGCGACTTTTTTTAGCACTAATAAGGATATTTAATGGATTGGTATATAGGTGTATTAAAAAATTATGCCCTTTTTACGGGACGTGCGCGCAGGAAAGAGTACTGGATGTTTGTGCTGATCAACATGATCATCAGCGCAATTCTGAACGTTATTCAAGCCGTTATCGGCATGGAAACGCCGTACATCACGATAATTTATAGCCTCGCCGTTTTGCTGCCGAGTATTGCCGTGGCGGTTCGCCGTCTGCACGATACCGAGCGCTCTGGCTGGTGGTTGCTGATTAGCCTGATTCCGATTGTCGGGGCGATTGTGCTTATCGTCTTTATGTGCCAGAACGGCACCGCCGGAAATAACCGTTTCGGCGCAGACCCTAAGCAGGGTGAGATTAATTAAGATTTTTCGGGGCAATATATTTGCCCCGAATTTCATTGTTCCAGCAAATATTACTTTCCAATAAACAGTTTCGGAATCTCACGCAGACACCAGGCTTTCGCCTCGCCCATACTGTCTCGCCGCCAGGCCATAATAATGTCGATCTCACTGGTCGATTCAGGACTGACAACCCGCAGTCGCCCTTCAGCGATATCATGTTCCACCAACGGATAAGGCATCGTCGCCACCCCAAGCCCCGCCAGCAGCGCCTGACGCTTATCCTCAATTGTACTGACGGTAAGACGCGGCTGCTTATCCAGCAATTGTACGGTCAACACCGGGCGCTCGCGGGCGGTATCCGCCACCGCCACGCCGCGATATTTCACGCGCGTCACTTCAGAAAGCGGTTCTGGCT
Source organism: Citrobacter sp. R4 (assembly GCF_026719175.1). NCBI lineage: Bacteria > Pseudomonadati > Pseudomonadota > Gammaproteobacteria > Enterobacterales > Enterobacteriaceae > Citrobacter > Citrobacter sp. R4. Next base: position 530,722 of record NZ_JAPPSU010000002.1, read on the forward strand.
CCTGATGGATAGGGTGATCCGGCGCAGCCACATAAACATTCATCAGAGTGTATAATTTGCGCGAATTGATTTCTGACGACGAGCGAAAGTGCATGTCCGGGGCGATAACAATATCTGCCCGCCCCTGCTCCAGACGTTCCCAGGCGCCTGCCAGCACTTCGGTAATGACCGATAGCTGCGTGTTGGCTTTGGCCGCCAGCTTGTCGATAAGCGGGAAAAAGGACGGCGTCGGCACCAGCGCTTCCGTTACAATGGTCAAATGTGTTTCCCATCCCCGGGCCAACGCTTCGGCATCGGTAGTCAGTTTATCCGCCGCTTCGAGAAGAACGCGGCCTCTTTCCAGCAACATGCGTCCGACATTGGTGAATTTTGTGCGGTGCCCGGAGCGGTCAAACAGCACCACATCCAGTTCCTCTTCCAGCTTCTGCATGGTGTAACTGAGCGCAGACGGCACGCGCCCCAGTTCATCCGCCGCCGCCGCAAAGCTGCCGCGACGGTCTATCGCATCCATCACGCGCAACGCTTCGAGCGTTAATGCCCTTTCTTTGGCCATATCGTTCTCATTCAGGAAATTTGAACATACCGGGCAGAATATCTGGCTAACAATGTAGCGTCCAGCCCCTTAACATAAAAGGGAGTAAAGAGAGGTCAAGAATTATGATTACTACCCGAACAGCCAAACAATGCGGACAAGCGGACTACGGATGGCTGCAGGCCCGTTACACTTTTTCCTTTGGACACTACTTCGACCCGAAACTGCTGGGCTACGCCTCACTGCGCGTGCTCAATCAGGAAGTGCTGGCGCCCGGCGCCGCTTTTCAGCCGCGCACCTACCCGAAGGTGGATATTTTAAACCTGATTCTGGAAGGGGTTGCCGAATATCGCGACAGCGACGGCAACCATGTCCAGGCCAAAGCGGGCGAAGCGCTGTTGCTCGCCACGCAGCCGGGTATTAGCTACAGCGAACATAACATCAGTAAGGACAAGCCGTTAACACGCATGCAGCTGTGGCTTGACGCCTGTCCTGAACGCGAAAACGCGTCTGTGCAGAAAACCACGCTTGAAAAAGCGAAGCAACAGCTGATCGCCTCTCCTGACGGCGAGAACGGCAGTCTGCAACTGCGTCAGCAGGTGTGGGTGCATCATGTTGAACTGGAAGCGGGAGAATCCCTGCGCTTTCAACTGCATGGTCCCCGTGCCTATCTGCAGTCGATTCACGGTACGTTTCACGCGGTCACGCACGATGAAGCCCGCGAGGCGCTGACCTGCGGCGACGGCGCGTTTATTCGTGATGAAGCTAACATAACGCTCGTCGCCGATTCGCCGCTGCGCGCTTTGCTGATAGATTTGCCGGTGTAGCCGGTAAATGGAGTTGCTTATGAGTAAGAAAATCAAAAAACAGGCTGCCGCGAAACCTACCGCGGCAGCAGAAACCCCGGTCGCTTCCCGTCGTTTTGGCTACGAGGAGATGTTGACCGAGCTGGAGGCGATTGTCGCCGACGCCGAAGTGCGGCTCGCCGAGGAAGAGGCCACCGTCTGACCCCTTCCGCCTGTTGCCTCCCTTACTGCGCTTTACGGGCCATGATCTCGATGATCTGCTTGTCCGTTTGCTGCATAGAATGACACGCCAGCGCGCACAGGTTGGAAATGGACTGTTCCACGTTGTGCGCCACGATGCCTTCGTTGCCGGTTACCGCCGTGTCGTCCAGCGCCATCAACACGGCTTTCCACGCTGCCGACGCGCTGGTCGACACCTTCATCGCACAACTGTTTGACGCACCGTCGCAAATCATCCCACTAACGTCGCCGATCATGCTGCCGATCGCCATGGAGATGGTGCTGTAGCGCCCATCCACCAGCCACGCCATCCCCGCCGCCGCCCCCATTGCCGCCGTAGTCGCCGCACACAAAGCCGACAAACGCGGAAGCTGATGATGGATGTAGATCGCGCTCAGGTGAGAAAGCATCAGCGCGCGCGCCAGTTTTTCCTCGTCGGCGCCGAAGTGCTCCGCCACCACCATCACCGGTACCGTGGCGGTAATCCCCTGATTGCCGGAGCCGGAGTTGCTCATGGCCGGCAGCGTCGCCCCTCCCATGCGCGCATCGGACGCCGCGCTGGTGCGGATAATAATCGCCGTAGAGAGATCGTTCGCCAGCAGTCCGCGCGCGCACTGTTTTTCCAGCGTCGCGCCGATGTGCAGTCCCCAACTGCCGCGCAGCCCTTCCTGCGACAGCGCGCCGTTGAGCCGGGCAGCGTCGAGAATGAAACGAATGTCGTCAAACGGGACGTTATTCACAAACGCCAGAATCTCCTCGAGCGAGGTCGTGGACAACACCGCCAACGGAGAGTCCTGCTCATCGCCGTCCGTCCGCGTGTCCTGAGCAAACTTCACGCCAGCGTGCGTTTCGATGCGCACGATGTTGGTATGCCCGCCGACGATGGTCACGCAGGCCCAACCGTCGCGGCTGTAGACCTTCGCACGGGAAAAAAGGATCTCGTCGCAGGGCTGTTGCAGCATCACCGATACCTTTCCGGCGCTCAGCATCGCTTTCGCGTCATGGATAGCTTGTGCGGAGGCGTCTTTCAGCACCTCCAGCCCGGCCTGACTGTTTCCGCCCAGCGCGCCGAGCGCGGCGGCGATAGGCAGTCCTACCATTCCGGTTCCGGGAACCGTTACGCCCAGCCCGTTTTTCATCAGGTTTGGCGAGACCCAGGCGTCGATACGTTCAACCGCGCCATCCAGTTCGGCAGCGGCAACCGCCGCCGCCAGCGCCAGTGAAATAGGTTCCGTACAGCCCAGCGCCGGTTTGACTTCCTCCTGTACGGCGAGGATAAAACGCTGCCACAACGGATTTTCTGTAGTCTCAAACATAACAACAACCTTCAAAGTCAATCAGGAGAATGCCAGGAACGGAGATACGCACAGCAGCAAACCGGTGACGATAATCAGATATAACGACGCCCCTTTGTATTTGTGCAGTGCAGGAACTTTGTAAACCAGCCAGGCCGGGATCAGACAGCCCACCATGCCGAAAATGGGGCTACAGATTGAGGTAAAGCTGAGCACCGGTGCATTGAGCACAATGGCGCTCCAGGCCAGTAAAATGGCGAACAGCATAATGCCGCGCTGCACCAGCGTTTCGTTGATCTTCTCGGCGGGCATTTTGCGGCGCAGGATGTTCATCACAATCCCCTGGGTAGCCTCACGAAAGCCCAGGTAAACGCCAAAGAACGCGGTCATTACGGCAAAAATATTGAGGATCACGCTGACCACTTTTACCCAGCCTGCGCCCGCGCCACTAATAAACTGTGCGGCGATCGCCAGCGCGGAAATGTTTTGCTCATAGGCTTTCACCGCTTCATCGTGGCCCATCGCCAGCGTAAAGGAGACGGCGTAGAAGAAAACGGTCACAAACAAAATGCCGAAGGCGATGTTCATCGCGCGCAGCGCTTTGTGGCGCGCGACCTCAATGGATTTTTCGCGGGAGCGATAGGAAATCACCATCGGGCTTAAGGTCTGAATAAACAGGATTGAGGTCAGGGTAAACGGCAGCGTGATGATCGCGTTTTTCACCAGCAGCGCCATCGGCGGCAGCGCGCCAATATTGTACAAATGCCACATCCCCACCATCGACACGCCCAGCGCCGCGACCACCAAAAGTTTGGTCAGCACCATACCGGTGGAGATTTTGAACAGCAGTTTCTCACCGCGCGAGGAGATGGCGACCAGGATGCAGATGAGCACCAGACCATAGAACGGGCTGTCGGAGAGTAATCCTTCCGTGACGCCAAAGGTATGCAGATAAGAGGCGCTGTCATTGGTGATTGCGGTGGAATAAACAAACATCCAGATCACCAGCATCACAAAATACAGCGCGCCCAACAAAATACCCCAGTTTTTGCCGAGGTAGCCGCTGATAACGCTCGGATAATCTTTACATTCCGGCGATTCCGCCAGGGTGTTAATAAACAGTCGTTGGAACAGATACATTGCCGGGTAGCCAATGACCGAAGAGAGCAGGAAGACCCATAACCCCATCAGCCCCACCTGGACCGGGAGAAAAACAATCCCCGCGCCAATTGCCATCCCGATACTCATAATGACCCAGCCGGTGTCGGTGCTGTCGAATTTGATCGCTTCACGCCATTCGCTTTCGGTCATACCGGCCCGGCGCGCCGGGCTGGAGACACCAGGTATCACACTGCTGTTCGTTGCCGTTTCCATAAAATTCTCGCTCAATATGTAGGGTAAGTTTTTATATTTTTGTCGTGCCGCATCAGGGCGATACGCGGTACAGGTGTGCAGGCGAGTTGTTAGTATGAAAAAAATCATACGCCCGGGCGCAGAGAAAAACTTCACAAACAAACCCCTGTATTTTCCCTGTGTTAAGAAAAATTTCCCCCTTAACCGCCACTTAAAGGCATTAATTTCTTAATTTGATAGCGATCACAATAAAAAAAGCACACCGAAGTGTGCTTTTTTTACCGGACCGGGGCGTAGGCTAACTGCAAACCACCTTGATCGCCAGCCCGCCGCGTGACGTTTCGCGGTATTTGTCGTTCATGTCTTTGCCGGTTTCGTACATAGTTTCAATGACTTTATCGAGCGACACGCGCGGCTGCGAAGTGCGACGCAGGGCCATGCGCGCGGCGTTAACCGCTTTTACCGCATTGATCGCGTTGCGTTCAATACAGGGGATTTGCACCTGTCCGGCCACCGGATCGCAGGTTAAGCCGAGGTTATGTTCCATGGCGATTTCTGCCGCAATGCACACCTGCGCCGGACTCCCGCCGAGCAGCTCCGTCAGCCCTGCCGCCGCCATTGACGCCGCTACGCCGATCTCTCCCTGACAGCCCACCTCCGCGCCGGAGATCGACGCATTCATCTTATATAGCGCGCCAATAGCGCCTGCCGCCAGCAGGTAGCGGGCGATAGAATTGGCGTTCACCGGACGGCGAAACTTATCGTAGTAGGCCAGCACCGCCGGGATAATCCCGCACGCCCCGTTAGTGGGCGCTGTCACCACACGTCCGCCCGCGGCGTTCTCCTCACTGACCGCGAGGGCGAACATGTTGATCCAGTCGATAACGTTCATTGGATCGCTGGAAAGGTTATCGCTGGACACCAGCAAGCGCCGCAGCGCCACCGCCCGCCGCGGTACATTGAGCGGACCGGGCAGTACGCCTTCGGTATTCATGCCTCGCTCGATTCCGGCGCGCATAACGTCCCATATACGGGCAAATCCGTCGTCGATTTCCGCCTTACTGCGCAGCGCCAGTTCGTTTTGCATCATCAGTCCGGAGACCGACAGCCCGTTGCGCTCACACAGCCTGAGCAGTTCGCTCGCCGAATGGAAATCGTAAGGCACAGGGGCTTCGACATCGTGGGCCTGACCAAAATGCTCTTCATCGACGATAAACCCACCGCCAATCGAATAGTAGGTTTTACTCAACAACTGGCGCTGGTGTTCCCAGGCGCTGATGCGCATACCGTTTTCGTGACGGGGAAGCGTTTCGCCGTGAAACAGAATGCTGTCCGTCACCGGAAAATCAACGACATGCGCGCCTTCCGCCAGCGGCAGACGCCCGCTGCGAGTGACCGCCTCTATAAACCCGTGAATGGCGTCAATATTGACGTTTTGCGGACTGTTACCCGCCAGCCCCATGATGATGGCGGTATCGGTAGCATGGCCTTTTCCGGTCAGCGACAGCGACCCATACAGATCCACCGTGATGCGCGTTGTACGCAGCAAGTCACCGCTGTTGACCAGTTGATCGATAAAACGCTTACCTGCATTCATTGGCCCTACGGTGTGGGAACTGGAAGGACCAATACCTATTTTAAAAATATCGAATGCGCTAATCATATCTACACCCTCGGAATGCCGTTCAGTGGAGACCAGGTTTGATACGCATTATGACCAGGGGCGATCGGCTGACCGCCCCGATAATGTTACATCGCCTGGGTGAAAGTCCGCGAGATGACATCCTGCTGCTGCTCGCGGGTGAGCGCGTTAAAGCGCACCGCATAACCGGAAACGCGAATCGTCAGGTTCGGGTAGCTTTCCGGATGTTCGATGGCATCCAGCAGCATTTCCCGGTTCATGACGTTGACGTTCAGATGCTGACCGCCTTCCACATGCGCTTCATGATGGAAGTAGCCATCAAGTAGCCCGACCAGGTTGGTTTTCCGCACCGGAGCTTCTTTGCCCAGCGCCGCTGGCACAATGGAGAAGGTGTATGAAATACCGTCTTTGGCATAGGTGAATGGCAGCTTCGCCACGGAGGTCAGCGAGGCGACCGCGCCTTTGCGGTCGCGTCCGTGCATCGGGTTGGCTCCCGGCGCGAACGGCGTACCGGCACGGCGTCCGTCCGGCGTATTCCCGGTTTTCTGCCCGTACACCACGTTTGAGGTAATGGTCAGAATGGACTGGGTCGGCACCGCATTGCGGTAGGTCGGCAACACCTTAATTTTCTTCATAAAACGTTCGACCAGATCGCAGGCGATACTGTCGACGCGCTCGTCGTTATTACCGTACTGCGGGTAGTCGCCTTCGATAACAAAATCGACCGCCAGGCCGTTATGGTCGCGCACCGGTTTTACCTTCGCGTATTTGATGGCGGAAAGGGAGTCCGCCGCCACTGACAGCCCGGCAATACCGCAGGCCATGGTGCGATACACGTCGCGGTCATGAAGCGCCATTAACGAGGCTTCATAGCTATACTTATCGTGCATGTAGTGAATGATGTTCAGCGCGCTGATGTACTGCACCGCCAGCCAGTCCATAAAGTGGTCGAGACTTTCCATCACGGTGTCATAATCCAGCACATCGTCCATCAGCGGCGCGGTTTTTGGCCCAACCTGGATTTTCAGCTTCTCATCCACGCCGCCATTGATCGCGTACAGCAGCGTTTTGGCGAGGTTGGCGCGCGCGCCGAAGAACTGCATCTGCTTACCGATTACCATCGGGCTAACACAACAGGCGATCGCGTAGTCGTCGCTGTTAAAGTCAGTACGCATGAGATCGTCATTTTCGTATTGCAGCGACGACGTGACGATAGATACTTGCGCAGCGTACTTTTTAAAGGCCACCGGCAGCGCTTCCGACCACAGCACGGTAAGGTTTGGTTCCGGCGCGGGCCCCATAGTGTGCAGCGTATGCAGGTAACGGAAAGCGTTCTTCGTCACCAGCGTGCGACCATCCAGCCCCATCCCGCCGATCACTTCCGTCGCCCAGATCGGATCGCCGGAGAACAGGGTGTCGAATTCCGGCGTACGCAGGAAGCGCACCATGCGGATCTTCATAATGAAATGATCGATCAACTCCTGCGCCTGTTGCTCTGTCAGGATCCCCGCCTTGAAGTCACGTTCAATGTAGATATCGAGGAACGACGCGGTACGCCCCAGCGACATCGCGCCGCCGTTTTGCGACTTCACTGCCGCCAGGTAGGCAAAGTAGAGCCACTGTACTGCTTCCTGAGCGTTGCGCGCTGGACGCGAGATATCGAAACCATATTTTGCCGCCATCTCCTGCATTTGCAGCAGCGCGCGGCGGTGTTCCGCCAGCTCCTCGCGCAGTCGGATGGTGGCTTCGAGATTTTGCCCCCACTCCAGGTTTGACTGGAGATCGGCGAACTGCAGTTCACGCTCGCGCACCAGATAGCGGATGCCGTACAGCGCCACGCGGCGGTAGTCGCCAATAATTCGCCCGCGGCCATAGCCGTCCGGCAGACCGGTCAGGACGCCGGATTTACGGCAGCGCAGCATGTCCGGCGAATAGGCGTCGAAAACCCCCTGGTTGTGGGTTTTTCGTAGCTCGGTGAACAGGTATTCGAAGTGTGGGTCCATCTCGCGACCATAAGCCTCAAACGAGCTTTTGATCATATTGATGCCGCCAAACGGATGCAGGGCACGCTTGAGCGGTTTGTCCGTTTGCAGACCGACGATTTTTTCCAGCGACTGCTCGATATAGCCCGCGTCATGCGCGGTGATCGTCGTGGCGATATTAGTGTCGAAATCAACCGGCGCATGGGTCGCGTTTTCGATGCGAATCCCCGCCATCACCTTTTCCCACAGCGCCGTTGTGGCTGGCGTCGCTTCCGCGAGAAAAGATTCATCCCCTTCATAAGGCGTATAGTTGTGCTGAATAAAATCACGGACATTAATTTCTTCTTTCCAGTCCGTACCTTTAAAACCCTGCCATGCGTCGGCGTACAGCATATCGCTGGTATCGATATTTACCTTCATGAAAAATAATCTCTCTACAGAACAACAATGAATTAAGCGAGTTCCACTGGCGCGTGAATACGGCCTAACTGGATCGCATCAAGCGCAATCATTTTTTCTTCATTGGTCGGAATAACGGCGCACATGACCCGGGCATCGCTGGCGGAAATAATGCGTTCGCCGTGGGAATTCGGCAGGCTATTTCTGTCACTGTCGAGCGTAACGCCCAGCACCGCCAGACGCTCTGCTACCAGGCGACGAATTAAGACCGAGTTCTCGCCGATACCGCCGGTGAAAACAATGCCGTCCAGACGATGTAACGACGCTGCATGCCCGGCGATATGGCGGGCGATACGGTGGACGAACGTTTTGATCGCCAGTTGCGCCCGCGCGTGTCCTTCATGCCAGGCTTTTTCCAGCACTCTTAAGTCGGACGATAAACCCGAAATTCCCAGCAGACCGGACTCTTTGTTGACCACCCGCTCCAGATCGCTCAGGGTCTGACCGGTTTCGCTGGCGACCCACGCCATCGCCCCGAAGTCGACATCGCCGCTGCGGGTGCCCATCATCAGCCCTTCCAGCGGCGTCATGCCCATTGAGGTGTCCACGCTCTGCCCGTTACGAACCGCGCAGACAGACGCGCCATTGCCAAGATGCGCCACCACCAGGCCTGAATCGTCATCAGCAAGATCCAGCAGCGCATGCGCCCGCAGAGACACATAGCGATGTGACGTGCCATGAAAGCCGTAACGCCGCACGCCGAGTTGTTCGTAATATTCCCACGGCAGGCCGTACAGGTAGGCCTCAGGCGCCATCGTCTGATGAAAACTGGTATCAAAAACAGCGACCTGCGTGACGCCGGGAAATAACTGCTGTGCGGATTCTATTCCGCTCAGATTCGCATAGTTATGTAACGGCGCTAACGGTGAAACCCGGCGGATATTGTCGATGACCTCATCGGTAATAATGGCCGACGCGGTAAAGATATTTCCACCGTGGGCGATGCGGTGGCCAATTAAGGCCACGCTGTCGTTTAAATTACGTTTTTCCAGTTCGAAGGCGATCGCCTTTAATGCCCCTTCGTAACTGTGGTGAGCCAGCGTTGCTGGCTCTCCTCCGTTTACCGACAAGAAGGCGCTTTCAGTGTTAATGCCGTCAGCAATACCTGCCATTAAAACGTCGCAGTTTGTTGCATCCAGCACTGAAAACTTAATTGAAGACGAACCGCAGTTAATTACCAGAACTACAGGAAATTCAGTCATTTCACTACTCCGCTCATCCTGAGCCTAAGGCTTAAAACAGTTTGTACACGATGTTCAGGATGGTCAGCAGACCAATGACGGTGACAAACACGTTATCCAGACGGCCACGGTATTTCGCCAGCGAAGGCGCTTTACGAATGGCGTACATCGGCAGCAGGCAGAGCAGCGAGGCGATAATCGGCGCGCCCATCGCTTCAATCAGGTCCAGAATATTCGGGTTGGCATAGGCCACAACCCAGGTGGACCCCATGATAAAGATCATGCTGAGGGTATTGAGTTTACCCATCGAGACTTTAGTTTTATCGCCCTTATAGCCAAACTTAAGGATCAGACCGTTCAGCCCTTCCAGCGTGCCCAGATAGTGCCCGAAGAACGATTTGAAAATGGCGACCAGCGCGATAATCGACGCGCCGTATTCCAGCGTGGTCGCGAACGTTGACTTAGTACCGGACATTGAGGCGAAGTGGTTCGCCAGGTAAGAGAGCACAGGGATGTTCTGCGCTTTCGCATCCGCCATGTTTTGCGGCGAGAGCGTAAACAGGCAGCTGAAGGCGAAGAACATTACCACGGCGACCATCAGCATGCTGGCGCGGGAGATGATCTGTGAACATTTCTGCTCGGTAAAGTCGCGGCCAAAATCTTTCTCATACTCTTCGCGCTTCGACACCACGAACGAGGAGACGATCGGCGAGAAGTTAAACGAGAACACCATAATGGAGATACCGAGCCATACGGTGACCAGAATGCCATCGTGACCGGTCAGCGCGATGTTGCTCAGATCGACCTGATCGATCACCGCCGAATTCCAGTACGGGATCAGCGACAGTGAAATCAGCACCAGGCTGGCGATAAACGGCCAGACCAGATAGCTCATCACTTTTACCATCAGATCCTTACCAAACCAGATGACAAACGCCATCAGCAAGAGCAGGAACAGCGCCACAAAGCCGCGGTTCAGGGCTGGCAACTGCAACTGGTTTTCCCAGAAGGTCATGAAGGTGTTGGTAATGGTCACGCCGTAAATCCACAACAGCGGACAAATGGCGAAGAAGTAGAGGAACGTGATCACCACGCCGCCCGTCTTGCCAAAGTGCTCTTCTACCGTTTCCGTAATGTTACCGGACGGGTTCGAGCCGGACAGGCACAGGCGCGCCAGCGCCCGGTGGCAGTAAAAGGCGATGGGGTACGCCAGCACCAGCATCAGTAGAATGGGGATCAGGCCGCCAAATCCGGCGCGAATGGGGAAGAACAGCACTCCGGCGCCGATGGCGGTACCAAATAATCCCAGTGTCCAGGTGGTGTCCGATTTACGCCAGGACGACTGTTTTGTCTGGCTGGATACAATGCTATCAGTAGTACTCATATCCTATCCTCAACGAAAAGATGAATAGCCGGTGTTAAGCGTCTGCTAAACCCGTTATTTGCGATACACGAGAAAGATCGATATTGCCGCCAGAAATAATGCTGACCGTTTTTCTGTTCTGGATATAGCTATCTAATTTCCCGCTTAATAAAGCGGCACAAGCCAGTGCGCCAGCGCCTTCTGTCACCACTTTATTGCGCTGAATTAAGGCAATCATGCTGTTGCGTATTTCGTCTTCGCTCACGAGGACTATGTCATCCACTAATTCACGCACAATTTCGTAAGTTAAATTACCCGGGCGGGAAACGTCACAACCATCCGCCAGGGTGCCGGTCGTTCGGTGCGTGGTTATTTCTCCGGCCTGATAAGATGCCGCCATACCGTGTACGTTTTCAGCCTGAACGCCGATGACTTTAATTGTCGGGTTAATGGATTTAATCGCGATGGCAATCCCGGCAATTAAACCGCCGCCGCCAATAGGTACAATAACGTTATCGACGTCATAAAGATCCTCCATGATTTCCAGACCAATTGTGCCTTGCCCGGCAATGACTTTCGGATCGTCATACGGTGGAATAAAAATACGGCCTTCGGTTTCTACAATTTCGCTGACCTTGGCGATGGTGTCGTTAAAGTTATCCCCGTGCAGCACCACCTCCGCGGAGTAGTCGCAGGTCGCGGCAACTTTTGATTTCGGCGCGCCTTTTGGCATCACCACTTTGCCGTCAATACCGAGCATCGCGCAGGAGAGCGATACGCCCTGCGCGTGGTTGCCCGCGGAACAGGCCACCACGCCCTTGCGTTTTTCCGCATCCGTCAGCGAACTTAACTTGTTAAACGCGCCGCGGATTTTAAAAGAACCGGTACGCTGCATATTTTCGAACTTGAGAAATATTTCACCTTTACAGCGCTCACTAAAATAGTTCGAACGCGGCATGCCTGTTTTATATATTTTTCCTGCCAGGCGTTTTTTGGCTTCGAGGATATCGTCAATGGCAACCGGTAGATCGTAAGTAATGTGCATTGTAACCTCTTACTTATTGTAAAGTAATAAATGACCGTGACCAACGGCTGAAATACAGCGCGATGGCGTTAATATTGGATTAACTAAATTTAATTGGGTTAATCGATTTCAATTAATTGCTTTCGTCTGCGACCTTTATAAGATGAATACTCTTTCGCTAATTCCACCAACACCGAGGCGGCTTTTTTAATACGATAATTTTTAGACCATATTGCAGCATATCGCGCAATGGGTAATAATTCTTCTACAGGGAGCGTAATAAACTGGTTTGAACCAAAAGGCGCGGTCATGTCACATGGAATAACAGTTAAAAAATCGGCATTGAGAACAAGATTATAAATGGTGACGACGGAGTCGGTTTTAACGATGTTTTCAATACTGATGCCATTTCTTTGCAGGGTGGTGAGGAGTTCGCTGTAGTAGCCCATATTCGTTTGTGGCAGCACCCACTGTTCGTTTTGCAACGATTCCAGCGTGGTGGTGCCGGTGCATGTTCGGGACTTATTCGCCACCAGCACGAACTCTGACTCGAACAACGGCTCGACATGGAGATCCTGTAACTTCATTTCATCGCTGAGCGTGCCAATAGCAAAGTCCAGTCGTCCGTCGCGAATCGCTGGCAGAAACGAGGAGAGCTGCGCCTCATACATAGAGACCTGCGATTTCGGGTAGACCTCTTTGAACTTCTGGATCATATCGGACATAAAGGTAAATCCAATCAGCGACGGGAATCCGAAGGAGACGTCCACCACCGCGCTGTCGGTCATGCTGTTCATCTCATTCACCATGTTTTTCATCTCGCGAGTGATGGACTCTGACCACGAGAGTAAAACCTGCCCTGCGTGGGTTAAGGTGACGCCGGTGTTTTTCCGCACCACCAACTCAACGCCGAAATACGCTTCAATATCGTTAATGATTTTACTGACCGCCGGTTGAGTTAACCCTAATTCTTTCGCCGCAGATCCGATCGAACCACTTCTGATTACTTCCTGAAAGACCACCAACTGCTGAGTTTTTGGGAGAGCAAACGTATTCATATCGACCTGCGTAAATAACTTTGTTGACGGCGTGGAGTGTAACAAATTACGTAAAGGGGGATATGTGCGACCACTCACAAATTGCCTTGCCATTATTTTATGAAGCTGGCAAATAAATTATTAAATTTATATTTTTCAAACAGTTATATAATTACAATGTCGCTTTAGTCTGATTTTAGTCAAAAAAATAGGGGGGGATAACAATATTTTATGGCGATAACATCGATAAACTTGTGGTTATTTTCAAAATCGGCGAATGATGATATTTCAAGCAATTATCGTGCAATTAACGTTCAAATATGTCATTAAATTTAATGTGCAATTTATCAAATATAATTATATATAAAACATAAATGACGTTAAATATTGTGGCATATCACATTTTTTTGCCGTATTTGTTTGTAAATAAACATTACTTTTATCAATAATTAAATATAAGCATACAATTCATTATCATTACCAACAAACCATTAACACTAGTTTTTATAGATTTTATAGCAAGTAATTTTGTGAAGGCGATCGTTTGCTTTTTGTTTCTGTCGCAAAAAGAATCAAAGCCAGCGTTTTGTGTTTCCTGTCACATATCGGGAAATCTATTGCGTTCAATACGCTCCCCTGCCGAATGGTTATCCTTGTGGACAGGCATTCATCTGCTTCACAAAAGCAAAAACCCCGCCTGATGGGGGGGTCAGTAATGAGCTGAAGCTGACCGGTAAGCCGCTTTCTTTTGGGTATAGCGTCGTGGACAGGCATTCATCTGCTTCACAAAAGCAAAAACCCCGCCTGATGGCGGGGTTTCAGTAATGAGTTGAAGCTGACCGATAAGCCGGGTTCTGTCGTGGACAGTCATTCATCTAGGCCAGCAATCGCTCACTGGCTCAAGCAGCCTACCCGGGTTCAGTACGGGCCGTACCTTATGAACCCCTATTTGGCCTTGCTCCGGGTGGAGTTTACCGTGCCACGGACTGTTACCAGCCGCGCGGTGCGCTCTTACCGCACCCTTTCACCCTTACCTGATCCCACGTGTGTGGGCCATCGGCGGTTTGCTCTCTGTTGCACTGGTCGTGGGTTTCCCCCCCAGGCGTTACCTGGCACCCTGCCCTATGGAGCCCGGACTTTCCTCCCCTCCGCCTGTCTCCCCCGAAAGGGACGACGACGAAGCGGCGACTGTCTGGTCAGCTTCGGCGCGAAGTATAGAGGGTTTACGCGCCCTTGTCACCCCGCGCTGCGCATTCCCATCGCCAGCGTGGCCGCAATATTTCGCGAAGCGCGGTAAATATTGTCAAATGCGCCCCGGAAGGCTTCTTCCAGCGTGCCAATGCTGCTTAATACGCTAAACACGGCATCAATACCGTGCTGGTGCACCACCGCGACGTCACGCGTCAGGCTGCCGGCAATACCTATCACCGGCTTGTGGTATTTCTTCGCCACGCTCGCCACGCCGACCGGTACTTTTCCGTGAATGCTCTGACTGTCAATTCGTCCTTCGCCAGTCACCACCAGCGTACAGTCGTGGATATGCTCTTCCAGATTCAGCGCCTGGGTCACAATCTCGATACCGCTTTTCAGCTCCGCGCCGAGAAAGGCCATCAGCGCCGCGCCCATACCGCCCGCCGCGCCTGCGCCAGGAACGTCTCTGACATCCACCCGTAGCGATTTTTTGATGATATCGGCGTAATGGGCAAGATTGGCGTCCAGTTCGACAATTAACGCCTCGGTCGCGCCTTTCTGCGGTCCAAAAATTCGCGATGCACCCTTTTCCCCCACCAGCGGATTGGTGACGTCGCAGGCAACGCGAATCGTGCAGGCGCGTAATCGCGGATCAAGACCCGAAATATCAATTGCGTTGAGGCTGTTCAGGCAGCCTCCGCCATAGCCGATCTCGGTGCCATTGGCGTCGCACAGTTTCGCGCCCAGCGCCTGTATCATACCCGCGCCGCCGTCATTGGTGGCGCTGCCGCCAATACCGATGATGATGTTTCGCGCCCCGCTTTCCAGCGCCTGCAAAATCAGCTCGCCCGTGCCGCGAGAGGTGGTGATCAGCGGATTGCGTTTTTCCGGGGGAACCAGCGCCAGTCCGCTGGCTGCCGCCATTTCGATAAACGCGGTTTTTCCGTCTCCTGACATGCCCCAGTTGGCATTGACCTTTTCCCCCAACGGGCCGGTAACCCAAGCGGAATGTTCAGTTCCCTGCGTGGCGGCAATCATGGCTTCAACTGTTCCTTCACCACCGTCGGCGACGGGAACAGAAACATATTGCGCATCCGGAAAAATTTCCCGGAATCCTTTTTCTATTGCCTGAGCTACCTCACTGGCAGAAAGGCTTTCTTTATAAGAGTCTGGGGCAATGACGATTTTCATAGGGGTAGCCTGTTACTGCATAACGCCAATTAGCGTTTCACTGTTCCGGCCTGCGCCAGGCAGGCCAGATTGCTGCGTGCCACGAGGCACGACGTGATTAGCGAGTGACTTCCACTTTCGCCAGTTTTTCGTAATAGCATGCCAGCGCGCTGTGATCGGCCGTCCCCAGCCCGTCCGCGCGTAGCGCCTGCATCATCTCCATCACCGCAGCGGTCAGCGGCAGCTGCGCGCCGACACCGTGCGACGTATCCAGCGCGTTCGCCAGATCTTTAATATGCAGATCGATACGGAAGCCCGGTTTGAAGTTGCGATCCATGACCATCGGCGCTTTCGCATCCAGCACGGTACTGCCCGCCAGACCGCCGCGAATCGCCTGATATACCAGGTCCGGGTTTACCCCCGCTTTGGTCGCCAGCGTCAGCGCTTCTGACATCGCGGCAATATTCAGCGCCACAATCACCTGGTTTGCCAGCTTGGTGACGTTACCCGCGCCGATTTCACCGGTATGCACCACGGATCCCGCCATCGCCTTCAGCAGATCGTAATATTTGTCGAAGATCGCTTTGTCGCCGCCCACCATGACGGACAACGTGCCGTCGATGGCTTTCGGTTCGCCGCCGCTGACCGGCGCGTCGAGCATATCAATCCCTTTGGCCTTCAGCGCGTCGCTGATTTCACGGCTTGCCAGCGGCGCGATCGAACTCATGTCGATCAAAACGGTGCCCGGCTTCGCGCCTTCAATAATGCCGCCTTCACCTAGCGCAACGTCTTTCACGTGCGGGGAGTTCGGCAGCATGGTGATGATCACATCACACTGCTCAGCGATCGCTTTTGCGGTAGAGGCGGTTTCTGCCCCGGCAGCAATAACTTCAGCAATCGCTTCAGGGTTACGGTCAGAAACCACCAGCGAGTAACCTGCTTTCAGGAGGTTTTTACTCATTGGTTTACCCATGATACCCAGGCCAATAAAACCAACTTTCATCGTCATATCACTATTCTCTCTTGTTGCGGTGGTGGTTATTTCTTAAAGGAATCTGCCAGCTTCTGCGTGGCGGAACGGAATACGCCCAGATCGCTGCCCACGGCCACAAACGTCGCTCCCCACTCCAGATAACGGCGCGCATCGGCTTCAACCGGCGCCAGAATGCCGCAGGGTTTACCGTTCGCTTTCGCACGGGAAAAAATGTGCTGAATGGCTTTCTGAACGTCAGGATGCGACGCGTTGCCAAGGTGGCCTAACGCGGCAGCCAGATCGCTTGGCCCGACAAAAATACCGTCAACGCCTGCGGTTGCCGCAATCGCGTCCACGTTATCGACGCCCTGCTGGCTTTCGATCTGCACAATGATGGTGATGTTCTTATTCGACTGCGCAAAGTAATCCGCTACGGTGCCAAACATATTGGCGCGGTGTGATACGGATACGCCGCGAATCCCCTCTGGCGGATAGCGGGTCGCCGCCACGGCGTTTACGGCTTCTTGTTCTGTTTCCACAAACGGGATGAGGAAATTGTAAAAGCCGATATCCAGCAGACGCTTGATAATCACCGGCTCGTTGGTCGGCACGCGCACAACCGGCGCGCTGGCGCTACCTTTTAATGCCATCAGTTGCGGGATAAAGGTTGAGACATCGTTCGGCGCATGTTCGCCGTCCAGCACCAGCCAGTCAAAGCCCGCCAGACCGAGCACTTCGGTGCTGATGGGGCTTGCCAGCGCCGACCAGCAACCGATCTGCACCTGATGCGCAGCCAGCGCTGCCTTGAATTTGTTGGGGAAGATGTCGTTATTCATCACGTTTACCTTGTCACTTAACCGTTATATAGAGAGTTTTATAAACCGACGGACGGGTCACTATTTATTTACCCAGACATTTAAGCCGGTATTTTATTATTGTTTGACATTTACCGATGCTAATTAAAATAACCGACGGGTGTAATAAGTTCGTGGTTCAGTATAATCAGCAGCGGTGTATTAGGCATTGTGCAAACGCTCATTAAAGAAACGAGCATTAAATATTATTTTGAGCATATGCACATAAGCCTGGGCGCTGATGCACAGATTTACGCTTTGCTCACCCTGCGGGCGTGGCGTTCGCCACAACGGGTGATCGCGATCACATTCTTATTCCAGCGCGCCTGACATGCTTATTTTATCAAAATGACATTCTCTTTTTTCAGGTTCACTGAACGAATTATTTTTAGCTGGAGAATACTGAGCAATGGCTAACATCGACATCCGACAGGAATCGCCGACGGCGTTTTATATTAAAGTTCACGACATCGATAATGTGGCAATCATCGTTAACGACAATGGTTTAAAAGCCGGAACGCGTTTCCCGGACGGGCTTGAACTGATCGAACATATTCCGCAGGGGCACAAAGTGGCGCTGGTGGATATTCCCGCGCATGGTGAAATCGTTCGCTATGGCGAGGTGATTGGTTATGCCGTTCGCAATATCGCGCGCGGAAGCTGGATCGATGAGTCCATGGTGGAACTGCCGAAGGCGCCGCCACTGCACACGTTGCCGCTGGCGACCAAAGTGCCGGAGCCGCTGCCGCCGCTGGAAGGTTATACCTTTGAGGGCTATCGCAATGCCGATGGCAGCGTGGGCACCAAAAATCTGCTCGGCATTACCACCAGCGTCCACTGCGTGGCGGGTGTGGTCGATTATGTGGTGAAGATCATTGAGCGCGATCTGCTGCCTGACTACCCGAACGTCGACGGCGTCGTCGGCCTGAACCATCTGTACGGCTGCGGTGTGGCGATCAACGCCCCGGCAGCGGTAGTGCCGATTCGCACAATTCACAACATTTCGCTGAACCCGAACTTTGGCGGCGAAGTGATGGTCATCGGCCTCGGCTGTGAAAAACTGCAACCTGAGCGCCTGCTGGAAGGTACCGACGATGTGCAGAGTATCCCGGTGGACAGCGCCAGCATCGTGAGCTTGCAGGATGAAAAACACGTCGGTTTCCGCTCAATGGTGGATGACATTCTGCAGGTGGCTGAGCGCCATCTCGCGAAACTCAATCAGCGCCAGCGCGAAACCTGCCCGGCCTCTGAACTGGTCGTCGGGATGCAGTGCGGCGGCAGCGATGCGTTTTCCGGCGTCACGGCGAACCCGGCGGTAGGGTATGCCTCGGACCTGCTGGTTCGCTGCGGCGCCACGGTGATGTTCTCCGAAGTGACCGAAGTGCGTGACGCCATCCATCTGCTGACCCCGCGCACGGTCAACGAAGAGGTGGGCAAGCGCCTGCTCGAAGAGATGGCCTGGTACGATAACTACCTCGACATGGGGAAAACCGACCGCAGCGCCAACCCGTCACCGGGGAACAAAAAAGGCGGGCTGGCGAACGTGGTCGAAAAAGCGCTCGGCTCCATTGCCAAGTCAGGTAAGAGCGCGATTGTTGAAGTGCTGTCGCCGGGCCAGCGGCCAACGAAGCGCGGCCTGATATACGCGGCAACCCCCGCCAGCGACTTTGTCTGCGGCACCCAGCAGGTGGCGTCAGGGATCACCGTCCAGGTCTTTACTACCGGACGCGGTACCCCGTATGGGCTGATGGCGGTACCGGTGATCAAAATGGCTACCCGCACCGAGCTGGCAAACCGCTGGTATGACTTAATGGATATTAACGCCGGGACCATCGCCACCGGGGAAGAGACCATTGAAGAGGTCGGTCAGAAGCTGTTTGCGTTTATCCTGGAGGTAGCCAGCGGACGGAAGAAAACCTTCTCGGATCAATGGGGCCTTCATAACCAACTGGCAGTGTTTAACCCGGCGCCGGTGACGTGACGCCTCCCTTCTCTTCTGATAAAGCATGCCCGGCGGGCGTGCTTTTTTTTCGCCCGTAATCTTTCGCAAACCTTCTTTTGCTTTCGTAACTTTCATTTATCCGATCGAAATCACATAAAAACATTACGAAAGCCTATAAATTCTTTCGAAGAAGACAAACGAAAGATTTCGGAGGAAGGATGTTTATTATTTCCAGCAAGACCATGCTCAGGAAGGCCCAGCGCGAGGGTTACGCCGTACCGGCTTTCAACATCCACAATCTTGAAACCCTGCAGGTGGTCGTGGAAACCGCAGCAGAATTACGTTCCCCGTTGATCGTTGCGGGGACGCCAGGCACGTTTCGCTATGCAGGCGTGAGCAATATCGTCGCCATCGCCGGGGAACTGGCGAAGTCATGGAACCACCCTCTCGCGATCCATCTTGATCATCATGAAAAACGTGAAGATATAGAACAGAAAGTCGCTGCTGGCGTGCGTTCCGTCATGATCGACGGCTCGCACCTTCCGTTTGCCGACAATATTGCCCTGGTGAAAAATGTTGTCGATTACTGCCATCGTTACGACGTTAGCGTCGAAGCCGAGCTGGGCCGTTTGGGTGGACAGGAAGACGATTTGAGCGTTGACGAAAAAGACGCGCTTTACACCCATCCGCAGCAGGCCCGGGAGTTTGTCGCCGGAACCGGCATTGATTCTCTGGCCATAGCAATTGGAACGGCTCACGGCCTCTACACCGCCGAACCGCGACTGGATTTTCAGCGCCTGGCGGAGATTCGGCAACACGTGGATATTCCACTGGTACTGCACGGCGCCTCGGGCCTGCCCACCGGGGATATCCAACGCGCAATCTCACTCGGCATCTGCAAGGTTAACGTTGCCACCGAACTTAAAATTGCCTTTTCCGATGCCCTGAAAACCTATCTTAGTGAGCATCCCAAGGCCAATGATCCCCGACATTACATGGTGCCAGCCAAAGCCGCCATGAAAGCCGTCGTGCGCAAAGTCATCGCCGACTGCGGCTGCGAAGGCAAGCTTTGACAGATAGCGCATTCGCATTCAATACAAACGAAAGATATCGGAGTCAGAAGTGAAAGAAATTATCTCGCGTCATAAAGCCGGTGAACATGTCGGGATCTGTTCTGTCTGTTCAGCCCATCCGCTGGTCATTGAAGCGGCCCTGCGCTTTGATCTGCACAGCGACAACAAAGTGCTGATTGAAGCGACCTCTAACCAGGTTAATCAGTTCGGCGGGTATACCGGCATGAAACCCGCTGATTTCCGCGATTTTGTCTATGGCATTGCCCAGGAGGTTGGCTTCCCGCGTGAGCGTTTAATCCTTGGCGGGGATCATTTGGGCCCGAACTGTTGGCAGGATGAACCCGCAGCGGATGCGATGGAAAAATCGGTGGTGTTGATTCAGGCCTACGTCGCCGCAGGATTCAGTAAAATCCACCTGGACGCCTCTATGTCCTGCGCCGATGACCCCACGCCGCTCGACCCGATGGTGGTCGCCGAACGCGCAGCGGTACTTTGCCAGGCGGCTGAAGCGACGGCAACGGAAGAACAAAAACGCCGACTGACCTATGTAATCGGCACTGAAGTTCCGGTACCGGGCGGGGAAGCCAGCAGCATTGGGACGGTTCACGTCACCCGCGCCGACGATGCCGCCCGCACGCTGGAAACGCATCAGGTTGCCTTTCGCGCTCGGGGGCTTGATGAGGCCTTAACCCGCGTTATCGCCATCGTCGTGCAGCCCGGCGTGGAATTCGATCACACCCAAATTATCCACTACCAGCCTCAGGCTGCCGAAGCGCTCACTACCTGGATCAAGGCCACGCCAATGGTTTACGAAGCGCACTCCACAGACTACCAGACCCGACAAGCCTACCGCGCGCTGGTTCGTGATCACTACGCCATTCTCAAGGTCGGCCCGGCCCTGACTTTCGCTCTGCGTGAAGCCGTTTTTGCGCTGGCGCAGATGGAAGACGCCCTGATTTCGCCGGAACAACGCAGCCGGGTGCTGGAGGTGATCGATGAAGTGATGCTTAACGAGCCTGGATACTGGAAGAAGTATTACCGGCCGACCTGGAGCCAGGCGATGGTCGATATCCATTTCAGCCTGTCAGACCGTATCCGTTACTACTGGCCGCACCCGCGTATTCGGCAAAGTGTGGAAAAACTGATCGCCAATCTGAGTGGCGTCTCATTACCGCTGGGATTAATCAGCCAGTTTATGCCTGTACAGTTTGAACGGCTGTCGGAAGGCGCGCTAACCGCCACGCCGCGCAGCCTGATTATTGACAAAATTCAGGATGTTTTACGTGCATACCGGTTCGGTTGCGCGTCAGAAACAGCCTGAAAACCGGAGACGCTATGAGCCAACTTTTTGTCCGTACTGGAATTCATTTTACCTCGCGCCAGCAGGCGCTCGCGCACATTGCCGAGGAGATGCTGGCCAAAGGCGTGGTGCATGACACGTATCCGCAGGCGCTTCTCGAACGTGAAGCAAACTTTCCAACCGGCATCGCGCTGGAACGCCATGCCGTTGCGATTCCACACTGCGAAGCGGTTCACGCCAAATCGCCGGCGATCTACCTCATCCGTCCCGATACTCCGGTGGCGTTTCAGCAGGCCGATGACGACGGCGAAATTGCCGTTTCGCTGATCATCGCGCTGATCGTTGAAAACCCGACGGCGCAGCTGAAACTCCTGCGTCGTCTGTTTAGCGAACTGCAAAACCCGGACACCCTTGAAGCGTTACTGAGTGCCCCTGAAACAGCGCTGGCAGCCCGTTTTCAGGAAACTATCCTGATGCCTGAGCCTTGCGAACAGGCCTGATAATATACTGATAATGAAAGGAATACCCTATGAAACGTAAAGTGATTGTGGCCTGTGGCGGTGCTGTCGCGACCTCTACGCTGGCCGCGGAAGAAATTAAAGAGCTATGTGAAGCCAACGATATCACACTCGACCTGGTGCAATGTCGGGTCACGGAAATCGAAACCTATATGGACGGCGCCGATCTCATTTGCACCACCGCCCGCGTCGACCGCACCTTTGGCGATATTCCTGTCGTTCACGGTATGCCTTTTGTTTCCGGGGTGGGTATCGAAGCGTTGCAGCAAAAAATACTGACGATCCTCGTGGGGTGACGCCATGTTTAGCGAAATTATGCGTTATATCCTCGACTTAGGCCCAACGGTAATGCTGCCGCTGGTGATCATCATCTTCTCAAAACTGCTGGGGATGAAGCTCGGGGACTGTTTTAAATCGGGTCTGCATATTGGCATTGGCTTTGTCGGAATCGGCCTGGTGATCGGTCTGATGCTTGACTCTATTGGCCCTGCGGCGAAAGCGATGGCCGAACAATTTCAAATCAATCTTCACGTCATTGATGTTGGTTGGCCCGGCTCGTCACCCATGACCTGGGCCTCGCAAATTGCGCTGATCGCCATCCCGGTCGCGATTGGCGTCAATATTCTGATGCTGGTGACGCGTATGACCCGCGTTGTGAACGTCGACATCTGGAATATCTGGCACATGACCTTTACCGGTGCGATGCTGCATCTGGCGACCGGATCGTACTGGCTGGGGATCCTCGGCGTGATTGTCCATGCTGCCTTTGTTTACAAACTTGGCGACTGGTTCGCAAAAGATACCCGCGACTTCTTCGGTCTGGAAGGAATAGCTATCCCGCATGGCACCTCAGCCTACCTCGGTCCTGTCGCGGTACTGGTCGATACGGTTATCGACAAAATACCGGGCCTTAACCGCATTCATTTCAGCGCGGACGATGTGCAAAAACGCTTCGGTCCGTTTGGCGAGCCGGTGACCGTCGGTTTTGTGATGGGGTTGGTGATTGGCATGTTGGCAGGCTACGACATGAAAGCCGTCCTGCAACTGGCAGTCAAAACAGCGGCAGTGATGCTACTGATGCCGCGCGTGATCAAGCCGATCATGGATGGCTTAACGCCGATAGCCAAACAGGCGCGTAAACGTCTGCAGGCCCGATTTGGCGGCCAGGCGTTTCTGATTGGACTGGATCCGGCGCTGCTCCTCGGCCATACCTCTGTGGTTTCCGCGAGCCTGATTTTTATCCCGCTGACGATCCTGATTGCGGTGCTGGTCCCGGGTAACCAGGTGCTGCCGTTCGGCGACCTTGCGACTATCGGTTTCTTTGTCGCGATGGCGGTGGCGGTACATCAGGGCAACCTGTTCCGCACGCTGATATCCGGCGTCATCATTATGGGCATCACGCTGTGGATCGCCACGCAAACCATCGGTCTGCATACCCAGCTTGCCGCCAATGCCGGGGCGCTGAAAGCCGGTGGCATGGTGGCCTCCATGGACCAGGGGGGATCGCCGGTAACCTGGCTTCTGATCCAGCTCTTTACCTGGCAGAACGTTATAGGGTTCGTGGTGATTGCCGCCCTCTATTTCACCGGCGTACTGCTGACCTGGCGTCGGGCGCGTCATTTTGCAGCCGCGGAGCAAAACGCAACGCTGACGGAAAGTCAGCCCACCGTGTAATTTCAGGGGAGCGTTCGCTCCCCGTTATCTTTCTGGAGAATGTTATGAAATCAGTGGTGATTCACGCTGAGGGAGACGTGCGCGTTGAAGAACGCCCTATGCCCCAGTTGCAAAACGACGACGACGTGCTGGTGAAAGTCATCAGTTCTGGTCTGTGTGGTTCTGATATTCCGCGTATTTTTGCTAAAGGCGCGCATTATTACCCTATCACCCTCGGACATGAATTTAGCGGCTACGTTGAATCGTATGGCAAGGGCGTGAAGGACATGCAGCCGGGCGACGCGGTTGCCTGCGTGCCGCTTCTGCCCTGCTTTCACTGTCCCCAGTGCGAGCGTGGTTTTTACTCGTTGTGTAAACAGTACCAGTTTGTCGGTTCGCGCAGTGAAGGCGGCAATGCGGAGTTCGTTGTCGTAAAGCGCGCCAATCTGTTCCGCTTACCTTCCGATATGCCTGTCGAAGACGGCGCGTTCATTGAGCCGATCACCGTTGGTCTGCATGCGTTTCATCTGGCGCGGGGATGTGAAGGGAAAAACGTTATCATCGTTGGCGCGGGCACCATCGGCCTGCTCGCGCTTCAGTGCGCAAAAGAGCTCGGTGCGAAAAGCGTCGCCGCTATCGACATTAATCCACAGAAACTGGCGCTGGCAACAGCGCTAGGAGCCACGCGGGTGTATAACAGCCGGGAGATGAGCGCAACAGAGATTCAGGCAGCGCAGAACGACGCGCAGTTCGACCAGTTGGTGCTGGAAACGGCAGGCACGCCGCAGACCGTCTCACTCTCAATTGAAATTGCCGGACCGCGTGCGCAGGTAGCGTTGGTCGGCACGCTGCATCATGATCTGACGCTCACCAGTCACGTTTTCGGGCTGATCCTGCGCAAAGAGCTCACGGTGCTGGGCAGTTGGATGAACTACTCCAGCCCGTGGCCAGGAGAAGAGTGGGAAACCGCCGCACGCTTGTTGACCGAGAAACGCCTGCAGCTCACCCCGCTGATTGCCCATCGGGGTAACCCAGAGCGTTTCGCAGAAGCCGTGAAAGCGCTAAACGGCGCACCTATGCAGGGAAAAATTCTCCTGGACTTCTCCTGATCGTACGAGCCAGCAACCTGCGCTGGCTCACATTTACTTTCGAAATTTAGCGTTCACCTTTCGCAATCCTTCGATTAAACTAGTCACAGTTAATTATCAGGCAAATCAATATGAACTCATTTGAGCGAAGGAACAAAATTGTCGACCTGATTAATTCGCAGGGCAGCGTGTTGGTGCTTGATCTTTCGAATACCTTTGGTATTTCTGAAGTCACTATCCGTGCCGATCTGCGTTTGCTGGAGGAAAAGGGTCTGGTTACGCGGTTTCACGGCGGCGCGGCTAAACCCGGAAGTCATCTGGCGGAAGGCGATAATCAGGAAGTTATACTCGAGGACCGTTACCAGCTTGCCAGCGATCCGAAAAAGCGCATTGCTCAGTCAGCGGCGGCGATGGTGGAAGAAGGGATGACCGTGATTCTGGATAGCGGCAGCACCACGTTATTGATCGCCGAAGCGTTGAACCGTAAGAGCAACATTACCGTGATTACCAACAGCTTACCGGCGGCATTTACTCTGTCCGACAACAAAGACCTGACGCTGGTGGTTTGCGGCGGCACGGTAAGGCATAAAACACATTCCATGCATGGCACCATCGCCGAACGTTCGTTACAGGGCATCAGCGCAGACTTAATGTTTGTCGGTGCGGACGGTATCGACGCCACCAACGGGATCACCACCTTTAATGAAGGGTATTCGATAAGCGGAGTGATGGCCGCTGCGGCACACAAAGTTGTCGCCGTTCTGGACGCCACCAAGTTCAACCGCCGCGGATTCAACCAGGTTCTCCCCATGGAGAAGATCAACTGCGTGATCACTGACGATGGCATCAGTAAGCAGGATAAAGCGGCGGTGCTCAAAACCGGCGTTGAGCTTATTATTGTTTAGAGCTTCACTTAATAAAGGCAGGCCTGCGCCTGCCTACAGCGAGTCTACTTTTTATCCGGTTATACAAATTAAAAATACTGTTTAGTTTAAGATTATATCTTTAGCTTGATGGTATCTTATCCCGAAAGAAATTTATATAAAGATATTGCACAAAAATAATATTAAAAAGTCTTTTTTGAGATGAATCGCCCCCTCATATCAATAATATGAATATTTTTATTTGACTTATATTAAATAGACTGCTCACTTTTATTTAACCTTACACTTTCATTATGACTTAAAATCAACCAGTTATGAGCAACAGCATTAAGCATGAATTTTTAAAACCCCCTATTGACAGATCAATTAACCACCAGCCAAATAGACTTTACTAATATAAATATATTCCGAAAACATAACATTACGCCATTCTAAGCCGTCAGGAACTGTATAATCCTTAAAGCATGCAGATATATTGCCTAATGAAATATTTCATTGTATTTTAAGCAAGGATAAGGAATTAGTAATGAAACGCTATACGAAATCCGTTATTGCGGGTTTACTCACGCTTTCCGCAAGCCACGCGTGGGCGACAGATGGAACGATTGAATTTACCGGGCAAATATTAACCAGCACCTGTGAATTTGCTAATGGCGACACGGTTGATGTTGAACTTGGTCATTACGCCGCTTCTCAGTTCAAAACCGTTGGCGATAAAACGCCAAGTATTCCAGTCACTATCCCATTAAAAAATTGTCCAACTGACCCGTGGGAGCATGTTGATGGTGTTGAAGATGCGTCTTTCCAGCTATGGTTAGAAACACGAAATGGCGGAACGACCGGAACAAATGACGAACTGGTTGCGGTGACGGGTATGGACGAACCTGCGACGGGTGTCGGCATTCGTATCGATAACGACCAGGGGACACAAATGGCCATTAACAAGCTCAACGATCCTAAAGTGTCTTTCCCTATTACCGGGGCGACGATGGATATCAATTTACTGGCTTATTACGTTTCAACCGTAGAGTCTAAAGACATTACGCCAGGTGAAGCAAACGCTTCGGTTGATGTCACTCTTGATTACCGTTAATCCCTTCATCATATCTCTTTATCCCTTTTTACAGGGATAAAGAGATATTAACATTTCAGGGAGTAAATAATGAAGAGACTGGCGACACTGGCATTTTTTATCTTGCTTACCACTCTGGCAAGCACGGCTTTCGCAGGGGGTATCGTACTGGAAAGGACGCGCGTTATTTATGACGCCAGTAAAAAAGAGGCCGCTCTGCCGCTCGCTAACCACAGCGAAAAAATGCCTTATCTGCTGCAATCATGGGTAGAAAATAGCAACAACAGCTCGCGCGGCCCGTTTATTGTCACGCCCCCACTGTTTCGACTTGATGCCGGAGAAGACTCTACGCTACGTATTATTAAGGCTGATGGACAGGTGCCTAATGACAGAGAGTCGATGTATTTTATCAATGTGCGAGCCATTCCTGCACAGAACAAAGCCGATCTCGCCAATACCAATACATTAACGTTAGTGTTTAAAACCCGGATCAAACTTTTTTACCGACCAAAAGGACTCAACGGTAAAGCCAGAGATGCTTTCAAAGCGCTCGAGTTTGGCATCTCAGCGAACCAACTGACTATTTATAACCCATCGGCATATCATGTCGTTTTTGCGGGATTAAGTTTAGACAATGTCAACCTCACAGACAAAATTGAATACATCGCGCCGCAGGAAAGAAAAATAATTGCCATCAATGCCACGACTGGAAGAACGGTGAAATGGGCGGCAATAAATGATTTTGGTGGCAGTACAGCGCCAGAAACACGCCTGATTCCATAAAACAGGCAACGCTTCAGTGATAAGGGAAATATGAGCTATAAGCGGAAAAAGGATTTAACGGAGAAAATCGATGTACTGTACGCAAAGAAATATTTGCGCCACTGCATCAGGTACCTTTTGCCGTTTACCATCACCAGCGGTTACCTGGTTTCAGGTACTGCTTTTGCCGATGACTATTTTTTCGACCCCGCTCTACTGGAAACCGCCAAAAGTGGTCAACGCCCCGTCGATCTGTCACTTTTTTCTCATAAGAATGCACAGCAACCCGGTGAATATTCTGTCGAGATTTACATCAATAATAAAAAGTTGATGCAACGAACGCTGCCTTTTGTCATCGCAAATAATCACCAGCTTCAACCACAATTTACAGTAGGGCAACTACGCGAATTAGGCTTTAAAGTCGATGAGAATCCGGCATTTGCCAATGCTGATGACGGTACGCGCATTCCCGATCTCGCTAAAGCCGTTCCCGGTAGCGTTGCGATATTTGATTTTAACCACAGCAAACTCAAGTTAAGCGTTCCGCAAATTGCCCTTTATCGCGATGCCAGAGGCTATGTCGATCCTTCGCGCTGGGATAACGGTGTTCCGGTCGTTTTCACCAACTACAGTTTCACCGGTTCCAGAAGCCGCTACGACAATAACGAACAAAGTGAACGCCAGTACATGAACCTGCAAAGTGGCGCGAACTTCGGCGAGTGGCGATTACGTAACTACTCCACCTGGACGCACAATGAGGATGACGCTCGTTGGGACAGCATCAACAGCTGGTTGCAACGGGACATAAAGTCACTCAGATCACAGTTGGTGATTGGCGAAAGCTCAACAGACGGCGCCATTTTTCCGGGCTACCAGTTTACCGGCGCTCGCCTTTACTCCGACGACAACATGCTGCCAAACAGTCAAAAAGGCTTTGCGCCAACCATTCGTGGCATCGCCAATTCCAGCGCTATCGTCACGGTTCGCCAGAACGGTTATACCATTTACCAAAGCAACGTCCCTGCAGGCGCATTTGAGATTAACGATCTCTATCCCTCCTCCTTCGGGGGCGATTTGGACGTCAGTATCGAAGAAGCCGACGGGACAGTTCGCCATTTCGTTCAACCTTTCTCGTCGCTTCCCGTTATGCAAAGGCTGGGGCATCTGAAATACAGCCTTACTGCGGGTCGCTTTCGCGCCGCCCAATCAGCAGAGAGTAAAGAACCCCAATTTATTGAAAGTACCGGCATCTATGGTCTGAGCAACGCCCTGACGGTGTATGGCGGAATGCTAACCGCTGAAAATTATCGGTCGCAAACCGTCGGCGTTGGCGGCACTCTGGGAGAATTCGGCGCCGTTTCAGTGGATATTGGCAGGGCAGAGACGCAATTTGATGATGGCAATACCTTTGAAGGCTATACCTGGCGTACCCAATATATTAAAGATTTGCCAGAAACTGGCACGAATTTATCGCTGGGATATTATCGCTATACCAGCAATGGCTATTTTACGTTTTCTGATGCCAATGCAAAGAATATAAATAATAGTTACCGTCAAAAAAGTGAAGCACAATTCAGCATCAGCCAGACGCTACTCAAGAGCATCAATTTTTATGTTTCCGGTTCTCAACGTACCTACTGGAACGACAGCCAAAAAGATAACAACTTCTCCGCAGGACTGAATGGCAGCCTCTACGGCGTCAGCTATAACCTTAACGGACAATTCACCGATTCAACGGACCGCGAGAGCGAGCGCTCCGTTTCACTCAGTATTAGCGTACCGCTGGATCGATGGCTTCCCCATGCGCAGGCGACATGGCGTGTTACGGAAGATAAAAATAAAGCGACGCAGCATGAGGTAGGAATTAATGGTTCGCTGTTGGATGACTATCGTCTGAGCTATAGCCTTAAGCAACGGCAAAGCGAAGATAATGAAAACACCAGTAGCAGTTTTTCCGCAAATTACCGCTCCGCATACGGTACCGTCAGCAGTAGCTACGACTACAGTCCAGATAATCGCCAGCTCAGCTATGGCCTTTCTGGCGGCGTCGTTGCGCATTCTCATGGCGTAACGCTGTCCCAGCCGCTTGGTAATGCCTTTGCGCTTATTGACGCCAATGGCGCCGCCAATATACGGATTAAGAACTACCCGGGAATCGCAACCGACTATTTTGGCAATGCCGTTATCCCTTTTCTCACGCCGTATCAGGAAAACCGAATTACGCTGGACACGACCACCATGCCGGATGACGTTGACGTAACGGAAACAGCAAAAATCGTCGTGCCAGGTCAGGGCGCTGCCGTGAGTGCCTATTTTAGTGCGCAGACGGGGCGCAGAGTTTTACTCACCGTGACCGATGCGCAGAACACCCCTTTACCTTTCGGTGCTATGGCGAATAACCAGAGTGCGGGAACGCAAAGCATCGTGGACGAGGGCGGCGTGCTTTATCTCACTGGGGTTAATGAGTTGCCGCAAACCTGGACGATTCGCTGGGGTAAAGAAGCCAGCCAGCAATGTCAGTTTACTTATAGCCTGTCAGATAACCGGCAGAGCGCATCATCTGTTCTAAAAGACACAACGGTATGTCGTTAAGGGTGTATTCGATGAGAATTTATATTTTATCTGTGATTACCGCGCTTATCGCCCTGGCTTCTGCCTCACCGGCTCAGTCAGCGACAGGTATCTGCGAAGCGAATGGAAATTTTATGACAGATATCGCAACCGACTGGACAAAAGAACAGAATGTGACAGCTTCAGTCTGGCAGATCCCTTCGGCAGCCAGGGGCAGCGCCTATCAATTAGGATGCGACTGCAGTGCTAACACCAAGGTCAACCTTTATTATTCAACCGTCAGCGCAATCACCACCACCGGACATTTAAGTGGTTTTTATCGTTTAAACGACAGCCTGGATATTAAAACCGAGATCAACGATATCCCCAACGCAGGTACCGTACTTGTTCCCACGAAAATTGGTTCGCCCATCAAGGATACCAGCGGTTCTTACAGTACAAAAACCAGTAACAGCGTCTGTAATGACGATCCTGCCGAGCAAAGATCGTCAGCGATTTCATTCGGTATGGATACCACATTTACGCTGTATGTCCGCAAACCGTTTTTAGGCGAAATGATTATTCCTGACACCCTTGTCGCCTACATCCAGGCGGCATGGAGCAGCTCGTCGACCTATCCTAAAACCTTCAATAATATTGCTGAACTGCATATCCAGGGGCGAATTACGGTTCCACAACACTGTAAGATTAATCAAGGAGACGTCATCCAGGTGAATCTTGGAACGATCAGTGCTGCGCATTTTACAATTAAGGACCAAATGCCTGAGCATTACACACCCATTAACTTCGACATTACCTATGACTGCGGGGATATGTCTGAAATAAAGAACAGCCTGTATATGTATATCGAGGGCAGCGATTTGGCCAGCCAATATGTGCTCGTCGCAAGACGTAGAGAGTCTGACAACGTGCCGGATGTGGGAATCCGCCTGGTGGATATCACCACCACAAACATAGATATTCCTTTTAACCCCGGCGCACTTCTGATGGACAGTTCCGGCAGCGGGACCGCGCATTTACAGGCTTACCCGGTCAATCTCACCGGGGGCACGCTTGCCGGAGGGCGTTTTAAGGGGACCGCCACCATTACCGTGGTGGTGAAGTAGCAGCGTTAGTCGTGCTGCTCCAGCGCATACTTATACAACGCGTTTTTCTTCACGCCGTGAATTTCAGCCGCCAGCGCGGCGGCTTTCTTCAGCGGCAGCTCCGCCTGGAGTAACGCCAGCGTGCGCAGGGCGTCGGCGGGCAATTCGTCTTCTTGCGCTTTATGCCCTTCGACAATTAATACCATCTCGCCCTTGCGGCGGTTTTCGTCCTCTTTCACCCACGCCAACAGCTCGCCGACCGGCGCGCCGTGAATCGTTTCCCAGGTTTTGGTCAGCTCTCGCGCCAGCACGACGTAACGGGCTCCTCCCCATACCGCCACCATATCTTCCAGACTGTCGAGCAGGCGGTGAGTCGATTCATAAAAAATCAGCGTCCGCGGTTCCGCTTCGAGGGCTTTGAGTGCATCACGCCGGCCCTTTGATTTTGCAGGTAAAAAGCCTTCATAGCAGAAGCGATCAGAAGGCAAGCCCGCCGCGCTTAATGCCGCAATGGCCGCGCAGGGCCCCGGCAGCGGCACCACGCGGATCCCCTGCTCACGGCAGGTACGCACCAGGTGATAACCCGGATCGTTAATCAGCGGCGTTCCGGCATCTGATACCAGCGCAATGTTCTGCCCTTCTTTCAGCTTTGCCACCAGCGTATCGGCTTTTTGTTGCTCGTTATGGTCGTGCAGGGCGAACAGGCGGGCGGTAATCGCGAAATGCTGCAACAGCAAACCGGTATGACGGGTGTCTTCAGCGGCAATTAAATCAACGGCTTGCAAAACTTCGAGCGCACGTTGGGTAATATCGGACAAATTCCCGATGGGAGTAGGTACAATAAAGAGTTGGCCGGGAGATTTATCCGCCGATTCGTGTTGTTTCATTGTGTCGTCCGTATTGCCGATTTAATATTGAGCATTGCGTATAAAAAATATCACTGGATACAGTATGGTACCCTTAACATTTTCTCGTTTAAAAGCCGCGCGCTGTCTGCCCGTCATTCTGGCAGCACTGATTTTCGCCGGCTGTGGCACCCAGGCGCCCGATCAAAGCACTGCGCACATGCAGGGCAGCGCGCAAGCTGACTCTGGCTTTTATTTACAGCAAATGCAGCAGAGCGCAGATGATAGCAAGACCAACTGGCAATTACTCGCCATTCGTGCCCTGCTGAAAGAGGGCAAAAACCAGCAGGCTATCGAACTGTTTAATCAACTGCCGCAGAACCTGAACGACGCCCAGCGCCGTGAGCAGGCGCTGCTGGGGGCAGAAGTGAAGGTCGTGCAGCAGGACGTTGCCGGCGCGAAAAAACAGTTAGGCGAGATCGATCTTTCCGCGCTGGATAAAAATCAACAATTGCGTTTCTGGCAAATCGGCATCGCCGCGGAACAGGGACAGCCTTCCCTGACGCTCCTGCGTGCGCTGATCGCCCAGGAACCACTGCTCGGCGCAAAAGAAAAACAGGCGAACATCGATGCCACCTGGCAGGCCCTGACTTCCATGAGTCAGGATCAGGCGAAAGCGTTGGTTATCAATGCGGATGAAAACGTACTGCAGGGTTGGCTGGATCTGCAGCGGGTCTGGTTTGATAACCGCAGCGATCCGGACATGATGAAAGCGGGCATTACAGACTGGCAAAAACGCTATCCACAGAACCCGGGAGCGAAAATGCTGCCGACGCAATTGGTGAATGTGCAGAGCTTTAAGCCAGCGTCCACCAGTAAAATCGCCCTGCTGCTGCCGCTGAACGGTCAGGCCGCCGTTTTTGGCCGTACCATCCAGCAAGGGTTTGAAGCGGCGAAAAACCAGGGCACGCAGCCCGTAGACGCGCAGCCAGCCGCCCAGCCCGCGCCGGTGGAGGCGCCTGCGCCAGCCGAGCAACAGCCGCAGGTAACCGATGGCGTCGCCAGCCCGTCTCAGGCGTCGGTGAACGATCTGACCAACGAGCAGCCAGCACAGCAACCCACGCCGACCAGCGCCCCGCAAACAGCGCCTGCACAGCCTGTAACGGCAAGCGCGGCGGCGAATCCCTCCGCGGAACTCAAAATTTATGACACCAGCTCACAGCCGCTGACGCAGATCCTGAATCAGGTTCAGCAGGATGGCGCGAGCATCGTGGTAGGCCCGCTGCTGAAAAGCAATGTCGATGAGCTGATCAAGAGCAATACCCCGCTGAACGTGCTGGCGCTAAACCAGCCGGAAGCGGTGCAGAACCGCGTCAATATCTGCTATTTCGCCCTCTCGCCGGAAGATGAAGCGCGCGACGCCGCCCGTCACATTCGTGACGAGGGT
This sequence comes from Citrobacter sp. R4, assembly GCF_026719175.1. NCBI lineage: Bacteria > Pseudomonadati > Pseudomonadota > Gammaproteobacteria > Enterobacterales > Enterobacteriaceae > Citrobacter > Citrobacter sp. R4. Next base: position 564,043 of record NZ_JAPPSU010000002.1, read on the forward strand.
AAACAGTCGCCGCTGCTGCTGATCCCACGCAGCGCGCTGGGCGATCGCGTGGCCAACGCTTTTGCTGAAGAATGGCTGAAGCTGGGCGGCGGTACCGTTCTACAGCAAAAATTCGGTTCTACCGCAGAATTACGGATGGGCGTCAACGGCGGCGCCGGCATCGCGTTAACCGGTAGCCCGGTCGCCGCCAGCGCGCCATCGCAGCCTGGGGTGACCATTGGCGATCTGACCATTCCGGCACCGCCAACCGAGGCCCAAATTACCGGTAGCGGCGGTCGTGTCGACGCGGTCTATATACTGGCGACGCCGAACGAGATCGCGTTTATTAAGCCGATGATCGCCATGCGCAACGGCAGCCAGAGCGGCGCAACGCTTTACGCCAGTTCCCGTAGCGCACAGGGAAATGCCGGACCGGACTTCCGTCTGGAAATGGAAGGCTTACAGTACAGCGAAATCCCAATGCTGGCTGGCGGCAATCCGTCGCTGATGCAACAGGCGCTCGGCGCGGTACGCAACGACTACTCTCTGGCGCGCATGTACGCGATGGGCGTTGACGCCTGGTCGCTGGCGAACCATTTCTCGCAGATGCGTCAGGTTCAGGGCTTTGAAATCAACGGCAACACCGGCGCGCTGACCGCTAATCAGGACTGTGTGATTAACAGGAAGTTATCATGGCTCAAATACCAGCAAGGGCAGATCGTCCCGGCCAGTTAACGAGCAAACAGACCGGCGGCGCGTGGGAAGTCACCGCGCGACGCTGGCTCGAGCGCAAGGGACTGCAGTTTATCGCCGCCAACGTCAACGAACGTGGCGGCGAAATTGATCTGATTATGCGTGAAGGTAAAACGACCGTCTTTGTTGAGGTCCGCTACCGCCGCTCAGCAGCCTTCGGCGGCGCGGCGGCCAGTGTGACCCGGAGCAAACAACGCAAATTATTACACACTGCCCGCTTGTGGCTCGCGCGCCACAATGGGAGTTTTGATACTGTGGATTGCCGGTTCGATGTGTTAGCCTTCACCGGAAATGATGTTGAGTGGTTAAGGGATGCCTTTAACGACTGCTCATGATACTTAAACCAGTTCCTGCTTATAAGGCGTCATTGTTGCCGCCAGTCCGGGCGGACAGCGCGGAACACCCGGAGCGTACGTGTCGTACGTGCGGAGGGTAAGCGCTTGCCAGGAACAAATGGCAAATAAAATAGCCTTATAGCAGGGACTTAAGGATTCGCGTGTTAGACAGAATTAAAGTCTGCTTTACAGAAAGCATTCAAACTCAGATAGCTGCGGCTGAAGCGCTCCCGGATGCGATCTCCCGCGCCGCCATGACGCTGGTACACTCGCTGCTGAATGGCAACAAAATCCTCTGTTGTGGTAATGGGACATCCGCTGCCAATGCACAGCATTTTGCTGCCAGCATGATCAACCGTTTTGAGACAGAGCGCCCCAGTTTACCCGCTATCGCACTAAATACCGATAACGTGGTCTTAACTGCGATTGCCAACGATCGCCTGCATGATGAAATCTATGCAAAACAGGTCCGGGCGCTGGGACATGCGGGCGATGTTTTATTGGCTATTTCGACGCGCGGCAACAGTCGCGATATCGTAAAAGCCGTAGAAGCCGCCGTCACGCGTGATATGACGATTGTGGCGCTGACCGGGTATGACGGAGGAGAGCTGGCCGGGCTGTTAGGGCCGCAGGACGTTGAAATCCGCATACCGTCTCACCATAGCGCGCGCATTCAGGAGATGCATATGCTGACGGTAAATTGTTTGTGCGATCTGATCGATAACACGCTTTTCCCTCACCAGGATGATTAAGGAGTTTACATGAAGGCTTTATCGCCAATCGCAGTCCTTATTTCTGCGCTGCTGTTGCAAGGCTGTGTCGCTGCCGCCGTAGTCGGTACCGCCGCGGTGGGAACCAAAGCAGCAACCGACCCGCGTAGCGTCGGCACCCAGGTGGATGATGGAACCCTGGAACTGCGCGTGAACAGCGCGCTGTCGAAAGACGAACAAATTAAGAAAGAAGCGCGGATTAACGTGACGGCTTATCAGGGCAAGGTGCTGCTGGTGGGTCAGTCGCTTAACAGCGAACTGTCATCGCGCGCCAAACAGATCGCAATGGGCGTGGAAGGCACAACCGAAGTCTTTAACGAGATCCGTCAGGGCCAGCCAATTGGCCTCGGAACCGCCTCCAACGACACCTGGATCACCACCAAAGTACGCTCTCAGTTACTCACCAGCGACCAGGTGAAATCCTCTAACGTGAAAGTGACCACCGAAAACGGCGAAGTGTTCCTGCTGGGCCTGGTGACTGAACGTGAAGCCAAAGCCGCAGCCGACATCGCCAGCCGGGTGAGCGGCGTGAAGCGTGTCACCACCGCGTTTACCTTTATTAAATAACACATCACCCTGCCTACGTGATGGCTCACGTAGGCAGGGTAGCAATCCCACGTCACACTCGCGCAAGACAGCCGACAATCACCCCCGATATCGCCACCAGCCCCCCCGTCAGCCACAGCGCTTTTGCCGGGAATGCTTTGCGCAGCATGATCAGCGACGGCAAGCTCACCGCCGGAAGCGTCATCAACAGCGCCAGCGCGGGCGCGGTGCCCATACCGGCCAGCATCATCGTTTGCACAATCGGAATTTCCGCCGCCGTCGGGATCACGAACAGGCATCCGGCTACCGCCAACGCGATGATCCACATCAGGCTGTTATCAATGGCGCCATCGGCGTGCGGAAACAACCAGACGCGCGCCGCGCCGAGAACCAGCACCGCCAGAATATAGACCGGAATAGTGTTCCAGAACAGCGTCCACAGCGCTTTACCCCAACGCGCAAAGAACCCACCCTGCGCTTGCGGCGCGGCGATCTCGATCGGCAGATCGGCTTGTACAGGCTCTTTCACCCATTTTTGTACCAGCGTCGCCACCACCAGCACCATTGCCAGCCCGGCAACCAGGCGAATCGCCGCGAAATGCCAGCCAAGCACAAAGCCCATAAAGACCAACGTCGCCGGGTTAAGCAGTGGGTTTCCCAGCCAGAAGGCCAGCGCGCCGCCCATTGACACTTGCTGACGGCGCATTCCTGCCGCCACTGGCGCGGCGCAGCAGGTACACATCATTCCGGGCAAAGAAAACAGCGTGCCAAACAGCGTACCGCGAAAGCGCGATTGCCCCAGCGTGCGCAGCAGCCAGTCTCGCGGGATCAACACCTGGATTAATGAGCCGAGAATCACGCCCAGCGCCGCCGCTTTCCAGACGGCGATGAAATAGACCATGGCGTAATCCCAGGCTGCCTGCCACGGATTCGCATCCGCCTGCGCCAGAATGGATTGGCCGATACTGTGAGTTTCGGCGGCAGTAAAAGCTTTACCGTAATACGGTTGCCATTTCACATACCAGAGACCGACGATAACAACGAGAAAGAAAAGAGCGGGTTTCCACCATTGCATTGGCGTTGCCGCCTGAGATGAAGACTGACCAGTCATAGCATTCCCCAGGGAGTGTTAGAATATTTTGCCGGTGAATACTACGCCTTTGGGAAATGTTTGGAAATGTCGTTTTTTTGCCTGATGCTGAATGCCGGATAAGACGCAACGCGTTGGCTTCCGGCACGATGCGAAAGCCTATTGCGCCGCTTTTTCCCGCAACTGCGCAGAACTAAGAATTGTTACCCCCTCTTTTTCGGGCGCCAGCGCCTCTGCCAGCATCGCCCGCGCCACATCCCTCGCCTCTATCGACTTCCAGTTACCCGGAAGCAGCCGGAACAGCGGCGCAAAAAGGGTTTCGTTCATTCGATGTTTCGCCCGGTCCCCCAGCAGCATCGACGGGCGGACAATGGTCAGCCGCGGCCAGTCCTGGGCGATGAGCGCCTCTTCCATCTCCCCTTTTACCCGATTGTAGAAAAAGGGCGAGCGGGCATTAGCGCCCATTGAGCTGACTACCAGCATGTGCTGTGCGCCAAGCCGCCGTCCGGTCAGCGCGGTATCCACCACCAGCGTATAATCTGCATGGACAAACGCCTCTTTGCTTCCCGCCTCGCGCCGGGTGGTCCCCAGGCAGCAGAAAACAATATCCACCGGATCCGTCACCTGCGCCAGCGCATCGGTCAGTTGCGGATCGTGAGGATTGTACACGCCAGGCATGTCAGCCAGCGGACGACGCGTGGGTGCGGCAATCGAATGGATTCTCGGTTCATTAAGCAGCATTCTCAGCAGATGACCGCCTACCAGCCCCGTCGCGCCTGTAATCAATACCTGACTCATCCTCACCCCTTTACAGAATTGTCCAACTTGCACTCTCAGTCTCATCGACCAGACTTATTCATTCACAAGGTAATTATCCCTCATCATGGAAAATTTGCCTTATCCAATGCCAACACCGCGGAGGAAGCATGAGCAAGAAGATAGCCGTTTTAATCACTGACGAGTTTGAAGATTCCGAATTTACTTCACCTGCAGCAGAATTTCGTCAGGCCGGACACGAGGTCATCACCATTGAGAAGCAGGCGGGGAAAACGGTAAAAGGGAAAAAAGGCGAAGCCAGCGTCACCATCGATAAAGCCATTGATGATGTCAGCCCTGCCGACTTTGACGCGCTGCTGCTGCCCGGCGGCCATTCACCGGATTACCTGCGCGGCGACGATCGCTTCGTCACCTTCACACGCGACTTTGTGAACACCGGAAAGCCGGTTTTTGCCATTTGCCACGGCCCACAGTTACTGATCAGCGCGGACGTCATTCGCGGGCGCAAGCTCACCGCCGTTAAACCCATTGTGATTGACGTGAAGAACGCCGGGGCGGAATTCTTCGATCAGGAAGTGGTGGTGGATAAAGTCCAACTGGTCACCAGCCGAACCCCTGACGATCTGCCGGCGTTTAACCGCGAGGCGTTACGTATTCTCGGCGCCTGACTGCCTTAACCAGTGAAGTTTTTTGCCAAAGCCCAGCGTGTTGTCGGTGAACTTGAGTTCATCCAGCCGGATCTCCCAGACTGGCGCTGACAGCATTCTGGCAACCGGAAAGCGGCGATGATAGGCGTTACGCGCCGCGTCGCTTTCTTCACCGTCCAGTCGGCGAATTTCACCTGTAAATTGCACACCGCGAATAAGCGCTACTGATTTGGGCTGACCGTTTACCGTCCCGGCGACCTTCGCTCGCGGCCCCGACATCTGCGCGTGGCGGGTTTTGTCTTCTGTCAGCAGGTAAAAAACCACCTTCTGCGCATCATAAAGGTAAAACGCGTTGGCGCACCAGAGTTCCCCTTCATGCTGGACGCACCAGGTCACAACGTGTTGTTTTGCCAGCCAGCGGCTAATCGCAGTGAGTGTTTCCATTGCTGTTCTCTTTTATACTGGGAGCCAGAAACGTAACACGCAGAAGGTCACGATGACACCCTGGTTTCTCTATTTGATCCGTACTGCGGATAATGCGCTGTATACCGGTATCACCACCGATGTGGCGCGCCGCTATCAACAGCATCAGAGTGGAAAAGGCGCGAAGGCGCTGCGGGGAAAGGGCGAGCTGACGCTGGCGTTTTCCGCGCAGGTGGGCGATCGCTCGCTGGCGCTGCGCATGGAATACCGCATTAAACAGCTCACCAAGCGTCAAAAAGAGCGCCTGGTGGCGAATGGCGACGGTTTTGCAGCGTTACTCAACGACCTGCAAACCACGGCGCTTAAAAGCGATTAAAGTGTTCGTGATACTCAACCCGCCCCGTCACGCCCTTCAGCGCATCTTCAGCTAAACGATGCACCTGGAACGCGCTCTCCGTGCCCGGCCAGCGGCAGTGTAGATCGTAATGGGCGGCCAGTTCAAAACCAAAACGGCTATACAGTGCCGGATCGCCCAGCGTGACGACGGCGGCATAGCCAAATTCGTTGAGGGAATCGAGTCCTTCGTAGACCAGTTGACGAGCCAGCCCTTGCCCACGGTAGTGTTCATCCACCGCCAGCGGCGCCATCCCCACCCATTGCAGGTCTTCGCCCTGTACATCGACCGGGCTAAACGCGACGTACCCCACCACCTGACCTTCGTCGTCCGTGGCGACCAGACCGAGCGTCAGAAAACCATCTTCACGCAGATCGTGAACCAGTTTTGCTTCCGCATCGCTTTCGAATGAACGACGCAACAGGGCATCAATCCCCGGCGCGTCAATTGGAATTTCTACTCGAATCAGCATGGTTCACCTACCGATGTCTGTTTGGTTTCCGGCGAGTGCTTCAGTCCCGCCTCAACAAAATCCGCCACCTGTAGCAGCAGCACGCGTAAGGCTTTTGGCATCTGCTCCAGCTCAATGGCGTCCATCAGGTTTTTCACATACAACCCTAACTCCGTATCCCCTTCAATGACCAGCCGACGCTGGAAAAAGAGCGTATCCGGATCCTGCTTACGCGCGGCGATCATCAGCAGATCGCTGGCTTCGGCGCGAAAACTGACGTCGGCCTGCGCGTGCTGACTGACGATCAGCTTGTCATTTTCAACAGAGGTATACCATTGAAGGCCAATATCGCTAACCGTAATGCTTAACCAACGGCCTTCGAGGAACGCCAGCTCCCCGTCTGCCAGCGCCTGGCGAAACTGCCAGCTCAGGACCTGTTCCAGAACCTGGCGCTTCAGCGCAAAGGGCGTCAGTTTAACCGGCACGCTCATCAGAGACGGACCAAAATGCACTAAGCGTGAACGCAGTTTATCTAACACGAGCTTTACTCCCTGTTTCCGTAGTCCTGCCATTTTGCCATATCAGATAAACGACATAGCGGCGTAAATCAACAATTGTATGCGTTAACCGTACCTCTTTATTGCTGATATCAATACGACTTTAACTGCCTTAAATCAAAAATTGTCGCAGCAAGGTTAACTAAAATCCCAGTTCGTTAACAATTATGCGTCCCAGGCGGCGCTACCTTCAGGATAAATTATGGAGCTGCTCTGCCCTGCCGGAAATCTCCCGGCGCTTAAGGCGGCCATCGAAAACGGCGCTGACGCCGTCTATATCGGGCTGAAAGATGATACCAATGCCCGTCACTTCGCCGGCCTTAACTTTACCGAGAAGAAACTGCAGGAAGCGGTGAGTTTTGTCCATCAACATCGCCGCAAGCTGCATATCGCCATCAACACCTTTGCGCATCCGGACGGCTATGCCCGCTGGCAGCGCGCTGTCGATATGGCGGCGCAACTGGGCGCCGACGCGCTGATCCTCGCCGACCTGGCCATGCTTGAGTATGCCGCAGAACGTTATCCGCATATTGAGCGCCATGTCTCCGTTCAGGCATCGGCGACCAACGAAGAAGCGGTGAACTTCTACCATCGCAACTTCGACGTCGCACGTGTGGTGCTGCCCCGCGTGCTGTCCATTCACCAGGTGAAGCAACTTGCCCGCGCCACGCCAGTACCACTCGAGGTCTTTGCGTTCGGTAGCCTGTGCATTATGGCGGAGGGTCGCTGCTACCTGTCGTCGTATTTAACCGGCGAATCGCCGAATACGGTAGGAGCCTGCTCCCCCGCCCGTTTTGTTCGCTGGCAGCAAACCGGGCAGGGACTGGAATCCCGCCTGAACGATGTGCTGATAGACCGCTACCAGGACGGCGAAAACGCCGGGTATCCGACACTGTGTAAAGGCCGCTATCTCGTCGGCGGCGAGCGCTATCACGCGCTGGAAGAACCCACCAGCCTGAATACGCTGGAACTGCTGCCGGAACTGCTGGCGGCGAACATTGCGTCGGTGAAAATCGAAGGACGCCAGCGCAGCCCGGCATACGTAAGCCAGGTGGCGAAAGTGTGGCGTCAGGCGATCGACCGCTGTCTGGCCGACCCGCAAAACTTTGCGCCGCAAAGCGCATGGATGGAGACGCTCGGCGCGATGTCCGAAGGCACCCAGACCACGCTTGGCGCGTATCACCGGAAATGGCAGTGAGAGAAGCAATGAAATATTCCCTGGGGCCGGTGCTTTATTACTGGCCGAAAGAAACACTGGAAGATTTTTATCAACAGGCGGCGCAAAGCAGCGCTGACGTGATTTATCTGGGTGAAGCGGTGTGCAGCAAACGCCGCGCCACTAAAGTGGGCGACTGGCTGGAGATGGCGAAATCGCTCGCCGGCAGCGGCAAGCAGGTGGTGCTTTCGACGCTGGCGCTGGTGCAGGCCTCGTCTGAGCTGAACGAACTGAAACGCTACGTGGAAAACGGCGAGTTTTTGCTGGAAGCGAGCGATCTCGGCGTGGTAAACATGTGCGCCGAGCGCAAGCTGCCGTTTGTCGCCGGACATGCGCTGAACTGCTATAACGCGGTGACGCTGCGCCTGCTGCTCAAACAGGGAATGGTACGCTGGTGTATGCCGGTAGAGCTTTCCCGCGACTGGCTGGCTAACCTGCTGGAACAGTGCGATGAGCTGGGCATTCGCAACCAGTTTGAAGTCGAGGTGCTGAGCTACGGCCATCTGCCGCTGGCATATTCCGCTCGCTGCTTTACCGCCCGTTCGGAAGATCGTCCGAAAGATGAGTGTGAAACCTGCTGCATCAACTATCCGAATGGCCGCGACGTGCTCTCCCAGGAGAATCAGCAGGTGTTTGTACTAAATGGCATTCAGACCATGAGCGGCTATGTCTATAACCTTGGTAACGAACTGACGTCGATGCAGGGACTGGTGGATATCGTTCGTTTGTCGCCGCTCGACACCGGGACGTTCGCCATGCTGGACGCCTTCCGCGCCAACGAAAACGGCGCGTCGCCGCTGCCGCTCGCTGCGCACAGCGATTGCAACGGCTACTGGAAGCGGCTCGCCGGGCTGACGCTGGAAGCCTGATAAAACAGCTCACTTTGTTAACAACATTCGCTAATCTTTAATGCAGTATGACAAGATTAACCGGAACAAAGTGAGCCGTTATGACTGACAAAACCATTCCATTCTCGGTGCTGGATCTGGCGCCGATCCCTGAAGGGGCCTCGGCCAAAGAGGCATTCTCACACTCGCTGGACCTCGCGCGTCTGGCGGAAAAGCGCGGCTATCATCGCTACTGGCTGGCGGAACACCACAACATGACCGGCATCGCCAGTGCGGCAACCTCGGTGCTGATTGGTTACCTGGCGGCGAATACCAGCACGTTGCATCTGGGGTCCGGCGGCGTGATGCTACCCAACCATTCACCGCTGGTGATTGCCGAACAGTTCGGCACGCTCAACACCCTGTATCCGGGACGCATTGATTTGGGTCTCGGCCGCGCACCGGGCAGCGATCAGCCCACGATGCGCGCGCTGCGTCGTCATATGGGCGGCGATATCGATAACTTCCCGCGCGACGTGGCGGAGCTGGTGGAGTGGTTTGACGCCTGCCACCCCAACCCGCAAGTACGTCCGGTGCCCGGCTACGGCGAACAGATCCCGGTGTGGCTGTTGGGTTCCAGCCTGTACAGCGCGCAGCTGGCGGCGCAGCTTGGTCTGCCGTTTGCGTTCGCCTCGCACTTCGCGCCGGATATGCTATTCCAGGCGCTACATCTGTACCGTACTCAGTTCAAACCCTCCGCGCGACTGGAAAAACCGTACGCGATGGTGTGCATTAATATCATCGCCGCCGACAGCACCCGTGATGCGGAATATCTGTTTACCTCAATGCAGCAGGCGTTTGTGAAACTTCGCCGTGGCGAAACGGGCCAGCTTCCGCCGCCCATTCAGAATATGGATCAGTTCTGGTCGCCGTCAGAACAGTACGGCGTACAACAGTCGCTGAGCATGTCGCTGGTGGGGGATAAAGCGAAAGTCCGCCACGGTCTGGAATCCATTCTGCGGGAAACGCAGGCCGATGAGATTATGGTTAATGGCCAAATTTTCGATCATCAGGCGCGTCTGCACTCCTTCGATCTTGCCATGCAGGTGAAAGAAGAACTGGTGGGGTAAACAGGGGTTTGCCCGGTGGCGCTACGCCTGCCGGGCATTATCGCTATTGATACACCGGCAATAAATTAAAGCTCGACAGGATATGCACCAGCGCGTTGCCCACGCCGAACACCAGGATCAGCGCAATCATCGGTTTGCCGCCCCAGACGCGGAATGTTGGGCTACCGAAGCGTTCACGTGATTTACGCGCCAGCAGCGCCGGGACAATCGCCGCCCAGATCGTCGCCGCCAGTCCTGCGTAGCCAATCGCGTACAGGAATCCGTTCGGCCACAGCAGGCCGCCCACCACCGGCGGAACAAAGGTCAACAGCGCGGTTTTGAAACGCCCCATCGCTGAGTCGTCAAAGCCAAAAAGATCCGCAAGATAATCAAACAGACCAAGCGTGACGCCGAGGAACGAACTCGCCACCGCGAAGTTGGAGAAGACTACCAGCAGCAGATCCAGACTGCGGCTGTTCAGTACGCCGCTCAGCGCCTGCACCAGCACATCAATATTGCCGCCCTTCTGCGCAATGCCGATAAATCCCGGACGTGGAATATTGCCCATCGTCCCCAGCAGCCAGACGCTGTACAGCACCAACGCCAGCAGCGTACCGTAGACCAGACACTTCACAATGGTGCGCGGATCTTTGCCGTAGTACTTCATCAGGCTCGGCACGTTACCGTGGTAGCCAAATGACGCCAGACAAAACGGCAGCGTCATCAGCAGGTACGGCGTATAGGTGGCGTTGCTTTCCGCGACGTTAAACAGCGTGGTTGGGTTGACGTGCCCAAGCAGGCTGCCGAAAGTCAGGAAGAAGGTGATCACCTTCGCGCCCAGTACAATTGCCGTCATCCGGCTCACTGCTTTTGTACTCATCCACACCACAAACGCCACCAACAGCGCAAAGCCGAAGCCTGCTGCCCGAGCCGGCACATTCAGCGACATTTCAGCGAAGGTGTGATGCAGAATCGAGCCGCTCGCCGAAATGTAGGCATAGGTCAGAATATAAAGCACAAAGGCAATCGAAATGCCGTTGACCACGTTCCAGCCTTTACCCAGCAGGTCTTTGGTGATGGTGTCAAAGCTGGCGCCAATACGGTAGTTCAGGTTGGCTTCAAGGATCATCAGCCCGGAATGCAGCATGCAAAACCAGGTAAAGACCAGCGCTGCCATGGACCAGAAAAACCAGCTACCTGCCATAACCACCGGCAGAGAGAACATCCCTGCGCCAATAATAGTGCCGCCGATGATCACCACGCCGCCAAGCAGCGACGGTGACGTTTGGGTGGTGGTTAGTGTTGCCATACAGCCCGATCTCCAGTGAATTCTTTTGCGACTGAATTTTAATACGCTGCACTGTACCAGTACAATAGTACAAAGGGAATAAAAAAAGCCCCGATAATTTTATCGGGGCCTGTATCTTTTACTTTACGTTAGTCAGCGCGGGATTTACGCGTCACCAAAACGGCGACGGCTTGAACCCTCTTCACGACGTGGAGCACGACCTTCGCGACGCTCGCCGCTGAAGCGACGTCCATCACCGCGACCGCCTTCGCGACGCTCACTGCCGAAACCGCGACCTTCGCCACGACCGCCTTCACGGCGTTCGCCACCGAAGCCACGACCACCGCCACGACGTTCAGTGTGCGGCTGTGCATCGCCCAGCAGCTGCATGTTCATCGGCTTGTTCAGGATGCGGGTACGCGTAAAGTGCTGCAGCACTTCTCCCGGCATGCCTTTCGGCAGTTCAATGGTGGAGTGAGAAGCGAACAGCTTGATGTTACCAATGTAACGGCTGCTGATATCACCTTCGTTGGCAATCGCACCCACGATATGACGCACTTCCACGCCATCATCACGGCCCACTTCAATGCGGTACAGCTGCATATCACCTACGTCGCGACGTTCACGACGCGGACGATCTTCTCGGTCGCCACGCGGACCACGATCGTTGCGGTCACGCGGACCACGGTCATCGCGGTCGCGGAACTCACGCTTAGGACGCATTGGCGCATCCGGCGGAACGATCAGGGTACGTTCACCCTGCGCCATTTTCAGCAGCGCAGCGGCCAGCGTTTCGAGATCCAGCTCTTCGCCTTCTTCGGTCGGCTGGATTTTCGCCAGCAGCGCACGGTACTGATCCAGGTCGCTGCTTTCCAGCTGTTGCTGTACTTTCGCGGCGAATTTTTCCAGACGGCGTTTGCCCAGCAGCTCTGCGTTCGGCAGTTCCACTTCCGGAATGGTCAGCTTCATGGTGCGTTCGATGTTACGCAGCAGACGACGCTCGCGGTTCTCAACGAACAGCAGCGCGCGACCCGCACGACCGGCGCGGCCCGTACGGCCGATACGGTGAACGTAAGACTCGGAATCCATCGGGATGTCGTAGTTGACGACCAGGCTGATACGCTCAACGTCCAGGCCACGGGCGGCAACGTCGGTCGCGATCAGGATGTCCAGACGACCATCTTTCAGGCGTTCCAGCGTCTGCTCACGCAGCGCCTGGTTCATGTCACCGTTCAGCGCGGCGCTGTTATAGCCGTTACGCTCCAGCGCTTCCGCCACTTCCAGGGTCGCGTTTTTGGTACGAACGAAGATAATCGCCGCATCAAAATCTTCTGCTTCCAGGAAACGCACCAGCGCTTCGTTTTTACGCATGCCCCAGACGGTCCAGTAGCTCTGGCTGATGTCAGGACGGGTTGTCACGCTGGACTGAATGCGCACTTCCTGCGGCTCTTTCATAAAGCGGCGGGTAATGCGACGAATCGCTTCCGGCATGGTGGCAGAGAACAGCGCGGTCTGATGACCTTCCGGGATCTGCGCCATGATAGTTTCGACGTCCTCGATGAAGCCCATACGCAGCATCTCATCGGCTTCGTCCAGTACCAGACCGCTCAGGCGAGACAGGTCAAGGGTACCGCGTTTTAAGTGATCAAGCAGACGACCCGGCGTACCGACGACGATCTGCGGCCCCTGACGCAGGGCGCGTAACTGCACGTCATAACGCTGGCCGCCGTACAGGGCTACCACGTTTACGCCGCGCATATGTTTAGAGAAATCTGTCATGGCTTCAGCAACCTGAACCGCCAGTTCGCGGGTCGGTGCCAGCACCAGAATCTGAGGTGCCTTCAGCTCAGGATCAAGATTGTTGAGCAGCGGTAAAGAGAACGCTGCGGTTTTGCCGCTACCTGTCTGGGCCATACCCAGAACATCGCGACCACCCAGCAGATGCGGAATGCACTCTGCCTGGATTGGAGATGGTTTTTCGTAACCCAGATCGTTAAGGGCTTCAAGGATAGGAGCCTTCAGGCCCAGATCTGCAAAAGTGGTTTCGAATTCAGCCATGTAGTACGTGTGCCTCAAAATTAATGGCGGCCAGTCTACATAACTCATCATGAAATTGATCTGCAATTTTCATTGAAAAGTGTGAACCGGCTCAAAGTAGGTGTATTAACGAACAACAACGCCCTCACCCGTGAAGGTGATGGCAATCAATAAGATTACGGGCTGATGTGTACGTCAGCTATTGCTGGTCCGATTCTGCCAGGTCATCTTGGTCCTGGCCCAGGAGCGATAATTCCAACAATGCATATCGGTGCTCAACAAAGTTATGAACGTTGTTAGCCACCGCCAGTTTGAACAGAGCCGTAGCGCTGTCCAAATCCCCCAGACTTAGGTAGTACTTACCTAAATAGAAGTTGGTTTCACTGAGATGCTCAGCGAGCGAGGTGTTATCCGTTGCGTCTGCCTTAAGCTTTTCCATTAGCGTGGATTCGCTAATGTCGCCCAGGTAGAACTCGACAATGTTCCATCCCCATTGTTCTTTATCCGATTTCTCGAAGCGCTGTTTTAACGCTTCTTTCGCCTGCTTCTCATCGAGCTTCTGCTCAGCGAGATAAAGCCACAGGCTGCGGAAAGGATCATTGGGATCGTCTTGATAAAACGCCAGCAGATCATCTTGCGCTAACTTGTCGCGACCGCCGTAATACAATGCGATACCGCGATTTAAGTGCGCGTAGTTGTAAGTTGGATCAAGCTCAAGTACAGAATCAAACGCTTCATAGGCAGCATCAAAATTGCCTGCCTGCGTTAAATATATACCTAAGTAATTGAATACTTCAGGCATATCCGGTCGGATTGCCAGCGCTTGTGAAAAATCATTTCGCGCTAATGCCCTCAGACCGAGACTATCATACAACACTCCGCGCTCATATAAAAGCTGCGCGCGTTCGTCATCGGTTAAAGCCCGACTGGCAAGGATTTGTTCCATGCGTGCCAGAATCACTTCCTGCTGCAAAGTCGGTTGCAATGGTACTGCGAGGACTTCACTCTTACGCCAGGCGGAGTTACTGCATCCTGCCAGCGTGAGTGCTGTCGCTACGAAACACCAGCGCAAAAAAGGCTTCATTTCCCACTCCCGAAGACAACGATTAACTGAACGTCCTGTCCACCGGCGGCTCAACAAGGCGTCCTGCCAGGTTAAACGCCCTCCGCAAAGCGGAGGGCAAAAACAACCTTACTCGCCCTGTTCGCTGGCTGGCGCTTCCGGCGCAGCAGCTGGCTGGGACTGCTCAGTGGCTTCTTTGATGCTCAGACGTACGCGGCCCTGGCGGTCAACTTCCAGAACTTTAACCGGTACTTCCTGTCCCATCTGCAGGTAATCGGTCACTTTCTCAACGCGCTTATCAGCGATCTGAGAGATGTGGACCAGACCTTCTTTACCGCCGCCGATGGCAACAAACGCGCCAAAGTCAACGATACGGGTCACTTTACCATTGTAGATACGACCCACTTCGATTTCAGCGGTGATCTCTTCGATGCGGCGAATCGCGTGTTTCGCTTTGTCACCGTCAGTCGCGGCGATCTTCACTGTACCGTCGTCTTCGATTTCAATGGTGGTGCCGGTCTCTTCGGTCAGCGCACGGATCACAGAACCGCCCTTACCGATCACGTCTTTGATCTTGTCCGGGTTGATCTTGATGGTGTGGATACGCGGAGCGAATTCAGAGATGTCGCCGCGCGGCGCGTTGATCGCCTGTTCCATCACGCCGAGGATGTGCAGACGCGCACCCTTAGCCTGGTTCAGCGCAACCTGCATGATCTCTTTGGTGATACCTTCAATTTTGATATCCATCTGCAGCGCAGAGATACCGTCGCGGGAACCCGCTACTTTGAAGTCCATATCGCCCAGGTGATCTTCGTCGCCCAGAATGTCAGACAGGACAACAAAGTTGTCGCCTTCTTTCACCAGACCCATCGCGATACCCGCAACGGCGGCTTTGATCGGCACGCCTGCGTCCATCAGCGCCAGAGACGCGCCACACACGGAAGCCATGGAGGAAGAACCGTTGGACTCAGTGATTTCCGATACCACACGCACGGTGTACGGGAATTTATCCATGTCCGGCATAACCGCCAGCACGCCGCGCTTCGCCAGACGACCGTGGCCGATTTCACGACGTTTCGGAGAACCGACCATGCCGGTTTCGCCGACGGAGTACGGAGGGAAGTTGTAGTGGAACAGGAAGCTGTCGGTGCGCTCGCCCATCAGTTCATCAAGCACCTGCGCGTCGCGGGCAGTCCCCAGCGTCGCGGTAACCAGCGCCTGAGTTTCACCACGGGTGAACAGTGCGGAACCGTGAGTACGCGGCAGTACGCCAGTGCGCACGTCCAGACCACGAATCATATCTTTTTCACGACCATCGATACGCGGTTCGCCTGCCAGCACGCGGCTACGGACAACGTTTTTCTCGATGGCGTGCAGGATTTCACCCAGCTCGTTAGCGTCCAGAGTGTCGTCTTCCGCCAGCAACGCATCGATGGTTTCAGATTTGATCACGTCTACCTGAGCGTAACGCTCCTGCTTGTCGGTGATGCGGTAAGCGTCGCTCAGACGAGACTCGGCCAGAGCAGCAACGCGCGCGTTCAGCGCTTCGTTTACGGCTTCCGGCTGCCAGTCCCAGCGCGGTTTACCGGCTTCTTTCACCAGATCGTTGATCGCCTGGATAACCACCTGCTGCTGTTCGTGACCGAACACCACCGCGCCCAGCATCTGGTCTTCGCTCAGCAGTTCCGCTTCGGATTCAACCATCAGCACAGCCGCTTCAGTACCGGCAACAACCAGATCCAGCTTGCTCTCTTTCAGTTCGTCCTGCGTCGGGTTCAGTACGTACTGGTCATTAATGTAGCCTACACGCGCGGCGCCAATCGGGCCGTTGAACGGAATGCCGGACAGGGACAGCGCGGCAGAGGCGCCGATCATCGCAACGATATCCGGGTTAACCTGCGGGTTAACGGAAACCACGGTCGCGATAACCTGGACTTCGTTGACAAAGCCTTCCGGGAACAGCGGGCGAACCGGGCGGTCAATCAGACGCGCGATCAGGGTTTCACCTTCGCTCGGGCGGCCTTCACGACGGAAGAAGCTACCCGGAATACGACCAGCAGCGTAGGTACGCTCCTGATAGTTAACGGTCAGCGGGAAGAAGTCCTGACCTGGTTTGGCTTTTTTCTGGCCCACAACGGTAACGAATACCGCAGTGTCATCCATGCTAACCATAACAGCGGCAGTGGCCTGACGCGCCATCATGCCAGTTTCCAGCGTAACGGTATGTTGACCGTACTGGAATTTACGAACGATCGGATTAAGCAAAATAATATCCTTTCCTGATTCTGGCGACCCTATGCTGAGTCGCCGTTAAGACCCGATCTTCTGCGCATCCTCGCGACTAATGACAACCCTAACCCGCATGATATTGGGTAAAGCCTCTCATTAGCCGCGCGAACCTCTGCAACGGAAGATCATTCATAGCAACAATACAATAGTTTCCCGTGAATTGCTGCCATCTGCTTGAAAAAAGGGGCCATGAAGGCCCCCTTTTTTGAAACTCGCAAGAATTAGCGACGCAGACCCAGACGCTCGATCAGCGCGGTGTAGCGTGCAACATCTTTACGTTTCAGGTAGTCGAGCAGTTTACGACGCTGAGAAACCATGCGCAGCAGACCACGACGGCTGTGGTGATCTTTTTTGTGCTCTGCAAAGTGACCCTGCAGGTGGTTAATCTGTGCAGTCAACAGAGCAACCTGAACATCGGTAGAACCGGTGTCGTTTGCGTCACGACCGAACTCAGAAACGATTTTAGCTGTAGCTTCAGTACTTAGAGACATTTTAAAACTCCAAAGTATTAAGAATGAAAGGACGCCGATCTCTAATTCAGCAGTCCCAGTGTACATCGCGTAAACTGTTAAAAAATTTACGCGACGTTAAGCGCCAGTATTCTACTCGTAGCGCCTGCTTATCGCAAGACGAACCCGCATCAGGCTGGGTATTCCACCACTAACCGACGAGGCGCCACGCGGCCTTCATCGTCGATCTCGCCCATGCCAATAAACTTACCGTCATCCCCTTCCGTCACGCGGACCAGCCCGTCCAGCGGCGCGCCCGCGGTGCGTACCGGATTACCATTTTTAAAGTAAACCGAGGAGGTTAACGGCAGATTAACGACCGGGTAGTCCGAGGCCGGACTGTCCATTGGCATCAGCAGCGGATCCAGCAGCTGCGCCGCCGGAATGCCCTGCTGCTCGGCTTGCGCCACCCGCTCACGCAGTTGTTCCAGCGTCACCATCCGATCAACCGGATAGTTGCTTACCGTCAGGCGGCGCAGATAGGTGACATGCGCCCCGCAGCCCAGCGCTTCGCCAAGATCGTCGATGATGGTGCGGATGTAGGTGCCTTTCGAGCAGTGCACTTCCAGCTCCAGTTCATTGCCTTCCTGGCGAATAAACAGCAGTTCGTAAACCGTTATCGGTCGGGCTTCCCGCGGTACTTCTATCCCCTGACGCGCGTATTCGTAGAGCTTTTTGCCCTGATACTTGAGCGCCGAGTACATCGATGGGATCTGTTCAATGTCGCCACGAAAGGTATCCAGCGCGGCGGCAAGCTGCTCAGGGGTAAACGTTACCGGACGCTCCTGCACGATTTGCCCGTCGGCATCGGAGGTGTCCGTTCGCTGCCCGAGACGGGCAATCACACGATAGCGCTTGTCAGAATCCAGCAGATATTGCGAAAACTTTGTCGCTTCTCCGAGGCAAATCGGCAGCATACCGGTCGCCAGCGGATCCAGCGCACCGGTGTGTCCGGCGCGGTTGGCGTTATAAATGCGCTTTACTTTCTGCAGGACATCATTGCTGGACATGCCCTGCGGCTTGTCCAGCAGCAGGACACCGTGAATGTCGCGACCACGACGACGAGGACGACTCATTAGTCCTCCTTGCTGTCGTCCGGGTTCACACGACGCTCTTCGTCATGTTTTACCACGTTGGTCACCAGGTTAGACATGCGCATCCCTTCGACCAGCGAGTTGTCGTAGAAGAAGGTCAGTTCCGGCACGATCCGCAGGCGCATTGCCTTACCCAGCAGGGAACGGATAAAACCGGAGGCTTCCTGCAACGCTTTGATGCCCGCTTTCACTGCGTCTTCATCTTTGTCGTTCAGGAAAGTGACGTACACTTTGGCATACGCCAGATCGCGGGACATTTCGACACCGGAAACGGTCGTCATCATGCCCAGGCGCGGATCTTTAATTTCGCGTTGCAGGATAATTGCGATCTCTTTTTGCATTTCCTGCGCCACGCGCTGCGGGCGACCAAATTCTTTCGCCATAATCAATTCTCCAGACAAAAAAGGGAGCAATCAGCCCCCTTTTGAAATTCATGCCGGGTGGCGCTTCGCTTACCCGGCCTACGCAAAATTATCTTCTAAGTATTTTGGGTTGCAACAAGGCGGCAAGAGTGTGAATCCCCGGGAGCATAGATAACTATGTGACCGGGGTGAACACTCGTAGCCAACGCAGTTGCGGCCCGAAAGACGACGAAGATTATGCGATGGTACGTTGGATCTCGATAATCTCGAACACTTCGATCATATCGCCGACGCGAACGTCATTGTAGTTCTTCACGCCGATACCACATTCCATACCGTTACGGACTTCGTTGACGTCATCTTTGAAGCGGCGCAGGGATTCCAGCTCGCCTTCGTAGATAACCACGTTGTCGCGCAGAACGCGGATCGGGTTGTGACGTTTGATCGTGCCTTCGGTAACCATACAGCCCGCGATCGCACCGAATTTCGGTGATTTGAACACATCACGCACTTCAGCCAGACCAATAATCTGCTGTTTCAGTTCCGGAGACAGCATACCGCTCATCGCCGCTTTCACTTCGTCGATCAGGTTATAGATGACGGAGTAGTAACGCAGATCCAGGTTTTCCGCTTCGATCACTTTGCGCGCAGACGCATCGGCACGTACGTTGAAGCCAACCAGAATCGCGTTGGATGCTGCCGCCAGGGTCGCGTCGGTTTCGGTGATACCGCCCACGCCGGAACCGATGATCTTCACTTTCACTTCGTCCGTAGACAGTTTCAGCAAGGAGTCGGAGATCGCTTCCACAGAGCCCTGTACGTCGGCCTTCAGCACGATATTCACTTCGTGAACTTCGCCTTCGGTCATGTTGGCGAACATGTTCTCGAGTTTCGATTTCTGCTGACGCGCCAGTTTGACTTCACGGAATTTGCCCTGACGGTACAGTGCAACTTCACGCGCTTTCTTCTCGTCACGCACCACGGTCACTTCATCACCCGCAGCCGGTACGCCGGACAGACCGAGGATTTCCACCGGAATCGACGGACCCGCTTCCAGCACTTCCTGACCCAGTTCGTTACGCATCGCACGAACGCGGCCATATTCGAAGCCACACAGCACGATATCGCCTTTATGCAGGGTACCTTCGCGAACCAGAACGGTAGCAACCGGGCCACGTCCTTTATCCAGGAAGGATTCGATGACCGCGCCGCTCGCCATGCCTTTACGTACCGCTTTCAGCTCAAGTACTTCGGCTTGCAGCAGGATCGCATCCAGCAGCTCGTCAATGCCCGTACCGGCTTTTGCCGATACGTGGACGAACTGGCTTTCACCGCCCCACTCTTCCGGCAGAATGCCGTACTGGGACAGTTCATTCTTCACGCGATCCGGATCCGCTTCCGGCTTATCGATTTTGTTCACTGCAACCACCACCGGCACACCCGCCGCTTTCGCGTGCTGGATAGCTTCGATGGTCTGCGGCATCACGCCGTCGTCTGCGGCAACAACCAGAACCACGATATCCGTTGCCTGGGCGCCACGCGCACGCATGGAGGTAAACGCGGCGTGACCCGGGGTATCCAGGAAGGTGATCATGCCGTTGTCGGTTTCAACGTGATACGCACCGATGTGCTGGGTAATGCCGCCCGCTTCGCCAGAGGCCACTTTCGTGGAACGGATATAGTCCAGCAGAGAGGTTTTACCGTGGTCAACGTGACCCATGATGGTCACTACCGGTGCGCGCGGTTCAGCCGCTGCGCCGGTGTCACGGTCGCTCATTACCGCTTCTTCCAGCTCGTTTTCACGACGCAGGATCACTTTGTGGCCCATCTCTTCGGCAACCAGCTGCGCGGTTTCCTGGTCGATGACCTGGTTAATGGTGGCCATTGCGCCCAGTTTCATCATCGCTTTGATGACCTGAGAGCCTTTCACCGCCATCTTGTTCGCCAGTTCGCCAACGGTGATGGTTTCGCCAATCACAACGTCACGGTTAACGGCTTGCGCTGGCTTCTGGAAGCTCTGCTGCAGCGCGGAACCTTTACGCTTGCCGCCTTTACCGCCACGAACCGCTGCGCGCGCTTCTTCGCGATCGGCTTTAGACTCAGCGTGCTTGTTGCCTTTCTTCGCCGGACGGGCCGCTTTCGTGTTGCGACCGCGGCCACGGCCGCCTTCAACCTCACGATCATTCTCGTCTTCAGCCTGGCGGGCATGCTGAGAAGTGGTGACGTGATAATCACTGGTGTCTTCAGTCGGCTCAGTGTTATCCGTCCATTTGTTTTCTTCCGCCATACGGCGAGCTTCTTCCGCTACGCGACGCGCTTCTTCTTCAAGCTTGCGGCGCGCTTCTTCTTCCGCTTTACGCTTCAGCTCAGCAGCTTCATTTTCACGGCGGGCTTTTTCGGCCTGGGCGGTTTTGGTCATATCGTCAGTCTGTTGATTGCTCACTTTGTCTTTTTCCGCAGCTTCACGTTTCGCTTTTTCAGCGGCGTCACGCTTAGCTTGTTCTGCGGCCTCACGTTCAGCTTTTTGTTGCGCCTCGCGTTTGGCTGCTTCTTCTGCCTCACGACGGGCTTGCTCTTCCGCTTCACGCTGCGCTTGCTCCTCCGCGGCGAGACGTTCAGCCTCTTGCGGGTCGCGTTTCACAAATGTGCGCTTCTTGCGGACTTCGATTTGTACCGATTTGCTTTTTCCACCGGTACCAGGAATGTTCAGGGTGCTACGCGTTTTACGTTGCAGCGTCAGCTTATCCGGGCCTGAGCCGTTTTCACGGTTCAGGTGCGCCAGTAAGGTCTGTTTTTCTTGTGCGGACACAGAGTCATCAGCAGACTTCGGGATACCGGCATCAGCAAATTGCTGTACCAGGCGTTCCACGGAGGTCTGTATCTCTGCGGCCAGCGTTTTTACGGTTACATCTGTCATGCTGTTCCTTCCTGCTACAGTTTATTACGCTTCGTCACCGAACCAGCAAATATTACGGGCAGCCATAATCAGCTCTCCGGCTTTTTCGTCGGTCAACCCTTCGATATCAGCCAGATCATCAATGCCCTGTTCGGCGAGATCTTCCAGCGTACAAACACCACGGGCAGCCAGTTTGAAGGCCAGTTCACGATCCATACCGTCGAGATTCAGCAGATCGTCAGTCGGTTTGTTATCACCGAGGCTTTCTTCCTGGGCCAGTGCCAGAGTGGTCAGTGCGTTTTTAGCGCGCTCGCGCAGCGCTTCAACGGTCGGCTCGTCAAGTCCGTCGATTTCCAGCAGTTCTTTCATTGGCACGTAGGCCAGCTCTTCCAGGGTTGCGAAACCTTCTTCAACCAGAACTGTTGCGAACTCTTCATCAATATCGAGATATTTGGTGAAGGTATCGATGGCGGCGTGGGCTTCAGCCTGATGTTTTGCCTGCAGGTCATCAACGGTCATTACGTTGAGTTCCCAGCCGCTCAGTTGCGAAGCCAGACGGACGTTCTGACCGTTACGTCCAATCGCTTGCGCCAGATTACCCGCTTCGACGGCGATATCCATGGTGTGTTTGTCTTCATCCACCACGATAGACGCGACGTCAGCAGGCGCCATTGCGTTAATGACGAACTGCGCCGGATTATCGTCCCACAGAACGATATCAATACGCTCGCCGCCCAGTTCGGTCGACACCGCCTGAACGCGCGCGCCGCGCATACCTACGCAGGCGCCGACCGGGTCGATACGCTTGTCGTTGGTTTTCACCGCGATTTTCGCACGGGAACCCGGATCGCGAGCCGCCGCTTTAATTTCGATCACTTCTTCGCCAATTTCCGGCACTTCAATGCGGAACAATTCGACCAGCATTTCCGGTTTGGAGCGGGTAACGAACAGCTGCGCACCGCGCGCTTCCGGACGGACTGCATACAGTACGCCGCGGATACGGTCGCCCGGACGGAAGTTTTCACGCGGCAGCATATCTTCACGCAGGATCACGGCTTCAGCATTATTTCCGAGATCCAGTGAGATGTTGTCGCGGTTCACTTTCTTCACTACGCCGGTGATGATTTCACCTTCGTGTTCACGGAACTGATCGACAACCATCGCGCGTTCGGCTTCACGTACTTTCTGTACGATAACCTGTTTTGCCGTCTGGGTGGTGATACGGTCAAAGGTGACAGATTCGATCTGATCTTCAACGTAGTCGCCCAGGTTCAGGCTTTCGTCTTCAAAACGCGCCGCTTCGAGCGTAATCTCTTTCGTCGGCTGGGTTACTTCTTCAACAATCAGCCAGCGACGGAAGGTATCGAAATCACCGCTTTTACGATCGATTTCTACGCGAACGTCGATCTCTTGTTCATATTTTTTCTTAGTTGCTGTAGCCAGCGCACTTTCCAGCGCTTCAAAAATCTTCTCGCGTGGCAGCGCCTTTTCGTTGGATACGGCTTCAACAACAGCCAAAATTTCTTTGTTCATCGCGGGCTTTTCACCTCAATCCAGACTGTTAAAAGTGGGGAACCAGGTTCGCCTTCTGGATATTACTCAGCGCGAACACTTCATCTTTTCCTTCGACTGTGACGGTAATCATTTCACCATCCACCGCTTTAATCACGCCCTGCCATTTACGGCGGTTCTGTACCGCCATGCGGAGTACCAGCGAAACGTCTTCACCCAGGAAACGCGCGTAGTGTTCAGCAGTGAACATCGGACGGTCGAGCCCCGGTGAGGAGACTTCCAGGTTATACGCCACCGTGATCGGATCTTCTACGTCCAGTACAGCGCTCACCTGATGGCTCACATCAGCACAATCATCAACATTGATGCCATCTTCACTATCAATATAGATGCGCAGTGTGGATGTGCGACCGCGAATAAATTCGATGCCGACCAGCTCGTAACCTAAGGCTTCAACTGGCGCTGTAATCATCTCTGTTAATTTTTGCTCTAATGTGGACAAGCCCACCCCCAAGACATAAAAAAAGGGCCTAAAGCCCAGTTATTCTGTAGTCAGATAACAAAAAACCCCGATAAATCGGGGCTTTAGATAACTGAACCCTATAACCGCAACTGCGGTCTGGAGAACCTTCCGAAAGAATTTTTTTCAAATCCAGCTACGAAGGCCTAAGTCTTCACAGTATATTTGAAAAAGAACTCTAAGGGAAAGTGGTTGCGGGGGCCGGATTTGAACCGACGACCTTCGGGTTATGAGCCCGACGAGCTACCAGGCTGCTCCACCCCGCGCCTGAAACGTGGCAAATTTTACTCGTTTTGGGTAAAAGATGCAAATACTGCTGGGATTTGGTACCGAGGACGGGACGTAAAATCTGCGGCTATTATATTGATTACTCCCCCATTGTGTCAACCTTGTTAACAGCATCCTCTCGCGACACGCCATCGGCGCGAATGGTGGAAAAACGCATGAAACACTTCCTGTCTTGCGAAAAAGATGTTTAAATGAAAACTCATTTATTTTGCATAAAAATGCAAAAAGAGCAGAAAGCCGATCTCACCATCAGTCTATCAAGCAGGGTTTTATTTTATGACGACGATTCTCAAGCATCTTCCGGCAGGTCAACGTATTGGTATCGCTTTTTCCGGCGGACTGGACACCAGCGCAGCACTGCTGTGGATGCGACAAAAAGGGGCTGTCCCATATGCATATACTGCGAATCTGGGTCAGCCAGATGAGGACGATTACGATGCGATTCCTCGTCGCGCAATGGAATACGGTGCAGAGAACGCTCGCCTGATTGACTGCCGTAAACAGCTGGTTGCCGAAGGTATCGCCGCGATTCAGTGTGGCGCATTTCATAACACCACTGGCGGCCTGACCTATTTTAATACCACGCCACTGGGCCGCGCAGTAACCGGCACCATGCTGGTTGCCGCGATGAAAGAAGACGGTGTGAATATCTGGGGTGACGGCAGCACCTATAAAGGAAACGATATTGAGCGTTTCTACCGCTACGGTCTGCTGACCAACGCTGAGCTACAGATTTACAAACCGTGGCTGGACACCGACTTTATTGATGAGCTGGGTGGTCGTCACGAGATGTCTGAATTTATGATCGCCTGCGGCTTCGACTACAAAATGTCTGTCGAAAAGGCGTATTCCACGGACTCCAATATGCTCGGCGCGACGCACGAAGCCAAAGACCTCGAGTTTCTGAACTCCAGCGTGAAGATCGTTAATCCGATCATGGGCGTGAAGTTCTGGGACGAAAACGTGAAAATCCCGGCGGAAGAAGTCACCGTACGTTTCGAACAGGGGCATCCGGTGGCGCTGAACGGCAAAACGTTTAGCGACGATGTGGAGATGATGCTGGAAGCGAACCGTATCGGCGGCCGTCATGGTCTGGGCATGAGCGATCAGATTGAAAACCGTATCATTGAAGCGAAAAGTCGCGGTATTTATGAAGCCCCGGGGATGGCGCTGCTGCATATCGCCTACGAACGTTTGCTGACTGGCATTCATAATGAAGACACTATTGAGCAATATCATGCGCACGGACGTCAGCTGGGCCGCCTGCTGTATCAGGGCCGCTGGTTTGACTCTCAGGCACTGATGCTGCGTGACGGTCTGCAACGCTGGGTCGCCAGCCAGATCACCGGTGAAGTCACGCTGGAACTGCGCCGCGGTAATGATTATTCCATCCTCAATACCGTTTCAGAGAATCTGACCTACAAACCGGAACGCCTGACGATGGAAAAAGGTGACTCTGTATTCTCACCGGACGATCGTATCGGTCAGTTAACTATGCGTAATCTGGATATCACCGACACCCGGGAGAAGCTGTTTGGCTATGCGCAGTCTGGCTTGCTCACCGCCTCTTCCGCGACCGGTCTGCCGCAGGTAGAGAATCTGGAAAATAAAGCGAAGTGATCGGAATAGATGCTTTTCACCAGGCCGCGTTTGCGGCCTTTTTTATACGTGGCGTCACCCTGTATACCGGATAAGCGTGGCGCCATCAGGCTTCGTGAATAATGTTGAATATCGGCGCAACCACTATTCGGCAGGCAAATGACCACAGACGGCAAGGGTCATAAATAAAAGACGAAAAAAAAGACGCTTTTCAGCGTCTTTCTTTCGGAATATTGGTACCGAGGACGGGACTTGAACCCGTAAGCCCTATTGGGCACTACCACCTCAAGGTAGCGTGTCTACCAATTCCACCACCTCGGCACGAAAATCTTATTGTGGGATATCGCTGGTCGGCTTAGCCGGAGCCGCAGGCTGAGTTTGCTCGGTTTTCGCCGGCGCGCTCAGATTTTCCCACTCACTTCCTTTATTGGTTTTATTGCTGTTGATATTGCCCAGCACCAGACTGATGATGAAGAACAACGTCGCCAGCACTGCCGTCATTCGGGTCATGAAGTTACCAGAACCACTTGAACCAAACAGCGTAGCGGAAGCGCCTGCTCCGAAGGAGGCTCCCATATCAGCGCCTTTACCTTGCTGCAGCATGATCAGACCGACAAGGCCAATTGCCACAATAAGGAAAACTACCAAAAGAGCTTCGTACATAATCAACCTGTTCCTTGCGGAGTTGCCGCATACCAATGCTTCAAACCAATAAAGTGGGATAAGCTACTGTTTCCCACTGAAGCGGGTGTGAATACTAACCAAAGCGAATGTCCTTCGCAAGGGCAATTTTAGGCCATTGTATCAACTGCGGAAAAAAACAGCAAAAGCATGCCATTTCTACCTGCAACAGGCGGCATTTGCCGCCTTTTTATGCAGTAAAAAGGACCTTTACACCGCCTTTACAGCCTCTGCGATACGGTGAGCGAATTCAGTGACCTGGGCTTCGTCCTCGCCTTCCACCATCACGCGGATTAACGGCTCGGTGCCTGACTTACGTAACAGCACGCGACCGCGGTTGCCCAACGCCGCTTCCACATCCGCCGTGATCGCCTTCACGGTTTCGTTTTCCAGCGGATCGCCGCTGCCGGCGGTATAGCGCACGTTAACCAGAATCTGCGGGAACATTTTCATGCCGCTGCAGAGATCGTGAAGACTCATATGGTTACGCACCATTGCCGCTAATACCTGCAGTCCCGCCACAATGCCGTCGCCCGTGGTGGTCTTATCCAACAGAATGACGTGCCCGGAGTTTTCCGCACCGATACGCCAGCCTTTTTCCTGCATTTTTTCCAGCACGTAGCGGTCGCCTACTTTGGCACGGGTGAACGGAATGCCCAGTTGTTTGAGCGCCAGCTCCAGCCCCATGTTGCTCATCAGCGTACCGACGGCGCCGCCGCGTAATTGTCCCTGACGCAACGCTTCACGGGCGATGATATACATGATCTGATCGCCATCGACTTTGTTGCCTTCATGGTCAACCATGATCACGCGGTCACCGTCACCGTCCAGAGCAATCCCCAGGTCGGCTTTTTCCGCGACAACGCGCGCCTGCAGAGCACGCACATCCGTCGCGCCCACTTCTTCGTTAATATTGACGCCGTTCGGTTCACAGCCAATCGCAATGACCTTCGCGCCCAGCTCGCGCAACACGTTGGGCGCGATGTGGTAGGTCGCGCCGTTCGCGCAATCGACAACAATTTTTAACTCATTCAGGCTCAGTTCATTCGGAAATGTGCCTTTGCAGAACTCAATATAGCGTCCTGCGGCGTCCACAATACGGCTGGCTTTACCCAGTTCAGCAGAGTCCACGCAGGTGATCTCTTTTTCCATTTCTGCTTCAATGGCTTCTTCCACCGCATCCGGCAGTTTGGTGCCATCAATAGAAAAGAACTTAATACCGTTGTCATAGAACGGATTGTGCGACGCTGATATCACAATGCCAGCCTCTGCGCGGAAAGTGCGCGTCAGGTATGCCACGGCGGGTGTCGGCATCGGGCCGGTAAATGAGGCGGATAAGCCCGCCGCCGCCAGTCCCGCTTCCAGGGCCGACTCCAGCATGTAACCGGAAATACGCGTGTCTTTACCGATGATGATTTTACGGGAGCCGTGGCGCGCGAGCACTTTACCGGCCGCCCATCCCAGTTTAAGCACGAAATCAGGGGTGATCGGGGCATCGCCAACGCGACCACGGATTCCATCGGTACCAAAATATTTACGGTTACTCATAGCGTTTGTTTTCCTTTGCGGACAATGTGGCTTCGACCACACGCATCGCTTCTACGGTTTCTTTGACGTCATGGACACGAATGATCTGCGCTCCCTGCATGGCCGCAATTACCGCGCAGGCCAGGCTGCCGCTCAGTCGCTCTGAAGGTCCGACGTTGAGCAACTGGCCCACCATCGATTTGCGCGACATTCCCACCAACAGCGGCAGATTAAAATGATGAAACTCAGATAAACGCGCCAGTAATGTATAGTTGTGGGAGAGATTTTTACCGAAACCGAATCCCGGGTCGAGTAACAATTTCTCTTTTGCGATACCCGCCCTTTCACAACGTGCTATCTGCTCAATAAAGTAGCGATTAACTTCAGCGAATACGTCGTCATATTTCGGCGCCTGCTGCATGGTTTTCGGTTGCCCCTGCATGTGCATTAAGCAAACGGGCAAACCGGTTTCCGCTGCGGCTTCCAGCGCGCCGGGTTCAGAAAGCGAGCGGATGTCGTTAATGATGTGAGCGCCCACTCTGGCTGATTCGCGGATCACCTCCGGCTTTGATGTATCCACTGAAATCCAGACTTCAAAACGCTGCGCAATCGCCTCAACAACCGGAATCACCCGCTGCAATTCCTCTTCCACGCTGACATCAGCCGCGCCAGGACGCGTTGATTCGCCACCAACATCAATGATGGTGGCACCGGCGTTAATCATCAGATTCGCATGCTTCACGGCCTCGATCAGCGTGTTATGCGTTCCACCGTCAGAGAAGGAGTCTGGGGTGACATTGAGAATGCCCATCACATGCGGATGGCTAAGATCAAGTGAAGTGCCCTGGGCGAAGAGTTGCATAATGTTATCCCTGGTATGAAATCATAAAAAACCCCGGAGCAAGCCCCAGGGTTTTCATTAACGCGCAGTCATCAACAATGGTATGACTTATTTGTCGCCTAACTGCTCTGACATGGTATTGCCCGGGTTCGGCGTACGGGGTTCATCAACCGGACGCGGCGCACGCGGGGTGCCATTGTTGTCAGAATTGTTAGAGCCGGGTTCTTCCCAGCCAGCTGGCGGGCGAACGTCACGGCGTGCCATCAGGTCATCAATCTGCGGCGCATCGATGGTCTCGTATTTCATGAGCGCATCTTTCATTGCGTGCAGGATGTCCATGTTATCGTTCAGAAGCTGACGCGCACGATTGTAGTTACGTTCAATCAGCGCTTTCACTTCCTGGTCGATGATACGCGCGGTTTCATCGGACATGTGTTTGGCTTTCGCGACGCTTCGACCAAGGAACACTTCACCCTCTTCTTCCGCATACAGCAACGGACCGAGTTTTTCCGAGAAGCCCCATTGGGTCACCATGTTACGCGCCAGGTTGGTCGCCACTTTGATGTCGTTTGACGCGCCGGTAGAAACGTGTTCCACACCGTAGATGATCTCTTCTGCCAGACGACCACCGTAAAGCGTCGAAATCTGGCTTTCCAGTTTCTGGCGGCTGGCGCTAATCGCGTCGCCCTCAGGCAGGAAGAAGGTCACACCCAGAGCACGACCGCGCGGAATAATCGTCACTTTATGCACCGGATCGTGTTCCGGCACCAGACGACCAATGATCGCATGGCCAGCTTCGTGGTAAGCGGTCGATTCTTTCTGCGCTTCCGTCATCACCATGGAGCGACGTTCCGCACCCATCATGATTTTGTCTTTCGCTTTTTCGAATTCAACCATGGAGACCACGCGCTTGTTGCCACGCGCAGCAAACAGGGCCGCTTCGTTCACCAGGTTCGCCAGGTCCGCACCGGAGAAGCCAGGCGTACCGCGGGCAATGATGGCCGCATCGATATCCGGCGCCAACGGCACGCGACGCATATGGACTTTCAGGATCTGTTCACGACCGCGCACATCCGGCAGCCCCACCACGACCTGACGGTCAAAACGGCCTGGACGCAGCAGCGCCGGGTCAAGAACGTCCGGACGGTTTGTCGCCGCGATAACAATAATACCTTCGTTACCTTCGAAGCCGTCCATCTCAACCAGCATCTGGTTCAGCGTCTGTTCACGTTCATCGTGACCGCCACCCAGGCCTGCGCCACGCTGGCGGCCTACGGCGTCGATTTCATCGATGAAGATAATGCACGGCGCTGCCTTCTTGGCCTGTTCGAACATGTCACGTACGCGAGACGCACCGACACCAACAAACATTTCCACGAAGTCAGAACCGGAAATGGTAAAGAACGGTACCTTCGCTTCACCGGCGATGGCTTTCGCCAGCAGGGTTTTACCGGTACCCGGCGGCCCCACCATCAGAACGCCTTTCGGGATTTTACCGCCCAGTTTCTGGAAACGGCTCGGCTCGCGCAGGTATTCAACCAGTTCACCGACTTCTTCTTTCGCTTCGTCACAACCTGCTACGTCGGCAAAGGTGGTTTTGATCTGATCTTCCGTCAGCATGCGCGCTTTGCTCTTACCAAACGACATGGCGCCTTTGCCACCGCCGCCCTGCATCTGACGCATGAAGAAGATCCAGACACCGATCAACAGCAGCATCGGGAACCAGGAAATAAAGATGGAAGCCAGCAGGCTCGGCTCTTCCGGTGGTTCACCCACAACCTTGACGTTTTTCGTCAGCAGGTTATCAAGCAGCTTCGGATCGTTAACCGGAATGTAGGTCGTGTAACGGTTACTATCTTTCTTGGTAACGTTGATCTCACGTCCGTTAATACGTGCTTCACGAACCTGGTCGTTGTTGACCTCTTGCAGGAAGGTAGAGTAATCCACCTTACGGCCATTAGACTCGCTGGGCCCAAAGCTCTGGAATACTGACATCAGCACAACGGCAATGACCAGCCAGAGTATTAGGTTTTTCGCCATGTCACTCAAGGGATTAACCTCTTATTACAACTGTGTTAAAAACAGCGTCAGGATACTCTATATCCAGCGTCTTTCAAACTTTCGTCTGAAATCGACCAGTTATGGTTTACGCCCGGTCGCTACAATATACACTTCACGCGAACGTGCGCGAGAAGAGTCCGGCTTACGAACTTTCACCTTCGTAAACAGGGAGCGAATTTCCCTTAGGTACTCATCGAAACCTTCGCCCTGGAACACCTTCACTACAAAACTTCCACCCGGCGCTAGCACATCACGACACATTTCTAACGCCAGTTCCACCAGGTACATGGCGCGGGGGATGTCCACCGCCGGTGTTCCGCTCATGTTTGGTGCCATATCTGACATGACAACTTGTACTTTACTGTCACCCACGCGTTCCAGCAGCGCTTTCATCACTAGTTCATCACGAAAGTCGCCCTGAAGAAAGTCCACACCAACAATAGGATCCATAGGTAAAAGATCGCAAGCGATGATGCGGCCTTTGCCGCCAATTTGCGAGACCACATACTGTGACCAGCCTCCTGGCGCGGCACCGAGATCGACAACCGTCATTCCCGGCTTAAAGAGTTTGTCACTTTGCTGTATTTCATCAAGTTTAAACCAGGCACGGGAACGTAACCCCTTTTTCTGTGCCTCTTGAACATATTTATCGCTAAAGTGTTCCTGAAGCCAGCGACTCGAGCTGGCAGAACGCTTTTTACCTGTCATTTAACTTTCCCATCCGGGCAGAACATCGTTGCCATGCGGTGTAAATTTCAACGCACTATTTGGTGATATATGGGAGATGGCGGTAGAATGACCCGTTTTCAATCCCAACGTAAGCAAAAATATACGATGAATCTGAGTACTAAACAAAAACAGCACCTGAAAGGTCTGGCACATCCGCTCAAGCCGGTCGTTATGCTTGGCAATAATGGTTTGACCGAAGGGGTACTGGCCGAGATTGAACAAGCGTTAGAGCACCATGAACTTATCAAGGTGAAAATCGCATCAGAAGATCGCGAAACCAAAACCTTGATCGTGGACGCTATCGTGCGCGAAACCGGCGCCTGTAACGTACAGGTCATCGGTAAAATGCTGGTGCTTTATCGCCCAAGTAAAGAACGTAAAATCTCGCTGCCGCGCTAAGAATATCCTGACGTTGAACACAAATTCTGTGTAAAACGAGGGATTTTCCGCTGGCAGGAGAGCAAAATGCCACGCTCTGTTCGTTGATAAAAGGCCGCTATGCGGCCTTTTTCCTTTCTTTACAATACATCAACATCTTGAGTATTGGGAAATTCTTACAGGTATTCGACCCTGGTGATCTCATACTCCACTTCGCCGCCCGGCGTTTTGATGACCACAACGTCATCCTGCTCTTTGCCAATCAGACCGCGGGCAATCGGCGAATTCACCGAAATCAGGTTTTGTTTAAAGTCGGCCTCATCATCGCCCACGATGCGCCAGGTCTGCTCTTCATCGTTATCAAGATTCAGCACGGTGACCGTCGCACCGAAAACCACGCGACCGTTGTTAGGCATTTTTGTAACGTCGATCACCTGCGCATTCGACAGTTTCGCTTCGATATCTTTGATGCGGCCTTCGCAAAACCCTTGCTGCTCACGCGCGGCGTGATATTCCGCATTCTCTTTGAGATCGCCGTGTTCACGCGCTTCAGCGATAGCGGCGATAATTTCAGGGCGGCGCACAGATTTCAGAAAATCCAGCTCTTCGCGCAGTTTTTCTGCGCCGCGTAAGGTCATCGGAATAGCTTGCATTTGTTATACCTCTTAAACATTCCTGTAGGGGGCAATGGTCCACCCCGGCTGTTAAGCCTGCCCCGGTATGGCGTCATACCCGAGCCAGAAGCAAAAAAATACCGACCCGGGCAAAAACCCAGGTCAGCTACAATTCTCAATTTGATACTCATTTTACCCTGGAGTTCCCTATGGGTCATCGTTTACTTTCCAGGGCATTGCGCCGTAGTATGACGGCTTGTTTCCAGGTTGTTAGCGCGAGATTATGCGATTTTCCAGATTTATCATCGGATTGACCACCAGTATAGCGTTCAGCGTCCAGGCCGCGAACGTTGATGAGTACATCAACCAGCTTCCTGCCGGAGCCAATCTTGCCCTCATGGTGCAGAAGGTTGGCGCGCCGGCCCCCGCGATTGATTATCATAGTCAGCAAATGGCCCTACCTGCCAGCACGCAGAAAGTCATCACCGCGCTGGCGGCGCTGATACAGCTTGGCCCGGACTTCCGTTTTACGACAACGCTGGAGACCAAAGGCCAGGTCGATAGCGGCGTTTTGAAGGGAGACTTAGTGGCGCGATTCGGCGCCGATCCGACGTTAAAACGTCAGGATATTCGGAATATGGTCGCAAACCTGAAAAAATCAGGTGTCACGCAGATTACCGGAAATATCCTCATTGATACCTCGATTTTTGCCAGTCATGACAAAGCGCCGGGATGGCCGTGGAATGACATGACTCAATGCTTTAGCGCCCCGCCTGCGGCTGCGATTGTGGACCGAAACTGCTTCTCCATTTCGCTTTATAGCGCCCAGAAACCCAACGATTTGGCGTATATTCGCGTGGCGTCTTACTATCCTGTCACCTTCTTTAGCCAGGTGCGTACGCTCGCTCGCGGCTCCGCTGAGGCGCAATACTGTGAGCTGGACGTGGTGCCTGGAGATTTAAACCGCTTCACATTAACCGGCTGCCTGCCGCAGCGTGCCGAACCGCTGCCATTAGCCTTCGCCATTCAGGATGGCGCCAGCTATGCCGGGGCAATTTTAAAAGCCGAGTTAAAACAAGCCGGTATCAGTTATGGCGGAACGTTATTACGCCAGACGCAGGTCAATGAACCGGGAACCATTGTTGCCAGCAAACAGTCCGCCCCGTTGCACGATCTGCTTAAGATTATGCTGAAAAAGTCGGACAACATGATTGCCGATACCGTCTTTCGCATGATTGGCCATGCCCGTTTCAACGTGCCGGGCACCTGGCGCGCCGGATCCGATGCGGTACGCCAGATCCTTCGTCAGCAGGCGGGCGTAGATATTGGCAATACCATTATCGCCGATGGTTCCGGTCTTTCTCGCCACAACCTGATAGCCCCTGCGACCATGATGCAGGTGCTGCAATATATCGCACAGCACGACAACGAGCTGAACTTCATCTCTATGCTTCCGCTGGCGGGCTATGACGGCTCTCTGCAATACCGGGCGGGTCTGCATCAGGCGGGAGTGGATGGTAAGGTGTCGGCGAAAACCGGTTCGCTTCAGGGCGTTTATAACCTGGCTGGGTTCATCACTACCGCAAGCGGGCAGCGTATGGCATTCGTACAGTATCTGTCAGGCTATGCGGTTGCGCCAGCCGAGCAGCGTAACCGCCGAATTCCGCTGGTGCGTTTCGAAAGCCGGTTGTACAAGGATATTTATCAGAACAACTAGGCGGGCGGTAATGCCGGAGAAGCGAAGCGCCATCCGGCGCTTCGCATTACACAGGTTAACGCTTATAAATGAACTCAACGCCTTCTTCGTCGTCTTCGTCCCAGTCGTCATCCCAGTCATCTTCCGCTTCGTCTTCGACTTCCGCGAGCTGCTGGCGGTGGTAGTCATCCCACATGAATTCGACTTTTTCCGGCTGCTTCGCTTCTTCAGCCTGAACGATTGGATTCTCGATGATAAAGGTCATCACATCCCAACAGAGATCTTTCACGCCCAGTTGGCTGGCGGCAGAGATGAGATAATATTTACCTTCCCAGCCCAACGCGTCGGCGATCGCTTTCGCTTTCTCTTCCGCTTCGGCTTTATCCAGCAGATCGATCTTGTTGAACACTAACCAGCGCGGCTTGGACGCCAGATCCTGGCTGTACTTCTCCAGTTCGCCGATGATGATACGGGCGTTTTCCACCGGATCGGAACCGTCGATCGGATCGATGTCGATGAGATGCAGCAGAACACGGCAGCGCTCAAGGTGCTTCAGGAAGCGAATCCCCAACCCTGCGCCTTCAGAAGCGCCTTCAATCAGCCCCGGGATGTCCGCGACCACAAAGCTCTTCTCATTATCCATACGCACCACGCCAAGGCTCGGCACCAGCGTGGTAAACGGGTAATCCGCCACTTTTGGTTTCGCCGCCGATACTGCGCGGATAAAGGTCGATTTACCGGCGTTTGGCATACCGAGCATACCGACGTCAGCCAGCAGCATCAGCTCCAGTAACAGATCGCGCTTATCACCCGGCGTCCCCATGGTCTTCTGACGCGGGGTACGGTTTACGGAAGATTTAAAACGGGTATTCCCCAGACCGTGCCAGCCGCCTTTCGCCACCATCAGACGCTGACCGTGTTTGGTCATATCGCCCATGGTTTCGCCAGTGCCCTGATCGATCACGCGTGTGCCGACCGGCACTTTAATGGTGACATCTTTACCGCGTTTACCGGTGCAGTCACGGCTGGCGCCATTCTGACCACGCTCCGCGCGGAAGGATTTCTCAAAACGGTAGTCGATCAAGGTGTTAAGGTTTTCGTCCGCTTCCAGCCAGACGTCACCGCCGTCACCGCCATCGCCGCCGTCCGGGCCGCCTTTCGGGATGTATTTTTCGCGACGGAAGCTGACACAACCGTTACCACCATCGCCTGCAACGACCAGAATCGTTGCTTCATCAACAAACTTCATTTTACTCTCCGTAAATCATTCGCCTGAGCGGGGTTGCGATACCACCGGTTCATGCTTGCGTAATCCGCCCCAAATTCGATGACCAATGGCGGAGTACATCGCGCCCGCAACCACGACAAACGCACCGAGATAACCTAAAAGGTTTAACATCGGTCTGGCGAAGAAATCGGGCCAGGCCACAGATAAAAGATCTGAAAATAACAAGGTAAACAGCGGGGTAAGCGTGATTAACGCGCTCACCTGCGCCGCTTGCCAGCGCGCCATCGCTTCCGCCAGGGCGCCATATCCTACCAGCGTATTCAGCCCGCAGAAAATCAAACAGGCAAGCTGCCAGTCGCTGAGCTGCGCGATCACCCCTGGCTTCGCCAGCGGCAATAGCGCTATCGTACATAAAGTGTACAGTAAAAACAGGATCTGCGGTGACGCCAGACGCCGCAATAATACTTTTTGCGCAACGCCATAACTCACCCAGACCATCGCCGCGCCAACGCCAAAAATGACGCCCCAGGTGTAATCGGTCAGTTTGGTAAAGATTTCGACCAGGCTGGTGTTGAAGAACATCACCAGCCCACTCAGCAGCATCATTGCGCCGATGATCTGCGTGCCGCGCATTTTCTCTTTGAGAATAAATACGCTGGCAACCATCATACCAACCGGCGACAGTTGCCCAATAACCTGCGAGGCTGTCGGGCTAAGATATTGCAGGGAAGAGCTGAACAGAATGAAATTACCAAAAAGCCCGCCGGTGGCAATCGCCAACAGCACCAACCAGCGCGGCTTACGGAAAATTCGCAGCGGCGGCAGCTTGCGCTTCACCGCCAGGATCGCCCCCAGACCAACGCTGGCCATTAAAAAACGGTAAAACACGACGGTAGGAGGTTCCATCACCTCCAGCACCTGCTTCATCGCAATTGGCAAAGCCCCCCAACACATCGCGGTGGTGAGCGCCAAAAGAATGCCAATGCCAGCCTGCTGCTTCATGCCCGTTTCCCTGCAAGGGCTCGTGAGCCGAAAAGGAACGGTTTCACGAGCATATTTACCGGTCGTCGAATGTAAAAAGCCCCGCAACAGGTGCGGGGCTTTAATCCGTTACCGGACCACGAAAAACTTACTCAGCAACGATGCTGATGTATTTACGGTTGTTCGGGCCTTTAACTTCAAATTTCACTTTACCGTCTGCTTTAGCAAACAGAGTGTGGTCACGACCGCAACCTACGTTAGCACCAGCGTGGAATTTGGTACCACGTTGACGAACGATGATGCTACCCGCCAGAACGGTTTCGCCACCGAAACGCTTAACGCCCAGGCGTTTAGCTTCTGAATCGCGACCGTTACGAGTGGAGCCGCCAGCCTTTTTATGTGCCATTTAAATCTCTCCTCAGGTCTTAGGCGCTGATGCCAGTAATTTTCACATCAGTGAACCACTGACGATGGCCCTGCTGCTTACGATAGTGTTTACGACGACGAAACTTAACGATTTTAACTTTCTCGCCACGACCATGAGCAACAACTTCAGCTTTGATTACGCCGCCATCAACGAAAGGAACGCCGATTTTGACTTCTTCACCGTTTGCGATCATCAGAACTTCAGCGAACTCAACAGTTTCGCCAGTTGCGATGTCCAGCTTTTCCAGGCGAACGGTCTGACCTTCGCTTACTCGGTGTTGTTTACCACCACTTTGGAAAACCGCGTACATAAAAAACTCCGCTTCCGCGCACACCTTTTGAATGATTCAGAGTGCGCTATAAATATTCACAATAGGGCGCGAATATTACGCAAAACGTGAGCCTTTGACAAGTGCTACAGTCAATACATGAAGAAAAAAAACACAACGTGTATGGTAACGTTTATCTGCGGCGTTTTTTCAGTACAATCAGCATTTATTTCTAACCCTAAACCCTAAGTTACCTTGATGTACCGTCAGGTAAACAGGGCGAAAAGCCCGGCTTTTGCGATGAATTTAGAAAAAATCAACGAGTTAACCGCGCAAGATATGGCGGGTGTCAATGCGACAATCCTTGAACAGCTTAATTCCGACGTCCAGTTGATCAACCAGTTGGGCTATTACATTGTGAGCGGCGGCGGAAAACGTATCCGTCCGATGATTGCGGTACTCGCGGCGCGCGCCGTGGGTTATCAGGGAAATGCCCATGTCACTATCGCGGCGCTGATCGAGTTTATCCACACCGCCACCCTGCTTCACGACGATGTGGTGGACGAATCCGACATGCGTCGTGGCAAAGCCACCGCCAACGCCGCGTTTGGTAACGCCGCCAGCGTTCTGGTCGGCGACTTTATCTATACCCGCGCGTTTCAGATGATGACCAGCCTTGGCTCGCTGAAGGTACTGGAAGTGATGTCCGAAGCCGTTAACGTCATCGCAGAAGGCGAAGTGCTGCAGTTGATGAACGTTAACGACCCGGACATCACCGAAGAAAACTACATGCGCGTCATCTACAGCAAGACCGCGCGCCTGTTTGAAGCGGCGGCGCAATGTTCCGGTATCCTTGCGGGCTGTACTGGCGCGCAGGAAAAAGGGTTGCAGGACTATGGCCGTTACCTCGGCACCGCTTTCCAGTTGATTGACGATTTGCTGGATTACAGCGCCGACGGCGAGCAACTTGGTAAAAACGTGGGTGATGATCTGAACGAAGGCAAGCCAACCCTTCCCCTGCTGCATGCGATGCGTCACGGTACGCCTGAACAAGCGCAAATGATTCGCACCGCCATTGAACAAGGAAACGGCCGACATCTTCTGGAACCGGTTCTGGATGCGATGAACGCCTGCGGCTCGCTGGAATGGACACGCCAGCGCGCGGAAGAAGAAGCGGATAAGGCCATCGCCGCCCTGCAGATCCTACCGGACACGCCGTGGCGCGATGCGCTGATTGGCCTCGCGCATATCGCCGTCCAGCGCGACCGTTAAACACATCCTCTCCATCCCGTATCGCACGGGATGGATTCATATAAATTCCAGTAAATTTCTTTAATTATTTTGCTCATCCATAAACCCCTTGCAATAGTTGTAATAACTCCTGGCATATTCTGAATATTCGCTCTCTTTACATGAACTTTTTAGAACATTTGTTCTTGCGGCGTATAGTGTGTTTCTCAGGTTTATTGTTCAGAATTCCCATGAACAAGTTAAGGAGCGAGGGAAAAATGGAGAGCAAACTGATCGACTGGCATCCCGCTGATATCATCGCGGGATTACGCAAAAGAGGGACATCAATGGCGGCAGAATCGCGCAGAAACGGATTAAGTTCTTCGACGCTGGCCAATGCCTTAACCCGACCGTGGCCGAAAGGCGAACTGATTATTGCCAAAGCGTTGGGAACGGAACCGTGGGTGATCTGGCCGTCGCGCTATCACGACGCCAAAACGCATGAATTCATCGACAGAACGCGCCTGATGAGAGCGTCGCGTCGGGAGAAGCCAGGCACCGAGTGAGGCGGCAGAACGGTAGCCCCTTTCGCGATGGGGCTACCTGTTTATTCGTGACGAATGCGTCCGAATTACTCGCCTTTTACGCGCTCGATGTTCGCGCCCAGCGCACGCAGTTTATCTTCAATGCGCTCGTAACCGCGATCGATATGATAAATACGATCAACCACTGTGGTTCCTTCTGCAATACATCCTGCCAGCACGAGGCTTGCAGAAGCACGCAGGTCGGTTGCCATCACCTGGGCGCCGGAAAGTTTATCGACGCCGTGGCAAATCACGGTATTGCTTTCGATTTCCGCATGCGCGCCCATGCGACTCAGCTCCGGCACATGCATAAAACGGTTTTCAAACACGGTTTCAGTAATGAAGCCCGTGCCTTCCGCCACCAGGTTCAGCAGCGTAAACTGCGCCTGCATATCGGTCGGGAACGCCGGATGCGGCGCTGTACGCACATTTACCGCTTTCGGGCGTTTGCCATGCATGTCGAGGCTGATCCAGTCTTCGCCCACTTCGATTTCCGCACCGGCGTCGCGCAGCTTCGCCAACACGGCGTCCAGCGTATCCGGCTGCGCGTTACGGCAGATGATCTTACCGCGAGAGATAGCCGCCGCGACCAGGAAGGTGCCGGTTTCGATACGGTCCGGCAGTACGCGGTACACGCCGCCGCCCAGACGTTCAACGCCTTCGATCGTAATCCGATCGGTCCCCTGACCGGAGATCTTCGCCCCCAGCGTCACCAGGAAATTCGCCGTATCGACAATTTCCGGCTCACGCGCGGCGTTTTCAATAATGGTGGTGCCTTCCGCAAGGGTCGCTGCGCACATGATGGTGACCGTCGCGCCAACGCTGACTTTATCCATCACGATATGCGCGCCTTTCAGTCGTCCGTCGACAGAGGCCTTCACATAACCTTCTTCCAGCTTAATGGTCGCACCCAGTTGCTCAAGACCGGTGATATGCAGGTCAACCGGACGTGCGCCGATAGTACAGCCGCCCGGCAGTGAAACCTGGCCCTGACCAAAACGGGCGACCAGCGGACCCAGCGCCCAGATCGACGCGCGCATGGTTTTCACCAAATCATACGGCGCGCAGAATACGTTGACGTCGCGCGCATCAATGTGCACAGAGCCGTTACGCGTCACTTTGGCGCCAAGCTGGCTCAGCAGCTTCATGGACGTATCCACATCTTTCAGTTTCGGGACGTTCTGGATCTCGACCGGTTCTTCCGCCAGCAGCGCCGCAAAGAGGATCGGCAGTGCGGCGTTTTTTGCACCTGAAATGGTGACTTCGCCCTGGAGCTTCGTTGGCCCCTGTACACGAAATTTATCCATGATGTTGTTCTCAGTTAAAATTCATCGTCGCTACCGGTATTTCTCCCGTAGCTCAAAAACCGTTAAGTTTGCGATCGCGCGCCCACTCTGCGGGGGTATACGCTTTGATGGACAGAGCATGAATGCGGTTGTCCGCAATATACTCCATCAGCGGGGCATAGATGGTCTGCTGTTTCTTCACCCGGCTCATACCGTCAAACATCTCACCCACGGCAATAACCTGAAAGTGACTGCCATCGCCGGAGACGTGGACTTCCTGGAGGGAGAGTGCGTTCATCAGCACGCTCTGGATTTCATTATTTTCCATGGGCTCTATATTCGTCAGATAGTGAAAACAGCCCAACATCTTAGAGCAAAGTTGCGCTGTCATAAATAAGCAAAAGGGCGATCAACGTAAAGTTGCCTGATGGTGACGCTAACGCGGTGATCAGAACGACAGGAAAAGGCCGGATAGCCAGTAAGCTACCCGGCGCAAATTACAGGCGAGGAAGAACGTCCTCAGGCAGATTATACAGCTGCGCCAGGGTGTAAACTTTATCGTTCACCCCCTGCAACGAAACACGGGTGCCCTGCTTTTTTGCCTGATCGATAAGATGGAGCAGCAGCGCCAGCCCACCGGTATCGACGCGGGAAATCTGGCTCAGGTCGATACAGGTGACGCCTTGCATTGCCTCAACGCGCGCATCCCATAGCGGATTTACCACGTCCTGATCAAGCTCTCCCATCAGCGCCAGCGTATCGCCTTTACGCGTCCAACTGAGTGACTGCGTCATTACTTCTTCTCATCCAGCGTGATTTTCTGCTGTGCGATAGATTTCAGTTGCGCGGTCAGGCCGTCAATCCCTTTGGTTCGCAGCAGGTCGCTCCACTCATTTTGTTTAGTGGTGATCATGCTGACGCCTTCGGCGATCATGTCATAGGCCTGCCAGTTGCCCGTCTGGGTGTTTTTACGCCACTGAAAGTCGAGGCGCACCGGCGGACGACCGTTAGGATCGATAATGGTGACGCGGATCGGCACGATCGTCGCATCGCCCAGCGGTTGTTCAGGCGCAATCTGGTAAGTCTGACCGTGGTACATCGCCAGCGCCTGTCCGTAAGCCTGCTTCAGGTATTCACGGAACGCGGCGAAATAGGCTTCGCGCTGCGCGGGGGTCGCTTCTTTGTAGTAACGGCCCAGCACCAGCGCGCCCGCATATTTCACCTGCACATACGGCAGCAGTTCCTGATCGACGACGTCGCGCAGGTAGTCCGGATTCGAACGGATTTTCGGCTGTTCATTTTTCAGTCTGTCGAACGTTTTTTGCGCCGCTTCGTTCATCAGCTTGTACGGGTTAGTTTGATCGGCTGCAGTGGCGGCGGTCAGTGGTGCAATCACCAGCAGAGCCACCATCATCAATCGTTTAAACATATGTCGAATCTCCTGAGATTAATTCGTTGTGCCCGCAGGCCCGTTAGCGTCATTATTGCCTTCGGCCGGCGCTGGCGCATCGCCAGAATTCTTATTGTCATCCCCCTTACTGTTGTAAAGGAACTGACCAATCATATCTTCCAGCACCATCGCGGATTTAGTGTCCTGAATCGTGCCGCCATCTTTGAGGATAGACGTTCCCAGCTCCGGGTCCTCAAAACCGACGTTCAGCGCCAGATATTGTTCGCCCAGCAAACCGGAGGTCCGGATGCTCAACGAGCTGGTGTCAGGAATGTGGTTATAACGTTCTTCGATATCCAGCGTGACGCGCGGTAAATAAGTTTTCGGATCTAACGAAATATCCGCGACGCGTCCCACGACCACCCCGCCAATGCGCACCGGCGAGCGCACTTTCAGGCCGCCGATATTATCGAAGGTCGCATAAATCGTGTAGGTCGGCTCTGTGCGCATCGACGTTACGTTTGCCGCTTTCAGGCAGACAAACAGCGCCGCCAGCAGCGCCGCTAATAAGAAAATCCCCACCCAAATTTCATTTTTTTTCGTTTGCATGAACTCAATTCCCAAACATCAAAGCGGTCAGCACAAAATCCAGGCCCAGAACGGCCAGCGACGAGTGCACAACGGTGCGTGTGGTAGCCCGGCTGATCCCTGCCGAGGTCGGGATCGCATCATATCCATTGAATAATGCAATCCATGTTACGGTGATGGCGAACACCACGCTTTTAATCAAACAGTTCACCAGGTCGAGACGCCAGTCGACGGCGTTTTGCATCGCCGACCAGAAGAATCCCGGGTCGATCCCTTTCCAGCTTACGCCGACCAGGGAGCCGCCCCAGATACCGACCGCGACAAACAGAATGGTTAGCAGCGGCAGCGAAATCACGCCAGCCCAGAAGCGCGGCGAAATCACCCGGCGTAGCGGATCAACGGCCATCATTTCCATACTGGACAGCTGCTCGGTGGCGCGCATCAGACCGATTTCCGCGGTTAACGCGGAACCCGCGCGTCCGGCAAACAGCAGCGCCGCGACAACCGGGCCAAGCTCACGCAGCAGCGACAGCGCCACCAGCATGCCAAGGCTGGTTTCCGCGCTGTAGGTGGTGAGCACCAGATACCCCTGTAGCCCCAGCACCATGCCGATAAACACGCCCGACACCAGAATGATAAGCATCGACAGGACGCCGACATTATAGAGTTGGCGCACCAACAGCGGCGCATGTTTACGAAATTCCGGTTTGCCGACCAGCGCATTGAATAACATTAACCCGGCGCGCCCAAACGAGCTGACGGTTTTAA
Organism: Citrobacter sp. R4; assembly: GCF_026719175.1. Lineage (NCBI taxonomy): Bacteria > Pseudomonadati > Pseudomonadota > Gammaproteobacteria > Enterobacterales > Enterobacteriaceae > Citrobacter > Citrobacter sp. R4. Next base: position 606,651 of record NZ_JAPPSU010000002.1, read on the forward strand.
TACCTTTGTGTCCCAGCGTCGCCAGTGCATTTAACAGCATGTGTGGCTTAACTCCCTGTTCCGAGTAGATCAGAATGATAATCGCCCGCCGGATAGCGGAACGGGACCGGCCCGTCGGCAATACCGTCCAGGAATTGACGGACGCGCGGATCGGCGTTCTCCTGCAGTCCTTGCGCGCTACCGTGGGCGACAATTTTCTTGTCCGCCATGATCCAGGCGTGATCGGCAATGCTCAGGACTTCAGGCACATCGTGAGAAACCACCACGCAGGTGACGCCCAGCGCGCTGTTTAATTCAGAGATCAATTTAACCAGTACGCCCATCGTGATGGGGTCCTGCCCCACGAACGGTTCATCGAACATGATAAGGTCCGGTTCCAGCGCGATAGCGCGCGCCAGCGCGGCGCGCCGGGCCATCCCGCCGGAGAGTTCGGACGGCATCAGTCTGGCCGCCCCGCGCAGACCGACCGCTTCGAGCTTCATCATGACTGTACTTTTCAGTAACGGCGCGGGCAGCGTGGTATGTTCGCGCAGCGGATAGGCGACGTTATCGAAAACGTTCATGTCGGTAAAGAGCGCGCCCGACTGAAACAGCATACTCATCCGTTTACGCACCGTGTAGAGCCGCGAACGCGACATGGCGGGAATATTCTCGCCATCAAACAGGATCTCGCCCTTGTCTGGGGAAATTTGACCGCCGATCAGGCGCAGGAGCGTCGTTTTACCGATGCCCGATGGTCCCATGATCGCGGTGATCTTTCCACGCGGCACCGTCAGGGAGATATTATCGAAAATGCAGCGGTCGCCACGCGTAAAGCTGACGTCGCGCATATCGACTAAATTCGCCGCAGACTCACCCATTCATTCATCCTTTGTATTACGTGTTGATCAAAGCATGGCGTTGAATGGCGCCATGAACCCAACATATTTACAGAATATTACCTGCCCTGGTTAGCTAAAGCTGGCATTTGTTTTACTTTTTAGCTGCATAAAGTCAAAATTAAGACTTCGTTACGGTTTCCAGAGGATCCCGGTGACCGGCGAGTATACCTGAAGAAAGGACTTTAGATGCTTTTAGCAACGGCGCTGTTAATTATTGGTTTACTTCTGGTCGTCTACGGCGCCGACCGTCTGGTGTTCGCCGCGTCTATTTTATGCCGAACGTTGGGGGTCCCGCCGCTGATCATCGGCATGACGGTGGTCAGTATCGGCACGTCGTTACCAGAGATCATCGTTTCGCTCGCCGCCTCCCTGCACGGGCAGCTGGATCTCGCCGTTGGCACCGCGATCGGATCCAATATCACCAATATCCTGTTGATTCTGGGGCTTGCCGCGCTGATCCACCCCTTTACCGTGCATTCCGATATTCTGCGTCGCGAATTACCGTTAATGTTGCTGGTCAGCGTAGTGGCCGGTTCCGTACTTTACGACGGCCAGCTAAGCCGTAGCGATGGCATATTTTTGCTGTTGTTAGCGGTGTTATGGCTGCTGTTCATTGTTAAAATCGCCCGTCTGGCCGAACGCCAGGGCAATGACAGCCTCACCCGCGAACAACTGGCGGAGCTACCGCGCGAAGGCGGGCTGCCGGTGGCGTTTTTATGGCTGGGCATCGCGCTTATCATAATGCCGATGGCCACCCGCATGGTGGTTGATAACGCCACCGTTATTGCCAATTACTTTGCGATGAGCGAACTGACCATCGGCCTGACGGTTATCGCTATCGGCACCAGCCTGCCGGAGTTGGCGACCGCGATCGCCGGCGTGCGTAAAGGTGAGAACGATATCGCGGTAGGCAATATTATTGGGGCGAACATTTTTAATCTCGCTCTGGTCCTTGGCCTGCCCGCGCTGCTGACGCCCGGCGAGGTCAACCCGCTGGCGTTTAGCCGCGATTACAGCGTGATGCTACTGGTAAGCGTCATCTTTGCATTACTCTGCTGGCGGCGCCCCCGCCAGTCCGGTCGCGGCGCGGGCGTACTGCTGACCGGCGGTTTTATCATATGGCTGGCGATGCTGTATTGGCTGTCGCCGCTCCTTGTTGGATAACTGGAAACAGATTATGTCGCACTTAGCGTTACAACCGGGTTTTGACTTTCAGCAGGCCGGTAAAGAGGTCCTGGCGATTGAACGTGAAGGCCTGGCGGAGCTTGATCAGTACATCAATCAGGACTTCACCCTCGCCTGTGAGAAGATGTTCAACTGCACTGGCAAAGTGGTAGTCATGGGCATGGGTAAATCGGGGCATATCGGACGCAAAATGGCCGCGACGTTCGCCAGCACCGGCACGTCCTCCTTTTTTGTGCATCCGGGTGAAGCCGCCCATGGCGATCTCGGCATGGTAACCTCGCAGGATGTGGTGATTGCCATCTCCAACTCCGGCGAATCCAGCGAGATTGCCGCGTTAATTCCCGTACTCAAACGCCTCCAGGTGCAGCTTATCTGTATCACTGGCCGGCCAGAAAGCAGCATGGCGCGTGCCGCGGATGTGCATCTGTGTGTTAAAGTACCGAAAGAGGCCTGCCCGTTGGGGCTGGCGCCGACCAGCAGCACCACAGCCACATTAGTCATGGGCGATGCGCTGGCGGTGGCATTGTTGAAAGCGCGCGGGTTTACCGCCGAGGATTTCGCGTTGTCTCATCCGGGCGGCGCGCTGGGGCGTAAACTTTTACTGCGCGTTAACGATATTATGCATACCGGGGATGAAATCCCCTATGTACGCAAAGACGCCAGCCTGCGCGAGGCGTTGCTGGAAATCACCCGTAAAAATCTCGGTATGACCGTGATTTGCGACGATGCGATGAAGATCGACGGTATCTTCACCGACGGCGATTTACGTCGCGTCTTTGATATGGGCGTTGACGTACGCCAGTTAGGTATCGCCGACGTGATGACGCCGGGCGGTATCCGCGTGCGTCCCGGGATTCTGGCGGTCGATGCGCTGAACTTAATGCAGTCCCGCCATATCACCTCAGTAATGGTTGCCGATGGCGACCAGTTACTCGGTGTGTTACATATGCATGATCTCCTGCGTGCAGGCGTTGTGTAGCAATTCAAGGATAAAAGAAATGAGTAAAGCAGGTGCGTCGCTTGCGACCTGTTATGGCCCCGTTAGCGCTGAAGTCATCGCCAAAGCAGAGAACATTCGGCTGCTGATTCTTGACGTCGACGGCGTGCTGTCGGATGGGCTGATTTACATGGGTAACAACGGTGAAGAGCTAAAAGCCTTTAACGTACGCGACGGTTACGGCATCCGCTGTGCGCTGACGTCTGATATCGACGTTGCCATTATTACCGGGCGAAAGGCTAAACTGGTAGAAGATCGCTGCGCCACCCTGGGGATCACCCATCTGTATCAGGGCCAGTCTGACAAGCTGCTGGCGTTTCACGATCTGCTGGATAAGCTGGCGATTGCTCCGGAAAACGTGGCGTACGTCGGCGATGATCTGATCGACTGGCCAGTGATGGAAAAAATCGGCCTGAGCGTCGCGGTCGCGGATGCGCATCCGTTACTGATTCCGCGCGCGGATTACGTCACGAAAATCGCTGGCGGACGCGGTGCGGTACGGGAAGTGTGCGATTTACTCCTGCTGGCGCAGGGTAAGCTTGATGAGGCCAAAGGGCAATCGATATGAGTAAAGCCAGACGTTGGGTTATCATTCTACTGTCGTTGGCCGTGCTGGTGCTGATTGGTATTAATCTGGCCGATAAAGACGATACCGCGCAGGTGGTGGTGAACACGAGCGATCCCACTTATAAGAGCGAGCATACCGATACCGTCGTGTACAGCCCGGAAGGCGCGCTGAGCTATCGTTTAATTGCGCAGAACGTTGAGTATTTCTCGGATGAAGCCATTTCGTGGTTTACTCAACCGGTATTAACCACCTTTGATAAGGACAAGGTCCCTACGTGGTCAATCAAGGCGGATAAAGCCAAGCTGACCGACGATCGGATGCTGTATCTGTATGGTCACGTTGAAGTCAACGCGCTGGTGCCTGACGCTCAACTTCGCAAAATTACCACCGATAACGCGCAGATCAACCTCGTGACGCAGGATGTCACGTCTGAGGATCTTGTCACGTTATACGGAACAACATTTAACTCCAGCGGACTGAAAATGCGCGGCAACTTACGCAGCAAGAACGCCGAGCTGATTGAAAAGGTTAGAACCTCCTATGAAATTCAAAACAAACAAACTCAGCCTTAATCTTGTGCTTGCCAGCGCCCTTCTGGCCGCCAGCATTCCAGCGTTCGCCGTCACCGGCGATACCGAGCAGCCGATCCATATCGAGTCGGACCAGCAGTCTCTGGATATGCAAGGTAACGTCGTCACCTTCACCGGCAATGTCGTCGTGACCCAGGGCACCATTAAAATCAACGCCGATAAAGTTGTCGTGACCCGCCCGGGCGGCGAAGAAGGCAAAGAGGTCATTGACGGCTTCGGCAACCCGGCCACCTTCTATCAAATGCAGGACAACGGGAAGCCGGTCAAAGGCCACGCCTCGAAGATGCACTACGAGCTGGCGAAAGACTTCGTCGTGCTTACCGGCAATGCTTACCTGGAACAGCTCGACAGCAACATCACCGGCGACAAGATTACCTATCTGGTGAAAGAGCAAAAAATGCAGGCGTTCAGCGAGAAAGGCAAGCGCGTGACCACCGTTCTGGTACCGTCCCAGCTACAGGACAAAAATAAAGACCAGGCTCCGGCTCAGAAAAAGAGTAACTAATTCGTTATGGCAACATTAACTGCAAAGAATCTGGCGAAGGCCTACAAAGGCCGCCGCGTCGTGGAAGATGTCAGTCTGACCGTTAACTCAGGCGAAATTGTCGGTCTGCTCGGGCCTAACGGCGCGGGTAAAACCACCACGTTCTATATGGTGGTCGGCATTGTGCCGCGCGACGCCGGTAACATCATCATTGATGATGAAGACATCAGTTTGCTGCCGCTGCACGCCCGCGCGCGCCGCGGTATTGGCTATCTGCCGCAGGAAGCATCGATCTTCCGCCGCCTGAGCGTGTTCGATAACCTGATGGCGGTACTGCAAATTCGCGACGATCTTACCAGCGAGCAACGCGAAGATCGCGCCAACGAGCTGATGGAAGAATTTCACATTGAGCACCTGCGCGACAGCATGGGACAGTCGCTTTCCGGGGGCGAACGCCGCCGTGTCGAGATCGCCCGCGCGCTGGCCGCAAACCCGAAATTTATCCTGCTTGATGAACCGTTTGCGGGCGTTGACCCGATCTCCGTCATCGACATCAAACGTATCATTGAGCACCTGCGCGACAGCGGCCTGGGCGTTCTGATCACCGACCATAACGTCCGTGAAACGCTGGCAGTATGTGAACGCGCCTATATCGTCAGCCAGGGACATCTGATCGCCCACGGCACGCCAACGGAAATTCTCCAGGATGAACACGTTAAGCGCGTATACCTTGGGGAAGACTTCAGACTCTGATAGGGTAGAAGTTCGCGACGTTATAGCGGGGGAAAACGACTCTGAACATGAAGCAAGGTTTGCAACTCAGGCTCAGCCAACAATTGGCGATGACGCCGCAACTTCAGCAGGCTATCCGTCTGCTGCAGCTGTCCACGCTGGAACTTCAGCAGGAGCTGCAACAGGCGCTGGAAAGCAATCCGCTGCTTGAGCAAACCGACGTTCATGATGAAGTGGAAACCCGCGAAACTCAGGACAGCGAAACGCTGGACGCCGCCGACGCGCTCGAACAAAAAGAGATGCCGGAAGAGCTGCCGCTCGACGCCAGTTGGGATGAGATCTATACCGCCGGTACGCCATCCGGCACCAGCGGAGATTACATCGACGACGAGCTTCCCGTTTATCAGGGCGAGACCACCCAGTCCCTTCAGGATTACCTGATGTGGCAGGTGGAGCTGACGCCCTTCTCCGATACAGACCGCGCGATAGCCACTTCCATCGTTGATGCCGTGGATGACACCGGGTATCTCACCGTCTCTCTGGAAGACATTCTCGACAGCATGGGCGACGAGGAGGTGGACATTGATGAGGTCGAAGCGGTCCTGAAACGAATCCAGCGCTTTGATCCGGTTGGCGTGGCGGCGAAAGATCTGCGCGACTGTCTGCTGATCCAACTGTCCCAGTTTGATAAGGCCACCCCGTTTCTCGACGAAGCCCGGCTGATCGTCAGCGATCACCTTGATCTGCTGGCGAATCATGACTTCCGCACCCTGATGCGCGTGACGCGCCTGAAAGAAGACGTGCTGAAAGAGGCGGTCAATTTTATCCAGTCGCTCGATCCCAGGCCCGGCCAGTCGATCCAGACCAGTGAACCTGAATACGTCATTCCGGATGTACTGGTGCGTAAGCACAATGGCCGCTGGACGGTCGAACTGAACGGCGACAGCATCCCCCGGCTGCAGATCAATCAGCACTATGCGGCAATGTGTAGCGGCGGGCGTAACGATGCCGACAGTCAGTACATTCGCAGCAATTTGCAGGACGCGAAATGGCTGATTAAAAGCCTGGAGAGCCGTAACGATACGCTCCTGCGCGTCAGCCGCTGTATCGTCGAGCAACAGCAGGCCTTCTTTGAGCAGGGCGAAGAATTTATGAAACCGATGGTGCTGGCGGATATCGCCCAGGCCGTCGAAATGCACGAATCAACCATTTCCCGTGTGACCACGCAGAAATACCTGCACAGTCCGCGCGGCATTTTTGAACTGAAGTATTTTTTCTCCAGCCATGTGAACACCGAAGGCGGTGGCGAAGCGTCCTCCACGGCTATCCGCGCGCTGGTGAAAAAGCTGATTGCGGCCGAAAACCCCGCGAAACCGCTGAGCGACAGCAAGTTAACATCTTTGCTGTCGGAACAGGGTATCATGGTGGCGCGCCGCACCGTTGCGAAGTACCGAGAGTCTTTATCCATTCCGCCGTCGAATCAGCGTAAACAGCTGGTTTGACCCAACCGATAAGGAAGACACTATGCAGCTCAACATCACTGGAAACAACGTCGAGATCACTGAAGCCCTGCGCGACTTCGTCAATACCAAGTTCGCGAAGCTCGAACAGTATTTCGACAGAATCAATCAGGTCTACATTGTGTTGAAAGTGGAGAAGGTCACCCACATCTCGGATGCAACCCTGCACGTCAACGGTGGCGAAATTCACGCCAGTGCGGAAGGTCAGGACATGTATGCCGCTATTGACGGCTTAATCGATAAGCTGGCAAGACAGCTGACCAAACATAAAGATAAACTGAAACAACACTAATTGTCCGGGCAGTTAGCGGGTGCAGGACGGCCTGTTGTGTACAACAACGGGCCATTTGTACAGTTAGCGCTCCGAACCTGTTTTCTCACTTGAAGGGGCAGGTTCTTAGGTGAAATTATGATAAATAACGATACAACTCTACAACTGAGCAGTGTACTTAACCAGGAATGTACACGCAGCGGCGTGCATTGCCAGAGCAAAAAACGCGCGCTGGAGATTATCAGTGAACTGGCGGCAAAGCAGCTAAGTTTGCCTCCACAGATCGTTTTTGAAGCGATCCTGACGCGGGAAAAGATGGGCAGTACCGGCATCGGCAACGGCATCGCCATCCCACACGGTAAAGTGGAAGAAGATACCTTGCGGGCCGTAGGCGTGTTTGTGCAACTGGAAACGCCGATTGCTTTCGACGCGATCGATAATCAACCGGTGGATCTGCTCTTTGCACTGCTGGTGCCCGCGGATCAAACCAAAACGCATCTGCACACGCTGTCTTTAGTCGCCAAGCGTCTGGCGGATAAAACCATTTGTCGCCGGCTTCGCGCTGCGCAAAGCGATGAAGAGCTGTATCAAATCATCACTGACACAGAAGGCCGCCAGGATGATGAGTAAGCGCGTAAAACACTCCCCTTTTGACGTGGTGAGGAGAAACAGTACATGGTACTGATGATCGTCAGCGGTCGTTCAGGGTCAGGTAAATCTGTCGCCCTGCGGGCGCTGGAAGATATGGGTTTTTACTGCGTGGATAACCTTCCCGTGGTGCTGTTGCCCGATCTGGCTCGCACGCTTGCCGAACGCCAGATCTCGGCAGCTGTCAGTATTGACGTGCGCAACATGCCTGAATCCCCGGAGATCTTCGAGCAGGCGATGAACAACCTGCCCGATGCGTTCTCACCGCAGTTGCTGTTCCTTGACGCCGATCGCAACACCCTGATTCGCCGTTACAGCGATACACGTCGTCTGCATCCTCTTTCCAGTAAAAACCTCTCCCTGGAAAGCGCGATCGATCAGGAAAGCGACCTGCTGGAGCCGCTACGCTCCCGCGCCGACCTGATTGTCGATACTTCAGAAATGTCGGTACATGAGCTGGCGGAAATGCTACGCACCCGATTACTGGGGAAACGCGAGCGCGAGCTGACGATGGTGTTTGAGTCCTTTGGCTTTAAGCACGGCATCCCGATTGATGCCGACTATGTTTTCGACGTGCGCTTTCTGCCAAACCCGCACTGGGACCCGAAGCTACGCCCCATGACCGGTCTCGACAAACCCGTTGCCGCTTTTCTCGACAGGCACACAGAAGTACACAATTTTATTTACCAGACGCGCAGCTATCTTGAGCTATGGTTACCGATGCTGGAAACCAACAACCGTAGCTATCTGACCGTAGCCATCGGCTGTACCGGCGGGAAGCACCGTTCGGTGTATATTGCAGAACAGCTGGCAGACTACTTCCGCTCGCGCGGTAAAAACGTTCAGTCGCGCCATCGTACGCTGGAAAAACGCAAAACATGACCGTGAAGCAAACTGTGGAAGTCACCAACAAGCTGGGCATGCATGCCCGGCCTGCGATGAAGCTTTTCGAATTAATGCAGGGGTTTGACGCCGAAGTTCTGTTACGTAACGATGAAGGCACCGAAGCCGAAGCCAACAGCGTCATTGCGCTGCTGATGCTGGACTCGGCGAAAGGCCGCCAGATTGAAATTGAAGCCTCAGGCCCGCAGGAAGTCGAGGCGCTGGCTGCGGTGATCGCCTTGTTCAATTCAGGATTCGACGAAGACTAAGTCTCCGGTTGACCGCAATTAAGATCTTCACAGAAAACGCCGCCCGGCGTTTTTTTATTCTCACGCTCTCCGTTTGTACATTTTGTGCGCTTTTTTCTCTAAGAATAACCTTAAGAAAACCTTAAGGCCGCTCGTTTAGGTTTCATTTACTTTGGTTGTCCATACTGGATTATTGTCAGTAAATATTTCCAGGATACCCTCATGATTCGTCTATCCGATCAGACACCCCTGGGCACCGGACGACATCGTAAATGTTATGCGCATCCGGATGATGCCCGGCGCTGTATCAAGATTGTCTATAACGGCGGCCACGGCGGCGATAAAGAGACACAGCGCGAACTGAAATACTACGCGCGTCTCTCTCGCTATTTGCAGGACTGGAGCGGGATCCCGCGCTATTACGGCACGGTGGAGACCGACTGCGGTACAGGATATGTATACGATGTGATTGCCGATTACGATGGCAAACCGTCTGTGACGCTCACTGAATTTGCTAAACAGTGTCGTTACGAGGATGACGTTGCCGTTTTGCGTCAATTACTGAAGAAGCTGAAGCGCTATCTGCGTGACAACCATATCGTGACCATGACGCTGAAGCCGCAGAATATCCTCTGCCATCGCATCAGTGAATCCGAAGTGGTGCCCGTCGTGTGCGATAACATTGGTGAAGGAACGCTGATCCCGCTGGCCAGCTGGTCGAAATGGTTTTGCCAGCGCAAGCAGGAACGTTTGTGGCAGCGGTTTATTGCCCAACCGGCATTGGCACTGGCGCTGGAAAGAAGCGCGGCGCCAAAAGAGTCCGCAGGTCTGGCGCTCTCTTCCCGCGAGGCTTAAAACGTTTAATACAACGCGTTGCGGGTCATAAACGACTCGCCACCCAACTGCCGCATCTGACGCAGTATCCATGCCTGACGGCTACGGACATACCCGGACGGCGCGGCGGCATTATAGCGCAGCGGATTAGGCAACACAGCCGCGAGCAGCGCCGCTTCCGACTGCGTCAACCGGCTGGCGGGCTTGCCGAAATAGCGCTGTGCCGCGGCCTCCACGCCAAAAATTCCCTCGCCGAATTCGGCGATATTCAGATACACCGTCAGGATCCGCTTCTTGCTCCAGACGGTCTCGACACCCAGCGTCAGACCCGCCTCCAGACCTTTACGCAGCCAGCTTCGCCCGTCCCATAAAAAGAGATTCTTGACCGTTTGCTGTGACAGCGTAGAGGCGCCGCGTATGCGGTTCTCGTTGCGCTCATTGTGCGACAGCGCTTTTTCAATCGCGGCGACGTCAAACACCCAGTGCGCCGGGAAGTGCTGATCTTCAGCGGCAATCACCGCCAGTCCCATCCAGGGGGAGATTTCATTCATATTCACCCAGTCGGAATGGGCGACATAGCCGAAATCCCCCTGTAGCCACGCGCTAATCTGGCGCTCCGCCATAACCGCGGAAAACGGCACCGGCGCCACGCTGAACAGCGCAATGCCGCCGCCCCAGAACACCGCGAGCACCAGAATAATGCGCAGAACCAGACGCCGCAGAAACGCGGTGATGCCTTTTTTCATTCCGTCAGAACCAGCACGCGCGACACCAGTTTTTCAATGCCAGACGCTGCCTCGGCAATATTCTGCGCCAGCATATACGCCGGTGTAGTGACAATTTTATGGTCTTCATCGACGACAATATCATCAACCGGGCATGGCACATGCTCTGCGCCCATATCTTCCAGTACTTCTGCGGTATCAATGTCGGTACCAATGGTCAACCGCAGCGGGAAGCCGAAGATTTTCGGCAGCATCGCCGGGGCGATACACATAAAGCCGAGCGGTTTCCCCGACTGATGCATGGCGACAGCCAGCGCCGCAAGATCTGCGTCAACCTGACATTCACGGCCCTGGCTGGCGAAGGTGCTCAAATTTTTAGCCGCGCCAAAGCCGCCAGGAACGATCAGCGCATCCAGTTCAGCAGAAACGGCTTGCGAAAGCGGGCGTATCTCACCACGCGTAATGCGGGCCGCCTCGATCAGCACATTGCGGGTTTCCGCCATCGACTCTCCCGTCACATGGTTAACCACATCGGCCTGGGGCTTATCCGGCGCAAAGCAAACGGCCTGCGCGCCGCTACGGGCAATCGCCAGCAAAGTCAGCACCGCTTCATGAATTTCCGCGCCGTCATAGACGCCGCATCCGCTGAGCACTACGCCAATTTTCTTCATGCAAAATGTCCTTTTCCCTTCGTATGAAGCGCATTAATAATTGTGATTACACTGCCGCGCTTCACACATTTAACTGATTCATGTAACAAAACATTTAAGATTTGCTATCTTATCTGCGTGCGGCCTGAAAATGAGCGCTGCGCCTTTTGAGATAATGAGTATAACTTACGGCGCAGCCACGATTTCCCTGGTGTTGGCGCAGTATTCGCGCACCCCGGTCAAGCCGGGGTCATTTTTTTCCGCCGTTCGCCGCCACCCAGGCTTTCAGCACCGCCACGTCGTGCTGCCACTCCTGCTTCATCTCTTCTATCCATTCGCCGACGTTATCCTCCCAGGCCGGGAGATCCGGAGACTGGATCTGCTGCCCCAACTGTTGCAAATGACGCAAACCGACAGAGCCAGCGGCGCCTTTGATTTTATGTCCTTCTTCCACCACGCCTTTTTTGTCGCGCGCCGTCAGATTGGACTCCAGCACGCTCAAATAGCCCGGCATCATCTTTTCAAACACGGCGAGGCCATCGGTAATCAGCTTCGGCCCCACCAGCTCGATATACTGTTCCAGCATCGGAATATCTAACAGCGCTTGTGATTTACTGCTTTCTTCAGGTGTCACCGTGCTCTCCTCCTCGTTTTGCGTGTCCCAGTACTTCTTGATCATCGCGGTTAATGCCGGAACCGACAGCGGCTTGCTCAACACGTCATCCATTCCGGCATCCAGATACTCTTGTTTATCTTTCAGAACGTTCGCGGTCAGCGCCACCAGCGGCGGCAGATCTTCACGCGAATAGCGTTTGGTCAGCTCACGGGAGATATCAAGACCGGTCATGTCCGGCAGTTGGATGTCAAGCAGCACCAGGTCATACTCGCCCGGCGTGAACATCTCCAGCGCCGCTTTGCCCGTCATTGCCACGTCTACGCTATTACCGAGTTTTTCCAGCACCGAACGCGCCACAATGACATTGAGTTCGATATCTTCCACCAGCAGCACATGCAGCGCCGGCAGCGGCAGATCGTCCTCTTCAAACGCGTCTTCCACTTCTTCCGCGACGGCGGGCGCATGCACGGTCAGCGTAAAGGTGGAACCTTTCCCCGGCTGGCTGGACACGGTGATATCGCCGCCCATGTTCTTCGCCAGACGACGGGAAACCGCCAGACCAATCCCGGTGCCGGTGGCCGGTTTACCGCCGTGGCTGTCTTTCACCTGATAATACATGGCGAAGATTTTATCCTGCTCATCCTGCGGAATACCGATGCCGGAGTCCTGCACCTCAAAATGCAAGATATCGCCTTCGTCATAGCGAACCCGCACCGTCACCTGACCCTGCTGGGTAAATTTCACCGCGTTGCTGATCAGATTCCACAGAATCTGGCGCAGACGCGTACCGTCGGTCACCACCTTATGCGGCAGCGGCAGCGTCGGCTCCAGCACAAAACGCAGCCCTTTCTGCTGCGCCTGCAGACCGGAGAGGTTTTCCAGGTCGGCCATAAAGCTGGTGAAATCCACCGGCTGATTATCGAGCTGGACTTTTCGCCGCTCCATCTTATCCATGTCAATGATATCGTTGAAAATATTCCCAAGCGTCACGGCGGAAACATGGATCGTTTTCAGGTATTTTTCCTGCTCGGCGGTCAGGTCGGTGTCGAGCAGAATACGGCTCAGGCCGACGATGCCGTTCAGCGGCGTACGAAGCTCATGGCTAATAGTGGAGATAAATGTGGTTTTGTCGCGGCTGGCGCGCTCAAGGGCATCCTGGTAACGCTTCCGCTCGGTAATATCACGGCCAAAGCCCATCAGACCGTGGCGTTTACCCACGCGGTCGTAGTACGGCACTTTGCGGATTTCAAAACAGGCTTTCCGTCCGTCCGGGTAGTCCAGCCACTGTTCGTAAGTCAACGACACGTTATGGCGGAACACTTTTTCATCGGTTTCAATGACTTTTTCTGCCGCTTCCGGCGAATAAACATCAGCAGGCTTTAAGTGCACCAATTGCTTTTCACTTTTGCCGGTCAGCAACTCCATCGCCCGGTTACAGCCGGAAAATTCTTTATCTTCGTTGCGATAAAAAACCAGGTCCGGAGATGCATCAAGGAATGACCGCAGAAAAGAAGACTGTTGCTCAAGCTGAATTTGCGCTTCCTCGCGCTCTTTGATCTCCACTTTCAGCTGTTCAAAGGTCGACTGACGTTCAGCTTCCGCCTTTTCGCGATCGGCGATCTCCTGATTCAACTGCGCGATATTATCTTTTAACTGAACGTTGAGCTTAAGGTCGCGCTCGCGCATCTCCTCCAGCTTTTGCACCAGCCGGGAAAGCCGCTGGCGTGACTCCTCCAGTTGCTCGACCACCACCGACAGAAAATAGACGGCCCAGGGAGTGATTAATAAACCAAAGAAGATGGAGCGGATGACGTCGATCTGTTCGACCCGGCCATGCAGCACCATAGTGACCGCCATCTGCACGACAATTGCCAGCACAACGAGCGCTAACGCCAAAAGCAGCGAAAAGCGCACCAGACCCAATTTCATCATTAGATCAACATAGTACTGCGCCAGCATACGAATTTGCTTCATCAGGAATTTCCTTTACGACAACCTGGCACAATAATACTCAATTCTGGGCGTGACGTTGAAGAATGTGCAAGAAATGCGAGCGCCCGTCATAGATCAGGCGTCGGGCGAAATCCAGGGGCGTCCAAGCGCCGCCCCCTGAACGCCGTGTTCGTTAAGATAGCGATCCAACTCGACCATTCCGGTCCAGCGATTTTCACACCACAGCGGCGCCAACAGCGTCGGACGGCGGGCGCTGGCGGAGATACGATGGTAAATCACTTCCGGCGGCGTATGGCGGATCATCTCTCCTGCCGTCAAGGTATAATCGTCCAGCGCAATGCCGGTCAGCCGACCCGCTTCCCAGGCCTTCGCCATAATGCTACCCGTGACAATATGCAGCGGGTGCAGCTTAATGCCATCCACCCCCGTCTCCACCACCCGCGCCAGCGTTTGCAGGCACTCACGCTGGCCTTCGCCCGGCAAGCCGACGATAAGATGCGCGCACACCTTCAGTCCGCGCTCGCGCGCCAGCCGGGTGGTGCGCTGGTAGCAGGCGAAATCATGACCCCGATTAATACGATGCAGGGTTTTATCATGCGCGGTCTGTAACCCAAGCTCCAGCCACACTTCGTAGCCCTGGTCTTTATACTCACAGAGCAGATCGAGCACCGCATCCGGCACGCAGTCGGGACGCGTGCCGACGCACAGGCCGACCATGTTGGCCTGGCTTATCGCCTGCTGATACATCGCGCGCAGCACCTGCACTTCGGCGAAGGTGCTGGTATACGCCTGGAAATAGGCCAGATAACGTTTGGCGCGATTGACCCGATGCGCCTGATGGGCAAGCTGTTCGGCGATCGATCGATGCTGCTGGGCTTCATCGGCAAAAGAGGCGACGTTACAGAAAGTGCAGCCGCCACGACCGATGGTGCCGTCACGGTTAGGGCAGCTAAACCCGCCGTGCAGCGTCAGTTTATGAACCTTTTGTCCATAACGACGCGAAAGATCCCCACCAAACATATTGACTAATTTCTGTAACTGCATAATCTGATAGACCGCCTCTTAAAAAGAGGCCAAAGCCTGCCATTTTTAGCCCCGTTCGGCGATGACCTGGATCAATCGCCACGGCGGGCTTTTATCAATTGCATATCCAGTCAAAATAAACGCTATTTCATTCATTAGCTGTTCAATTATTTTTCCTTATCTCCTTCCATTTTTTTTATCTTCTGACGCCGATTGCGCAAAAACAGTATGATGAATTACCTTCACAGCGACAACCAGCACAAAACACTACATCTCACGGGGAATCAAGCTGAGATAAGGGTTAACAGAGGGATATGACAGTGAGACAGATCACACTCCGCATCCCGTCTCTCCCACGTTAAAGCAATGTAAAAATGTCAATAATTCCAGTAATTTCATTCTGATACATGCTGCGTAGCACATTTTGGCATAAATAAGCTTGCCATTTGACCTGTGTGTGGATTCCCGATAAGTTGGAAATCCGCTGGAAGCTTTCTGGATGAGCGCTGCGCTCATCATATTTATGCAGTAATTGAGATTCCCTCTGACAGCAAGTCCTCAAACTTGTTTGACCTACGCGATAAGGATAAAGAGGGCGAATGCGAGGTAAGCGTAAGATGCGCAAACCCCGTCGCCATGCTCTTGGTGTGCCCGCGCGCAAACGGTGTCGGAAGGGGATCCCGCAGAGCCTGGGGAGGTTCACTGATATGTTGTACGATAAATCCCTTGAGAAGGATAACTGTGGTTTTGGCCTGATCGCCCACATAGAAGGCGAACCTAGCCACAAGGTAGTGCGTACCGCAATCCACGCACTGGCCCGAATGCAGCACCGTGGCGCGATCCTCGCCGATGGTAAAACCGGCGACGGTTGCGGCTTGCTGTTACAAAAACCGGACCGCTTTTTTCGTATCGTTGCCGAAGAGCGCGGCTGGCGCTTAGCCAAAAACTACGCCGTCGGGATGATCTTTTTAAATAAAGATCCGGATCTGGCCGCCGCCTCTCGCCGTATTGTTGAAGAAGAGCTGCAGCAGGAAACCCTGTCGATTGTCGGCTGGCGTGATGTGCCAACCAACGAAGGCGTTCTCGGTGAAATTGCCCTCTCCTCTCTGCCGCGCATTGAGCAAATTTTTGTCAACGCCCCTGCAGGCTGGCGTCCGCGCGATATGGAACGCCGCCTGTTCATCGCCCGCCGCCGCATTGAAAAGCGCCTCCAGGATGATAAAGATTTCTACGTCTGTAGCCTGTCGAACCTGGTCAACATCTATAAAGGCCTGTGTATGCCGGCGGATCTGCCGCGCTTCTACCTGGACCTGGCGGATTTGCGTCTGGAGTCGGCCATCTGCCTGTTCCATCAGCGCTTCTCCACCAACACCGTACCGCGCTGGCCGCTGGCGCAGCCGTTCCGCTATCTGGCGCATAACGGCGAGATCAACACCATCACCGGTAACCGTCAGTGGGCGCGCGCCCGTACCTATAAATTCCAGACGCCGCTGATCCCGGACCTGCACGACGCCGCGCCGTTTGTTAACGAAACCGGCTCCGACTCCAGCTCCATGGATAACATGCTGGAGCTGCTGTTGGCCGGCGGGATGGATATCGTTCGCGCGATGCGCCTGCTGGTGCCGCCAGCCTGGCAGAACAACCCCGATATGGACCCCGAGCTGCGCGCCTTCTTCGACTTTAACTCCATGCACATGGAGCCCTGGGACGGCCCGGCGGGGATCGTCATGTCCGACGGTCGCTTCGCTGCCTGTAACCTCGATCGTAATGGTCTGCGTCCGGCGCGCTACGTCATCACCAAAGATAAGCTCATTACCTGCGCCTCGGAAGTCGGCATCTGGGATTACCAGCCTGACGAAGTGGTGGAAAAAGGCCGCGTTGGACCTGGCGAACTGATGGTGATCGACACCCGCGGCGGCCGTATTCTGCATTCCGCCGAAACCGACGACGATCTGAAAAGCCGCCACCCGTATAAAGAGTGGATGGAGAAAAACGTTCGCCGCCTGGTACCGTTTGAAGAGCTGGCTGACGATCAGGTGGGAAGCCGCGAACTGGACGACGACGCGCTCTCCAGCTACCAGAAACAATTTAACTACAGCGCGGAAGAGCTGGACTCCGTCATCCGAGTGCTGGGCGAAAACGGCCAGGAAGCGGTCGGCTCTATGGGGGATGACACCCCGTTTGCCGTGCTCTCCAGCCAGCCGCGCATTATTTACGACTACTTCCGCCAACAGTTTGCGCAGGTAACCAACCCGCCAATCGATCCGCTGCGCGAAGCTCACGTCATGTCGCTGGCCACCAGCATTGGTCGCGAAATGAACGTCTTCTGCGAAGCGGAAGGCCAGGCGCATCGTCTGAGCTTTAAATCGCCGATCCTGTTGTACTCTGACTTTAAGCAGTTGACGACGATGAAAGAGGAGCATTATCGCGCCGACTGGCTTGATATCACCTTCGACGCCACGCAGACCACGCTGGAAGAGACCGTGAAAACGCTCTGCGACACCGCCGAACAGATGGTGCGTAATGGTACCGTCCTGCTGGTGCTTTCCGACCGCAACATTGGCAAGAACCGTCTGCCGGTGCCCGCGCCGATGGCCGTGGGCGCGGTACAGACGCGTCTGGTGGAACAAAGCCTGCGCTGCGACGCGAACATCATCGTTGAAACCGCCAGCGCCCGTGACCCGCATCATTTTGCGGTGCTGCTCGGCTTCGGCGCGACCGCCATCTATCCCTATCTGGCATACGAAACGCTGGGCCGTCTGATCGACACCCAGGCGATTGCCAAAGACTACCGCACCGTGATGCTGAACTACCGTAACGGCATCAACAAAGGGCTGTACAAGATCATGTCCAAAATGGGCATATCAACCATCGCCTCTTACCGCTGCTCGAAGCTGTTTGAAGCGGTCGGCCTGCATGACGACGTGGTGAACCTGTGCTTCCAGGGCGTGGTGAGTCGCATCGGCGGGGCGGGCTTCGCCGACTTCCAGCAGGATCTGCTGAATCTCTCCAAACGCGCCTGGCTGGCGCGCAAGCCAATCGCCCAGGGCGGCCTGCTGAAGTACGTGCACGGCGGCGAATACCACGCCTATAACCCGGACGTGGTGCGTACCCTGCAACAGGCGGTACAAAGCGGCGAGTACAGCGACTACCAGGAATACGCGAAGCTGGTCAACGAACGTCCCGCCACGACGCTGCGCGATCTGCTGGCTATCACACCGGGTGACGACGCCGTGAGTATTGACGACGTTGAACCGGCCAGCGAACTGTTCAAGCGTTTCGACACGGCGGCAATGTCCATCGGCGCGCTGAGCCCCGAAGCCCACGAAGCGCTGGCGGAAGCCATGAACAGCCTCGGCGGGAACTCCAACTCCGGCGAAGGCGGTGAAGACCCGGCACGCTACGGCACCAATAAAGTGTCGCGAATCAAGCAGGTGGCATCCGGTCGCTTTGGCGTAACGCCAGCGTATCTGGTCAATGCCGATGTTATCCAGATCAAGGTCGCGCAGGGCGCGAAGCCGGGCGAAGGTGGCCAGTTGCCGGGTGATAAAGTCACCCCATACATCGCCAAACTGCGCTACTCGGTACCGGGCGTGACGCTGATCTCCCCGCCGCCGCACCACGATATTTACTCTATCGAGGATTTAGCGCAGCTGATTTTCGACCTGAAGCAGGTTAACCCGAAAGCGATGATCTCCGTGAAGCTGGTTTCCGAGCCGGGCGTCGGCACTATTGCGACCGGCGTGGCGAAAGCCTATGCGGATCTCATCACCATCGCTGGCTACGACGGTGGTACTGGCGCCAGCCCGCTCTCCTCGGTGAAATACGCGGGCTGTCCGTGGGAACTGGGCCTGGTGGAAACCCAGCAGGCGCTGGTGGCAAACGGTCTGCGTCATAAGATCCGCTTGCAGGTGGACGGTGGCCTGAAAACCGGCGTTGATATTATCAAAGCCGCGATTCTGGGCGCGGAAAGCTTCGGCTTCGGTACCGGCCCGATGGTGGCGTTGGGCTGTAAATACCTGCGTATTTGTCACCTGAATAACTGCGCGACGGGCGTCGCAACGCAGGATGACAAACTGCGTAAGAATCACTATCACGGGCTGCCGTTCAAAGTGACCAACTACTTTGAGTTTATCGCCCGTGAAACCCGCGAGCTGATGGCGCAGTTGGGCGTCACCCGCCTGGTGGATCTGATTGGCCGTACCGACCTGCTGAAAGAGCTGGAAGGCTTTACCGCCAAACAGCAGAAACTGGCCCTGTCCCGTCTGCTGGAAACCGCCGAGCCTCATCCAGGCAAAGCGCTGTACTGCACGGAAAACAACCCGCCGTTCGATAACGGCGTGCTGAACGCGCAATTGTTACAACAGGCGAAACCGTACGTTGACGAACGTCAGAGCAAAACCTTCTGGTTTGACATTCGCAATACCGACCGTTCCGTTGGCGCGTCGCTGTCGGGCTATATCGCCCAGACGCATGGCGATCAGGGGCTGGCGTCTGACCCGATCAAAGCGCACTTTAACGGCACCGCGGGCCAGAGCTTCGGCGTCTGGAACGCCGGCGGCGTTGAGTTATACCTGACCGGCGATGCTAACGACTATGTCGGTAAAGGCATGGCGGGGGGGCTGCTGGCGGTACGTCCACCGGTCGGTTCAGCTTTCCGCAGTCATGAGGCGAGCATTATTGGTAACACCTGCCTGTACGGCGCGACCGGCGGTCGCCTGTACGCCGCAGGCCGCGCAGGTGAACGTTTTGCGGTGCGTAACTCCGGGGCAATCACCGTCGTGGAAGGCATTGGCGACAACGGCTGTGAATACATGACCGGCGGTATTGTCTGCATTCTCGGCAAAACCGGCGTGAACTTCGGCGCAGGCATGACGGGCGGTTTTGCTTACGTGCTGGATGAAGACGGCGAGTTCCGCAAACGCGTGAATCCGGAATTAGTGGAAGTGCTGAGCGTTGACGATTTGGCGATTCACGAGGAGCATTTGCGTGGATTGATTACCGAACATGTGCAGCATACCGGATCGCAGCGTGGCGAAGAAATTCTGGCGAACTGGTCAGCCTTTGCCACGAAGTTCGCGCTGGTGAAGCCGAAATCCAGTGATGTGAAAGCCCTGTTGGGTCACCGTAGTCGTAGCGCAGCCGAGCTGCGCGTGCAGGCGCAGTAAGAGGGTCTGGTCATGAGTCAAAACGTATATCAATTTATCGACCTGCAGCGCGTTGATCCGCCCAAGAAGCCGCTGAAAATTCGCAAAATCGAGTTCGTCGAAATCTACGAGCCGTTTTCTGAAGGTCAGGCCAAAGCACAGGCAGACCGCTGCCTGTCCTGCGGCAACCCGTACTGCGAGTGGAAGTGTCCGGTACATAACTACATCCCGAACTGGCTGAAACTGGCCAACGAAGGGCGTATTTTCGAGGCCGCCGAGCTGTCTCACCAGACCAACACCCTGCCGGAAGTGTGCGGTCGCGTCTGCCCTCAGGATCGCCTGTGCGAAGGATCCTGTACGCTGAACGACGAGTTTGGCGCGGTGACTATCGGCAATATCGAGCGCTATATCAACGATAAAGCGTTCGAGATGGGCTGGCGTCCGGATATGACCGGGGTACGTCAGACCGACAAACGCGTGGCGATTATCGGCGCCGGTCCAGCCGGGCTGGCCTGCGCCGACGTGCTGACCCGCAACGGCGTAAAGGCGGTGGTCTTTGATCGTCATCCGGAAATCGGCGGCCTGCTGACCTTCGGCATCCCGGCGTTTAAGCTGGAAAAAGAGGTGATGACCCGTCGCCGCGAAATCTTCACCGGCATGGGCATTGAGTTCAAACTCAACGTGGAAGTGGGTCGTGACATACAGCTCGACGACCTGCTGAAGGATTACGATGCGGTGTTCCTCGGCGTCGGCACTTATCAGTCCATGCGCGGCGGGCTGGAAAACGAAGACGCCGATGGCGTGTTTGACGCGCTGCCGTTCCTGATCGCCAACACCAGGCAGATCATGGGCTTTGGCGAAACCACCGACGCGCCGTTCATCAGTATGGAAGGCAAACGCGTGGTCGTGCTGGGCGGTGGCGATACGGCGATGGACTGTGTGCGTACCTCTGTTCGTCAGGGCGCGACGCACGTCACCTGCGCCTATCGCCGCGACGAAGAAAATATGCCGGGTTCAAAACGCGAAGTGAAAAACGCGCGTGAAGAAGGCGTCGAGTTTCAGTTCAACGTGCAGCCGCTGGGTATTGAAGTCAACGCCAACGGCAAGGTGTGCGGCGTGAAAATGGCGCGCACCGAAATGGGCGCGCCGGATGCGAAAGGCCGTCGTCGCGCGGAGATCGTCGCCGGTTCAGAACACGTGGTCCCGGCTGACGCCGTCGTGATGGCGTTTGGTTTCCGTCCGCACAGCATGGAATGGTTGAAAGCGCACAGCGTCGAGCTGGACTCACAGGGCCGTATTATCGCTCCGGAAAGCAGCGATAACGCGTTCCAGACCAGCAATCCGAAAATCTTCGCCGGTGGCGACATCGTACGCGGTTCTGATCTGGTGGTCACCGCCATTGCCGAAGGCCGTAAAGCGGCTGACGGGATCATGAACTACCTCGAAGTATAAACCGTTCAGGCTTCCCGGCTATCGCACCAGCGCTGATAGCCGGGGAGTCCATTTCCAACGAAAAATTTGCGCCAGACCTGTTTTGCAGCATTTGGAAATCCCGCAAACAACATCCGCAGAACTTTAAAACGCCCCAACCCTGACCTGACGATGCCTTCTTCTTTTCAATGCTGAATCCAGCCCTACGGAAACGTTTGCATTCACCAGAAAAATGTATATCATGCGGCGGATTTTTTGGCCAAAATTCAAGGAGGCGTTGTGTCGCAAGATAACAATTATAGCCAGGGACCCGTCCCACTGACGGCGCGGAAAGGTGTCATTCCATTAACGTTTGTAATGTTGGGATTGACGTTTTTTTCCGCCAGTATGTGGACTGGCGGCACGCTCGGCACCGGTCTTTCCTATCATGATTTCTTCCTGGCAGTTCTCTTCGGTAATCTTCTCCTCGGTATTTACACCGCTTTTCTCGGTTACATTGGCGCCAAAACTGGCCTTTCGACCCACCTCCTAGCCCGCTACTCATTTGGTGTGAAAGGCTCATGGCTTCCCTCCCTGCTATTAGGCGGGACGCAGGTAGGCTGGTTTGGGGTTGGCGTGGCCATGTTCGCAATCCCGGTAAGTAAAGCAACGGGAATTGACGTCAATATCCTCATCGCGGTTTCCGGCCTGCTGATGACCATGACCATTTTCTTTGGCATCTCGGCGCTGACGGTGTTATCGATCATCGCCGTTCCGGCGATTGTCATCCTCGGCAGCTACTCCGTGTGGCTGGCAGTGGACGGCGTGGGCGGTCTGGATCACTTAAAAGCGATCGTGCCGCAGACACCGCTCAATTTTTCAGGCGCGCTGGCGCTGGTCGTCGGCTCGTTCATCAGCGCCGGGACGCTCACCGCCGATTTCGTCCGCTTTGGCCGCAACGCGAAAGGCGCCGTACTGGTCGCGATGGTGGCGTTTTTCCTTGGCAACTCGCTGATGTTTATTTTCGGTGCCGCAGGCGCCGCCGCGGTGGGCCAGGCTGATATCTCTGACGTTATGATTGCTCAGGGCCTACTACTGCCCGCCATTATCGTTCTTGGCCTGAACATCTGGACGACCAATGACAACGCGCTCTACGCATCGGGTCTGGGCTTTGCCAACATTACCGGGCTCTCCAGCCGCACGCTGTCAGTAGTAAATGGGATTATCGGTACGCTCTGCGCGCTGTGGCTGTACAATAACTTTGTCGGCTGGCTGACCTTTCTGTCGGCAGCGATTCCCCCCGTTGGCGGGGTGATTATCGCCGATTATCTGATCAACCGCCGCCGCTACGCCAACTTCCACAACGCAACTTTTGTGACGGTCAACTGGGTCGCCATCTTGTCAGTCGCGCTCGGCGTGGCAGCCGGGCACTATCTCCCCGGTATTGTGCCGGTGAATGCGGTCCTCGGCGGCGTATTCAGCTACATCCTGTTAACCCCATTCGCCAGACGAACCTTTGCTAACGCCCCGGAGGCCACCCATGCAGAATAATAATACGCTCACGATTCGTCAGGCCCGCTTGCAGGGGCAAGAAGGGCTATGGCAGATCGCGATTGAAAACGGACGATTCAGCCGTATTGAACAGCAGGAAACCGCCTCAGCGCCTGCAGGTCAACAACTTGACGCCGAAGGCGGGTTGGTGATTCCGCCTTTCGTCGAGCCGCATATTCACCTGGATACAACGCAAACAGCAGGTGAACCAAGCTGGAACCAGTCGGGTACGTTATTCGAAGGTATTGAACGCTGGGCAGAGCGTAAGGCGCTCCTCACCCACGAAGACGTTAAGACTCGCGCAATGCAGACGCTGAAGTGGCAAATGGCCAACGGTATCCAGCATGTCCGTACTCACGTTGACGTCTCCGATCCCACGCTGACGGCGCTTAAAGCGATGCTGGAAGTGAAGCAGGAGGTTGCCCCATGGGTCGATCTGCAAATCGTGGCGTTCCCGCAGGAGGGCATTCTTTCTTACCCCAACGGCGAGGCATTGCTGGAAGAAGCGGTGAGGATGGGCGCGGACGTAATTGGCGCGATCCCCCACTTTGAATTTACCCGCGAGTATGGCGTTGAGTCGTTGCATAAAACGTTCGCACTGGCGCAGAAGTACGACAGGCTGATCGACGTGCACTGTGACGAAATCGATGATGAGCAGTCGCGCTTCGTTGAAACCGTCGCCGCGCTGGCGCATCGTGACGGGATGGGCCCACGCGTCACGGCCAGTCATACCACGGCGATGCACTCTTATAACGGCGCGTACGCGTCCCGCCTGTTCCGTTTACTGAAAATGTCGGGCATTAACTTCGTCGCTAATCCGCTGGTGAACATTCACCTGCAGGGCCGTTTCGACACCTATCCTAAGCGCCGCGGCGTGACGCGGGTGAAAGAAATGCTGGAAGCGGAAATCAACGTTTGCTTTGGTCATGATGACGTTTTCGATCCGTGGTATCCGCTGGGCACCGCAAACATGTTGCAGGTGCTGCATATGGGATTACACGTCTGCCAACTAATGGGATACGGACAGATTAACGATGGGCTAAATCTGATCACCAGCCACAGTGCGAAAACGCTCCACCTGCAGGATTACGGCGTGAAGGTAGGACATTCGGCGAACCTGGTGATTTTACCGGCTGAGAATGGTTTTGATGCGGTTCGTCGTCAGACGCCTGCGCGCTATTCCATCCGCCACGGAAAGATCATTGCCGAGACGGTTCCCAGCCAGACAACGCTGCATCTGACGCAGCCAGAAGCGGTCACGTTTAAGCGGTAATGTGCTGAAGAATATTGCCGGATAGCGGAGTCATCCCTGTCCGGCCTGTAAATGCATCCGGTCTAAACGGCCAGCAAACTGGCTCGTACCTTCACCACCACTTTCTTAATTTCGCCTGGCTCCTGAAATACACATCCTGGCTTATGCGGCTCTCCCGGCATAAACACGGCGAACATCCCCGGTTGCAGGGTGACCGACTGTTCGTCTGCGATTTCACTACACAACTGGTAATCCTCTTCTTCATGCATCTCTTCGCAACGTCGCGCCGCGCCGTTCACGCCAAAGTGAATGCGCTCTTTCCCCGCTAACAGCAGCTGGATATCGATATACTGCTCGTGCAGCTCCGCTTTCTTTTCCGTCGGCGACTGCGTGAAAAATTCCATCACATTCATAAAAATATTGTCGCTCTGCAGCGCATAGCGACCAGGCGCTTTTTCCTGCGGCCTTGCCGCCAGCGCGAGCGTCAGCGCATCCAGAAGCACAGGATGCAAACCTGCGGACGGTAACGAACGAACTTCACCCAATATCATAGACGTTCTCCTTGAGCCAGCAGCGCTGCGCCCAGTAACCCTGCATCGTGTCGGTAGTGCGCGGCGGATAATGCAACGTGATAGACCGGCGGTTGTTGGGCCAGAAAATCGCCGACCTGCGTCAAATAACCTTCCGCCAGTCCGACGCTGCCGCCCACCACTACCCGCTGGCAGTCGGTGATCGCTTTGACATCGGCGATCAGCCGCGCCAGTACTTTCGCCGAGCGCGTAACCAGCTGTGCCGCCTGCGCATCCCCTTCCGCCGCGCGTGCAAAAAGGGTTCTGGCGTCGCAACCAGCAAGATCCCCTTGCGCGGCGGCGGCAATGCCGCGTCCCGAGGCAATCGCCTCCACGCAGCCAATCCGACCGCAGCCGCACCGTGGGCCGTTCGGATCCGCCAGGGTGTGTCCGAGATGCCCGGCCAGCCCTCCGCTACCGGTCAGCAGTTTGCCGCCGCTCACCACCCCGCCGCCCACACCGGTCGACACGGTGATAAACACCATATCGCGGGTCGCATCGGCCAGCGCATGGTATTCCGCCCAGGCCGCTGCCTGCGCATCGTTGACCGCCAGGGTCGGTAACCCGGTGATCGCTTTTACTGTTTCAACTAGCGGAAAGTGTAGCAACCCGCCGAGATTTTGCGGGTTAATCGCCAGCAGGCTACCGTCGCGAATTATCCCGGTTGACGCGACAGCAACCCGCTGCGCCTGCGCCTGCAGCGGCGCAATCAGTTCCGCGAGCGCTTCGCGCAGGGCATCTGGCGTTTTACTGGCGGGCGTTGGACGTTCAATTCGTTCGCGGATCTGTAAATCCTCATCCACCCGGGCGGCGGCGAGTTTGGTGCCGCCAATATCAATCGCCAGCGTCGTCATAGCACCGCCTTTTTCAGCGCCGCGTTGTACCACCCGCAGATGTGTTCCAGACGCGTAATCGCAGACCCCACCGTCACCGCCCAGGCGCCGTGACGCATCGCCTCCGCGGCCTGCGCTGGCGTGTTGTAGCGCCCTTCGGCAATCACCCGACACCCGGCGTCGCTCAGGGTTTTGACCAGCGCCAGATCGGGCTCTTCTGGCGTTTCCGGCGTCGTGTAACCGGAAAGCGTGGTGCCAATCATATCCGCGCCCCGCTGATGGCAGGCCAGTCCGTCCTCACGCGACGCGCAGTCCGCCATCGCCAGACGCTGATGATGATGGATCCTCGCCAGCAGCGCGTCCACAGGAACCGGTCGCACGCGATCGGTTCCATCAAACGCAATAATATCCGCCCCGGCCTGCGCCAGCGCATCGACATCGTCCAGAAACGCAGTGATGCGCACAGGAGAGTCGTCTAGATCGCGCTTGAGGATGCCGATAATCGGCACGTTCACCACAGCGCGCGTTGCCCGTACATTGTCGATTCCTTCAATACGCAGGGCGACCGCCCCCGCCTGCTCCGCCGCCAGCGCCATCGCCGCAACGATGTCCGGCTTATCCAGCGGACTGCCGGGAACCGGCTGACAGGAGACAATCAGGCCGCCGTTTGCGGCGATGCTTTTATCCAGTTGAGCAAGTAACGACATACTTCTTCCCTTCCAAGTGTTACCCGGTACGAGACCGGGTAAATGGCTTAACTTTTACCTTTCGCTAACGCGCTTTTATCGCCGCCGAGCGGTACGGCGCCGCTGAACGGTTTACCATCAATGGCGTCGTGCGTACGTAATGCTTCCGGGCGCAGCCAGCGCTGCACGCGGGACGGCATATCCAGGCCAATCAGCAGGATCACCACAAAGGTCAGGCTAAACGAGAGCGATCCCAGCGCGGTACCCAGATCCAGACGCTGGGCGATAAGCGCGCCGAGGATCGGGGCCAACGCGCCGCCCAATGCCCCCACGTTGTAGGTGAAGCCCAGGCCCGCCGCACGCTGATCGGTGTCAAAATAACCACCGATCAGCTTCGGTAAGATCCCGGAGATCCCCTGCCCTAACATCTGCTGGAAAAACAGTAGCAAACCGAGCACCCAGACGTTTGTGCCGCCAATCGCAAACACCGGAATGATCAATACTTGCGAGGCCAGCAGACTGCAGACATAGGCTTTGCGCGTGCCAAGCCAGTCGCCGAGGAAACCGCCCACGCAGCAGCCGACCGCCGCGCCAAAGCCGCTAAAGAACAGCACGCGCGCCACGGTTGACGGATCGTACGCCAGTTCGGTTTTCAGATACGTTGGCAACAGCGCCTGGATAGGCCATGAATAGAGGAACGCAAACAGCACGACGACCATCAGCATCACCCCTGTCGGCCAGCGCTTGCCGCTGCTTTGCACCATGAAGCTGATAAAGATAACCGCACACAACAGGCCAAGCACGGCAACGATCGCCGCATTTTGCAGGTTGCCGGCAAAGCAGAACCACAGCGCTGTTGCCGCCGCGATCGTCATCAATACGTTGACGACGCGATGCTCGCCCCGATAGAGAATATCGACCATCGTGCGCACCGGCGCTTTGCCTTCATGCTTCTCTTTCCAGTCTTCGGCTTCCGGAATGTTTTTACGCAGCCAAAGGGCAAAGACGATTGGCAAAATGCCGATAAAAAACAGTGCACGCCATCCCCAGACAGGAACGACAAGGCTATAAACCTGTGCGGCAACCACCGCACCGACGGAGAAACCGGAAATCAGAAAGCCGCTGGCTTTGTTACGCAGATGTTTCGGCCAGCTTTCAATGACGTACGTGGCGCTGGAGCCGTATTCCCCCGCCATGCCCATGCCGATCACCAGTCGGGCGATAAACATGGTGGTGTATCCCGGCGCAAAACCGCAGGCCAGGGTTCCCACAGAGAACATAATGATGCTGGTGACCATCGCCAGACGACGCCCGTAGCGATCGCCCATCGCCCCCAGCATCAGCCCGCCAAACCAGCGGGAAATAAAGGCCGCCGAAATCAGGCTTGCCGCCTGTACCGTCGTCAGCCCAAATTCGCTCTGTACTTCGGTCAGGACAAGGGCGATTAACACAAAGTCAAAACCATCCAACAAATATCCCAGCCATGCGGCAGAAAACGCCCGCCATTGGGCGCGATTGAGATGGCGATACCACGGGATGCTTTGGGTACACTTACTCATAACACTCTCCCGATAATTTTTGCTGTTATGCCGGACGGCGGCGTTGCCTTATCCGGCCTACAGAGTATGTTTTGCAGGCCGGGCAAGCGAAGCGCCCCCGGCTTTTCACGGTTACGCCTTCTCTGCCAACAATTGCTGAGCCAGCGCCTTCAGTTCCGGTAGATAGCGTTCGTCTACCGGGGCAAACGGCTTACGGCACAGCGGGACGGACAGCACGTCCATGTAGTGCAGTACCGTTTTCAGCCCACGGAATACCCCGGTTTTTATCAGCAGATCGATAACCTGATTACACTCGGTTTGCAGTTGTTGCGCAGCCTGAATGTCACCTGCCTTGAGCGCCTTTACAATGCCCTGGTAGCGCCAGCCCATAATGTTATAGGTGCTGCCGATCCCACCATCCGCCCCCGCCAGCAGGCCGGAAGCAAAAATCTCATCGTAGCCGTTGTACAGCACCAGATCCGGATGCGCGCGACGGATTTGCTCCATCTGATACAGATCGCCAGAAGTTTGCTTCAGCGCGCCGACGCCCGGTAGCGTCACCAACGTGTTGATCTGATCCAGGCTGAGCTTCACGCCGCTGAGCGCCGGGATGTTATAAACCACCATGGGTAATCCCTCTGCCGAATCAATGATTGCCCGATAGTGGTCGCAATGCTCCTCAAAACTAAACGGATAGTAAAACGGCGTCACCGCGGAGACAGCGTCAAAACCATAGCGATGCGCCGCCCGGGCGAGCTGTTGGCTTTCCGCGGTACTCACCGTTCCCACATGGGCAATCAGCGTGACGTCGCCCTTCGCTTCTTCAGCGACAACTTCCAGTACCCGCTCTCTCTCCGCGACGCTCTGAACGAAGGCTTCCCCGGTCGACCCACCCACATAAAGCCCATCGATGCCCTGCGAGACAGTAAAGCGCACCAGACGGCGCAGACTGTCGATATCCAGCTGCTGTTGCGAATCGAAAGGGGTTAATAACGCTGGCATTACGCCTCGTAACTCTTTTGCCATACCGACCTCTGTCGCTGTTAGTGTTATCTGATTGCATACCTTTATACCTGTTATACCAGATCAAATAAGCAGCAGTGCAATACAGCGTGCTTATATTGCGATCTGCTTCACTAAAGGATCGTTATTTTTTAGATCGAGACTGTTGTCCGAGGGCGTGCCAGGTGGCGGAGACGCTATTGAGATGGGTTTGTAACGCACGATCGGCTTCGTCAGGATCGCGTTGACGAATCGCTTCGACGATCGCGATATGCTGCTGATAGCTGACGCTATTATGCTCATGAAGCTCGCGATCAGGTACCGTTGGACGCGCGGCGATCAGCCAGTCGAGCAAAGCGACATGGATCGCCATGAAAATCGGATTACCGGGGATCTCCGCCAGCACGCGGTGAAAATCCACGTCGGACCGGATAAACAGCGCGTTGTCATCCAGCGACTGGCTGTTGAGTTCCAGCGCTTTCGCCAGTAGATCGATCTGCGCGTCAGTGGCGTGCTCCGCGGCGTAGCGCACCAGACTCGATTCAAAAAACAGCCGCAGTTGTTCGAAGTGGGCAATGCCTCCGGGATGGGCGAGGAAATCTTTCGCCATGCCGGACAATTCGCTGATGATCGTGTCGGCGGAAGGACGGGAGACACGGGCGCGTTCACCATTGTTGATCTGCACCAGCCCTTTACGCTTGAGCGCCGCCAGCGCTTCACGCACCGAGGGGCGTCCCACGTTGAAGAACGCCATCAGCTCACGCTCAGACGGAAGCTGTTCGCCCTCGCCAAATTCCCGACGACGAATCATTTGTTCCAGTTCTTCTTCCACCATCTCAGAGAGCTTTTTCCGCGCCAGCGGACGTTTTCGCAGACTACGACCGATAAGGGCAGACGAATTTTCAGCTTGTGAATCAAATGTTTTCATAAGACCTGATCAGCACGTTACGGGAATGTATAGCAGCTTCATCCTAACACAGGATCGAAATAAGGGGGAAACAGGGCGGCAGGCACAAAAAAACAGGCTCTGACGAGCCTGTTTGACATCACTTCACCACGCGAAGCGCTGGTCGTCCACCGCGCGGCGGCGGATCGTTATCCGGATTGTCGTCGTCATCACGATCCGGCTTATCGCCGTCGATAACCGACATGACGGTTTCGCTCTCAGCGCCAGACGCCGCGTCATCATCATTCAGGCTGGCAACGTCTTCGTCGTACGCCGCTTCCGGTTCAAACATCGTTCCGGCGCCGTTCTCACGCGCATAAATCGCCAGCACTGCCGCCAGCGGGACGGAAACCTGGCGCGGTACGCCGCCAAAACGCGCATTAAAACGCACTTCGTCGTTGGCCAGTTCCAGATTCCCCACCGCGCGCGGGGCGATATTCAGGACGATCTGACCGTCGCGCGCATACTCCATTGGAACATGCACGCCAGGCAACGTCACATCCACCACCAGATGCGGCGTGAGCTGGTTGTCGAGCAACCACTCATAGAAAGCACGCAGCAGATAAGGACGACGTGGTGTCAGCTGTGACAAATCCATAGGCATTAACCCCGGCCGAGGCGCATTTCACGTTCAGCTTCGGTTAAAGAAGCCAGGAAAGAGTCACGTTCAAAGACGCGGGTCATATAGCCTTTCAGCTCTTTCGCGCCCGCACCGCTGAACTCAATGCCCAGGATCGGTAAACGCCACAGCAGCGGCGCCAGGTAGCAATCGACCAGACTGAATTCATCGCTCAGGAAGTACGGCTTCTGACCGAAGACCGGCGCAATCGCCTGCAGTTCTTCACGCAGTTGCTTACGCGCGACGTCCGCTTCCGAGGCAGACCCGTTGACGATGACGTTCATCAGGGTGTACCAGTCTTTTTCGATACGGTGCATGTACAGGCGGCTTTCGCCACGTGCGACCGGGTAAACCGGCATCAGCGGCGGATGAGGGAAACGCTCATCCAGGTATTCCATAATGATGCGAGATTCCCACAGGGTCAGCTCACGATCCACCAGTGTCGGGACGCTCTGATTCGGGTTGAGGTCAATCAGATCCTGAGGTGGATTGTCCTTCTCCACGTGCTCGATCTCAAAACTCACACCTTTCTCAGCCAGCACAATGCGGACCTGATGGCTATAGATGTCAGTAGGACCAGAAAACAGCGTCATTACCGAACGTTTGTTGGCAGCGACAGCCATGAAAACCTCCAGGTATATTCAGAATTTTTACTGCTACCAGCCACCGCGTGGCCAGCCAGAAGTGATGTCACCCACATCGGAAAGGTCATCATCGTTCAAAAAGCAAACAAAAAATGAGCAATACCCGATATTTGGGCAGAAAATTGGATGATAGTTTACCAGATTTTGTGACCTTTGTGGTGAGTCGATTCCGGAAATGGGGAAAAAGAGGGAGTTGTCAGGGGATTACGCCCGATTTATCCATAAAAAAACCCGCCGAAGCGGGTTTTTTCGCCAAGAGTCTTCTGCCAGAGGCAGAGAACCATTAACGTTTGGAGAACTGCGGACGACGACGTGCTTTACGCAGACCGACTTTCTTACGTTCAACCTGACGAGCGTCACGAGTAACGAAGCCAGCTTTACGCAGTTCAGAACGCAGAGACTCGTCGTACTCCATCAGAGCGCGGGTGATACCGTGACGGATCGCACCAGCCTGACCAGAGATACCACCACCTTTAACAGTGATGTACAGATCCAGTTTCTCAACCATGTCGACCAGTTCCAGCGGCTGACGAACTACCATGCGAGCAGTTTCACGACCGAAGTACTGTTCCAGAGAACGTTGGTTGATTACGATTTTGCCGTTGCCCGGTTTGATGAACACACGAGCTGCGGAACTTTTGCGGCGACCAGTGCCGTAGTATTGATTTTCAGCCATTGCCTATAATCCCGATTAGATGTCAAGAACTTGCGGTTGCTGTGCCGCGTGGTTGTGCTCGTTGCCAGCGTAAACTTTCAGTTTACGGAACATAGCACGACCCAGCGGGCCTTTTGGCAGCATGCCTTTAACCGCGATTTCAATCACACGCTCAGGACGGCGAGCAATCATCTCTTCAAAGGTCGCTTGTTTGATACCACCGATGTGGCCGGTGTGATGATAGTACACTTTGTCAGTACGCTTGTTGCCGGTTACAGCAACTTTGTCAGCGTTCAGAACGATGATGTAATCACCGGTATCTACGTGCGGAGTGTATTCCGCTTTGTGCTTACCGCGCAGGCGAAGAGCCAGTTCAGTAGCCAGACGGCCCAGAGTTTTACCGGTCGCGTCAACAACGTACCAGTCGCGTTTTACGGTTTCTGGTTTAGCTGTAAAAGTTTTCATTAAAAGCTTACCCAATAAATAAGTTACACGTTGGTGAACACCCAAACGTTTAGTCAGTTGAGGTTCACACGACAAAGTCCGGCAAACCTACCCCTTCGAATAGCCAATGCCAGCACACAAAAAGTTTCGGGAAAAAAACTTTCTTGTAACGTGGGGTCGCAGGATTATAGAGAAGTCGGGGTCAAAGATCGACCCCTTTTTGTGATTTGTGTAACGGTCATCCGCGCCGGAGGGCGAGCGTTCAGGGCATATGCTCCCGCTTGAGGTACTCCTCGCTCTGCATCTCCTGCAACCGCGACAAGCAGCGCTGGAACTCGAACTTCAGCCGCTCCCCCTGATAAATATCATATAAAGGCACCGCCGCGCTGATCACCAGCTTGACATGGCGTTCGTAAAACTCATCCACCAGCGCGATAAAGCGCCGCGCTTCGCTCTCCATCAGCGGCGTCATCACCGGCACATCGAACAGCATTACCGTATGGTAAAGGCGCGACAGGGCAATGTAGTCATGCTGGCTGCGGGCGTCGACGCACAGCGTGTCGAACGACACCGCCAGCGTTTGGTTTTCGGCGCCCAGCGTCGGCAGCGGACGGTGATTGATTTCCAGCGTCGGCCCCTGCTCGCGCTTCACCCCTGCCAGCGCCAGCCACAGCGTATCCATCTGTTGCCGCGTTTCATCGTTAAGCGGTGAAAGCCACAGGTGCGCCTGGGTCAGGGTTCGCAGGCGATAATCAACGCCCGCGTCCACGTTCATGACGTCGCAATGTTGCTTAATGGCATCAATGGCGGGAAGAAAGCGTGCGCGCTGCAGGCCATTACGGTACAGCTCGTCAGGCGGAATATTCGAGGTCGCCACCAGCGTGATACCGCGGGCAAACAGCGCTTTCATCAGCCCGCCGAGCAGCATCGCGTCGGTAATGTCGGAAACAAAAAATTCGTCAAAGCACAGCACGTCCGTTTCGGCCTGAAAACGGTCAGCGATCGTTTCCAGCGGATCGCTCTGCCCCTGGAGCGCCGTCAGTTCTTCATGGACGCGCAGCATAAAACGATGAAAGTGCAGACGCTGTTTACGTTCGCCCGGCAGACTATGGTAGAAAAGATCCATCAGCCAGGTTTTCCCACGCCCGACGCCGCCCCACATATATAAGCCGCGCACCGGGACGCGCTGCGTCACTTCTCGTTTTCCCAACAGCTGGCCGACGCGGGCCATAAAGCCTTTCACCGGGGCGGCTGGCGGCGTCTTCACCGTTAGCGCCTGATAGATCGCCTCCAGGCGGTTAACCGCCTCTTTTTGTACGTCGTCGGGTTGGTGGGTGCCGTCGTTAATGGCTTTCAGATAACGCGATGTGGGGGAAATGCTTTGCATGATGTTATTGTTATTCCTTGAAAATCGGTGTGCCGTCGTTCACGGTTGTCGAAAAAAAGGCCGTTCTACACTACGCGATATACACGTGGGATTCCACTTCTGCGGGATTAGCGGTTATAGTGGCTATATCAGGCGCGGGCATGGAGCCTAAAGCCAACACCCTACGGAAACAAAAGACAACGGGAGATGTTCATGACCTGGGAATATGCGCTAATTGGTTTAGTCGTCGGCATCATCATCGGCGCCGTAGCCATGCGTTTTGGTAATCGCAAATTACGTCAGCAACAGGCGTTGCAGTACGAACTGGAAAAGAACAAAGCTGAGCTGGAAGAGTACCGTGAAGAGCTGGTGAGCCACTTTGCCCGCAGCGCCGAACTGCTGGACACCATGGCCCACGATTACCGCCAGCTGTATCAGCACATGGCGAAAAGCTCCAGCAGCCTGCTGCCGGAACTGTCTGCAGAGTCGAATCCGTTCCGTAACCGCCTGGCGGAGTCTGAAGCCAGCAACGATCAAGCGCCGGTGCAAATGCCGCGTGACTACTCTGAAGGCGCATCCGGCCTGCTGCGTAGCGGCGCAAAGCGCGACTGATCGCACATCGGCACGAAATTTTCCGGGCGCGCTCATTGCGCCCGCCTCTTCTCTCCCGTCCCGACTATCATTTAATCATTATCCGCATTGTTAGCTGACTGAAAATTCAATAACATCAACCTGTTTTGAATCGACTTTCCTTTCACTCAAGGTACGAGAGCAGGATCCATGAAAAAACACACCCAGCTGTTGAGTGCTTTAGCGTTAAGTGTCGGGTTAACTCTCTCGGCACCGTTTCAGGCCGTCGCCTCGATTCCCGGTCAGGTTCCGGGCCAGCCCGCGTTGCCGAGCCTGGCGCCGATGCTCGAAAAGGTGCTGCCTGCCGTGGTGAGCGTGAAGGTTGAAGGCACCGCCACCCAAAGCCAGAAAGTACCGGAAGAGTTCAAAAAGTTCTTCGGTGACGAACTGCCGGATCAGCCCTCACAGCCGTTCGAAGGTCTTGGCTCCGGGGTGATCATCGACGCCGCGAAAGGTTATGTGCTGACCAACAATCACGTCATTAACCAGGCGCAAAAAATCAGCGTACAGCTTAACGACGGTCGCGAGTTTGACGCGAAGCTGATTGGCAGCGACGACCAGAGCGACATCGCCCTGCTGCAAATTCAGAACGCCAGCAAGCTGACGCAAATCGCTATCGCCGACTCCGACAAACTGCGCGTCGGCGATTTTGCGGTGGCCGTAGGCAACCCGTTCGGTCTGGGACAGACCGCCACCTCGGGTATCGTCTCCGCGCTGGGACGCAGCGGGTTGAATCTGGAAGGACTGGAAAACTTTATTCAGACCGACGCCTCGATTAACCGCGGGAATTCCGGCGGCGCGCTGCTTAACCTGAACGGCGAGCTTATTGGCATCAACACCGCCATCCTC
The DNA here is from genome assembly GCF_026719175.1 of Citrobacter sp. R4. Taxonomy (NCBI): domain Bacteria; kingdom Pseudomonadati; phylum Pseudomonadota; class Gammaproteobacteria; order Enterobacterales; family Enterobacteriaceae; genus Citrobacter; species Citrobacter sp. R4. Next base: position 641,599 of record NZ_JAPPSU010000002.1, read on the forward strand.
GCGCCCGGGGGCGGCAGCGTGGGCATTGGCTTTGCTATCCCCAGTAATATGGCGCGCATTCTGGCGCAGCAGTTGATTCAGTTTGGCGAAATCAAACGCGGCCTGCTCGGTATCAAGGGCACCGAAATGACCGCTGACATCGCCAAAGCGTTCAAACTTGACGTTCAGCGCGGCGCGTTTGTCAGCGAAGTGCTGCCGAACTCCGGTTCCGCGAAGGCAGGCGTGAAATCCGGCGACGTCATCACCAGCCTCAACGGTAAGCCGCTCAATAGCTTTGCCGAGCTGCGATCGCGTATCGCCACCACTGAACCGGGCACAAAAGTGAAACTGGGCCTGCTGCGTAACGGTAAGCCGTTGGACGTGGAAGTCACACTCGACACCAGTACTTCCGCCTCTGCGAGTGCGGAAATGATCGCCCCGGCGCTTCAGGGCGCGACGCTGAGCGACGGTCAGCTGAAAGACGGCAGCAAAGGCATCAAAATTGACAGCGTGGAGAAAAGCAGCCCGGCCGCCCAGGCTGGTTTGCAGAAAGATGATGTGATTATCGGGGTCAACCGCGATCGCGTCCATTCCATCGCCGAAATGCGCAAAGTGCTGGAAGCGAAACCGTCAATCATCGCGCTACAGGTGGTTCGCGGTAACGAGAGTATTTACCTGCTCCTGCGCTAATGCGACTTAACCGGACATCAGCCCCGCGTGTGATGTCCGGTTAACTCGTGGTATGCTGCTGCCGTTTCCTTTATTAATGACGCCTCCATCATGTTTGTGAAGCTCTTACGTTCGGTCGCAATTGGTTTGATTGTCGGCGCCATTCTTCTGGCCGCCATGCCTTCGCTACGCAAAATCAACACCCTTTCCGTACCGCAATACGACAGCGCCGACGAGACGCCGGCGAGCTACAACTCTGCGGTACGTCGCGCGGCGCCTGCGGTGGTCAACGTCTATAACCGCAGCATGAACAGCACCGCGCATAACCAGCTGGAGATCCGCACGCTCGGTTCGGGCGTCATTATGGATCAACGCGGCTATATCATTACCAACAAGCACGTGATCAACGATGCCGACCAAATCATCGTCGCCCTTCAGGATGGTCGGGTGTTCGAAGCGCTGCTGGTCGGCTCCGACACGCTGACCGATCTGGCGGTCCTGAAAATCAACGCCACCGGCGGCCTGCCAACCATTCCGATCAACACCCGTCGCACGCCACACATTGGCGACGTCGTGCTGGCTATTGGTAACCCGTACAACCTCGGGCAGACCATTACCCAGGGGATTATCAGCGCGACGGGGCGCATAGGCCTGAACCCGACGGGACGGCAGAACTTCCTGCAAACGGACGCCTCGATCAACCACGGAAACTCCGGCGGCGCGCTGGTGAATTCGTTGGGCGAACTGATGGGAATCAACACGCTGTCGTTTGACAAGAGCAACGATGGTGAAACCCCGGAGGGGATCGGCTTTGCCATCCCGTTCCAGCTGGCGACCAAAATTATGGATAAGCTGATCCGCGACGGGCGCGTGATCCGCGGCTACATTGGCATTGGCGGTCGCGAGATTGCGCCGCTGCACGCACAAGGCAGCGGGATGGATCAGATCCAGGGGATCGTCGTAAATGAAGTCGCCCCGGATGGCCCGGCGGCGCAGGCGGGAATTCAGGTTAACGATCTGATTATCTCGGTGAACAATAAGCCGGCCGTGTCCGCGCTGGAAACGATGGATCAGGTGGCGGAGATCCGACCGGGGTCGGTGATCCCTGTGGTGGTCATGCGTGATGACAAGCAACTGACGTTGCAGGTCACCATTCAGGAATACCCGGCGACCAATTAATACGCTGCATCCGTCACGCTGCCGCTTTGTTGGCTATGGTCATTCTCCCCAGTCTCGTACTGTTCGTACGCTTCTGGGAATTCACTGACTTGCTGCCCCGACGCTACGTGAATAATTCGGGGTACAGAGAATATCGCCAAACCCAATCACAAAAAAACCGGAGTCTGCGCTCCGGTTTTGTCTTTTCTGGCTACGGTTCGCTTACTTGTTAACGAACTCTTCGCCAAGCTGAATGTCTTTCTTCAGCGTGTCCAGCATGCCTTCCAGCGCGTTCTGTTCGAATGCGCTCAGTTTGCCGATAGACTGACGTTCTTCCACGCCGTTTTTACCCAGCAGCAGCGGCTGAGAGAAGAAACGCGCATACTGGCCGTCACCTTCAACGTAGGCACATTCCACCACGCCTTTTTCGCCCTGCAACGCGCGAACCAGAGACAGGCCAAAACGTGCCGCCGCCTGGCCCATCGACAGGGTTGCGGAACCGCCACCGGCTTTTGCTTCAACCACTTCAGTACCCGCGTTCTGGATACGTTTGGTCAGGTCAGCCACTTCCTGCTCGGTAAAGCTCACGCCCGGGATCTGCGACAGCAGCGGCAGAATCGTCACGCCAGAGTGTCCGCCAATTACCGGAACTTCAACGTCGGTTGGCAGCTTGCCTTTCAATTCCGCGACAAAGGTGTTGGAGCGGATGATGTCCAGCGTGGTGACGCCAAACAGTTTGTTCTTATCGTAAACGCCCGCTTTTTTCAGCACTTCAGCGGCGATAGCCACGGTGGTGTTCACCGGGTTGGTGATGATACCGATGCAGGCTTTCGGACAGGTGGTCGCGATCTGCTGAACCAGGTTCTTAACGATACCTGCGTTAACGTTAAACAGGTCGGAACGGTCCATGCCCGGCTTACGTGCAACGCCTGCGGAGATCAGCACCACGTCAGCGCCTTCGAGCGCCGGGGTCGCGTCTTCACCGGAGAAGCCTTTGATTTTCACAGCAGTTGGGATATGGCTCAGATCAACGGCCACACCGGGAGTCACTGGAGCGATGTCGTACAGGGAGAGTTCTGAACCTGAAGGCAGTTGGGTTTTTAACAGTAGTGCAAGCGCCTGGCCGATGCCGCCAGCTGCGCCGAGGACTGCGACTTTCATCCTAAACTCCTTATTATATTGATAAACTAAGTGTTTGTTGCTCCGCGGCGGCGACCATAATCCACAAATACGATGAATACAATCACTCATACTCAATTATGTGTAGTCACGCGAATTTAGCTTTTATGCATTTAATTTACGTAATACGAGGACGCCAGCGCAGTCGAGCAACTTTCCAACAGGTGGTGACAATATACCCTACTGCCCGACCAAAACAACATCATTTTGATAACAATTAATTTACTTTTAAGCTTATTTGCGAGGCGTGACACAGGCATGTTTCTTGATAACGAAATTTGATAAAATTCCGCTCTTTCATAACATTATTTCAGCCTTCACTAAGGCAGACTGTTTGCATAAAAATTCATCTGTATGCATAATAATGTTGTTTCCATCCTCATACTACGGGTGACTTATGCGAAGCTCCGCTAAGCAAGAAGAGTTAGTTAAAGCGTTTAAAGCGCTGCTCAAAGAAGAAAAATTCAGTTCCCAGGGCGAAATCGTCCTCGCGTTGCAGGATCAGGGCTTTGATAATATCAACCAGTCCAAAGTATCCCGCATGTTGACCAAGTTCGGCGCGGTACGCACCCGCAACGCGAAAATGGAGATGGTTTACTGCCTGCCGGCTGAACTCGGCGTCCCCACGACCTCCAGTCCGCTGAAGAATCTGGTGCTGGACATCGACTATAACGATGCGGTGGTGGTGATCCACACCAGCCCCGGTGCCGCGCAGCTGATCGCGCGCCTGCTGGACTCGCTCGGTAAAGCCGAAGGTATCCTTGGCACCATCGCCGGTGATGACACTATCTTCACCACGCCGGCGAACGGCTTTACGGTGAAAGATCTGTACGAAGCCATTCTGGAGCTGTTCGAGCAAGAGCTTTAATCCCCTTCACCCCGCTGCGTTCCGCGGCGGGGAAAACCCGGCCCGCACCTCAATTCACCCGCTTTTCTGCTGCATCTGATTTAACAGTTAGTGCCTTTTACTGCCTAAAGACATTCACATAGTGAATACATCTTCTCTAAAACGCACAAATCGCTAAATTGTATAACATTTTGATTTTATTGAAAAACACACTAAATGCCTGCATTTTTAATGACGCATTGTTATAAAAATGTCGTTTTTAATCACTGACAAAGCAGCGAAACAGTTAGCGTGGTATTAATTTATCGCGTTATTAGTGTATACTCAGTTCTGTGATGAGGGTCACGAAACGAAGACCCCCAATAATAAAATTCGACGAGGTACTTATCATGAAAATCAAAACTACTGTTGCAGCATTAAGCGTTCTCTCTGTTCTTTCTTTCGGCGCTTTCGCCGCAGATTCGATTACCGCAGAACAAGCACAAAATCGCGAAGCAATGGGTTCTATCTCCGTAAGCGCGATCGGCTCAAACCCGATGGACATGCATGAAATGCTGAACAAAAAAGCCGAAGAAAAAGGCGCATCAGCGTATCAGATCACTGAAGCCCGCAGCGGTGACAACTGGCATGCCACTGCCGAACTGTACAAATAAACCCTCGTCGTCTAGTCCGACGACCTTGCCCCCGACTGTCGGGGGCTTTTTTATGCCTTAATGACGGACGTTGAAGCGCAACTGCCCTTCCAGCTCTTCTTCCGCTTCATCAAACAGCAGAATCAGCGCGCCATAGCGTCTGCGCAGCTTGTCGGGGAGATGCACAAACTCGATCTCCAGCGGCAGCGGCAGCTTTTCGCTCATAACGATATCCCACAGCGCATCGAGATCGTTCACGTTTTCGCTGGCGAGGCCAAACATCCGGGTAAATTCACGATAAAAATCGTTCTGATCCTCAATTTCATCAAAATCAAATGTATAGATGTTCATTTGTCGCCACCTTCCCGACGCCACCTCACTTACAGGCCGCCAATGTGCAGGGTTTTCACTTCCAGGAATTCGTCCAGCCCCAGCACCGATCCTTCACGTCCCAACCCTGACTCTTTCACGCCGCCAAATGGCCCCAGCTCGGTGGAAACCGCACATTCGTTAATGCCGATCATGCCGCTTTCAATGGCCTGCGAGACGCGGAAAACCCGCTGCAGGTTTTGCGTATAGAAGTAGGCGGCGAGGCCAAACGGCGTGTTATTCGCTCGCTGAATGACCTCGTCTTCGCTGGTAAAACGGAAGCAGGCGGCAACCGGCCCAAAAGTCTCCTCGCTGGCCAGCTTCATGCCATCACTGCACTCCCCCAGCACCGTCGGTAGCCAGAAGTTACCGCCAGACGGATGCGCCTTGCCGCCCGCTAACACCTTCGCGCCTTTCGCCACTGCATCGTCGACGTGCTCACGCACTTTGTCGACCGCAGACGGCTCTATGAGCGGCCCGACCACTACGCCTTCGTCCAGTCCGTTGCCGACCTTCAGCGCCTGTACTGCGTCCGCCAGCCTGCGGGTAAATTCGTCGTAGACGTTCTCCTGAATATAGAAACGGTTGACGCTCACGCATACCTGACCGGCATTGCGGAATTTATTGGCGATCGCACCCTGCACGGCGGCATTGATATCGGCATCGTCAAATACGATATAAGGCGCGTTGCCGCCCAGCTCCATCGAGACCTTTTTCATCGTTTCCGCCGCGTTTCGCACCAGCGTTTTCCCGACGGCAGTGGAACCGGTAAAGGAGATTTTGCGCACTTCATGGCTGGCCATAATCGCGTCGCTGATCTCCTGCGTATTGCCCGCCACGGCGTTGAGGACGCCATCCGGTACGCCCGCTTTCTTCGCCAGGGTAAGCAGCGCAAAGGCGCTTAGCGGTGTGTTATTGGCGGGTTTAATCACGCCGGTGCAGCCAGCGGCCAGCGCCGGGCCAAGTTTTCGCGTCAGCATCGCCATCGGGAAGTTCCACGGGGTTATGGCCGCCACCACCCCCACCGGTTCACGGGTCGCCAGAATGCGCGATCCGGGTTTGACCGGCGGAATAATTTCACCGTTAGCGCGTTTAGCCTGCTCCGCAAACCACTGGATAAAGCTGGCGGCGTACTCCACTTCGCCTTCCGCTTCTTTCAGCGGTTTCCCCTGTTCGGTGGTCATTAACTGGGCCAGCCAACGTTTATTCTCAATAATCAATTCGTACCAACGGTACAAAATAGCCGAGCGCGCTTTCGCCGTTTTCGCTCGCCAGGCGGGAAACGCTTTGCTGGCGGCGGCAATCGCCTCCTCGGTCTGCTGTTTACCCGCTTTGGCGACCTTCGCGATTATCTCGCCGGTGGCCGGGTTCAGGACATCAAAGGTGGTATCCAGCGTTTTCCACAATCCATCAACCAGATATCCCGTCTGGAAAAGTTCGTTCTCCTGGAGCGTTTGCATGATGTTTCTCCTTTCGATGTCATGGTTTTGCGCACATCGAATAAGTATAGCCATAAAAAAACCGACGCTTTTGGCGTCGGTTTCAGGTCAGCTATCGGTGAGCGCATGTTGATACTTGTGTAGCATGCCGGTCAGACGTTTTACCGGCTCGGTCACCTGCGGCGGCGCTTCCCAGACTCGCAGTTTTTCCTGATAGACGTTCAGCTCCTCCAGCAATTGCGCGAAGTAGCGTCGACGCTTATCGTCATTGCTGGCCGATATTACGTGATCCGCTGTACGGCGCAGCTGGCGGTGAAACGCTGACAGATCCTCGTTGACTGGAACAGGCGCGTCGCGCAGGCGCTGATGCGCAATGATCATCGTCAGGGCAAGACGGAATTTCGGCAGGTCGCCAGGAAATTTGTTCATCAGCAAAAACAACTGCTGATAAAGCGCCGGAAGATGATTCTCTTTACGACGCACCACGTTGGTGGTCATCGCCGAGACTGCCGCAGAGACAAACTGGTTCAGCAGCACACGCCCGGTACGGGCGCGGGAGTTATCACGCACCAACAGAATAACCAGGAACGCCAGCACGCAGCCGACAATTTGTCCTAACGCGCTGTCGAGAAACTGGCTGAAATGGAAGGTCATCGGGTTGTCCAGTACGATAATGTTAATGGTACTGGCAAGCGCCCCCATCGATCCCAGCCGCCGCTTCTGTACTTCGATCCCGAGAAAGAACCCCAACACCGCAAGGCTCAGACACAGCAGCAACATGCTTTGCTGGGTATTAGGCAGGATCACCAGAAAGTAAAACGCCCCCAACGGCAGCGCCGCGAGCGTCCCGTAGATAAAATCGATCCCCACCATCCGCGGATTCGGCAAACGCATGGCGAGCGAGGTCACCACCGCGATCATGACCATTGCCCCGTTGCCGGAGGTCCAGCCGGTCCACAGCCAGAACAGGCTGCCCAGTACGCAGGAAATCGTGGTACGCCAGAAGTTGACCATCGCATGATGACGCTCGGCGGATTCCACTTTCACCACCGGCTCGCCCTCCAGGATCTCCTCCTCGGTACCGCTAATTTTGGTATTACCGATTACTCCCCGTTTAAGCAGCAGATAGCGCGTCGCCGCCCCGGCCCAGGTGTACAAGGTCACCGGCGTTTCGCGCTCGCCGGTCCACGCAATCACCCGACGCAGGCGTTTAAGCTGTTTATGCACGTCCTGCGCCGTTTCAACGGGCATATCGAAGAACTCCCGGAACGTATCGGTGATCGCTTCCGGTCGCGTATTCTGAATCAAATAGGTTTCGCAGGACTGAGTCACCATGGTCAGCGAAAGCGTGTTAATCGCCTTCAGACGGCGGTTGGCAAGCGCCCAACGCGATGATTCCATGTTCAGGTTACTGCGCATTCCCTCCAGCGCGGCGGTTCGCCGCACCAGATCGCCCCAGGCCTGATCCACTTCTTCGCTGTCGCCATGTTTGATACACAGCTGCATCAATTGGTACTGCGCGACCAGCAGGCTGTCCAGTTCGCGATCCACTTCCTGTTTGATGGATCGCGGAGAAAACAGAAGATCCGCCATGATGGCGCAGACAATCCCGATGACGATTTCGCTACATCGTTCAACGGCGAACTGCGGCGTCAACAGCGGTTCCGGCTGAATGGTGATAACGATAATCAGGGCGGTATAGCCCGACAATCCCCAGGCATAGGAGTTTTCGATACGCACCAGCGACGATACCCAGGTACAAAACCCCGCCCAGATACAGCACACCATAATCATCAGCAGCGGCGCGCGGATCATCGTCGTGATGATCACCAGGGCGGCAATACAGCCGATGAAAGTCCCAATAATACGCAGCATCCCGCGATAGCGGATAGCGCCGGAATAGGGTTCGCCGCCAGCGGCGAAAGCCGGTCCCGCCGCGACAATAGCCGCGGTCAGAACGGCCCAGCGCGGCGTCTCAAGCTGAAAATGAAAGCCAACAAACAGCGCCAGTACGATGGCGCATGCCAGTTTAACCGCAAAGCGGATGTGCTGGTTGGCAATGGAAAAAATACCCATCGCGATTAACCAAACTCGCGCAGACGGTGCGCCATTTTACGGAAGAACGAGTCGTTGTTGGCGTCGCGATCCTGCTTACCGGTGACAACCACGGTGGCGGTCGTCCCGGCAGGCCACAGGTTCTCCTGCTGATCGTCAAGACGAATACGCACCGGCACGCGCTGCGCCAGACGGACCCATTCAAGGTTAGAATCGATAGTGGCCATACCTTTGTCGTCACGCGTGCTGCTGGCGTTGGTCACCCCCGCCGCCACGCTGTCCACCGTACCTTTCAGCACCGTGTTGCTGCCCAGCGGGGTGATCTCGGCGCGGTAACCCGGACGCACGCCTTCCAGTTTGGTCTCTTCCATATAGGCCAGCACGTAGAACGAGTTTTGCTTCACCAGCGCCACAGCGGTGGAGCCCCGGGTAATAAATTCGCCAGTATAAACGTTAAGGTTAGTGACCCAGCCGTCGGCCGGAGCGCGGATCACGGTACGCTCAAGATCTAATTTTGCCAGGTCGCGGGTCGCCTGCGCTTTCGCAAGCTGATGTAAGACGGTTTGCAGAACGTTATTGGCCTGGTCGATTTCCTCTCGTGACATCGCCTGTACGCCAAGACGGTTACGGCGGCTGGCCTCCTGACGTTTTTCCTGCGACAGCACCCGGTAATAGGCGACGTCGGCTTCTGCTTCTTCAAGCGCTTTATTGTAGCGCGGCTGGTCAATGGTAAACAGCACCTGATCTTTCTTTACCAGCTGGTTATCATGCACATTCACGTTAGTGATCAGCCCGGAAACATCGGGCGCAATGGCGACCACGTCGGCGCTGAAGCGCGCGTCACGCGTCCACGGTGATTCGGTGTAATAGACCCAGGCGCGAAAAATAGCGATGAACGCCAGGATGACCAGAACGAGGGTAATGGCCGTACGGGAGAGTTTTCTTGTTAGTGTTTTCACTTCAACCTCAAACGAACAGGCGCGATATTAAGTAAAAGAGACAGCAATACAGCGCGGTATTGAACAGAGCCGGATGCCAGACAAAATCATAGATGCCCGTGGGCACAAGCACCCGGCGCACCAGCCAGAAAATCGCCAGTGACAGAAGCAATTCGAAAAATATCGGTGGGAAGGACAGACCAAACACCACGATAACGGGAAACAGACTCATGTTGACCTTGATTTTTTAGAGAGTGCAGGCGATACAGTTTTTAGCCGTGTCGCCGCGGAGAAGGGCAAGGAAAGCCAGGCGAGAGCGACGCAGCCGTTATTTGAATAATAATATATTAACGTAACTGTTATGCTGTTATCTATAATATGTGATCTAAATCACTTTTAAGCCAGAGTGAATAATGGAACGATTAAAACGGATGTCGGTGTTTGCCAAAGTCGTGGAATTTGGCTCCTTCACCGCCGCGGCCAGACAGCTACAAATGAGCGTTTCATCCATCAGCCAGACGGTTGCAAAACTGGAAGATGAACTGCAGGTTAAACTGCTCAACCGCAGTACGCGCAGCATTGGGCTGACTGAAGCCGGAAAAATTTACTACCAGGGCTGCCGTCGAATGCTCCATGAAGTGCAGGATGTTCACGAGCAGCTTTACGCGTTTAACAATACCCCTATCGGCACGTTGCGGATCGGCTGTTCTTCAACGATGGCACAAAATGTCCTCGCCGGACTGACCGCAAAAATGCTGAAAGAGTACCCCGGCCTGACGGTAAATCTGGTCACCGGTATTCCCGCACCCGACCTGATTGCTGACGGCCTGGACGTGGTGATCCGCGTGGGCGCGTTACAGGATTCCAGTCTGTTTTCCCGCCGCCTGGGAGCGATGCCAATGGTGGTTTGCGCCGCCAAACGCTATCTCGCGCAATATGGCATACCGGAGAAGCCAGCCGACCTCGCAAACCACTCATGGCTGGAGTACAGCGTCCGTCCGGACAATGAGTTTGAGCTGATCGCGCCAGAAGGGATTTCAACCCGTCTGATCCCGCAGGGACGCTTTGTCACCAACGATCCGATGACCCTGAGCCGCTGGCTGACCGCCGGCGCGGGCGTCGCCTACGTCCCGTTGATGTGGGTGATCAACGAGATTAACCGCGGAGAGCTGGAGATCTTATTACCGCGTTATCAGTCCGATCCGCGTCCGGTTTATGCCTTGTATACCGAAAAAGATAAGCTGCCGCTGAAAGTGCAAGTCGTGATTAACTACCTGACCGATTATTTTGTCGATGTATCGCAGCTGTTTCAGGGAATGTACGGTCGGGGAAAAGAGAAAGGCTAAATTGCCCGATGGCGCAGTCGCTTATCGGGCACGCAGGAACACAACACGCCAGGCCGGATAACTCGCAACGTGCGGCCATCCGGCACGGCAGACCCGCGACTTACGCGGTGCCGCCCACGGTCAGGTTATCCACCTTCAACGTCGGCTGACCGACGCCCACCGGCAGGCTCTGTCCTTCCTTGCCGCAGACGCCGACGCCGTTGTCCAGCTTCAGGTCATTACCCACCATAGAGATCTGCTGCATCGCTTCGATCCCGGAACCAATCAGCGTTGCGCCTTTTACCGGTTTGGTCACTTTACCGTTTTCAATGAGATAGGCTTCCGAAGTCGAGAAGACGAACTTACCAGAAGTGATATCCACCTGCCCGCCGCCAAAGTTTGGCGCATAGATGCCATATTCGACGGATTCAATGATCTCCTGCGGGGTGGATTTCCCCGGCAACATATAGGTGTTGGTCATGCGCGGCATCGGCAGATGTGCGTAAGACTCACGACGACCGTTTCCGGTTGGCGCAACGCCCATTAAGCGCGCATTCAGCTTATCCTGCATGTAACCTTTCAGAATGCCGTTTTCGATGAGCACGTTGTACTGGCCCGGCGTGCCTTCGTCGTCAATCGCGACAGAACCACGACGATCGACCATCGTGCCGTCATCCACCACCGTACAGAGTTCAGAAGCGACCCGCTCGCCGACCTGTCCACTGAACACCGACGTACCACGACGGTTAAAGTCGCCTTCCAGTCCGTGGCCTACCGCTTCATGGAGCAGCACGCCCGGCCAGCCCGCGCCAAGCACCACCGGCAACGTGCCTGCCGGCGCGGCGACGGCGGAGAGATTAACCAGCGCCATACGTACCGCTTCTTTCGCCCATGCGTCTGCGCGAACCTCCCCGTCCAGATCCGCAAGGAACCAGTCATAGCCGAAACGACCGCCGCCGCCGCTGGCGCCGCGCTCGCGTTTACCGTCTTCTTCCACCTGTACGCTAACGGAAAGACGCACCAGCGGACGCACATCCGCCGCCAGCGTTCCGTCCGTTGCCGCCACAAGGATCAGTTCATAGACGCCGGTCAGGCTCGCGGTGACTTCCTGCACGCGCGTATCAGCGTCTCGCGCCACGCTATCGACACGACGCAGGATATCGAGCTTCTCCTCACGGGTCATGCTCTGGAGCGGGTCCACTGAGGTATAAAGCGCGGAGTGTTCCACTGCGCCCAGCGTTTTCACTTTCCCGTCACCGCTGTCTCTGACAATGGTGCGCGCAGCCTGTGCGCTCTGACTCAGCGCCTGCAGGCTGATCTGGTCTGCATACGCAAACCCGGTTTTTTCGCCGCTGATCGCCCGTACGCCCACGCCCTGGTCAATATTGTAAGAACCATCCTTAATGATGCGATCTTCTAAAACCCAGGATTCGTGATAGCTCGACTGAAAATAGAGATCGCCGTAATCGAGACGGCGTTCGGCCAGTTGGCCCAAAATGGCAAACAGATCCTGATGTTTCAGGCCGTTTGCTGCCAGCAATTGTTCACTTACCAGGTTCAGACTCATCGTTTTGCTACTCGTTAGTTGCTGCGTAGGAGAGCGCTATGCTAAAAAATTTACGCCGGATGGCGCTGCGTTTATGCGGCCTACGGAAACGTCATAATGTAGGTCGCTACGTTACCCTCCGGCAAGACTATGTACTGAGAGTGGGGTAATTCCGCGTCGCCGTCAAATCATTGCGTTTTTTCTTTCCGCGGCTGGCGCAGAACTTCGTTGATCTGCGGTTGATCGACCGGACCGGTGATGCGATAGCGCAGAATCGACACTTTGTTCCACAGCGGCCCAAGCACCTTACTGGCGGCAAATACCGCCGCGCCGACGATCGGGTTGACCGCAAACGCGGCAGCCACGCCCACCGTGGCAGAGATTTCCGGCGCCACGACCGCTTCAATGTCCAGTTCGCGTCGCACCAGATTAACCGACCCTTTCATAGCGATATCCGCTTCCAGGCCGTCCACCAGCGTATCATCGGTATGCAACACGCCGTCTTTAATCCACGCGGTACTGCGGATCGAATCAAAGTAGAACCCTTCGCTAAAGGTGTCGCTAAAATCAAAACGCAGTTTACGCAGCAGCGCGTCTACGCTGAGCAAGCGCAGGAGCTGCCCGGCGTGGCCGGTGCTTAAGTCGGTGATTTCCCCTTTGCCCAGACGGGTACGAATAATCCCGTTGAGTGAGGCTTCATCTGGTTGCCACGGCGGATTGCGCCAGTGCAGATCGTAATCGACATTAAACGACGCGTTGCGCATCGGCGTGGTCACGCCAAAGAAGCCTGCCGCCGCATCAATCTTGTTGCCGCGCAGTTTACCTTTAATCGAAGTGCGTTCGCGGCCAGGCGCGTTGACCCACTGGCCGTCCGCGGTGAGCCGGGCAAAGCCGGTGTCCAGCAACCCGTTGCTCAGGTTCAGCGTATCGCCGTTGATCGCCAGATCGGCATCGATGCGCCCATACTTCTGCCCCCATAACCAGCATTCGCTACAGCGCAGCTGCATGTCAGGCCAGCCGCGGAAACTGACGCGATCTACAGTGGCAAACGGCGTCGCGGGAGCGTCGTTTTTTTCTGCAGGTTTCGCTGTGGACGGGTTGTAATAAAGGTATTTGATATTCGCCAGCCACGGCGCGTTATTGCGCATCGCCAGCGTCGCATTGATCTCTCGCCCCTGCGCTTCAACGGTCGTTCCGTTCAGCGCTGGCTGCGAGACAATGCTCATGTTGTTCCACTGTTGACCGCCCAGCGTCAGCGCTGGCGTACGCAGGGTAATTCGCTGAGGAAACTTCGCGCTGCTGGTCACGTTATCCGCCGCACCTTTCTGGAATAACGCCAGCCATTCGGCGCCATCCAACGCGGGCAGATTAAGTTCGATACCTTCCTGTTCGGGCAGTGGCGGTGTGGTTCGACTTTCCGCCGTCCAGATGGCGCGGTCCAGGGTAAGCTTCTGACCCAGCAGCCAGCGGCTGTTGAAATGGTTCTCTTTGTCTGCGTTGCCGGTGAGGGCAAAGCTACGCAGGTCGCCGTTAGCGGTAATGTTAACGGGTAACGGTTCACCGGCTTTTTTATTCAGCGGCGCAGGTAAGCGACTACTTACATTTTTAAGATCGCCGTTCAACTCAACGTGGTAATGCGCGCCTGAACGATACGGCAGGTCAATCCCCACCTTTCCCTTCCACGCCACGCTGCCACCGAGCGCGTCATTCACCTGGGCAGGCAATACGCCGGTACGGGTGGGCTGCCAGTTACCGTTGAGGTTCACCGCGACCTGATACGCTTTTGCTCCCTGGGTCGTGGAGAAATCGACGTTTAACGGTTGATTAAACCAGTTCGCCGTCATCGGCCCACTGTTGAGATCGCCATTGGTAAAGCTGAATTTACCGCTAAGGTTTTTCAGGGTGCTGTCGATCGGTTTTATCAACAGACTGTTGTCGCGCAACGTGACGTCGCCTTTCGCCGTCACCAGCTCGCCGTCGAGGGGAATATCCAGATGTAAGCGAGCATTCACATCGCCGCCAATTTGCAACTGCTCAAGGGCGGCTCCGAGCGACTCTTTAAGCGGCGTACCGTCAAAATACGGCCCCACTGCGTCGCCAGGCCCAGTGATATCGGCATCAATCAACAGTTTTTCTTTCGAATAGTCGGGGATGACCGCTGTCAGATTGGAGGCTTTTACACCACCCAAATCGACACCGTCGGTTTTCATCCACAAGCCGTCGTTAAGGAAATCCAGCTCGATATTCAGATTGGTCAGCGCAGGCCAGTCCGGCTGGAAAGCGAATTTGGCGTTACGCAGCGGCACCAGCACTTCAAACTGACCTTCGTTATGTTTATAGGGGAACAGATGGGGGTTTCCGCCATAGACCAGCGTCGCGTTATCCGCTTCACCGCCCTGAATCGCCCCGCTGAGATAATCCACCAGCGCTTTACCCATCAGGTTTTCCGGAAAATACCGCCAGGCCTGGGAGCCGTCGTCGGTGCTGATACCCGCCAGAATGCCCAGCCACGGCTCGTCGCCTGCGGGTTGCAGATAGCGGAAACCGCCGCGGGCATGTACCGCTTTGGCTTTAACGTCAATATCGCGCCCATCCAGTTGAAAACCTTTCTCATTCTTCAGCCAGTTCAGGGTCGCTACGCCATCTTCAATTTCTAACGGCGCGCGGAAAACCGTTTCATACGGCATTTTCGCCTGCTTCATGGCGGCGGTTAGCCGACCATCCTCAACGCTTCCTGAAAGGGTCCCGGAAAAATGCTCTGCTCCCGGCAACAACTTCCACTGCTTCCACGCCAGATCGCGCCATGCAGCCTGAAAACGGGTCTTTTCGGTCGCATCAAGGGGGATATCCAGCGCCAGCGTGTCAATCGTTCCGCTCGGCTGCGTCGCCTGCCAGACTTCACCAAGCGCAGGCGAGAGCTTCGCCGCCACGGGGCGCAGCCCATCAAGGCCGGCTAAATCAAGATGGCTGGCGCGAATGCGTAGCTCGTCGCTACGTTTACCGTCCGCGCCGCCCACGTCCTGCTCAGGGATCCAGGCAAGCTGCAGTGCGCCGCTCGGCCAGCGCTTGCCGTCCATGGAGATGCGGGTATCTGGAATGGCGAACTGCCAACCGGGCTGTTCGCGACTGATATGCGCCGTCAGGTTATCGACTGCAAGCGTGTGGGTCGTGTTTTCGCCTTTCCAGCTCGCGCCGCCCTTTTTCAGCCAGACATCGCCGCCAGCGATCTCTCCCTTGCTGATGTTCATCCAGCCCTCAAGACTAAAGCGCGCGGTTTCCAGCACCACGTTGTCCTGCATCCATCGCCCCAACCACGGCTTGACGTCAATGTCGTCCGCCTGCAACCAGACGCGGCCATTATTCAGCAGTCCATCATCGTCGCGCAGGTCCATACGGACCTGCATTACGCCATGTTGACCGGTCAGGCTCGACAGGCTGACCTGCCCCTCCGCGCGGTGACGGTTTCGGCTGTTAAGCCAGGTCAACTGGGGGATAGCCAACTGGGCGCGCTGGCCTGAAAGGGTCAGAAAGCTAATCTGGCTGTCGCGGAGATCGAAGTGATCGAACTGACGCAGAAAAAGATCGCTGATGCGTCCCGCTTCAGGGGTATCCGCGTCTCCGCTGCGTTGAATGGGGGTATTGGTGCGTAGGTTCAGTTGCCAGAACGTCAGATCGCGAAACTGCCAGCGCATATGCAGCAAACTTTGCCAGACATCCAGCGCCAGGGTGACGCGCTTCACCGCAAACTCGCCGCCGTCAGTTAGCTGCACGCGGATGTCACGCGCTTCCAGCGTCGGACCAAAATTTTGCCAACTGGCGGTAAGCTGGCTGGCCTCCGTCGGCAAACCGGTCGCGGATTCGATCTTGGCGAGGATGGCAGGACGCCAGCTGTTGAGATGCGGCAGGGCCAGGCGCAGGCCACTGACCAGCAGCGCTACGATGACGACGAACGCGGCTCCAGTGAGCAGTAATATCCCCGGCAATCGCCTCACGCGTCTCTCCTTGTCTGCCTGAAAGTGGCTCGCAAACTGCAAGCAAAGGGTGCCAGATGGCGGCGTGAACGCGTGATCTGGCCTACGTAAATGATTACATCATTACGACGTCGAACTGCTCCTGGTTATAGAGCGGTTCGATTTGCACTTTAACCTGTTTGCCAACAAAAATTTCCACTTCCGCCAGCGCGTGCGACTCCTCCCCTTTCAGGGCCTCCGCGACCGCCGGAGAAGCATAAACCAGGAAACGGTCGGAATCGTATGCATGATGCACGCGTACGATCTCACGCATAATTTCATAACACACGGTTTCCACCGTTTTCACCGTACCGCGACCGTGACAGGTTGGACACTCGTTGCAGAGCACATGTTCCACGCTTTCACGCGTGCGTTTGCGCGTCATTTCCACCAGTCCCAACTGTGAAAAGCCATTGATGCTGGTTTTCACACGGTCTTTGCTCAGCGCCTGCTCCAGAGAATGCAGAACCCGACGGCGGTGATCGTCATTATTCATATCGATAAAGTCGATGATAATAATGCCGCCCAGATTGCGCAGGCGAAGCTGGCGGGCAATGGCCTGCGTTGCTTCGATATTGGTGTTAAAAATGGTGTCGTCGAGATTGCGATGGCCGACAAAAGCGCCGGTATTGATATCAACGGTCGTCATCGCTTCGGTCTGATCGATAATCAGATAGCCGCCGGACTTCAGCTCAACCTTGCGCTCCAGCGCCCGCTGGATCTCATTTTCCACATCAAAGAGATCAAAAATCGGCTGACGCCCGCTGTAATGCTCCAGCTTGCTGGTCATTTCCGGAATGTACTCGGCGGTAAACTCCAGCAGCGCCTCGTAGGTCAGACGGGAATCCACGCGAATGCGATCCAACTGCGCATCGGCAAAATCACGCAATACGCGCTGCGCCAGCGCCAGTTCGCCGTACATCTGATACCGCGTCTGCGGGCGCTTTTTGCGCTCCATGACTTTCGTCCAGACACGCTTGAGGTAGGCGGCATCGGAAGCCAGATCGTCTTCACATACGCCTTCTGCCGCGGTGCGAATGATAAATCCACCCTGCTCGTCGCAATATTCCGCCACCACCTTTTTCAGTCTTTCGCGTTCGGCTTCGCTTTCAATACGCTGAGACACCCCAACGTGTGACGCGCCGGGCATAAAGACCAGATAACGGGAAGGCAGGGTGATGTCGGTGGTCAGACGCGCGCCTTTGGTGCCGAGGGGATCTTTCACCACCTGCACCATCAAATCCTGTCCCTGACGCACCAGTTCGGAAATGTCCCGTACGGTAAACTGTTTCTGCTCATCGCCCGCCACGCATTCGGTATGCGGCATGATGTCAGAAGCATGAAGAAATGCGGCTTTATCCAGCCCAATATCTACAAAAGCCGCCTGCATACCCGGCAGTACGCGACTTACCCGACCTTTGTAGATATTGCCTACGATTCCCCGTCGCGCCTCACGCTCAATGTGAATCTCCTGGAGGATCCCGCCGTCGATATACGCCACACGCGTTTCCGATGGCGTTACGTTTACCAACAATTCAGCCGTCATGTTTATCCCTTTTCTCACGCAGTGAGTTAAAATTGCTTAGCAACTCATACGTTTCAACCAGCGGTAAGCCGACTACGGCGTGATAGCTGCCATTTATCTTCCTGACAAAACAGCCACCCAGCCCCTGAATACCGTATGCACCTGCTTTATCCATCGGTTCACCGCTGGCGATATAGTCAGCGATATCCGCATCCGACAACGCTCTGAACGTCACGTCGGTCACCACCAGACAGTCGAGCACGTACTGACTGTCGGCCAGCGCCACGGCGGTCATCACCTGGTGCGTCTGCCCGGATAGCTTACCCAGCATTGTCGCGGCGTGTTCTGCATCGCGCGGTTTCTCTAAAACTTCACCATGAAGGATGACGATCGTGTCCGCCCCTAGCACCGGCAAATCGCGCGGGGTTTGCGTCACGCCTGCCTGTGCTTTTTCACGCGCCAGCCGAGAGACATACTGCTGCGCGCTTTCCCCTGCGCCGCGCATCTCTTCGATACCGGTAACGATACGCTCGAACGCAACGCCCAATTGGGTGAGCAGTTCCTGGCGGCGGGGTGAACCGGAAGCTAAGTATAGAGACGTCATAGAAACCTTTATTGCACTTATTGCACCGCGAACTGCTGGCGGATTTTACGCATCAGCAAGAACAGCCACGGCCAGAGCACGCCGTTGACTACACTACTCCAGAACACTTCAGGTCTGAAAGAGACGTTGATCACTAAAAACTCTGACCAGAAAACAATAATATCCACCACCAGCGAAAGCAACATCACCACCAGAGCCTGCTGCCAGAGCGCCAGATTGCGGAATAACTGAAATTTTAATGCGACCAGATACGCGATGATGCTCATCGACAGCGCCCGCACGCCAAGCGTGGAACCGCTAATCAGATCCAGTATGGCACCCATCACAAAGCCTGTGCCCACATTTACGCGGTGCGGCAGCGCGAGGATCCAGTACAGTAAAATGAGCAGCACCCAGTTTGGCCGAAAGACGATGATCTCCTCCGGCCAGGGCATGATTTGTAATAAAAGCGCGATGAGAAACGAGAGCCAGATAACCCAGCGACCCTGGCTACGATAGCTCGCCACTACTGACCTCCCGACGGACGCGGCTGAGGCGACGCAGGCTGCGGCGGCGTTACGGGCGTCGTGGCGATCCCGGTCGCTGGCGCGGGCATTGGCGCAGGCGGCCCCATCATATCCGGCGAGGGCAGCACCTGAGGCATCATCTGCGTCAGGCGCTCATTCGCCACGCGATGCACATCTTCCGGCGTCATGGGATTTGCCCCGTTACGGTCGGCGCCCCACAACAGCAGCAGATAGCGCAGACGCTGTAAACCGGCGGTTGGACGCGCCTGTATCACGGTATATGCCCGCTGTGTATCCAGCTTAACGGAGGAAACCACGGCCACCGGATAACCTTCCGGGAAGCGCCCGCCCAGCCCCGACGTCACCAGCACATCGCCGACGCGAATGTCGGTATTGGCTGGCAGGTGTTCGAGCTGTAAATCATCGGTGCAGCCGTTACCGGCGGCAATCACACGGATATCGTTACGCAGTACCTGAATCGGCAGCGCATGGGTCGCGTCGCAAATCAGTAATACACGGCTGGTCAGCTTCGCCACCGCGACCACCTGGCCGACAACGCCTTTATCGCTGATGACCGGCTGGCCTTCGTAAACGCCGTTCACGCTGCCTTTGTCGATAACCACCTGATCGCTGTAGGGATCGTTAACCGTCGAGATGACCTGCGTCACCATTTTTTGTTCATCCTGACGCAGCGGCGATCCCAGCAGCTCGCGCAGACGCGCATTCTCCTGTTTGTACTGCCCGAGCATCAGCAGCTCGCTGTTTTTCAGCAGCAGTTCCTGACGCAGCGCCCGGTTTTCAAGCTCAAGCTGGTCGCGTGAAGCCAGCGTTTGCGAGACGCCATCAAGCAGTTCACGGGGACCATTGGAAATAAAGTAGAAAGGACTGACGGCGGTATCCATGTACGTGCGTATTTGACTGAACGTACCCAGACGGCTGTCGGCGATAATGACGCCGAGCGCCACCAGCACCGCCAGGATAAGGCGAATCTGTAGCGACGGGCCACGGCTAAAAATTGGCTTCATAAGTTTGCGTATTCTCGTATCAGATTCGGCAGAGGCGCCAGACACGCCCCTGCCTGCATCCGATTACTCTTCGCTGAACAGGTCGCCGCCGTGCATGTCGATCATTTCCAGCGCTTTGCCGCCGCCACGCGCCACACAGGTCAGCGGGTCTTCTGCGACAACAACTGGAATACCGGTTTCTTCCATTAACAGGCGGTCAAGATTGCGCAGCAGCGCGCCACCGCCGGTGAGCACCATGCCGCGCTCGGAGATATCAGACGCCAGTTCCGGCGGGCACTGTTCCAGCGCAACCATCACCGCGCTCACGATACCGGTCAGCGGTTCCTGCAGCGCTTCCAGGATTTCATTGGAGTTCAGGGTAAAGCCGCGTGGAACGCCTTCCGCCAGGTTACGACCACGCACTTCGATTTCGCGCACTTCGTCACCCGGGTAAGCGGAACCGATTTCGTGCTTAATACGTTCTGCGGTCGCTTCACCGATCAGAGAGCCGTAGTTACGGCGGACGTAATTGATGATTGCTTCGTCGAAGCGGTCGCCGCCGATACGCACAGATGACGAATAAACGACACCGTTCAGAGAGATAACGGCCACTTCCGTCGTCCCGCCACCGATATCCACCACCATGGAACCGGTTGCCTCAGAAACCGGCAGGCCTGCGCCGATAGCGGCAGCCATTGGTTCTTCGATCAGGAACACTTCACGGGCGCCTGCGCCCTGCGCGGATTCACGAATAGCACGGCGTTCAACCTGGGTCGCGCCAACCGGCACACACACCAGCACGCGCGGGCTTGGACGCATAAAGCTGTTGCTATGCACTTGCTTGATGAAGTGCTGGAGCATTTTTTCAGTCACGAAGAAGTCGGCGATCACGCCGTCTTTCATGGGGCGAATCGCAGCAATATTGCCCGGCGTACGGCCCAGCATCTGCTTCGCGTCATGACCTACTGCAGCCACGCTTTTCGGCGAACCGGCACGATCCTGACGAATGGCCACAACGGAAGGCTCATTCAATACGATGCCTTGTCCTTTTACATAAATAAGGGTATTCGCGGTACCCAGGTCAATGGACAAGTCATTGGAAAACATGCCACGAAATTTTTTCAACATACTAAGGGATAATCCTGAAAGCTGGGGCGGAAAACAAAATCCGCTTACTTTACCAACCACACGCAGCAGCGACAAGGCGCAAAAATCATCTGCTACGGTGAAAATTAGTGCAGTTCGTTTCCTCTGTTACAAATCTCTACCTGAGTCCCTCAGGGCTGAGCTTTTCAGCAGCAATCCTCGCTTTCATTTGCAACCTGTTTAAGGTCATTCACCTGCATATGTGCTGCAACACCCTGGCGAGCAGACAAGCACACCCCCATGAAAGCACAGCGCGCGTTATTCTACGTGAAAACTGAACAAACGGCAGGTCAAACCGAGTATCTTTGAGAATATTTTTTCACGTTTGTATCCAGCGGTTGGGAGGAGGCAAAGAAATCCCCCTGTCCGCCCGCAACGCCGCGGGCTGTCAGCGTCTGCCACTCGCCACGCGACCGTACGCCTGTCGCGTAAACCTGGGTATGGGTGCCCGAACAGGCTTCCACCAGGCTTTGCACCAGTAACTGGTTCTCTGTTCGCTTCTCAATGTTTCTGACCAATCCCGGATGGAGCTTGAGTAATTCCACATTGAGCTCTTTGATCCAACTGGTGCTGACCAACGTTAAACCCGCCTGGGTTACCGCCACCCGAACGCCTAACGCATTCACCAGACGAATAACTGGCTGTAACCGGCTGATGTGTTGACCCACATCTGCCTCTGCAAGTTCAATAATTATGCGTTTACGTTGTGATTTTTCACACTGCATCAAGGTATCACGCAGCCAGCGTTGAAAACGCGGGCGAATCAGCGACTCTACGGTGACCTGAATCGCCAGATTTTCTTCCGGCCAGTAGCCCAGGAGCGGAATGACCCGGCTGATCTGCAGACGGTCATACTCTTCCGACAGGCCGAACTGAAGCACCATCGGCATATATTCCGCCGAGCTAACCTCTTCATGGCCGTCAAAAATGCGGCACATCAGTTCCCGGTGGTGAACGCGCCCTTCGCGGGTAACCGCTGGCTTTTGATAAATGCGCGGCCCGCCGCGACTGAGCATTTGTTCAATGAGGGTGCGCCAGCGTACGTTGCCGCGCCCTTTTTCCGGCAGCGTATCATCGTACACCGCCCAACTATTTCCGCCCTGCAATACCGCGTTGCGGGTGGCCGCTTCCGCATGTTCCATCACCTGTTCGGTCGACTGGCCGCTACGCCAGGCGCAAATGCCGATATGGAACATATCGTCGCGATCGAGCATTTTATTGGTTGGCAGCGCATCGACCGCTTTCAGAAGTTGCCCGGCGACGCTCTCCGCCTCTTTCAGGGTACGGTGCGGCAGCAGCACGGCGAAGTCACTGCGATGGTAACGCGCCAGCAGCGCGCCCGGAAAGCGCAGGATAAAGGTGGATAACAAATTGATCAGACTGAACAGTTCTTCTTCGGCGAGGTTGCGGCCCCAACTGTCACGCAGCAAATTGAAGTCCGGCAGACGAATCATCATCACCACCCCATGAGCGCCGACCTTTTCTTGATCGTCCAGCAGTGTCGCCAGTTGGTTATCAAAAAAGAGACGGTTGCTGAGGCCGGTTTTGGTGTCCTGAGCCGCGTACGAGCGAATAAGCGTATCGAGTCGGCTGCGTTGCTCCTGCGCGCTCTGGATCTCGGAGAGCAGCATGTCCAGCGCGCTGCTGGTGCGCGCCGGCCATTCATACACGCTGCCGCGAACATTCGGTCCGCGCTCGCCGTTCAGGATCCGCGTAGAACGCACCTCCAGTAGCTCCTGGCCGGAAAGTTGGCGCTGCAGCCAGCGCACCGCCAGAAACAGCATCAGGATAATAAAACCGATCGCCAGCGTGAGCGGCGCGGTGGTCATCAGCGAATGAAAATAATTCCCCATCGGATCCTGATAAACCAGATCCATCGTCATGCCCGGATGTTTTAACAGCGGTACCGACAGTTCCCGGAACATATTACTGGTGCCAACCGGACGGTAGCTGCTGGCGCGCGTCTGGGTAAAGATCGTTTTTTCACCCTGGCGCAAATCAAGCCGGACGATATCCGCAGACATCATCAGTTCGTTGATGTGTGGTGACAGCGCGTTGTAATCGCGCGAAACGAGATGCGTATCGATGGCAGTGGCGACCGCCTGCACGCGATGACTCATTTTGTACTGGATGGCATTGTAAAAACTCAGCGAGCAGCCGATCAGGGTGACAAAAATGGTCAACCCGGTGAGTAGCGTAACAAAAGCTGAGAATTTCGTCGTTAATCGCATCCTTGTGTTAACTCCGCCAGTAAATTGCGACACGAAAATGCATAACCAAACGCGAAATCCGCCTGGTTGCGCAAAGAGTGAGTGCATACTACCAAATCAGGTGTATCTGGCAATTTATTGCGTTGAATCGACGTCACGTTTCAATTAGCGAGTATAGTCTTCAGGAATCATTTTCCAATCCACTACGCAACATTGAGGACAGGTTATGCAGGCTTTGATATTGGAACAGCAGGACGGTAAAACCCTCGCATCCGTGCAGACGCTTGAAGAAAGCCGGTTGCCGGAAGGCGATGTTACCGTGGACGTGCACTGGTCCAGTCTGAACTACAAAGATGCGCTCGCGATCACCGGAAAGGGAAAAATCATTCGTCATTTTCCGATGATTCCTGGAATTGATTTCGCTGGCACTGTGCGCACAAGCGAGGATCCGCGTTTTCATGCCGGTCAGGACGTTTTACTGACCGGATGGGGCGTTGGCGAGAATCATTGGGGCGGTCTGGCCGAGCAGGCGCGCGTCAAAGCGGACTGGCTGGTGGCGATGCCGAAAGGCCTGGATAGCCGTAAGGCAATGGTGATCGGTACGGCGGGCTTCACCGCCATGCTCTGCGTAATGGCTCTGGAAGAGGCCGGTATCCGTCCTGAAGATGGCGAAATCGTGGTGACCGGCGCCAGCGGCGGCGTGGGCAGTACGGCTGTCGCCCTGTTGCATAAGCTGGGTTATCAGGTCGTTGCCGTATCGGGTCGTGAAAGCACCCATACTTATCTGAAACAACTTGGCGCCCAGCGCATTTTGGGACGCGACGAGTTCGCTGAGTCTCGCCCGCTGGAAAAACAGCTGTGGGCAGGCGCGGTGGATACCGTTGGCGATAAGGTGCTGGCAAAAGTTCTGGCACAGATGAACTACGGGGGTTGCGTGGCGGCCTGTGGCCTGGCGGGCGGTTTTGCCCTGCCGACAACGGTGATGCCGTTTATTCTGCGCAACGTGCGTTTGCAGGGTGTGGATTCCGTGATGACGCCGCCCGCCCGCCGCGCCCAGGCCTGGGAACGACTGGTTCGTGACCTGCCGGAAAGCTTCTACGCGCAAGCCACAACGGAGATCGCGCTGGCCGACGCGCCGAAATTCGCCGACGCCATCATGAACAATCAGGTTCAGGGCCGTACGCTGGTTAAGGTTAAATAAGCCGTAGCGCTGCAAAAATTTACATTTAAATAACGAAATTTCTCAGCGCATTGACAGACTCCCTGCCATAGTAACTACGCGTTACGCGTATGCCGGGAGTCTGTTATGAAAAAATACCGTCCACTTACTGAAGCCGATGTCACCGCCGAATCGGCTTTTTTTATGCATCGCCGCCAGGTGCTTAAAGCCCTGGGCATCAGCGCTGCCGCCCTCTCGCTCCCTACAACGGCGCAGGCCGATCTGTTGGGATGGTTTAAAGGCAACGATCGCCCCCCCGCGCCTGCCGGAAAGCCGCTCGACTTCAGTAAACCCAGCGAGTGGCAAAACAGCCTGACTTTAACGCCGGAAGATAAGGTCACTGGCTATAACAACTTCTATGAATTCGGACTGGATAAAGCCGATCCGGCGGCCAATGCCGGCAGCATGAAAACCGATCCCTGGACGCTGAAAATCAGCGGAGAGGTCGCTAAACCTCTGACGCTGGACCACGAAGCCTTAACCACCCGCTTTCCTTTAGAAGAACGCATTTACCGGATGCGCTGCGTCGAGGCCTGGTCAATGGTGGTACCGTGGATTGGCTTTCCTTTACATAAGCTGCTCGCGCTTGTCGAACCCACCAGCAATGCCCGTTATGTGGCGTTCGAGACGCTTTACGCGCCGGACGATATGCCGGGACAAAAAGATCGTTTTATCGGCGGCGGGTTGAAGTATCCCTACGTTGAAGGCCTGCGGCTTGACGAAGCCATGCACCCGCTTACCCTGCTCACCGTTGGCGTCTACGGTAAAGCGCTACCGCCGCAAAACGGCGCGCCCATCCGTCTGACAGTGCCGTGGAAATATGGCTTCAAAGGCATTAAATCGATCGTTAGCATCAAACTCACCCGCGAACGACCGCCGACCACCTGGAATCTCGCCGCCCCGGATGAGTACGGTTTTTACGCCAACGTGAATCCGCACGTCGATCATCCGCGCTGGTCGCAGGCCACGGAGCGATTTATCGGTACGGGCGGGATCCTTGACGTTAAGCGCCAGCCGACCTTGCTGTTCAACGGCTATGGCGAGCAGGTGGCGTCGTTATACCGGGGACTGGATCTGCGGGAGAACATATAAGTGCGGCTGAATGCAAAACAGATTACCTGGCTGAAAATCCTCCTTCACCTGGCGGGGATTGTGCCGTTGCTTTGGCTGTTCTGGGCAATTAACAGCGGCGGGTTAAGCGCCGATCCGGTGAAAGATATTCAGCATTTTACCGGTAGGACCGCTCTGAAATTCCTCCTGGCGACCTTGTTGGTCACGCCGCTGGCGCGTTACGCTAAACAGCCCTTATTGATACGCACGCGGCGTTTGCTGGGGCTATGGTGTTTTGCCTGGGCCACGCTGCATCTAACCAGCTATGCGATGCTGGAGTTGGGCATTCAGAATCTGGGTTTACTGGGCCGCGAATTGATTACGCGCCCGTATTTGACGCTGGGCATTATCAGCTGGCTTATTTTGCTGGCGCTGACGCTGACCTCCACGCAGGCGGCGCAGCGCAAGCTGGGCAAACGCTGGCAATTGCTGCATAACGTCGTCTATCTGGTGGTGATCCTCGCCCCTTTACATTATCTCTGGTCAGTGAAGGTTTTATCCCCGCAACCCGTTATTTACGCCCTGCTGGCGCTGGCGCTTTTAGCCTGCCGTTACAAGAAGTTTCGCCAGTGGTGGCGCTAGTTCAGCGAAGTGTGCTGTCGGTTACAAAACGCAGAGACTCAGATGTTATTTACGTGTTAGCGGTTGATTATCTTCCCTGATAAGACCAGTATTTAGCTGCCAATTGCTACGAAATCGTTATAATGTGCGACCCTGACCTCCCGGAAGGCGTTTTTAAGCCGCTGAAAGGGTGACAATCGCGCTTTGAAGGTATATTTTGTTTTTTGCCGGAGGATTGCCGCAAATCGCAGCATTTTGACCGACAAGTCTCACTTGAGGCGTAAAGGCGAAATAGACCGACGTCCTGACAGGCAAACGCGCTGTTGCCGTTGGGACTCACGCTTTACAGACAGCGGTAACCCCTCTGTCACAATCACACTAAACAAAGAGTACGGAACCCACTCATGGATATTCGTAAGATTAAAAAACTGATCGAGCTGGTTGAAGAATCAGGCATCTCCGAACTGGAAATTTCTGAAGGCGAAGAATCTGTACGCATCAGTCGTGCAGCGCCGGCAGGCAGCTTCCCGGTTATGCAACAGGCTTACGCTGCGCCAGTGATGCAGCAGCAACCGGCTCTGTCTAACGCAGTTGCTCCGGCAGCAGAAGCGCCGGCAGCCGCCGCAGCGGAAATCAGTGGTCACATCGTACGTTCCCCAATGGTTGGTACTTTCTACCGCACCCCGAGCCCGGACGCCAAAGCGTTCATCGAAGTGGGTCAGAAAGTCAACGTCGGCGATACCCTGTGCATCGTCGAAGCCATGAAAATGATGAACCAGATCGAAGCAGACAAATCAGGTACTGTGAAAGCGATCCTGGTCGAAAGTGGTCAGCCGGTAGAATTTGACGAGCCGCTGGTCGTCATCGAGTAACGAGGCGAACATGCTGGATAAAATTGTTATCGCCAACCGTGGCGAGATTGCACTGCGTATTCTTCGTGCCTGTAAAGAACTGGGCATCAAGACCGTGGCCGTGCACTCAAGCGCGGATCGCGATTTAAAACACGTATTGCTGGCGGATGAGACGGTCTGTATTGGCCCGGCTCCGTCCGTAAAAAGCTATCTGAACATCCCGGCGATCATCAGCGCCGCCGAAATCACCGGCGCGGTCGCGATTCACCCGGGTTACGGCTTCCTCTCTGAGAACGCCAACTTTGCCGAGCAGGTTGAACGTTCCGGCTTTATCTTCATCGGCCCGAAAGCCGACACTATTCGCCTGATGGGCGACAAAGTGTCTGCGATTACCGCCATGAAGAAAGCAGGCGTACCGACTGTACCGGGTTCTGACGGCCCGCTGACCGATGATATGGATGCGAACCGCGCCCATGCGAAACGCATCGGTTACCCGGTGATCATCAAAGCCTCCGGCGGCGGCGGCGGTCGCGGTATGCGCGTGGTGCGCAGCGATGCTGAACTGGCGCAGTCCATTTCCATGACCAAGGCGGAAGCGAAAGCGGCTTTCAGCAATGACATGGTGTACATGGAGAAATACCTCGAAAACCCACGCCACATCGAAATTCAGGTGCTGGCTGACGGTCAGGGGAACGCGATCTATCTGGCGGAACGTGACTGCTCCATGCAGCGTCGTCACCAGAAAGTCGTCGAAGAAGCGCCAGCGCCGGGCATTACCCCGGAACTGCGTCGTTACATCGGCGAGCGTTGCGCGAAAGCGTGCGTCGATATCGGCTATCGCGGGGCGGGTACCTTTGAGTTCCTGTTCGAAAACGGCGAGTTCTACTTCATTGAGATGAATACCCGTATTCAGGTTGAACATCCGGTTACCGAAATGATTACCGGCGTCGATCTGATCAAAGAACAACTGCGTATCGCAGCCGGTCAGCCACTGTCCATCAAACAGGAAGAAGTTGTGGTTCGCGGCCATGCGGTGGAATGCCGTATCAACGCCGAAGACCCGAATACCTTCCTGCCAAGCCCCGGCAAAATCACGCGTTTCCATGCGCCTGGCGGTTTTGGCGTGCGCTGGGAGTCCCATATCTACGCCGGTTACACCGTACCGCCGTACTATGATTCCATGATCGGCAAGCTCATCTGCTACGGCGAAAACCGTGACGTGGCGATTGCCCGCATGAAGAACGCCCTGCAGGAGCTGATCATCGACGGTATCAAAACCAACGTTGATTTGCAGACCCGCATTATGAACGACGAGCACTTCCAGAATGGTGGCACGAACATCCACTACCTGGAGAAAAAACTCGGTCTGAACGAGAAGTAAGTCAGCGTTAATGCGAAAAGGCCGGGCAACCCGGCCTTTTTTATTTCTGGGGATCGCCAGGCCCCATCATGTACAATCCCCGCTTTCTTCATCCACAAGGGACAAAAAATGGACAAACGTTTTGTTCAGGCCCATAAAGAAGCGCGCTGGGCGCTGTGGCTGACCCTTCTTTATCTTGCTGCATGGTTAGTGACCGCTTACTTACCAGGCGTGGCGCCGGGTTTCACCGGGCTGCCCCATTGGTTTGAGATGGCCTGCCTGTTGACGCCGCTGATCTTCATTCTGCTGTGCTGGGCAATGGTAAAATTTATCTATCGCGACATTCCGCTGGAGGATGACGATGCAGCTTGAAGTCATTCTGCCGCTGGTTGCCTACCTGGTTGTGGTATTTGCCATTTCTGTTTATGCCATGCGTAAAAGGCAGACCGGCTCATTTCTGAATGAATATTTCCTCGGCAGCCGCTCAATGGGCGGGGTTGTGCTGGCCATGACCCTGACCGCGACCTATATCAGCGCCAGTTCATTTATTGGTGGCCCGGGCGCCGCCTATAAATACGGGCTGGGCTGGGTTCTGCTGGCAATGATTCAGCTCCCCGCTGTCTGGCTCTCGCTGGGCGTCCTCGGTAAAAAGTTCGCCATTCTCGCGCGCCGTTATAATGCCGTGACCCTTAATGACATGCTGTTTGCCCGCTACCAAAGCCGACTGCTGGTGTGGCTGGCGAGTCTCAGCCTGCTGGTGGCCTTTGTCGGGGCGATGACAGTGCAGTTCATCGGCGGCGCGCGGCTGCTGGAAACGGCGGCGGGTATTCCTTACGAAACCGGGCTGCTGATTTTCGGGGTCAGTATCGCGCTGTACACCGCCTTTGGCGGCTTTCGCGCCAGCGTGCTGAACGACACCTTGCAAGGGTTGGTGATGCTTATTGGTACGATCGTTCTGCTGGTCGGTATCGTGCACGCCGCAGGCGGTTTAGGACACGCGGTTGCAACCCTGGAGGCCATTAATCCGCAACTGATCTCCCCTCAGGGAGCGGATGATATCCTGTCTCCCGCCTTTATGACCTCGTTCTGGGTGTTGGTGTGCTTTGGCGTGATCGGGCTGCCGCATACGGCGGTACGCTGTATTTCGTATAAAGACAGCAAGGCCGTGCATCGCGGGATGATCATCGGCACCATCGTGGTCGCGATCCTGATGTTCGGGATGCACCTTGCGGGCGCGCTGGGACGCGCGGTGATCCCGGACCTGACGGTGCCGGATCTGGTGATTCCCACGCTGATGGTCAAGGTGTTGCCGCCTTTCGCTGCCGGGATCTTCCTGGCTGCGCCAATGGCGGCGATTATGTCGACGATCAATGCGCAATTGCTGCAGAGTTCCGCTACGATCATTAAAGATCTCTACCTTAATATTCGCCCGGATCACGCGGAAAATGAGACGCGGCTGAAGCGTATGTCTGCGGCGATCACCTTGATCCTGGGAGCGCTGTTATTGCTGGCGGCCTGGAAGCCGCCAGAGATGATTATCTGGCTGAATCTGCTGGCGTTTGGCGGACTGGAAGCGGTATTCCTGTGGCCTCTGGTGCTTGGGCTGTACTGGGAGCGCGCAAACGCAACCGGGGCGTTGAGCGCGATGATCGTCGGTGGTGGGCTATACGCCATCCTCGCCACCCTGAATATTCAGTATCAGGGCTTTCACCCGATAGTGCCCTCGCTACTGCTAAGTCTGCTGGCCTTTCTGGTCGGAAACCGTTTCGGTTCCCCCGCACCACAGGCCGCCGTATTGTCTACTGATAAATAAAGAGTTTTGCCATGCCATGGATCCAATTAAAACTGAATACCACCGGTGCGAATGCGGAAGATCTGAGTGATGCGTTAATGGAAGCAGGCGCTGTTTCCATTACCTTCCAGGATACCCACGACACGCCGGTTTTCGAGCCATTGCCGGGCGAAACCCGCCTGTGGGGCGACACTGACGTGATCGGCCTGTTTGACGCAGAGACGGACATGAAAGAAGTGGTCGCGATTCTTGAGAATCATCCGCTGCTTGGCGCGGGTTTTGCCCATAAAATCGAACAGTTAGAAGATAAAGACTGGGAGCGCGAATGGATGGAAAACTTCCACCCGATGCGCTTTGGCGAACGCCTGTGGATCTGCCCCAGCTGGCGTGAAGTCCCCGACGAAAACGCGGTCAACGTCATGCTCGACCCGGGACTGGCGTTCGGTACCGGCACACATCCAACGACCTCCCTGTGCCTGCAATGGCTGGACAGCCTCGATTTAACCGGTAAAACCGTGATCGACTTCGGCTGTGGCTCCGGCATTCTGGCGATTGCGGCGCTGAAGCTTGGGGCGGCGAAAGCCATCGGCGTGGACATTGATCCGCAGGCGATTCAGGCCAGTCGCGACAACGCCGAACGTAACGGCGTTTCCGATCGCCTGGCGCTTTACCTGCCGCAGGATCAACCAGAAGCCCTGAAAGCCGACGTGGTGGTCGCTAATATCCTTGCTGGCCCGTTACGCGAGCTGGCGCCGTTAATCAGCGTCCTGCCCGTTACAGGCGGTTTGCTGGGCCTTTCCGGTATCCTCGCCAGCCAGGCGGAAAGCGTCTGCGAAGCCTATGCCGACCTCTTCGCCCTCGATCCGGTAGTGGAAAAAGAGGAGTGGTGCCGGATCACCGGAATAAAACAGTAATCCCTTTTTTCCAATATGGCCTGTTCGCAGGCCTTTTTTTCGGTTTTTTATCTCTTCTCCATCGCCTTCCATTCGCTAAAATAGTGACGTAACCAATTGAAGTTACACATATAAAAATCATATACATTCATTGGAAGAATACGATGAACCATTCTTTGAGCAAGGCAGCGCTTCTGGCGCTAAGTATCATGCCGTTTACGGCACTGGCCTCACACTGGACCTATGAAGGCGAAGGCGCCCCGGAGCACTGGGGTACGCTGAGTGAGGAATATAAAACCTGTCAGACAGGAATGAATCAGTCCCCTGTTAATATCGACCATACGGTCAATGCCCATTTGAGTCCGCTGGCTACCCACTATGTTGATGGCCCTGTCACGCTGATCAACAACGGGCATACCATTCAGGCCGGGTTAAAATCCACCACTGCGGATACCGTAACGATCGATGGCCAACCATTCACGTTGCAGCAGTTTCACTTCCATGCGCCGAGCGAAAACACCGTTCACGGTAAGCATTACGCCATGGAGATGCATCTGGTGCATAAAGATGCGAAAGGGGCGATTACCGTCGTCGCCGTCATGTTCGACAAAGGCGCCGCCAATAGCGAACTGGAAAAGCTGTGGGCGACGATGCCGGAAAAAGCCGCTCAGGACGTCAAGATTACCACTCAGATGGACCTGAACGCGCTGTTGCCAAAAGAGAAATCTTACTGGCGTTTCAGCGGCTCTCTGACCACTCCGCCCTGCTCTGAGGGCGTGACCTGGATCGTTCTTAAGCATCCGCTGACCCTCTCTGCGGCACAGCTGGAGAAGTTCAGCCACACCATGCACCATGACAATAGCCGCCCGGCACAGCCGCTGAATGGCCGCGTGGTGGTTGAGTAAACGACGACACCGTAAACGTTCATGCCTGAAATGAGAGCATAGTCACACTATGACCTGCTAATCTGCTGGTTAATTCAGCAGATTATCTTGTCAGCTCCTGTGGTATCGAAGAAAAAATGAGAAGTTACGCAAAATAATACGCGTACAGAAATTCGACACATTTTTTTAATTTAATGATTTATAAAGCTAATTATTCAAGTCACCTTCGTTTAACGGTGATTCTTTGATCCATCTCAGAGGATTGGTCAAAGTTTGGCCTTTCATCTCGTGCAAAAAATGCGTAATATACGCCGCCTTGCAGTCACAGTATGGTCATTTCTTAACTCATGCGCATCGGACAATACCAGCTCAGAAATCGCCTGATCGCAGCGCCAATGGCTGGCATCACTGACAGACCCTTTCGGACGCTGTGCTACGAGATGGGAGCAGGATTGACCGTATCCGAGATGATGTCTTCTAACCCGCAGGTTTGGGAAAGCGACAAGTCCCGGCTACGGATGGTGCACGTTGATGAGCCAGGAATTCGCACGGTGCAAATTGCCGGTAGCGACCCTGTTGAGATGGCCGATGCCGCACGTATCAACGTGGAAAGCGGCGCCCAGATTATTGATATCAATATGGGGTGTCCGGCTAAAAAAGTGAATCGCAAGCTCGCAGGTTCAGCCCTCTTGCAGTACCCGGAATTAGTGAAGTCAATACTAACCGAGGTCGTCAGAGCAGTGGACGTTCCTGTCACCCTGAAGATTCGCACCGGCTGGGCTCCGGAACACCGTAACTGCGTAGAGATTGCCCAACTGGCTGAAGACTGTGGCATTCAGGCTCTGACCATTCATGGACGCACCCGCGCCTGTTTGTTCAATGGAGATGCTGAGTACGACAGTATTCGGGCAGTTAAGCAGAAAGTTTCCATTCCGATTATCGCGAATGGCGACATTACTGACCCGCTTAAAGCCAGAGCTGTGCTCGACTATACGGGGGCTGATGCCCTGATGATAGGCCGCGCAGCTCAGGGAAGACCCTGGATCTTCCGGGAAATCCAGCATTATCTGGACACTGGGGAGCTGCTGTCCCCCCTGCCTTTGGCAGAGGTTAAGCGCTTGCTTTGTGCGCATGTTCGGGAATTGCATGACTTTTATGGCCAGGCAAAAGGGTACCGAATTGCGCGTAAACACGTCTCCTGGTATCTCCAGGAGCACGCTCCAAATGACCAGTTTCGGCGCACATTCAACGCCATTGAGGATGCCAGCGAACAGCTGGAGGCGTTGGAGGCATACTTCGAAAATTTTGCGTAATGAAATAAAGAGCTGACAGAACTATGTTCGAACAACGCGTAAATTCTGACGTACTGACCGTTTCTACCGTTAACTCTCAGGATCAGGTAACTCAAAAGCCCCTGCGTGACTCGGTTAAACAGGCACTGAAGAACTATTTTGCTCAACTGAACGGTCAGGATGTTAATGACCTCTATGAGCTGGTACTGGCTGAAGTTGAACAGCCCCTGTTGGACATGGTGATGCAATACACCCGCGGTAACCAGACCCGTGCTGCTCTGATGATGGGCATCAACCGTGGTACGCTGCGTAAAAAATTGAAAAAATACGGCATGAACTGATACTAATCAGTTAACTGTCTGATATAAAAGGCGCTACTCGGCATGGGGAAGCGCCTTTTTTATACGCATTTCTTGTGGAGTAGAGATGAAAACGGGAGTTGAACCACACTACTTTGGCAATGAATCGACGTCGGTCATTCACGGAGATGCGTTAGCCGAACTCAAGAAATTACCCACTGAAAGCGTCGACTTAATTTTTGCCGATCCGCCCTATAACATCGGAAAAGATTTTGACGGCATGCGGGAAGCCTGGGACGCGGACGTTTTCCTCGCCTGGCTGTTCGAATGCATTGAAGAGTGTCATCGGGTACTGAAAAAGCAGGGCACGATGTACATCATGAACAGCACCGAGAACATGCCATATATTGATCTCAAGTGCCGGAATCTGTTTACCATCAAGAGCCGGATCGTCTGGTCCTACGACAGCTCAGGCGTACAGGCGAAGAAATATTTCGGCTCAATGTACGAACCGATCCTGATGATGGTAAAAGACGCCAAAAATTACACCTTCAATAGCGAAGCGATTCTGGTTGAGACGAAAACCGGCGCTAAACGAGCGTTGATTGACTACCGTAAAAACCCGCCTCAGCCCTACAACACGCAAAAAGTCCCGGGAAACGTCTGGGAGTTTCCCCGTGTGCGTTACCTGATGAATGAATATGAAAACCATCCGACGCAAAAGCCTGTCGCCCTGTTAAAGCGGATCGTATTGGCCTCCTCAAACCCTGGCGATACCGTTCTTGATCCTTTCGCGGGCAGCTTTACCACCGGCGCGGTGGCGCTGGAGACAGGACGGAAGTTCATTGGTATTGAGGTAAATGATGAATACGTCAAGATAGGCCTGCGACGCATGAATGTGACCTCGCACTTCACCAGCGATGAGCTTGCGAAAGTGAAAAAACGGAAGACGAAAAATTTGTCGAAAAAGAGCCGGACGGGGCCCAAAACGCTCAGCGTCGTGACAAAGTAAAAGCATTGTAAGCCCGCTTTTCAGAGCGCATTTTTCGTGTATATTTCCAGCACGCTTGGGCATGAATACACAGGATTGGACAATGATTCGCAAGTATTGGTGGCTGGTTGTTTTTGCGGTCTCCGTTTTTATCTTTGATGCGTTACTGATTCAGTGGATCGAGCTTATCACCACGGAATCCGACAAGTGTCGCAACATGGACTCGGTGAATCCCCTTAAGTTGGTCAACTGTGCCGACCTGCAATAGCGTCACGTTTTTGAATTGGGGAAATGATTATATTTCCCCGTGAATATTGGTTGGTTTTATTAATTGCCTGACATTTCCGTCCGGGCTTAACATGCTTAATACGTTATCCACCAGCGCAGGCGCCTGCTCATAAAGATTATAACTGGCAGGGTTCATTAACCAGTTTTTAAGGATGCCGCTAAAACTGCCGCAAATAATGATTAAGGCCACGTCCAGATCAAGGGTTCCGGGTATCATGCCCTCCGCTATACAGGCCTGTAATGCCTCGCGTAACGCCTGCTGGTTAAAACCTATTTTCTCACGTATTTCCCGCTCAGATATCATGTCATCCTGAAATTCACATTTATGATATAAGATTTGTAATAAAGCCTGCTGTCGTGGAACGTCGGCAATATATTGCAATGCGACGATAAACTTCTCACGCAGTTGTTGTAACGGGTTTTCTGCATTCAGCGCAGTGACTCGTTCCTGAATAAGATCGCGCAAAGGGGGTTGCTGCTGCCACACTTCGTTAAACAACTGCGTCTTGTTGCTGAAGTGCCAGTAGATTGCGCCACGCGTGACCTGGGCGGCGTCAGCAATATCATTGAGCGTGGTGTTGCCTACGCCCCGTGCGGCAAACTGAGTAATGGCCGTTTCAATTAAATGTTGTCGCGTTTTAAGGGCATCAGCCTTGGTTTTTTTTGCCATGGAGTATCACATCAGAGTTGGAGTAATTATTACGCCAGTAAAGCCGTTCTGGAAAAACCGACTGTAACATCTCAGACCCGCGCACACGAAATAAAAGCCTGATTGTGACGCACAAATCATTCAAATAAATAGAGTACGCGAATGCCAATAGATAAATTATTCACACAAGGAATGTATATTTCAAAATATATTAACTCGCAATAAAGAATGTCTAAATTCGACAGGGCAATACGGTAAGCCAGTGTTCCTTTTTTTGTTTTTACGTGCCGTTGCGCCAACCTAAAAATAAGTATTACTTACATCGCGACCCAATAATTTGTAGGATAGCAAGCTGTTATTTTTTCGCGCACGTTACCGCCTTACCGTTATCCGGTAAATAACGAGCTATTGGTTTTTAAGGAACAGTAATGACGAAACATGCCAGGTTTTCACTCCTGCCCTCATTCATTATCATCTCTGCTGCGCTGCTGGCCGGTTGTAACGATCAGGGAGAGCAACAAGCGCATGCCAGCGAGCCGCAAGTGACCGTACACGTGGTCAACACCGCGCCATTAGCCGTGACCACAGAATTACCGGGACGCACCACAGCCTTCCGCATTGCCGAGGTTCGCCCGCAGGTTAGCGGTATTGTCCTTAAACGGAATTTCACCGAAGGTAGCGATGTCGAGGCCGGACAGTCGCTTTACCAGATCGATCCGGCAACCTATCAGGCCGACTATGACAGTGCGAAAGGCGAGCTGGCGAAAAGCGAAGCCGCTGCCGCCATCGCCCATTTGACGGTGAAACGCTATGTTCCGCTGGTTGGTACAAAGTACATCAGCCAACAGGAATACGATCAGGCCATTGCCGATGCGCGCCAGGCTGATGCCGCCGTCACAGCCGCAAAAGCCGCGGTGGAAAGCGCGCGTATCAATCTCGCTTATACCAAAGTCACCTCGCCGATAAGCGGACGGATTGGCAAATCAAGCGTCACCGAAGGCGCACTGGTGACTAACGGGCAGGCGACGGAACTGGCAACCGTACAGCAGCTCGACCCTATTTACGTCGATGTGACCCAGTCCAGCAACGACTTCATGCGTCTGAAAGAATCTCTCGAACAAGGCAGTCTGCACAAGGATAACGCCAGCAGTAGCGTCGAGCTGGTCATGGAAAATGGCCAAGCGTATCCGCTAAAAGGCGCTTTACAGTTCTCTGATGTCACCGTTGACGAAAGCACCGGCTCAATCACCTTACGCGCCGTGTTCCCTAACCCGCAGCACACATTACTGCCGGGCATGTTTGTCCGCGCGCGTATCGATGAAGGCGTTCAGCCAAACGCGATCCTCGTACCACAGCAAGGCGTCACACGAACCCCGCGCGGCGATGCCACAGTACTGGTCGTGAACAACGAAAGCAAAGTGGAATCCCGCCCCGTCATCGCTTCGCAGGCAATTGGCGACAAATGGCTGATAAGCGAAGGGTTACAGCCTGGCGATCGGGTGATCGTGAGCGGGTTGCAAAAAGCGCGTCCAGGCACCAAAGTGAAAGCCACGCCGGATACCGAAGCCCCTGCTGCACAAGCGGCGCAATAAGGTAAACGGACATGGCAAACTTTTTTATCAGGCGTCCTATTTTTGCTTGGGTACTGGCCATCATTCTGATGCTGGCGGGCGCCCTGGCCATTATGCAACTGCCCGTTGCGCAGTACCCCACCATCGCTCCACCGGCGGTTTCAATTTCCGCAAACTATCCGGGGGCAGATGCCCAGACGGTACAAGATACCGTGACTCAGGTTATCGAACAGAATATGAACGGTATCGATAACCTGATGTATATGTCCTCCACCAGCGACTCTGCGGGAAGCGTAACCATCACGCTGACCTTCGAGTCGGGTACCGATCCGGATATCGCTCAGGTTCAGGTTCAGAACAAACTGCAGCTGGCGACACCGCTCCTGCCGCAGGAAGTTCAGCAGCAGGGAATTAGCGTTGAGAAGTCGAGCAGTAGCTTCCTGATGGTTGCAGGCTTTGTTTCCGATAACCCTCAGACCACCCAGGACGATATCTCCGACTATGTCGCCTCAAACGTTAAAGACTCCATCAGCCGTCTGAACGGCGTCGGTGACGTTCAACTGTTTGGCGCGCAGTATGCGATGCGCATCTGGCTGGATGCCACTCTCCTGAACAAATACCAGCTCACGCCGGTAGATGTTATCAACCAGTTGAAAGTGCAGAACGACCAAATCGCGGCCGGTCAGCTTGGCGGGACGCCCGCCCTGCCGGGACAACAGCTTAACGCCTCGATCATTGCGCAGACGCGTCTGAAAGATCCCGAAGAATTCGGCAAAGTCACGCTGCGCGTAAACAGCGACGGCTCCGTCGTGCGGTTGAAAGATGTCGCGCGCATTGAGCTTGGCGGAGAAAACTATAACGTTGTCGCTCGCATTAACGGTAAACCGGCATCCGGTCTGGGGATTAAACTGGCTACCGGCGCCAACGCCCTTGATACTGCCACCG
The DNA here is from genome assembly GCF_026719175.1 of Citrobacter sp. R4. Lineage (NCBI taxonomy): Bacteria > Pseudomonadati > Pseudomonadota > Gammaproteobacteria > Enterobacterales > Enterobacteriaceae > Citrobacter > Citrobacter sp. R4. The sequence goes on from NZ_JAPPSU010000002.1 coordinate 679,445, forward strand.
CCATTAAGGCCAAACTGGTCGAGCTACAGCCCTTCTTCCCGGCGGGAATGAAAGTGGTTTACCCATATGACACCACCCCGTTTGTGAAAATCTCCATTCATGAAGTGGTGAAAACACTTTTCGAAGCAATCGTACTGGTATTCCTGGTGATGTATCTGTTCCTGCAGAACATCCGCGCCACGCTGATCCCGACCATTGCCGTTCCGGTTGTCCTGTTGGGGACGTTTGCGGTACTGGCGGCATTTGGTTACTCGATAAACACCCTGACCATGTTCGGCATGGTGCTCGCCATCGGCCTGTTGGTCGATGACGCGATAGTGGTGGTTGAAAACGTCGAACGCGTGATGATGGAAGATAAATTGCCTCCACGGGAAGCCACTGAGAAGTCCATGTCGCAGATTCAGGGCGCCCTGGTGGGGATCGCAATGGTGCTCTCCGCCGTGTTCATCCCGATGGCCTTCTTTGGCGGATCGACAGGCGCAATCTACCGCCAATTCTCCATCACCATTGTGTCGGCAATGGCGCTCTCGGTGCTGGTCGCGTTGATTCTCACGCCTGCGCTCTGCGCGACGTTGCTTAAACCCGTCTCCGCTGAGCATCATGAGAAAAAGAGCGGTTTCTTCGGCTGGTTTAACGCCAAATTCGATCATAGCGTCAACCATTACACCAATAGCGTCAGCGGCATTGTCCACAACACCGGTCGTTACCTGCTAATCTATCTGCTGATTGTTGTCGGGATGGCGCTCCTGTTCGTACGCTTGCCGACATCCTTCTTGCCTGAAGAGGATCAGGGCGTGTTTCTGACCATGATCCAACTTCCTGCCGGGGCAACGCAGGAGCGCACGCAAAACGTGCTGGATCAAGTGACCCATTATTATCTGGACACCGAGAAAGCCAACGTTGAAAGCGTCTTTACCGTGAACGGCTTTAGCTTCAGCGGTCAGGGACAAAACTCGGGGATGGCCTTTGTGAGCCTCAAGCCCTGGGAGGAGCGTAGCGGCGAAGAAAACAACGTTGAATCGATTATCGCCCGGGCGACTCGCGCTTTCAGCCAGATCCGGGATGGCATGGTTTTCCCTTTCAACATGCCAGCAATTGTCGAGCTGGGTACCGCAACGGGCTTCGACTTTGAGCTTATCGACCAGGCGGGGCTGGGGCATAACGCGTTAACCCAGGCGAGAAACCAGCTTTTAGGAATGGTGGCTCAACATCCTGAAACGTTAGTACGCGTTCGCCCGAATGGGCTGGAAGACACTGCGCAGTTTAAGCTGGACGTCGATCAGGAAAAAGCGCAGGCGCTGGGCGTCTCGCTGTCCGATATCAACGAGACAATCTCTGCGGCGCTGGGCGGCTACTACGTTAATGACTTCATTGACCGTGGTCGTGTGAAGAAAGTCTATGTTCAGGCCGACGCCCAGTTCCGCATGTTGCCAGAGGACATCGATAATCTGTATGTGCGGAGCGCAAATGGAGAGATGGTGCCGTTCTCTACGTTTAGTTCGTCGCACTGGATTTACGGTTCGCCGCGTCTGGAACGTTACAACGGCCTGCCTTCAATGGAGCTCCTGGGGGAAGCCGCCCCTGGAACCAGTTCCGGTGAGGCGATGGCCTTAATGGAAAGCATGGCTTCCAATCTTCCTGTGGGGATTGGCTATGACTGGACAGGAATGTCGTATCAGGAGCGGCTATCCGGAGACCAGGCGCCAGCGCTAATCGCCATCTCGTTTGTCGTCGTCTTCCTTTGCCTGGCCGCATTGTATGAAAGCTGGTCGATACCTTTCTCGGTGATGCTGGTTGTGCCGTTAGGTATTGTGGGGGTATTGCTCGCCGCAACGTTATTTGGGCAAAAGAATGACGTTTACTTTATGGTTGGGCTGTTAACCACCATTGGCCTGTCCGCGAAGAACGCGATCCTGATTGTCGAATTCGCGAAAGACTTAATGGATAAAGAAGGCAAAGGCGTTATTGAAGCGACCCTCTCTGCGTCACGTATGCGTTTACGTCCAATTCTCATGACGTCACTGGCCTTTATACTTGGCGTATTGCCGCTTGCGATCAGTAATGGCGCGGGCAGCGGCGCGCAAAATGCGGTCGGGATCGGCGTGATGGGCGGCATGGTTTCAGCAACCCTGCTGGCAATCTTCTTTGTGCCTGTCTTCTTCGTGGTCGTCAGAGGACGTTTTGGACGAACCCGCCAGTAACCGTGTCAACAAAGGCGTCTCAGGACGCCTTTGTGACAGCCTGTCTTGTTCTTACTTTATGAATCGAATCATTATTTTGTTCTGTACGGCAGGGTGTCATTACGCTTTTACCTGTATCACCATAATTAAGCCGTTTGAAAATGATTTCTGGTATCACCTTTAATTATCTTTTTCTCTTCATTGATTTACTTTTCTGTTAGCTCTGTAAATTTCCTACTGCTCATTTACGAAATACTTTTCTATTACTCACCCTGTCGATATTCACGTCCGAAATTAGTATTTCGTTTTAGTGAATATGTTAAAAATATTTTGCTCCAAAATGTGGCTTACGTTTCATTTTCGCACTATTTAAGGGCGCTGCATGTATTTAATCCTGTCTACACTCTGGATATTGCGTCGTGCACGCTGACGCAAAACCTGGCACTCCCTTTGCTTATAAGAGTATGGCCAGGCCACAGACAGGTTTAAAACGTTGCATAACGTTCTCTATAACAATAATTCTCGCCACACAGGATGCATTATGAAAAAGATGATGATCGCCACGCTGGCTGCCGCCGGCGTGCTGCTTACGGTTGCAAATCAGGTACATGCGGGTGCAACCCTGGATGCCGTAAAAAAGAAAGGCTTCGTACAATGTGGGATCAGTGATGGACTGCCCGGTTTTTCTTACGCCGACGCGGAGGGGAAATTCTCGGGCATTGATGTCGACGTATGTCGCGGTGTCGCTGCTGCTGTGCTCGGCGACGACAGCAAAGTGAAATACACCCCGCTGACGGCCAAAGAGCGCTTCACCGCGTTACAGTCCGGCGAAGTGGATCTTCTCTCGCGGAATACGACCTGGACCTCCTCGCGTGACGCCGGGATGGGCATGTCATTTACCGGCGTAACCTATTACGACGGCATCGGTTTTCTGACACACAACAAAGCGGGTCTGAAAAGCGCGAAAGAACTTGATGGTGCGACCGTTTGTATTCAGGCAGGAACAGACACTGAGCTGAACGTGGCTGACTATTTTAAAGCGAATAAGATGAAGTATACCCCAGTGACCTTTGATCGCTCTGACGAGTCGGCAAAAGCGCTGGAGTCAGGACGTTGTGATACCCTCGCCTCCGACCAGTCTCAGCTTTACGCTCTGCGCATTAAGCTAAGTAACCCAGGCGAATGGATCGTCCTGCCGGAGGTAATCTCCAAAGAGCCGCTTGGCCCTGTTGTCCGTCGCGGCGATGATGAATGGTTTGCTGTTGTACGCTGGACGCTGTTTGCGATGCTTAATGCTGAAGAGATGGGAGTCACGTCGAAAAACGTTGATGAGAAAGCGGCTAACCCTGCAACGCCGGATATGGCGCATCTGTTAGGCAAAGAAGGGGATTACGGTAAAGACCTGAAACTCGATAACAAGTGGGCATATAACATCATCAAGCAGGTGGGTAATTACGCTGAGATCTTTGAACGTAACGTGGGATCGGAAAGCCCGTTGAAGATCAAACGTGGGCAAAACAATCTCTGGAATAACGGCGGCATCCAGTACGCACCACCCGTACGTTAAGCCGTTGTGCTGTAACGAGCGCCGCACAGGCGGCGCTCAGTCCAGAGTCATGGTTACCGAGGCTTTCTTATGTTCCATCGCCGCTCTCACGCAAAAGGATCGCTCTCCTTTTCTCATCCTGTGGTCCGCGCGTGGCTGTTTCAAATTATCGCCATTCTTGCGGTCGTCGCCGTGGTTATTTACCTTGTTCACAATACGATTAATAACCTGAGCAATCGCGGCATTACTTCAGGTTTTGCGTTTCTTGACCGTAGTGCCGGGTTTGGTATTGTCCAGCACCTGATTGACTATCAACAGGGTGATACTTACGGGCGCGTTTTTCTGGTTGGTTTGCTTAACACCTTGTTGGTTTCCGCATTGTGTATTGTGTTTGCCTCCGTTCTCGGCTTTTTTCTCGGGCTGGCACGCCTTTCCGATAACTGGTTACTGCGCAAACTGTCGACGGTGTATATTGAGATCTTTCGCAACGTCCCCCCGCTTTTGCAAATATTTTTCTGGTACTTCGCGGTGTTACGCAATTTGCCCGGCCCGCGGCAAGCTGTCAGCGCGCTGGATGCCGTGTTTCTGAGTAACCGGGGTCTCTATATTCCCTCTCCGCAATTGGGAGAAGGCATACTGCCTTTTACGATCTCAATTGCGCTCGCCGTTGCGATTTCCGTTGGGCTGTTTCGCTTCAATAAAATGCATCAGACAAAAACAGGACAGTTACGTAAAACCTGGCCTACTGCGCTGGGGCTGATTGTCCTGTTGCCACTGTTCGCCCACTGGCTTTTTGGCGCTGCGCTTCATTGGGACATCCCCGAATTGCGGGGCTTTAACTTCCGTGGCGGAATGGTGCTTATCCCCGAACTGGCGGCGTTGACGCTGGCACTGTCGGTTTATACCTCGGCGTTTATTGCGGAAATTATTCGCGCGGGGATTCAGGCGGTGCCGTATGGTCAACATGAAGCAGCGCGTTCGCTGGGGCTTCCAAACACGGTCACCCTACGTCAGGTCATTATTCCTCAGGCGCTGCGGGTGATCATCCCGCCGTTAACGAGCCAGTACCTCAATATTGTTAAGAATTCCTCGCTGGCCGCCGCGATTGGTTATCCCGATATGGTTTCGCTGTTCGCGGGAACGGTTCTGAATCAGACAGGACAGGCCATTGAAACGATCGCCATCACCATGTCGGTGTATCTGATCATCAGCCTGAGCATCTCACTGCTGATGAACATCTATAACCGCCGCATCGCCCTCGTTGAGCGCTAAGGAAGCATGATGACAAAAGTTCTGCTGTCACATCCCGCGCGTCCGGCCAGTCATGGTCATGGCCGAATCGTGGCCTGGGTGCGTAAAAATCTTTTTTCCAGCGTATTGAATAGTCTACTGACGATCTTATGCCTGTGGCTGATGTGGGAGCTTATTCCTCCCTTCGTAAACTGGGCGTTTTTGCAGGCCAATTGGGTCGGTTCTGCTCGTGCGGACTGCACGCAATCAGGCGCATGCTGGGTGTTCATCCATGAACGCTTCGGCCAGTTTATGTTTGGCCTTTATCCGCACGAGCAACGCTGGCGGATCAAGCTGGCGCTGTTTGTCGGGCTGGTCTCAATTGTTCCGATGTTCTGGAACAGGATGCCCCGGCGCGGACGTTATATTGCTGTCTGGGCAGTCATCTACCCGTTAGTGGTCTGGTGGTTGTTGTATGGCGGTTTGCTGGGGCTGGAGCGGGTTGAGACGCGCCAGTGGGGAGGGCTGACCCTGACCTTAATCATCGCCTCTGTCGGGATCGCTGGGGCGTTACCCTTAGGGATTCTTCTGGCTCTGGGGCGCCGCTCCCCTATGCCCGTTGTCCGGATCTTATCCGTTATTTTCATTGAGTTCTGGCGAGGCGTGCCGCTGATCACCGTCCTGTTTATGTCATCGGTTATGCTGCCATTGTTCATGGAAGAAGGAACAAGTATCGATAAACTTATTCGGGCGTTGGTAGGGGTGATTCTGTTTCAGTCCGCCTATGTCGCGGAAGTTGTTCGTGGTGGGCTTCAGGCGCTGCCAAAGGGTCAATATGAAGCGGCGGAATCGTTAGCTCTTGGCTACTGGAAAATGCAAGGGCTGGTCATTCTTCCCCAGGCCCTGAAGATGGTTATTCCGGGCCTGGTCAACACCATCATCGCGCTGTTTAAAGATACCAGTCTGGTCATCATCATCGGCCTGTTCGATCTCTTTAGTAGCGTGCAACAAGCCACGGTTGACCCTGCCTGGCTGGGTATGTCCACCGAAGGCTATGTTTTTGCCGCTCTGATTTACTGGATTTTTTGCTTCAGCATGTCGCGCTACAGCCAGTATCTGGAAAAGCGCTTTAACACCGGGCGTACGCCGCACTGAGGATTCTATGAGCCAACTTTTAATGCCATCTGCCGACGCGATGATTACGCTGGAAAACGTTAATAAATGGTACGGGCAGTTCCATGTTTTAAAGAATATTAACCTTAGCGTAAGACAGGGAGAACGCATTGTTTTATGTGGTCCTTCCGGATCGGGGAAATCAACGACGATCCGCTGCATTAATCATCTCGAAGAACATCAACAAGGACGTATCGTTGTGGATGGTATCGAGCTGAATGAGGACATTCGTAATGTCGAACGCGTCAGGCAGGAGGTTGGAATGGTGTTCCAGCATTTTAATCTCTTTCCGCATCTCACTGTTCTGCAAAACTGTACGCTGGCTCCCATTTGGGTACGTAAAATGCCGACAAAAGAGGCCGAAGCCCTGGCGATGCACTATCTCGAACGCGTTCGTATAGCGGAGCATGCTCATAAATTCCCGGGCCAGATCTCGGGCGGTCAGCAGCAGCGCGTAGCGATTGCTCGCTCGCTGTGCATGAAACCGAAAATCATGCTGTTTGATGAACCTACTTCAGCGTTGGACCCTGAAATGGTTAAAGAAGTGTTGGATACCATGATTGGCCTGGCACAGTCGGGGATGACAATGCTTTGCGTCACGCATGAGATGGGGTTTGCCAGAACCGTGGCAGACAGAGTGATCTTCATGGACCGGGGAGAGATTGTAGAGCAGGCTCCGCCAGATGAGTTCTTCGCGCATCCGAAATCAGAACGTACGCGAGCGTTCCTGTCGCAGGTCATTCATTAAACGCTTGTTTTGCCCGGTGGCGCCACGCTTACCGGGCCTATAGATTCATAGGGTTCCAAACGCAAAAAGGCCATCCTTTCGGATGGCCTTCTCACTTAATTGATGTCTGGCAGTTCCCTACTCTCGCATGGGGAGACCCCACACTACCATCGGCGCTACGGCGTTTCACTTCTGAGTTCGGCATGGGGTCAGGTGGGACCACCGCGCTACTGCCGCCAGACAAATTCTTTTCTACTGTGCCGAACTTTAACCTAATTAAGTGGTGCTGATACCCAGAGTCGAACTGGGGACCTCACCCTTACCAAGGGTGCGCTCTACCAACTGAGCCATATCAGCACGCTAAATTTGATGCCTGGCAGTTCCCTACTCTCGCATGGGGAGACCCCACACTACCATCGGCGCTACGGCGTTTCACTTCTGAGTTCGGCATGGGGTCAGGTGGGACCACCGCGCTAAGGCCGCCAGGCAAATTCTTTGTGCTCTGTACGCAATACTTTATCGCATCAGCAGCGCTGGCTGCGCAAACTATTGCGTACTTAACTCTGAATCTGAGCTGAAAATCTTCTCAATTCCGCCAAAACATCTTCGGCGTTGTAAGGTTAAGCCTCACGGTTCATTAGTACCGGTTAGCTCAACGCATCGCTGCGCTTACACACCCGGCCTATCAACGTCGTCGTCTTCAACGTTCCTTCAGGACTCTCAAGGAGTCAGGGAGAACTCATCTCGGGGCAAGTTTCGTGCTTAGATGCTTTCAGCACTTATCTCTTCCGCATTTAGCTACCGGGCAGTGCCATTGGCATGACAACCCGAACACCAGTGATGCGTCCACTCCGG
>NZ_JAPPSU010000030.1:0-4413 GCF_026719175.1 Citrobacter sp. R4
ATTTGCCTGGCGGCCTTAGCGCGGTGGTCCCACCTGACCCCATGCCGAACTCAGAAGTGAAACGCCGTAGCGCCGATGGTAGTGTGGGGTCTCCCCATGCGAGAGTAGGGAACTGCCAGGCATCAAACAAGTGAAAAGCCCATCCTGACGGATGGGCTTTTTGCGTTTCTGGCGCTGGCCTACTGAATCAGTCTGTAGTAATCAAACCCATTCCGCCATAAAACAAGCCTTACCGCAGCATATGCGTTAAAATAACGCGATTATGCATCTGGAAAGCGTCTATGAATCACTCCCTCAAATCCTGGAATACCTTTGGTATCGATCAGTCTGCAAATGAAATTGTTTGTGCTGAGAATGAACAACAACTCTTAAATGCCTGGCAAACCGCCAATGCAAAGCAACAACCGGTATTGATTCTGGGTGAGGGGAGTAATGTACTGTTCCTTAATGCTTTCCATGGGACTGTCATCATCAATCGTATTAAAGGAATTGAGGTGACAGAACAACCAGATGCGTGGCATTTGCATGTTGGCGCTGGCGAAAACTGGCATCAGCTGGTTCAGCATGCGTTGCAGCTTGGTATGCCTGGACTGGAAAACCTGGCGCTGATCCCTGGCTGCGTCGGTTCTTCTCCCATTCAGAATATAGGTGCTTACGGCGTTGAGCTTCAACGGGTCTGTGATTACGTTGACTGCATCGAATTAGCGACGGGGACGCCTCACCGTCTTAGCGCTCAAGAGTGCCGTTTTGGATACCGTGACAGCATTTTCAAACATGAGTATCAGGATCGCTTTGCAATTGTCGCCGTTGGCCTGCGCCTGTCTAAGCAATGGCAGCCAGTATTGACCTATGGCGATCTCACGCGACTCGACCCGGCGACCGTTACGCCTCAGCAGGTGTTTGACTCCGTCTGCCATATGCGAATGACTAAACTGCCAGACCCGAAAGTAAACGGTAACGCAGGTAGCTTTTTTAAAAATCCTGTCGTGACAGTTGACGTTGCACAGGCACTGTTATCTGAATTCCCCCACGCGCCACATTATCCCCAGGCGGATGGCTCAGTAAAACTGGCGGCTGGCTGGCTAATTGACCAGTGCCAGCTTAAAGGCATTGGGATTGGCGGCGCTGCCGTACATCGCCAGCAGGCTTTGGTACTCATTAACGCGGATAATGCGACAAGTGAAGATGTTGTCCAGTTGGCGCATCTGGTTCGTGAGAAAGTTGGAGAAAAATTTAACGTCTGGCTGGAACCGGAAGTGCGGTTCATTGGACAAATGGGTGAGGTCAATGCCGTGGAGATCATCGCATGAAGGATAATACCGTTCCCCTGACGCTGATCTCTCTGCTAGCCGACAGCGAGTTTCATTCTGGCGAACAGCTAGGTGATACGCTGGGGATGAGCCGCGCCGCCATTAACAAGCATATCCAGACACTACGAGATTGGGGCGTTGATGTTTTCACCGTGCCAGGCAAAGGCTATAGTCTGCCCGAGCCGATCCAACTGCTGGATGCGAATCGTATTCATAGCCAACTGGATCGCGGCACGGTTGCTGTGCTCCCTGTGATCGATTCAACCAATCAGTATCTCCTGGAGCGAATCGGAGAACTGCAGTCAGGTGACGCATGTGTCGCTGAATATCAGCAGGCCGGGCGCGGTCGCCGTGGACGTAAATGGTTTTCGCCATTCGGCGCCAACTTATATCTGTCGATGTACTGGCGTCTGGAACAGGGACCCGCTGCGGCGATCGGTTTAAGCCTGGTGATTGGCATCGTGATGGCGGAAGTCTTACGCGATTTGGGAGCAGATAAGGTTCGCGTAAAGTGGCCGAACGATCTGTATCTGTTGGATCGCAAACTGGCAGGGATCCTGGTTGAACTGACGGGGAAAACAGGCGACGCTGCACAGATCGTGATCGGCGCAGGAATAAACATGGCGATGCGTCGTGTTGAAGAGGGCATCGTAAATCAGGGATGGATTACGTTACAGGAAGCCGGTATCACGCTCGATCGCAATACGCTGGCTGCGAGACTCATTCGTGAATTACGTACCGCGCTGGAGTTATTTGAGCAGGAAGGCCTGGCTCCCTATCTTTCGCGTTGGGAAAAACTGGATAACTTTATCAATCGCCCGGTCAAACTGATTATCGGTGAAAAAGAAATATACGGCATCTCTCGGGGGATTGATACGCAGGGCGCATTGCTGCTTGAGCAGGACGGGATAGTAAAACCCTGGGTGGGAGGGGAAATATCCCTGAGAAGCGCACAATAAAAAGGGGAGCGATTGCTCCCTTTTTATTTATTTACGCAGGCGAACCTGCTCGACCGCATGATTTGCGCTTTTTGTCATAATGAGACTCGCGCGTTCACGTGTGGGTAAGATGTTTTGCTTCAAATTCAGCCAGTTAATCTCTTTCCATAACGCCGTAGCGGTATTGATTGCCTCATCTTTTGACAGCTTCGCGTAGTTATGGAAATAAGAATCGGGGTCAGTAAACGCCCCTTCACGGAATTTGAGGAAGCGGTTGATATACCACGTTTGCAGTAAATCTTCCGGTGCATCAACATAAATAGAAAAGTCGACGAAATCAGAAACAAATACATGATGAGGGTCGTGCGGATAGTCCATTCCGCTTTGTAACACGTTAAGCCCTTCGAGAATTAATATATCCGGCTGGGCCACCGTTTTATCGCCATCAGGAATCACGTCATATATCAGGTGCGAGTAAACCGGAGCCGTCACATTTGGCACACCTGATTTAAGATCAGAAACAAACTTAACCAGGCGGTGCATATCATAGGACTCAGGAAACCCTTTCTTCTTCATCAGACCGCGATCTTTCAGCACCTGGTTAGGGTGAAGAAAACCATCAGTGGTAATCAACTCAACGCGACGATGCTCCGGCCAACGGCTCAGCAGCGCTTGCAACACGCGCGCGGTGGTACTTTTTCCTACAGCCACGCTGCCGGCAATACTGATGATATAAGGGATACGCTCGCCATTCGTGCCAAGGAACTGCTCGAGAACCGCCTGACGACGAAGGTTTGAGCTGATATAGAAGTTAAGCAAACGCGACAGAGGCAAATAAATCTCCGCGACTTCTTCCAGCGACAGATCTTCATTTATACCTTTTAACCGTGCGATCTCATCTTCAGTCAGAGTCATTGGCACAGAATCACGAAGCGCAGCCCACTGGTTGCGGTTAAACTGTAGGTAAGGCGTCATTAACGTTTGCTCTTTTATACTCATAAGCATGTTTCTGGCTGTCATTACTTCATCAGGGCCGTGATGAAAAAGCGCGTCAGCCCCGGCATGCAATGGCACGTCACATTTCAGTTAATCTGGACAATGGGCAGGAGGGTAACACCAGATGGAAAGGAATAATAAGAAAAAATGTTTCCCTTACTTCATTCGCTGAAAAGCAATGTGACGCATATTCCAGATGTGAAGATGATAATTTTAGCCAGTAAGCGGCCCACTGCCGACAGCAAAGCGAAACTTGCCTTGTCCGTAATGTCGAAATTTTATGCTAAGCTGTCTGAAAATACGTCATTTATTGGTCGTATAGCGCAAAATGTGAGCGATAGAACATTTTATGCAATTTTTTAGTTGCATGCGCTCGCAGGTCTCCATAGAATGCGCGCTACTTGATGCCGACTTAGCTCAGTAGGTAGAGCAACTGACTTGTAATCAGTAGGTCACCAGTTCGATTCCGGTAGTCGGCACCATCAAGTCCGGTGGGGTTCCCGAGCGGCCAAAGGGAGCAGACTGTAAATCTGCCGTCACAGACTTCGAAGGTTCGAATCCTTCCCCCACCACCACTTTCTGGCAGCGAATGCTGTCTGAGCTGGTTAAGAAAATAATCGGCTCGAATGAGAAAAGAGACTCGTCTCTTTTTTTGTTACAGAAAGAACTGGGTAGCCGAGTTTCAGGATGCGGGCATCGTATAATGGCTATTACCTCAGCCTTCCAAGCTGATGATGCGGGTTCGATTCCCGCTGCCCGCTCCAGACGTGCTGATATGGCTCAGTTGGTAGAGCGCACCCTTGGTAAGGGTGAGGTCCCCAGTTCGACTCTGGGTATCAGCACCACTTCACTTCTCCTTCCCGTGTTTTCTCTGTAACGACTCAATGATTCAACAGTCAGGCATATCGCCTGGTTGATGTGGTGATATCACCGATTTATCCGTGTCTTAGAGGGACAATCGATGTCTAAAGAAAAGTTTGAACGTACAAAACCGCACGTTAACGTCGGTACTATCGGCCACGTTGACCATGGTAAAACAACGCTGACCGCTGCAATCACTACCGTACTGGCTAAAACCTACGGCGGTGCTGCTCGCGCATTCGACCAGATCGATAACGCGCCGGAAGAAAAAGCGCGTGGTATCACCATCAACACCTCTCACGTTGAAT
>NZ_JAPPSU010000031.1:0-4322 GCF_026719175.1 Citrobacter sp. R4
AGTACCAGCGTACGGCCCACAGAATGATGTCACGCTGAAAATGCCGGCCTTTGAATGGGTTCATGTGCAGCTCCATCAGCAAAAGGGGATGATAAGTTTATCACCACCGACTATTTGCAACAGTGCCGTCCTGCGAATATGTGAGTTTTGACCTAATGAGCCACAAAAACTCATTTTCGCCCACGATAATTTTTCTACTTCCTTTCTTTGGAATGCTCATTTCAATATTCACATAACGTCGCTATCAATCGCGGAAAAGGCGTAGTGCGCGAAGCGAACGAAGCTTTTTGCCGTCGATTGCATAGCTTTGTTAACCCTTTTTCCAAATTTGATAGCAATAGTTAATGTTTGAAGTAAAGTGTTGCTCAAAAACAACTTCGAAGGTATTTGGAATACTCGGGAAGAAAACATCCCCCTCTGGCTCGATGTCGATCGTCGATAAGTGGAGCGTAGAGGCCATGGGTAATGTTTCTCGGTAAATTTCTCCGCCACCAGACACTATAACGTGACCGGTGAATTCAGCTAGCCTGTCCATGGCCTCTTCGATTGACTGAAATACAACTACATTGTCATCATTTGATGTCCAACCTGAGCGGGTAACGACCGCGTATTTCCTATTGGGGAGTGCGCCCATAGATTCAAACGTCTTGCGACCCACCAGAAGCCACTGATTGTAGGTCAATGCTTTAAAAAGTAGCTGCTCCCCTTTCGCGGACCAGGGTATGTCTGGACCGCAACCAATCACGCCGTTTTTCGCTTTCGCAGCCATCAATGATACTTTCAAGGTTCTCATCCTGGGTTAACGCTTGAGTTAAGCCGCGCCGCGAAGCGGCGTCGGCTTGAACGAATTGTTAGACATTATTTGCCGACTACCTTGGTGATCTCGCCTTTCACGTAGTGAACAAATTCTTCCAACTGATCTGCGCGCGAGGCCAAGCGATCTTCTTCTTGTCCAAGATAAGCCTGTCTAGCTTCAAGTATGACGGGCTGATACTGGGCCGGCAGGCGCTCCATTGCCCAGTCGGCAGCGACATCCTTCGGCGCGATTTTGCCGGTTACTGCGCTGTACCAAATGCGGGACAACGTAAGCACTACATTTCGCTCATCGCCAGCCCAGTCGGGCGGCGAGTTCCATAGCGTTAAGGTTTCATTTAGCGCCTCAAATAGATCCTGTTCAGGAACCGGATCAAAGAGTTCCTCCGCCGCTGGACCTACCAAGGCAACGCTATGTTCTCTTGCTTTTGTCAGCAAGATAGCCAGATCAATGTCGATCGTGGCTGGCTCGAAGATACCTGCAAGAATGTCATTGCGCTGCCATTCTCCAAATTGCAGTTCGCGCTTAGCTGGATAACGCCACGGAATGATGTCGTCGTGCACAACAATGGTGACTTCTACAGCGCGGAGAATCTCGCTCTCTCCAGGGGAAGCCGAAGTTTCCAAAAGGTCGTTGATCAAAGCTCGCCGCGTTGTTTCATCAAGCCTTACGGTCACCGTAACCAGCAAATCAATATCACTGTGTGGCTTCAGGCCGCCATCCACTGCGGAGCCGTACAAATGTACGGCCAGCAACGTCGGTTCGAGATGGCGCTCGATGACGCCAACTACCTCTGATAGTTGAGTCGATACTTCGGCGATCACCACTTCCCTCATGATGTTTAACTTTGTTTTAGCCACCAATGATGCCCTCACTTTCCATGATTTTGGTGGGAATGGATTTTCTTAGCGGCAACTTACTTTCGTTGTCTATATCCATGTTAAAGGCGAAAAAGTAAACCTCTGTCTCCTTCTCAACCCACCCAACCCACCATGCGACACCAGGATTTGACTCAGTTCCCACACCAGAAAAACCAGTTTTTGAATGCACTAGATATTCAGGTGCCGCCTCCGTTACCAAAGCCTCTTTTACTATTAGCTGGTTTTCTTTAGATGCTGACAATTTATTTAAATATAGAGACTCTAGAAACTCCACTTGATTAACTGCGGAAATTCTAAGCTGGCCTTCCAACCAGAATTTGTCAATGCCACCACTGATATTCTGGTTGCCATAGGAAAATTTTTTAAGGTATTTCTGCATTCTTACTTCGCCAACTTCTCTGGCGATTTGTTGAAATACGGGAACAGCTGAAACTTGTATTGCCCCTCTTAAGGTCAAGTCTCTTTCCCATTGCTTCATGGCTCTTGGCTTTCCGTCCCATTTGAAAACCTGATGCTCATTCTTTATGACACCAGTTTCTAGGCCGATAATTGCGTTGGGGATCTTAAATGTTGATGCTGGAAGATATTCCTTTGATGCACGAGCTAAGTCATTGGTAGCGCAGGATTTACTGCTACTTTTACAAAGCACGAAGACACCATTGACGGCTTCGGCAGAGAACTCTTTGTTCCAAGACGTATTTTCTGTAATTGAACCAGCTAATGCCGTACTCGAAAGACACGCGATAATTACATATGCGGCAAATGTTTTCATGGCACCTTCTTGGTGGCTAACGTTAATTCGACCTCAGAGGCGTTTAAGTCAAAATACCTCTGACGTCTAACATGATTAATCAAAGTCTGATTTTTTAACAAAATCAGAAAGATAGACGCGAAACTTTAAAACAAAGGCGTCAACACTTCAAGTAGCGATCTTTCGCTTCGGCGAGGCCTAACGCCTGAGCTCAGCCGACCGAAACCGCGTAGCGGTTTTGGGTCGGCTGCAGCGATTTGTTGGGCGATAGCTTGCCACATTCTCTCAACGATTGGGATTTGATGTACTTTCCGCACTTTGTAGCGCGACCACATCATGCTCCCCCTGGCCGCGAGAGCCCTTCACTCGGGAAACACAAGACAGACCGAGCACGACTGTTGCAAGGGTCAAACAGTACACGACAACCGGCCAAGCCGTGTTGCGCGGCAACAGCGAAATGATCAACGTTCCGATGCTTCCTAGCAGTACACCGCCCAAGCAGAAGTAGACTGCCGTGACCGTTCCAGCAACATGGTCGAATCCTCGAAGAGCGCCATTGGGCGACACAGATACCGCTGTGGCGACACCAATACCCACTAGCCACATTGGAGCAATAAAGCCTAACACGGACTGCGAAGCCCATATTTCGGTGATGGCAAGCAATACTGCTCCAGCTATCAGGCATCCCATTCCCATTCGCAAGACACTTGGGCTGCCCCACTTGGGTATCACACGCCCCATAAAACGAGCCGTAAACACCATGGCAATTGCCACTGTGGCGAACAGCAGGCTGAAGCCAAGCTGAGACACACCTTGCCTGCCCATCATTAGTCCGGGCGCAATGGAGAAAAAGACGAAGAAGCTACCCATTCCAGCGGCGTAACACAACGTGTACAACCAGAAGTTCAGGCACTTAACGGGGAGTAGCAGCTGCGACCATTGCAAGCCCGCAACTCGTTGCACCCGGGTTTCAGGCCAGAATCGCCACGCTGCTGCAGATGCAGCGATCATGCCCAAACCTAGAAACGCAAAGATAGCCCGCCACCCAAGCCACATGTCGACGAGCGCTCCGAGCAATGGGCCTACCGCCGGGACCATGGCCAGCATGGATCCGAGTATGCCGTAAATGACATTACTTTCCTCGCGACCTGCGTAAATGTCACGTACTGTTGCAAATGTGGAAACAAGGCACGCCGAGGCACCACAAGCCTGAAGAATCCGAAGCCCCAGAAAGACTTCAGCCGATGACGTAAGAGCGAGGCCCATTGACGCCACAACGTAGGCGAGGCCACCTCCCAGTAGAACGGGGCGGCGCCCCAGTCGGTCCGATAGCGGTCCAAACAAGAGCTGACCGGCACCAATCATGACCAAGTACGTTGTCAGCGTAAGCTGAATTGTGCTCGCTGTCGTACCAAGCGCGTTTGGCATAAACGGCACTGCTGGCAAGTACATGTCCATGCCGAGTGATGCCAATAAATCGAACGGTGATAACAACAACACCGTGGCGGCAAGGGAGTACCGCCAACTAAAGTTTTTTGAGCGCACGAAACCATCTCCTTGAACAAAGGATTTGGCGGCGCTCCCGTAGAGCAAAAGGATTCATGAGAACGCCGCAACAACCGAAAAATGAAGGTTGCTGCGGCTTACTTGTCTGCGTTCTTGGAAGTGCTCATCTGCTGACTATCTCATGATTGAATTTGAATCGTAACAACTTTCAAGCAACTCTGCGAGGAGCCTTATTGTGCGCCCAACGCCGCCATAAACGGCGACAGGGTGGCGCGCCTATTGCGCATAAAATGGCGAAGCCATGCGCAACAGGCGCGGAATCTCTGGCGTCCGGTTTGATGGCTTTGTTATGCAAAGGACTAGTCTTCAA
>NZ_JAPPSU010000032.1:0-4247 GCF_026719175.1 Citrobacter sp. R4
GGCCAGGCCTCAGCATTTTATTATGGTGATCCCCTGGGCGAAATGCGCCTGGTAAGCAGAGTTTTTGAAATGTAAGGCCTTTGAATAAGACAAAAGGCTGCCTCATCGCTAACTTTGCAACAGTGCCGGATTGAATATAACCGACGTGACTGTTACATTTAGGTGGCTAAACCCGTCAAGCCCTCAGGAGTGAATCATGACCGTAGTCACGACCGCCGATACCTCCCAACTGTACGCACTTGCAGCCCGACATGGGCTCAAGCTCCATGGCCCGCTGACTGTCAATGAGCTTGGGCTCGACTATAGGATCGTGATCGCCACCGTCGACGATGGACGTCGGTGGGTGCTGCGCATCCCGCGCCGAGCCGAGGTAAGCGCGAAGGTCGAACCAGAGGCGCGGGTGCTGGCAATGCTCAAGAATCGCCTGCCGTTCGCGGTGCCGGACTGGCGCGTGGCCAACGCCGAGCTCGTTGCCTATCCCATGCTCGAAGACTCGACTGCGATGGTCATCCAGCCTGGTTCGTCCACGCCCGACTGGGTCGTGCCGCAGGACTCGGAGGTCTTCGCGGAGAGCTTCGCGACCGCGCTCGCCGCCCTGCATGCCGTCCCCATTTCCGCCGCCGTGGATGCGGGGATGCTCATCCGTACACCGACGCAGGCCCGTCAGAAGGTGGCCGACGACGTTGACCGCGTCCGACGCGAGTTCGTGGTGAACGACAAGCGCCTCCACCGGTGGCAGCGCTGGCTCGACGACGATTCGTCGTGGCCAGATTTCTCCGTGGTGGTGCATGGCGATCTCTACGTGGGCCATGTGCTCATCGACAACACGGAGCGCGTCAGCGGGATGATCGACTGGAGCGAGGCCCGCGTTGATGACCCTGCCATCGACATGGCCGCGCACCTTATGGTCTTTGGTGAAGAGGGGCTCGCGAAGCTCCTCCTCACGTATGAAGCGGCCGGTGGCCGGGTGTGGCCGCGGCTCGCCCACCACATCGCGGAGCGCCTTGCGTTCGGGGCGGTCACCTACGCACTCTTCGCCCTCGACTCGGGTAACGAAGAGTACCTCGCTGCGGCGAAGGCGCAGCTCGCCGCAGCGGAATGAGCGAACGTCGATATAGCCCGCTCGCGACGCTGTTCGCGGCGACCTTTCTCTTCCGGATCGGCAACGCGGTGGCGGCCCTCGCGCTTCCATGGTTCGTCCTGTCTCATACAAAGAGCGCGGCCTGGGCGGGCGCCACGGCCGCTAGCAGCGTCATCGCGACCATCATCGGCGCGTGGGTTGGTGGTGGCCTCGTCGATCGGTTCGGGCGCGCGCCCGTCGCATTGATCTCGGGTGTGGTGGGCGGCGTGGCCATGGCGAGCATCCCACTGCTCGATGCCGTTGGCGCCCTCTCGAACACTGGGCTGATCGCTTGCGTGGTGCTCGGTGCCGCGTTCGACGCACCCGGTATGGCCGCGCAGGACAGTGAGCTGCCCAAACTCGGCCACGTCGCCGGGCTCTCCGTTGAGCGCGTCTCGTCACTGAAAGCGGTGATCGGGAACGTCGCGATTCTAGGTGGCCCGGCCCTTGGGGGGGCCGCAATCGGCCTGCTTGGCGCTGCGCCAACGCTCGGGCTGACGGCGTTCTGCTCCGTCCTTGCAGGTCTGCTCGGCGCGTGGGTGCTTCCCGCGCGTGCCGCTCGGACGATGACCACGACGGCGACTCTCTCCATGCGCGCCGGCGTCGCTTTTCTCTGGAGCGAACCCCTGCTGCGCCCTCTCTTTGGTATAGTGATGATCTTCGTGGGCATCGTTGGCGCCAACGGCAGCGTCATCATGCCTGCGCTGTTTGTAGATGCAGGACGCCAAGTAGCAGAGCTCGGGCTGTTCTCCTCAATGATGGGGGCTGGTGGTCTCCTTGGCATTGCCATTCATGCGTCGGTCGGCGCCCGGATATCAGCGCAGAACTGGCTGGCGGTGGCATTTTGTGGCTCTGCGGTGGGCTCGCTTCTGCTTTCACAGTTGCCAGGCGTGCCGGTGCTGATGTTGTTGGGCGCGCTCGTGGGACTGCTGACCGGCTCAGTCTCTCCCATTCTCAACGCTGCCATCTACAACCGCACGCCGCCAGAACTTCTCGGCCGGGTACTCGGCACGGTCTCGGCGGTGATGCTGTCAGCCTCGCCCATGGTTATGCTTGCGGCCGGCGCGTTTGTCGACCTTGCTGGTCCGCTCCCTGGCCTCGTTGTATCGGCCGTGTTTGCGGGGCTCGTGGCTCTACTCTCGCTCCGTCTTCAATTTGCTACAATGGCGGCGGCAGCCACAGCCTCCGCCCCAACCCATACAGAAGGTGAACACTGATGCCCCGCCCCAAGCTCAAGTCCGATGACGAGGTACTCGAGGCCGCCACCGTAGTGCTGAAGCGTTGCGGTCCCATAGAGTTCACGCTCAGCGGAGTAGCAAAGGAGGTGGGGCTCTCCCGCGCAGCGTTAATCCAGCGCTTCACCAACCGCGATACGCTGCTGGTGAGGATGATGGAGCGCGGCGTCGAGCAGGTGCGGCATTACCTGAATGCGATACCGATAGGCGCAGGGCCGCAAGGGCTCTGGGAATTTTTGCAGGTGCTCGTTCGGAGCATGAACACTCGCAACGACTTCTCGGTGAACTATCTCATCTCCTGGTACGAGCTCCAGGTGCCGGAGCTACGCACGCTTGCGATCCAGCGGAACCGCGCGGTGGTGGAGGGGATCCGCAAGCGACTGCCCCCAGGTGCTCCTGCGGCAGCTGAGTTGCTCCTGCACTCGGTCATCGCTGGCGCGACGATGCAGTGGGCCGTCGATCCGGATGGTGAGCTAGCTGATCATGTGCTGGCTCAGATCGCTGCCATCCTGTGTTTAATGTTTCCCGAACACGACGATTTCCAACTCCTCCAGGCACATGCGTAAACGGAGGTGTGCAGAGTCCCTGCGGCAGGCGACGAACACGACCGTCGTCGATTAGTACCGGTACGGTCGGTGGTATCGAAGTCTTGATCACCACTCAGGTCTACGGCTTACAAATGGTGACCATCCCGATACTTGCGTCAGAGCACCGGGCCGATTCTTTGACAGTGAATCACTCCCGTAAGGTTGTGCCGGTGTGGGTGTCCCGGGTCGAGACGATACTCCGCCAATGCGCCCAGCAAACAACCTGGCCATCGCAGGTGGTGGGGAGCGGTGTGGCGGATGAGTTGGACAAGTTGGTGTAGCAGCACGAGCACGGCGAGATAACATCGCAGGAGTTCGACATGCTCAAGAGACAGCTGATTGCGAATCGCGATGCAGATTCATAACCCGATTGCGGGTTGGCTTCACTCCACCATCACCGAGCAGACTAGCACGGCGGGCTCTGTTGCAAAGATTGGCGGCAGTCAGAGGTAGGCTGTCGCTCTGCGCCGATCAGGCGGCTGCTGCGAAATGGTGGTTGAGCATGCCCATGGCCTCCGTCAGCGCCGAGGGCCCAATGCCAAAAGCTCTCTCCACAAGGCGCACCTCGCCCCTGATGCCGGGCTGCAGGCACCAGGGGCGAGCCTGTCCTTTGCGCAGGGCTCGCATGACTTCGAATCCCTTGATCGTGGCATAGGCCGTGGGGATCGATTTGAAACCGCGCACCGGCTTGATCAGTATCTTGAGCTTTCCGTGATCGGCCTCGATCACGTTATTGAGATACTTCACCTGCCGGTGGGCCGTCTCCCGGTCCAGCTTTCCTTCGCGCTTCAATTCGGTGATCGCTGCACCATAGCTCGGCGCTTTGTCGGTATTGAGCGTGGCAGGCTTTTCCCAGTGCTTCAGGCCTCGCAGGGCCTTGCCCAGGAACCGCTTCGCTGCCTTGGCGCTGCGGGTCGGCGACAGGTAGAAATCGATCGTGTCGCCCCGCTTGTCGACTGCCCGGTACAGGTAGGTCCACTTGCCCCGCACCTTGACGTAGGTTTCATCCAGGCGCCAGCTCGGATCAAAGCCACGCCGCCAGAACCAGCGCAGCCGCTTCTCCATCTCCGGGGCGTAGCACTGGACCCAGCGATAGATCGTCGTATGGTCGACCGAAATGCCGCGTTCCGCCAGCATTTCCTCAAGGTCGCGATAGCTGATCGGATAGCGACAATACCGGCACTGTTGCAAATAGTCGGTGGTGATAAACTTATCATCCCCTTTTGCTGATGGAGCTGCACATGAACCCATTCAAAGGCCGGCATTTTCAGCGTGACATCATTCTGTGGGCCGTACGCTGGTACT
>NZ_JAPPSU010000033.1:0-3421 GCF_026719175.1 Citrobacter sp. R4
CTGGTCTGACGGCGCTTACTGCTGAATTCACTGTCGGCGAAGGTAAGTTGATGACTCATGATGAACCCTGTTCCATGGCTCCAGATGACAAACATGATCTCATATCAGGGACTTGTTCGCACCTTCCTTAGAGAAATTTGCTCAGCTTGTTGATTATCATATGGCTTTTGAAACTGTCGCACCTCATGTTTGAATTCGCCCCATATTTTTGCTACAGTGAACCAAATTAAGATCATCTATTTACTAGGCCTCGCATTTGCGGGGTTTTTAATGCTGAATAAAAGGAAAACTTGATGGAATTGCCCAATATTATGCACCCGGTCGCGAAGCTGAGCACCGCATTAGCCGCTGCATTGATGCTGAGCGGGTGCATGCCCGGTGAAATCCGCCCGACGATTGGCCAGCAAATGGAAACTGGCGACCAACGGTTTGGCGATCTGGTTTTCCGCCAGCTCGCACCGAATGTCTGGCAGCACACTTCCTATCTCGACATGCCGGGTTTCGGGGCAGTCGCTTCCAACGGTTTGATCGTCAGGGATGGCGGCCGCGTGCTGTTGGTCGATACCGCCTGGACCGATGACCAGACCGCCCAGATCCTCAACTGGATCAAGCAGGAGATCAACCTGCCGGTCGCGCTGGCGGTGGTGACTCACGCGCATCAGGACAAGATGGGCGGTATGGACGCGCTGCATGCGGCGGGGATTGCGACTTATGCCAATGCGTTGTCGAACCAGCTTGCCCCGCAAGAGGGGCTGGTTGCGGCGCAACACAGCCTGACTTTCGCCGCCAATGGCTGGGTCGAACCAGCAACCGCGCCCAACTTTGGCCCGCTCAAGGTATTTTACCCCGGCCCCGGCCACACCAGTGACAATATCACCGTTGGGATCGACGGCACCGACATCGCTTTTGGTGGCTGCCTGATCAAGGACAGCAAGGCCAAGTCGCTCGGCAATCTCGGTGATGCCGACACTGAGCACTACGCCGCGTCAGCGCGCGCGTTTGGTGCGGCGTTCCCCAAGGCCAGCATGATCGTGATGAGCCATTCCGCCCCCGATAGCCGCGCCGCAATCACTCATACGGCCCGCATGGCCGACAAGCTGCGCTGAGCCATGGCTGACCACGTCACCCCCAATCTGCCATCGCGCGATTTCGATGTGACAGAGGCGTTTTATGCGAAGCTGGGCTTTGCGACGAGTTGGAAGGATCGCGGCTGGATGATCCTGCAGCGCGGCGGTTTGCAGCTCGAATTCTTCCCCTATCCTGACCTCGACCCAGCTACGAGCTCGTTCGGCTGTTGCCTGCGGTTGGATGATCTCGATGCCATGGTGGCATTGGTGAACGCGGCGGGAGCCGAGGAAAAAAGCACCGGCTGGCCGCGCTTCAAAGCTCCGCAACTGGAGGCGAGCGGCCTGAGGATCGGCTACCTGATCGATCCCGACTGCACGCTGGTGCGGCTGATCCAGAACCCCGACTGACCGCATGCCCGCGAAAATCAAGATTTGCGGGATCAGCACACCCGAGGCGCTCGATGCGACCATCGCGGCGCGGGCGGACTATGCCGGGTTGGTGTTCTATCCAGCGTCGCCCCGTGCGGTTACGTCGAATGTCGCGGGCGCTTTGACATCGCGCGCAGCTGGCCAGATCGCCATGGTCGGTTTGTTCGTCGATGCGGATGATGCTGTCATCGCCGACGCACTGGTGGCAGCCAAGCTGAACGCGCTGCAGCTGCACGGTTCGGAATCGCCCGAACGCGTGGCCCAGTTGCGCGCGCGGTTTGGCAAGCCGGTGTGGAAGGCGCTGCCCGTCGCCAGCGCCAGCGATGTCGCACGCGCCGCAGCCTATGCCGGGGCGGCGGACTTGATCTTGTTCGACGCCAAGACCCCCAAAGGCGCGCTGCCCGGCGGCATGGGGTTGGCGTTCGACTGGTCGCTGCTGGCCGGATATCGCGGTGCCTTGCCGTGGGGGCTGGCAGGCGGGCTAAATCCGACGAATGTTGCCGAGGCGATTGCGCGCACCGGAGCGCCGCTGGTCGATACCTCCAGCGGCGTCGAAAGCGCGCCGGGCGTCAAGGATACCGACAAGATTACCAATTTCGCCTTTGCGGTGCGCTTGGCCTAAATCGCGTCGATCAATAGGCGTCGTTCAGCGCAAAGATCGGCTTGCGGGTGCGCCACTGCCCTCGGGTGAAGTCGGGAAAATCTAACGTGCGATTGCCCTCAGCAATCGATTGTTCCGACAGAGGCGTGATCGCGCTCCAGGCCAGCGCGTCGTAAATGTCGATTGGCATCGGGGCCTTGGCCTTCAGCGCCTCGACAAAAGCGTGGATCACGAACCAGTCCATCCCGCCATGCCCGGCCCCTGCCGCCAGATCGGCGTAGCGTTTCCATAGCGGGTGATCGTATTTCGCAAACCAGCCCTCGGCAGGCTCCCAGCGGTGCGGCTGTGGGCTCTTGCCCTCCAGATAGATCGACTTGTTGACGTCCATCCACAGCCCCTCGGTGCCTTGCACCCGAAAGCCGAGAGAATAGGGGCGCGGCAGCGAGGTGTCGTGGCACAGCATGATCGTTTCACCATTAGTGCAGCCGATCATGGTGTTGACCACATCACCCAGTGCGAATTTCACCTCGGCGTTGGGATGATCGGCAGAGCCGTTCTTGACGACATAATCATGCAGCCCGCGCGCCTTACAGCCGAAGCCGCCAGCGCCCGCTTCGCCCGGCAACGCGACCTTCAGGGTGCGGGTCTGCGGCGGGTAGCACACGCCGGCATCGGCGCAGCCCTGGTACTTCACGGTCAGGGTGGTCGCGCTCGCGCCGGCCGCGGGCGTGCCGGTGAGGGTGCCGAGCAATTCCTTGCGGTAGGTTTCGACGTCGCCGAAGAATTCGTCGCGGTAGGCCTTGCCCTTCGGCAGCGCCATGGTCGCGCCGGTGAAGGCGGCATCGGCCTTGACCGAGGTGCGGTGCCGGTACAGGTAATAGCCGTCGGCGATCCGCCAGCGCACCTCGATGCGGTCCGGCGCGGTGGCCTGCGCGGACAGGACGAAGACCTCGTCGACCGGCGGCAGTTCGAAGTCCTGGGCGACGGCCGAGGTCGCGGGCAGCGCAAGCAGCAGGGCGAGCCCGGCCAGCCAGCGGCGCAGGCGGATCGTGGATGCGGTCATTGGCTCAGTTTACCGGTCGGCTCTCGGCGGCCAGCCATTGCAGGTATTCGGGCAGGCCGGACGCGGCTTCGACCGCGAGCAGCTCCGGGAGTTCGTAGGGATGCAGTTGGCGCAGGCGTTCCTGCAGGGCGGGGGGCACTGTTGCAAATAGTCGGTGGTGATAAACTTATCATCCCCTTTTGCTGATGGAGCTGCACATGAACCCATTCAAAGGCCGGCATTTTCAGCGTGACATCATTCTGTGGGCCGTACGCTGGTACT
>NZ_JAPPSU010000034.1:0-3376 GCF_026719175.1 Citrobacter sp. R4
CATCCACATCATCTTTTGAGAGATCTTCATCCTCCAGTCGTCGCTCAAGGATGAACGGACACGGAATTTATTACGGGTCGTGAGGCACTCAGTATGAAAGAAAAATGCAGACAATACAGACTGGAACTGTAAGCAAGCAGTGACGAGATTAAAAATCAGGATAACCAGAGACGGTATTTCCGAGACTCAGAGAGGTAATCAATACGGTTAAATGCCCCGGGATATAATGCACTAACGACACGCCAGAAATGTATCTGGGTCAGCTCATCTGCCCCACCTTCCCTGATGTCAGAAAGTACCTCGTCGTAAGTCTTTCCTTCCTCGCGGGCTACAATCCTCATCGTGTCCCTTGCAAGGCGATCAGTACACCCTCCGAAAATCAGAACATCAATAAACACGAAGTCCCTTCCGGTAAGAAAAAAAACCGGCACGGGAGCCGGTAATACTGTGAAAAACAGCCCGCTTTAGCATCGCGGTTAATAGTGACATGTTATGCCATTGAGCAGAGATATAAGCACCCACCAAAACTAGGAGGAACAGACATAGCAGACGGGCGCACCCATGCAGAAAGCTGTGTACCCCCGCAGCGTTCCAGCAGTAGCCGGTACTCATCCTCCGTCACCCACATGGTGAGTATCTTGTTCCGTTTCTCGGACAAACCAGTCTCCTGATAACGCCGTGACGGGCGGGAAACCCTTTCCCGGTCGGCGCGGGGTTGGACAAGCCGCAGGCGCGTCAGGCTTTTGGCGGGTTTCGGGGCGCAGCCCTGAACCAGTCACATAGCGCTAGCGGAGTGTATACTGGCTTATCTATTTTAACACTGTGCGGAAATTGACAGAAATCGGGCTATGTGGCAGAGGAAAATGCGGCTTCGAAGCATAAGCAGAATGATGGGCGGACGGTGAAAATGACGCCTCCTCGCTCATTCGCTCACTACGTTCGGTCATGAAGCTGTGGCGGGCGTTGCGGTGATCTGACTGAGTGATAATGATTTTTCTGGCTCTAGATGTACAAAAGCCCCGTGACAGAATCACAGGGCTTGAGTACTCTAATTCGTGCAGATACCTGCTCGGATCAGACCGCAATCAAATCCTAGCAGGGCTGGCTAGGAATGTCACTACCAGCTTAATACCATTCAACGACATTAAACCCATATCTGCACCTTGACTCTCAGGTCTACGCCCCGGACTCCGGCAGGATAAACAGGCAAGCGGTGGGAACCTGACCAGCTCGGGAAAGAAGCTGGCTCTACCCGGTCTCACGTTAACCAATAACGTACCTGATAAAGTGAGAGTGAAGGCAGCGGTTGCGGTGAAGCGTGATTGCCAAGGTCTGGCGCAACACCCACAAAATCGAAGCAGCATACGAACGGCCTGATGCTGGTCGCTTCGCTCCCCGTTTTCTGGTGTACCCACCACGGGGGCATTAGGCTTTCTTTGCCCTAATATGGGTTTGCGACTCTCAAATCCGGGTAATGCTGCCAACTTACTGATTTAGTGTATGATGGTGATTTTAAGGTGCTTGCGTGGCTTCCATTTCCATCAGATGTCCTTCCTGCTCCGCTACTGAAGGCGTGGTGCGTAACGGCAAAAGCACTGCCGGACATCAGCGCTATCTCTGCTCTCATTGCCGTAAAACATGGCAACTACAGTTCACTTACACCGCCTCTCAGCCCGGTACGCACCAGAAAATCATTGATATGGCCATGAATGGCGTCGGATGTCGCGCCAGTGCACGCATTATGGGCGTTGGCCTCAACACGGTTTTACGTCACTTAAAAAACTCAGGCCGCAGTCGGTAACCTCGCGCATACAACCGGGCAGTGATGTGATTGTCTGCGCTGAAATGGACGAACAGTGGGGCTACGTCGGTGCTAAATCACGTCAGCGCTGGCTGTTTTACGCGTATGACAGGATACGGAGGACGGTTGTGGCGCACGTCTTCGGTGAACGCACTCTGGCCACACTGGAGCGTCTTCTGAGCCTGCTGTCGGCCTTTGAGGTCGTGGTATGGATGACGGATGGCTGGCCGCTGTATGAATCACGCCTGAAGGGAAAGCTGCACGTTATCAGCAAGCGATATACGCAGCGCATTGAGCGACATAACCTGAATCTGAGACAACATCTGGCAAGGCTGGGACGGAAGTCACTGTCGTTCTCAAAATCGGTGGAGCTGCATGACAAGGTCATCGGGCATTATCTGAACATAAAACACTATCAGTAAGTTGGAGTCATTACCCATCACGATGACTAAAAAACAAGCAATTTGAGTAAACAAATATACGCCTGACATATTTGTTTACTCATGAAATAATATAGCCACAATAATAACTGGTGTATTTTTT
This sequence comes from Citrobacter sp. R4, assembly GCF_026719175.1. Classification (NCBI taxonomy): domain Bacteria; kingdom Pseudomonadati; phylum Pseudomonadota; class Gammaproteobacteria; order Enterobacterales; family Enterobacteriaceae; genus Citrobacter; species Citrobacter sp. R4. The sequence continues at coordinate 2,345 of NZ_JAPPSU010000034.1, forward strand.
TTGGCTCCCGGTGATGTCAGGGGGCCAACTTTTTGAAAATTATCATAAACATCAGATAAAACGAATTGCAAAGGTTAAAAAAATACCGCCAGTTATAATAATTGTGATATGAATTACAGTGTTATGAAACCCATCTCTGGCTAAATCGCCGCTCTATTCCCGTTCCCGTTCACCTGTAAAGGGCATGCAGGTCTCTCAATACGTGGTGTAACACATATCGCCTTCACCGAAATGATGTGAAGACTTCATCATTTTAGCAATCACAGGTTGCCCTAATCACTTAACGTTATTATTGTTCTATTGAAGCCTTAACCTAAACCCACTCACAAAACGTGGATTATCTGGTTAGTGATTCGCAGCAACAAAGCGTCCCGGTTCAAAACGAATCGTAAGACGTAGTTTCCCTTGATGTAGGGCTTGCCGCTGGAACAGGCGGCTTTTTTATTCTCCGGCGTGGGGGGGATGCTGTTGACAGAAATGGAAATAAGTAACACCCGGAATATTACGCTTATTGCCCGGCGTCTTGCCTGGATTAATGCCAAAAGAACTCATATCGATATACCATCGTTTGCAGAACTGCTTTTCTCCGGCCAAAAAGCGCTGTTCTTCGAACAATATAATTATTTTCACTCACGACGGTACACAACGGCAGGCACGTCAAAGCCACCGGATTTACCATAACATCCGTTGCCCGCACCGCCTCAGGCGCCCTCAGGGCGTTTCTGACGGCGGTACGGTAAAACAGGTAACAAACCACCCGAAAAGCCGCCAGAAACGTGCCAGGTAAATTTTAACGCCATGCATGACTATGCACCAGAATGACGGCATCCTGTTTTCACATCAAAATCATCACAAGACACAGGAAAACACACATGAACCGCCAGGAATCCGCCGTTCTCAACATAGCTAAATTTATCCGCGCCCAGACACTCCTCCTGCTGGAAAGAATTGACCTGCTCGACTTCGATGACGAAGCGACAGACTGCGAACAGCTGCATGAGCAGGCCGAAGCGCTTTACCGGAAGCTCAGCG
>NZ_JAPPSU010000035.1:0-2805 GCF_026719175.1 Citrobacter sp. R4
TCAGGGAGAACTCATCTCGGGGCAAGTTTCGTGCTTAGATGCTTTCAGCACTTATCTCTTCCGCATTTAGCTACCGGGCAGTGCCATTGGCATGACAACCCGAACACCAGTGATGCGTCCACTCCGGTCCTCTCGTACTAGGAGCAGCCCCCCTCAGTTCTCCAGCGCCCACGGCAGATAGGGACCGAACTGTCTCACGACGTTCTAAACCCAGCTCGCGTACCACTTTAAATGGCGAACAGCCATACCCTTGGGACCTACTTCAGCCCCAGGATGTGATGAGCCGACATCGAGGTGCCAAACACCGCCGTCGATATGAACTCTTGGGCGGTATCAGCCTGTTATCCCCGGAGTACCTTTTATCCGTTGAGCGATGGCCCTTCCATTCAGAACCACCGGATCACTATGACCTGCTTTCGCACCTGCTCGCGCCGTCACGCTCGCAGTCAAGCTGGCTTATGCCATTGCACTAACCTCCTGATGTCCGACCAGGATTAGCCAACCTTCGTGCTCCTCCGTTACTCTTTAGGAGGAGACCGCCCCAGTCAAACTACCCACCAGACACTGTCCGCAACCCGGATTACGGGCCCACGTTAGAACACCAGCCATTAAAGGGTGGTATTTCAAGGGCGGCTCCACGCAGACTGGCGTCCACGCTTCAAAGCCTCCCACCTATCCTACACATCAAGGACCAGTGTTCAGTGTCAAGCTATAGTAAAGGTTCACGGGGTCTTTCCGTCTTGCCGCGGGTACACTGCATCTTCACAGCGAGTTCAATTTCACTGAGTCTCGGGTGGAGACAGCCTGGCCATCATTACGCCATTCGTGCAGGTCGGAACTTACCCGACAAGGAATTTCGCTACCTTAGGACCGTTATAGTTACGGCCGCCGTTTACCGGGGCTTCGATCAAGAGCTTCTCCTTACGGATAACCCCATCAATTAACCTTCCGGCACCGGGCAGGCGTCACACCGTATACGTCCACTTTCGTGTTTGCACAGTGCTGTGTTTTTAATAAACAGTTGCAGCCAGCTGGTATCTTCGACTGATTTCAGCTCCATCCGCGAGGGACTTCACCTACATATCAGCGTGCCTTCTCCCGAAGTTACGGCACCATTTTGCCTAGTTCCTTCACCCGAGTTCTCTCAAGCGCCTTGGTATTCTCTACCTGACCACCTGTGTCGGTTTGGGGTACGATTTGATGTTACCTGATGCTTAGAGGCTTTTCCTGGAAGCAGGGCATTTGTCACTTCAGCACCGTAGTGCCTCGTCATCACGCCTCAGCCTTGACTCTCCGGATTTGCCTGGAAAGTCAGCCTACACGCTTAAACCGGGACAACCGTCGCCCGGCCGACATAGCCTTCTCCGTCCCCCCTTCGCAGTAACACCAAGTACAGGAATATTAACCTGTTTCCCATCGACTACGCCTTTCGGCCTCGCCTTAGGGGTCGACTCACCCTGCCCCGATTAACGTTGGACAGGAACCCTTGGTCTTCCGGCGAGCGGGCTTTTCACCCGCTTTATCGTTACTTATGTCAGCATTCGCACTTCTGATACCTCCAGCATGCCTCACGACACACCTTCAACGGCTTACAGAACGCTCCCCTACCCAACAACACATAGTGTCGCTGCCGCAGCTTCGGTGCATGGTTTAGCCCCGTTACATCTTCCGCGCAGGCCGACTCGACCAGTGAGCTATTACGCTTTCTTTAAATGATGGCTGCTTCTAAGCCAACATCCTGGCTGTCTGAGCCTTCCCACATCGTTTCCCACTTAACCATGACTTTGGGACCTTAGCTGGCGGTCTGGGTTGTTTCCCTCTTCACGACGGACGTTAGCACCCGCCGTGTGTCTCCCGTGATAACATTCTCCGGTATTCGCAGTTTGCATCGGGTTGGTAAGCCGGGATGGCCCCCTAGCCGAAACAGTGCTCTACCCCCGGAGATGAATTCACGAGGCGCTACCTAAATAGCTTTCGGGGAGAACCAGCTATCTCCCGGTTTGATTGGCCTTTCACCCCCAGCCACAGGTCATCCGCTAATTTTTCAACATTAGTCGGTTCGGTCCTCCAGTTAGTGTTACCCAACCTTCAACCTGCCCATGGCTAGATCACCGGGTTTCGGGTCTATACCCTGCAACTTAACGCCCAGTTAAGACTCGGTTTCCCTGCGGCTCCCCTATACGGTTAACCTTGCTACAGAATATAAGTCGCTGACCCATTATACAAAAGGTACGCAGTCACCCCATAAAGAGGCTCCCACTGCTTGTACGTACACGGTTTCAGGTTCTTTTTCACTCCCCTCGCCGGGGTTCTTTTCGCCTTTCCCTCACGGTACTGGTTCACTATCGGTCAGTCAGGAGTATTTAGCCTTGGAGGATGGTCCCCCCATATTCAGACAGGATACCACGTGTCCCGCCCTACTCATCGAGCTCACAACCGGTGCGGTTTTGTGTACGGGGCTGTCACCCTGTATCGCGTGCCTTTCCAGACACTTCCACTACCACACTGGCTGATTCAGGCTCTGGGCTGCTCCCCGTTCGCTCGCCGCTACTGGGGGAATCTCGGTTGATTTCTTTTCCTCGGGGTACTTAGATGTTTCAGTTCCCCCGGTTCGCCTCGTTAACCTATGTATTCAGTTAACGATAGTGTGACGAGTCACACTGGGTTTCCCCATTCGGACATCGCCGGGTCAAAGGTTCATATCACCTCGCCGACGCTTTTCGCAGATTAGCACGTCCTTCATCGCCTCTGACTGCCAGGGCATCCACCGTGTACGCTTGGTCGCTTAACCTCACAACCCGAAGA
>NZ_JAPPSU010000036.1:0-2774 GCF_026719175.1 Citrobacter sp. R4
GTGGCTGGCGCAGTGCGGGTTAACGCCGGAGCAGATACAAAACCAGATGGAGCCGGTATACACGCCGCAGAGAAAAATCCACCTGTACCACTGCGACCACCGTGGCCTGCCGCTGGCGCTGATAAACGCGGAGGGGAAAGCGGACTGGTCGGCAGAATATGATGCCTGGGGGAATGTGCAGCGCGAGAATAATCCACATAACATGAAACAGCTCATCCGTCTGCCGGGGCAGCAGTATGATGAAGAGACGGGGCTGTACTATAACCGTCACCGGTATTACGACCCGTTACAGGGACGGTATATCACTCAGGACCCGATAGGGTTGATTGGTGGGTGGAATGGGTATGCGTATCCGCTGAATCCGGAGCAACACGTTGATCCATTAGGGCTTAGTACGATGATAATAGGTAACGGTCCCGTTCCTGATAATCCTTTTGGGCATGCTGCGGCGGCAAATCGGTATGGATTAATGAGTTCGGGAACTAGAGATGAGATGGGAGCTTCTGTCTCTGATTATTTTAAAAAGATGCAACCCCGCAGAGATACTTGGATTTGGATAATAGATACAACAGATGAAGAAGAACAATGTATGATGAATAAGGCAATAGACCTTAATAAAAATCTAAAAACTATTAGCCTTGGCCCTCTTCCTATTGCAAATAATTGTTTTAGCCGGACGAACATGATTTTTGAGGCGTGCGGGTTTAGTAACCCTTCTATGAATACAAATACACCTATAAGCCTACAAGTGCTCGGTGAGCTTTATGGATCTAAAAGATATATTATGCCTAAAGGTCCTTTCACTGGATTCCCATTTGAATTTCAAGAGGTAAAGTAAATGGAAATGCTTGGAAAAATATTGGTGGCAATTATTTCCATGCTAATTATATCTTGCGACTATTATAATGCAGGTATGGAGTATCAAGATAATATCGCCCTCGAACAAGTCGTAACATGGGATTCTGATAATAAATTCACACCGAATATATTTGAACATGATGGGAGATGTTTTATGAAGAAAAATGAAACATGGATGTTATTAAATGGTGATGCAACACCTAACATTAGAACAATGAGCGATAAGAAAATTCAATGTTTGGAAAAGAGTGAAGTAGAATGGGCTAGTAGAGTTTGCGATAGTATCACAGACAAGGGGAGGGAAAATCTTAAGGCATTAATATGTAGCAAGTCAGCCATATCAGTTAATACAGATAAAAGGCCAGCGTTATGACATTGAAACCGGCATTGCACTATATCACTATTACAATCTCCTGAGTGACTGGAGCAACTGCTCTGTTTGCCGGGTCAGCAGTATGATGAAGAGACGGGGCTGTACTATAACCGTCACCGGTATTACGACCCGGTGCAGGGACGGTATATCACGCAGGACCCGATTGGGCTGGCGGGGGGATGGAACCTGTATACTTACCCATTGAATCCCGTATCGAAAATAGATCCGTTTGGGCTGGTGGCGTTTGGCGGTGAATTTGGTAAATGGTCAGGTTCCGCAGTGAGTGCTGCATCGGAAGGTAACATGTCCCATGCTGATGCAGCAACAGCAATAGACGCAGCTAATGGACCGACATATTTGCCCCCATCAGGTTCTCTTTCTGTTGACGTTGGAGGTGCTTTGGACGCATTCAGCGGAGGAAAATTTGCTGCTGGAATATCAATTGGGTCAAATGAAAAGGCATCAGGCAATAGTGATGTTTGTGCGTACTATATTCTTTGTGATCACAGCGGAGTAGGATTTGCTGGCGGGCTATCTGTATCAGGATCTATTTCTGGTGGCAGTATATCCCCTGGTGAAACCAAGTCGAAAGGTGTTATATATTCCGGAGGGTTATTGGGTAAGTTTGCTGCTACAGGAGCAAAGGATTTGGCTGGGAATTATTCAGGATCTCTCAGTTTTGGACCCGGGTTAGGGGCTTTTGGTGGAGAGTTAACGTGTTCTCAAGTTTCTCGATGCCTGTCCGAGTTGTTGGGGTAATAAAATGGAAAGCAAGAAATATATTTTGATTGCAGTGGCATTTTTTTTTGCTGTACTTGCCGCCTTTACATGGAGGGTTATAGCACTTTCAGTTATTCAGGATGATGCAGAGGTAAGAAACGAAGCTCAACAAAATATTCTTTATTTACAGGGGTTATATAATAAAAATGATTTCTCCACTATATATGCTAATGGAACTGATGACTTTAAAAAAATCACAAACAAAGAAGACTTTTTAATGTTGATGAAAAGAAAAAAAGAAGTTTTAGGTGATTTTATAAAATTCGATTTAATATCAAGTAATGTCATTAATTCTAATGTAGTAGTGCTTTCTTATCGGTCAACATATACACATTATTCATTAATAGAGGAGTTTACTTTAATGAGAAAGGATGAAACAGATAAATTGCGTTTAGGAACGTATTTTATTGATGACGGAGGCAAACGTGGAAAAGTAATAAAACTATAAGGATGTCATTTTAGGTGAAATAGAATGAAATCGGAAATGTCATAAAGGAATAGCTCATGAGCGTAAAATCGACGACGGCGGCAGCCACAGCCACCACTATCATTACGATACCCGGCACCGGCTGGCGAATTATCGCATTGAGCAACAGAGCGCTGTACTGCTGGAAAGCCGCTACCTGTATGACCCGTCGGGCCGCCGCATCGGAAAACGGGTGTGGAAAAGCCGGCGGGAGCGCGGGAGTCTCAGCGGGGAGGAATATATTTACCTGGATAAAACCCCGGAAGTGACATGGTACGGCTGGGACGGCGACAGGCT
>NZ_JAPPSU010000037.1:0-2678 GCF_026719175.1 Citrobacter sp. R4
AATCGCCAAATTGGCTTTGGTTCCATGATAGAACGGTCCTTGCACCTGCTTGTAATTATCATGAGAGATGGGAATCCAATCTTTTACCATTTTAAGACCCTTAATTGTTGGGATTTGGCTGCATAACGCCTGAAATAAGCCGTGCCGCGAAGCGGCATCGGCTTGATTGAATTGTTAGACGGCAAACTCGAGCCAATACTTGTGCAGGCCAACAATATTAGACGAGCACAGCATGGGCATTGCCGCTTTGATCTTCTCCAGTGACCAATTCCACCACTCCATCTCCAGAAGCAATGAAATTTCCTCATCGGTGAAGCGTTTCTTAATCTTCTTAGCGGGATTGCCGCCAACGATAGCGTAAGGCTCCACATCTTTTGTCACCAACGAGCGGCTGCCTATCACCGCACCGTGCCCGATCTTGATTCCGGGCATGACCATTGCCTCAGAGCCGATCCAAACGTCATTGCCAATGACAGTATTACCTGCTTTTTGGAAGGCATCGAGTGCGCTTGAGAATGCAGGTTCTTCCTGCATATAAAAGAACGGGAAAGATGATGCCCAGTCGTACCGATGCCCCTGATTGCCAGCCATGATAAAGGAAGCCCCACTCCCGATAGAGCAGAAACTACCGATGATCAACTTATCAACGTCATCACGGTCCGGAAACAGATACCGTGCGCAGTCATCGAATGAGTGCCCATGATAGTAGCCAGAGTAATAGCTGTACCGCCCAACTTTGATATTGGGGTTCTTCACTTGCTCAGAAAGCAGCTTGCCTTTGAAGGGGCTATCAAAGTAGTTGGTCATAAGAGATCCCGCGGTCTGTGACTTTGCCGTCTAACGTTTGAAATAAGGGGCGCCGAGCGCCAGCGAGGGGAGCCAAAAGCTTGCTTTTGGCCGTCCCGACTTGATTGAAGGGTTGGGCGATTTTGCCATTAGATTTTTTATAAATTTAGTGTGTTTAGAATGGTGATCGCATTTTTCTTGGCTTTTATGCTTGATGTTAAATTCGACCCCAAGTTTCCTGTAAGTGCGGACACAAAAACATATTTATGTCCTGATTTGCTTATAATAAACCCTTCAAACCATCCGTTTTGTAAGGTTCTATTTGCTGTGAATCCTGCACCAGTTTTCCCATACAGTTTTGTACTATTATCCAGATCTTGTAGATACATGTTCTCTATGGTGTTTTCTATGGCTGAGTTTTTAACTGGGAGATTGTGATTAATAATTTTACGCAGGAATTGAATTTGTTCTTCTGGTGAAATTTTTAAGCTACTTTCGAGCCATGCTTCTGTTAATCCGTTGTTTCTTTCTTTATCTCCAGAGAAGTCTTGATTTCCATAATCAAAATCTTTGAGATAATTCTTGATTTTATTTAATCCAATTTTTTGGGTTATTTCTTGCGAAACCCAAACAACAGAAAATTGCATCCACGTCTTTGGTGTATGATTGCTGTTCCAGATCTCCATTCCTTTGGGGGTTTTATCCCATTTGAATATGGTTTTCTGATCTATTATTTCCGCATCAAATGCCATAAGTGATAATGCGATCTTGAAAGTTGAATCTGGTGCCATTTGCGTTGCACACTTTGCTTTATTGAATTGAGCAATTTCAGCGTTTGTGGATGCATCGTAAAGTAAAAAACAACCTTCAGTTCCTTCAAATAATGGAGATGCAACAGTAGAGATATCTGTTGATGCACTGGCGCTGCTGTAGATAATATTTGCAATTATTAAAAAAATAGCGAAGTTGATATGTATTGTGTTTTTCATAATAAGTATTGGTTTGGTAAAGGGCTTAATTTTAACGGCTAACAATTAATGAGGCTCCGGGTTCGCCCAACGTTTGACATGAGGGGCGGCCAAGGGCGCCAGCCCTTGGACGTCCCCCTCGATGGAAGGGTTAGGCATCACTGCGTGTTCGCTCGAATGCCTGGCGTGTTTGAACCATGTACACGGCTGGACCATATGGGGTGGTTACGGTACCTTGCCTCTCAAACCCCGCTTTCTCGTAGCATCGGATCGCTCGCAAGTTGCTCGGCGACGGGTCCGTTTGGATCTTGGTGACCTCGGGATCATTGAACAGCAACTCAACCAGAGCTCGAACCAGCTTGGTTCCCAAGCCTTTGCCCAGTTGTGATGCATTCGCCAGTAACTGGTCTATTCCGCGTACTCCTGGATCGGTTTCTTCTTCCCACCGTCCGTCCCCGCTTCCAAGAGCAACGTACGACTGGGCATACCCAATCGGCTCTCCATTCAGCATTGCAATGTATGGAGTGACGGACTCTTGCGCTAAAACGCTTGGCAAGTACTGTTCCTGTACGTCAGCAAGTGTCGGGCGTGCTTCTTCTCCGCCCCACCACTCGACGATATGAGATCGATTTAGCCACTCATAGAGCATCGCAAGGTCATGCTCAGTCATGAGGCGCAGTGTGACGGAATCGTTGCTGTTGGTCACGATGCTGTACTTTGTGATGCCTAACTTTGTTTTTGCGTTGCTCATGATGTCTAACTCCCAATTTGTGTAGGGCTTATTATGCACGCTTAAAGGCACTGTTGCAAAGTTAGCGATGAGGCAGCCTTTTGTCTTATTCAAAGGCCTTACATTTCAAAAACTCTGCTTACCAGGCGCATTTCGCCCAGGGGATCACCATAATAAAATGCTGAGGCCTGGCC
>NZ_JAPPSU010000038.1:0-2500 GCF_026719175.1 Citrobacter sp. R4
CATCCACATCATCTTTTGAGAGATCTTCATCCTCCAGTCGTCGCTCAAGGATGAACGGACACGGAATTTATTACGGGTCGTGAGGCACTCAGTATGAAAGAAAAATGCAGACAATACAGACTGGAACGGTAAGCAAGCAGTGACGAGATTAAAAATCAGGATAACCAGAGACGGTATTTACGAGAATCAGGGAGGTAATCAATACGGTTAAATGCCTCGGGATATAATGCACTAACGACACGCCAGAAATGTATCTGGGTCAGCTCATCTGCCACACCTTCCCTAAAGTACAGAAAGTACCTCGTCGTAAATATGTCCTTCCTCGCGTCGCCTGGCAAGGCGATCAGTACACCCTCCGAAAATCAGAACATCAATAAACACGAAGCCCCTTCCGGTAAGAAAAAAAACCGGCACGGGGGCCGGTAATACTTTGAAAAACAGCCCGCTTTAGCATCGCGGTTAGTAGTGACATGTTATGCCATTTAGTAGAGATATAAGCACCCACCAAAACTAGGAGGAACAGACATAGCAGACGGGCGCACCCATGCAGAAAGCTGTGTACCCCCGCAGCGTTCCAGCAGTAGCCGGTGCTCATCCTCCGTCCCCCACATGGTGAGCATCTTGTTCCGTTTCTCGGACAAACCAGTCTCCTGATAACGCCGTGACGGGCGGGAAAAGCTTTCCCGGTCGGCGCGGGGTTGGACAAGCCGCAGGCGCGTCAGGCTGTTGACGGGTTTCGGGGCGCAGCCCTGAACCAGTCACGTAGCGCTAGCGGAGTGTATACTGGCTTGATATGTCGACACGGATGCGGAGGTCAGTGAAGTGCTTCATGTGGAAGGAGGAAAAAGGCGGCACCGGCGCGTCAGCAGAATATACGAGACAGGAGATATTCCGCTTCCTCGCTCACTGACTCGCTGCGCTCGGTCGTTCGGCTGCGGCGAGCGGTGTGGGCTTACAAACTGGGCGGAAATTTCCTAGAGGATGCCAGGGCAATACTTAGCAAAGAAGAAGCAAGGCCACGGCGTTGCCGTTTTTCCATAGGCTCCGCCCCCCTGACAAGCATCACGAAATCTGACGCTCAAATCAGTGGTGGCGAAACCCGACAGGACTTAAAGATACCAGGCGTTTCCCCCTGGTGGCTCCCTCGTGCGCTCTCCTGTTCCTGCCTTTCGGTTTACCGGTGTCATTCCGCTGTTATGGCCGCGGTTTCTCATTCCACGCCTGACACTCGGTTCCGGGAAGGCAGTTCGCTCCAAGCTGGACTGTATGCACGAACCCCCCGTTCAGTCCGACTACCACGCTCTTTCCGGTAACTATCAACTTGAGTCCAACCCGAAAAGGCACGACAAATCGCCATTGGCAGTAGCCACTGGTAAACAGGATGTGCGAGAGATGTTGTGAGAGTTCTTGAAGTGGTGCCATTACTACGGCTACACTGGAAGGACAGATTTGGTGACACGTCTCGCACAAGACTGTTACCACGGTTCAGAAACTTGCCGGTTTACTGAACCTTCGAAAAACCACCTTGCCGGGTGGTTTTTTCGTTTACAGGGCAAGAGATTACGACGGTAACGACAGGATCACAAGAAGATCCTAACCTCGAAAACATTGCTCATATCCACGTCTGGATATCAACCACCCCCAGTTACTGCCACCACTTCTGTTCCCCTTGATAACATATCCTTTTGAAAAGATTACTAATCAGGCAAGATAGTAGGATGATGCACAATCACCCAACAAACCAGCATAACCATTTGAATAAATAGAAAAATAAAAACATAGGATATTAGAGTAATGAAATACATTTGCTTTGCAGCAGTAATGATTTCCCTTACAGGATGCGTTAATTCAAGTGGCGTATTACCCATGGGGCCAGATACTTATTCCATATCTGTTCATGCTGCACCTGTAAGGGGACAGGCTGGAGCAAAAAAAGCTGCGTTAACAGAAGCGAACCAATATTGCCTTAATCAAGGCAAGACCATCCTTGTGAAGAACATGGATCACTCTACGTTTAGCTCGCTTCCAGGGGATGATATAAGCGTCATATTCCAATGCTTATCGGTTGGCGATAGTGGATTACAGCGACCTAATTATCAAAGTCCTGCTGATGTAAACGTCAACGTTAATTAGGCACCATTTACCATAACATCCGTTGGGCGCACCGCCTGAGAGGCTCTCAGGGCGTTTCTGACGGCTGTACGGTAAAACAGGCAACAAACCACCCGAAAAGCCGCCAGAAACGTGCTAGGTAAATTTTAACGCCATGCATGACTATGCACCAGAATGACGGCATCCTGTTTTCACATCAAAATCATCACAAGACACGGAAAAACACACATGAACCGCCAGGAATCCGCCGTTCTCAACATGGCTAAATTTATCCGCGCCCAGACACTCCTCCTGCTGGAAAGAATTGACCTGCTCGACTTCGATGACGAAGCGACAGACTGCGAACAGCTGCATGAGCAGGCCGAAGCGCTTTACCGGAAGCTCAGCG
>NZ_JAPPSU010000039.1:0-2247 GCF_026719175.1 Citrobacter sp. R4
CCCGCCCACGCCTGCGCCACCCGTATCCAGCACGAGCTGTCCTGGTTCGCCGGGTTATACCGGTCCCAGTTAAACTTCACCCGCACCCGGCCATGTTCGTCGCAGAAGATTTCCTCCCCCTCCGGACCGGTGACCACCGCCGACTGCGGGCCGTCCACTGACGGTTTTTCCATCGGCCGGGGCCGCCACGTTCTGTCCGCCGGTATCACCGTAAAATCATTCTCAAGCGTGGTCCCTGAGCCGGAACGCCCCGCCACCGCCTGCGGCTGTTTACCCTGCAGCTCGCTGCTCACCACCTGCCATTCCCGGTTCAGACCCGCCTGCGGGTGTGCCGTCAGCTGAATACGCCGTCCCGGCCATATTGCCGGCGAGCGGCTTTTTCCCTGCGCCTCTTCGGCATTATTGCGCCATCCCTCCACCTGCCAGCGGGCGAAGTTCTGCCCGTGTCCGTCCTTGAAGCGCCCCGGATAATCAAACACTTCATACTGTGTACGCTGGTGATCCAGATCCTGCCCCTGCTGCTCAAAGCGACCCGCCCAGCCGGGGCGTTTAAAGGTGTAGTCCTTGCCGGTGACTGAAGACGGGCGTATCTGTGCGCTGTGGCGGAACTGGCTGATACACGGCGTGCTCACTTCGGTCCGGGTATTCGGGTTCCACGGGATTTCAAACGCCTCCGGCAGAAAGCGCACCGTGTCGCACAGCACCAGGCTCTGGTCGTCGCTGTCAGGCGAGTGCTCTTCGTAGAAGAACACCCCTTCCTCCGCCGCCATCCGCGCTAGAAAGTCAAAATCCGTTTCACCGTACTGCACGCAGAACTCCCGCGCCGGATGCGCCTCGCTGAACAGCGGGCTCCAGTCCGTTACCCCGTTTTCCTGCAATATCGTCCCCAGAATGCTTTTAATGTCCTCATTCTGAAAAATACGGGAGTTCTGCCGCAGGGAGGCGCGCCACAATGGCGGGCGGACTTTCATGCTGTACAGCATCTGGCGCCCGTCGTTTTCCCCCTGCTCAAACCAGGTCACAATGCCATTCACCCGGCGCTGTACCTCATCACCCTGCCAGATTTTAAGGTGCGCTGTTTTTTCCAGTACCTGAGAAAAATCAATGCTGAGAAGCTGCTGGCTGACCAGCGAAATATCGAGAGTGAACAGCGAGGAAAGGGACTGCTCCAGGTGAAAGGACTCCACGACCAGCGCATCAGCTGGCAGGCCGTCCACCTCCAGTGTGAAACGTAATCCTGTTGACATGAATAACCTGCTGAATTAACAGAGAAAAAAAACCACCAGCCGGACTGCGGCGAATGACAGTACAGTGTCACGCTTGTATTCAGGCACGCTACCGCCGAAGTTTCCGGCGTCCGCCATCTCCCGTAAAAAAACGTAACCCCTTACTGACACTGCTTTTTTTTACGAACCCCGATAAAAACAGCACCCTGCCCGTAAGGGCGGGTGCTGTGGATTCAGCCTTATGCTTCCAGCGGCGCGCGCCAGTCGTCAGCACCGGAAGTACCCGACCTGACGTGCTCCCACTCGATTTTGCGATAGGCCAGCGAAACCTCGAGCAATTGCGTGAACTCGCGCTTTGCCGGGTCCTGGCAGTGCGGCATATGCAACTTCATATCCACAATCGTCGAGTCCGTCAGGCGGGTGGTGAAGTAATGCTCCTGTTTGCCTTCAACAGAAGTACGCCACCAGTGCAGTTCAGTTTTCGGCAGCATTTCGCCGGAAGCCAGCGCGTTGTACAGCAGCGGTACGGCTTTGTTCAGCGCCACAGTAAAGACGAACGGCTTATGCGAACGCTGGCCACTCGGCTGCCCGGACTGCGGGTCGGTGGGTACAGTCACGTTGTGCTGGAATTCCTGTACCAGCATTTCATCCTCGTGCCCCTGCACGTAGATATTGCCGACAGAATCTGCAGTGAATGCACCAGCGGTAATATTCCCCTGGGTTTGCCCCGTAATTGAGATGTAACACGGTGTTGGCATTTGTAAATTCCTTGTTAGCGATTAACGACATTTTACGTACACCTGCCGAAAGACATTCGACAGATAAAAACATGCGGATTACATAAAAAATCCTGTAGTCTGAGCCCTCTTTACGTGGCTGACTGAACCGTACAGCCAGAGGCTAAAAAGCATTCACCTGATGGCTGAATCAAATGCTCATATATCCATATGGTGATATATCAGCATTCATTCCTGTAAAAAAAGGACGATAGCTTATCCACGAATAAATATTATATTCATCA